>CAVLBD010000025.1:0-40866 GCA_963661195.1 bacterium
GCAGCCTGCGCCGCTGCCAATCTTGCTATCGGCACACGGAATGGTGAGCAACTTACATAGTTAAGTCCAACTCGATGACAGAACTTAACAGAAGATGGTTCACCACCATGTTCACCACAAATTCCGCATGTTAAAGATGGACGCGTTTTACGTCCCTTTTCAACAGCCATTTCAATTAGTTGACCAACACCATTTTGATCAAGCACTTGGAATGGGTCAACATTTAGAATCTTCTTGTCAAGATATACAGGCAAGAAACTTGCAATATCGTCACGACTATATCCAAATGTCATCTGTGTAAGGTCGTTTGTACCGAAACTGAAATATTCAGCCTTCGCAGCGATATAGTCAGCAGTTAGGGCGGCACGAGGTATTTCTATCATCGTTCCGACACGGAATGGAATCTCTATACCTTCCTGTTCAAAGAGAGCCTTGGCAGTTTCACGAATCACTTTCTCCTGCATATCAAATTCGTTTACAATGCCAATAAGTGGCACCATAATCTCCGGTCGTGGATCAAGACCTTCTTTCTTAAGCTGAATAGCAGCGCCTAAGATAGCCTTTGTCTGCATTTCAGTTATTTCCGGATATGTATTTCCAAGGCGGCAACCACGATGACCGAGCATCGGATTATGCTCACTCAAACTATTAACGCGCTGCTGTATCTCAAGAACGGTAACACCCATTTCTTTAGCCATAGCTTCCTGACCTTCAAGATCATGGGGAACAAACTCATGAAGTGGTGGGTCAAGCAAACGTATGTTTACAGGACAACCGTCCATTGCTTTAAGAATTCCGTAGAAATCTTTCTGTTGATACGGCAGAAGTTTTTCCAAAGCTTTCTTACGCCCCTCAACGGTATCGGAAAGGATCATCTCACGCATTGCCTTTATTTTTTCGTTATCAAAGAACATATGTTCTGTACGACATAGTCCAATACCTACAGCACCAAACTTACGTGCTACTTCAGCATCATGTGGAGTATCAGCATTTGTACGTACAACAAGTTTTGTATACTTGTTACATAGTGTCATCAAGTCTGCGAAATCACCAGTAACTTCTGCAGGTTTTGTTTTAACTTCACCAAAATAGACTTCACCAGTAGAACCATTCAAAGAAATATAATCACCTTCCTTAAGAATAATTCCGTCTATCTCAACAGTTCTTTTCTTGTAATCTACGTTAAGTGCACCAGCACCAGAAACGCAACATTTACCCATACCACGAGCAACAACAGCAGCATGCGAAGTCATACCTCCACGAGCAGTTACAATACCTTCGGCTGCAGCCATACCCGCCAAATCTTCCGGACTGGTTTCTATACGTACCATAACAACGTTGTGTCCAGCTTTATGCCATTTCTCTGCGTCATCGGCAAAGAATACTATCTGTCCGCAAGCAGCACCAGGTGAAGCAGGAAGACCGCGCGTCAACACCTTTGCCTTCTTTTGTGCATCTTTATCAAAGATTGGGTGTAGAAGTTCATCAAGTTTATTTGGCTCGCAGCGTTCAAGAGCAGTCTTTTCATCAATTTCCCCTTCGCGCAAAAGATCCATAGCGATCTTAACCATAGCAGTACCAGTACGTTTACCATTACGAGTCTGCAAGAACCACAATTTACCTTCTTGAACAGTGAATTCCATATCCTGCATATCATGATAATGGTGCTCTAGTTTATCTTGCAATTCATTAAGCTGTGCGTAAATTTCTGGCATTGCCTCTTCCATTGAAGGATATTTCGAAGCACGTTCCTCTTCTGGTATCTGCTGCTGAGCTGCCCATTTCAAAGATCCGACCTTGGTTATCTGCTGAGGAGTACGTATACCTGCAACAACATCTTCACCTTGTGCATTAACCAAATATTCACCATTGAATACATTTTCTCCAGTAGCTGCGTCTCGGCTGAAGCATACTCCTGTAGCTGAAGTATCACCCATATTTCCGAAGACCATAGCCATTACAGAAACTGCTGTACCCCACTCTGCTGGAATTCCTTCCATCTTTCTGTAAAGTATTGCACGCTCGTTCATCCAACTATCGAAAACAGCACAAATTGCTCCCCAAAGTTGATCCATTGGTTCTGTTGGGAAGTCTTTACCTGTCTGCTCCTTAATTGCAGCCTTAAAGAGTTCAACAAGCTGCTTTAGCTCGTCGACACTCATTTCATTATCTAATGAAATGCCACGTTGAGCTTTCACTTTCTGTATAATCGCCTCAAACGGATCAATATCTTCCTTGTTTACAGGCTTCATGCCTAACACTACATCACCATACATCTGAACAAAACGGCGGTAGCTATCATAAGCGAAACGTTCGTTGCCTGTCTTCTTTGCCAATCCCTTTACAACATCATCGTTAAGGCCTAGGTTTAATATTGTATCCATCATACCTGGCATTGACGCTCTTGCACCTGAACGTACACTGACCAACAACGGATTCTCCACATCACCGAATTTACTGTTCATCAAACCTTCAATATGATGAACTGAAGCTATGACATCATCCATCAAAAGGTTAACGACATCGTCTTTTCCCTTTTCAAAATATTCATTGCAAACGTCTGTTGTTATTGTGAATCCAGGAGGCACAGGAACACCTATGAGGTTCATTTCTGCCAAATTGGCACCTTTTCCTCCGAGCAGGTTTCTCATGTCTGCCTTTCCTTCAGCCTTTCCATTACCGAAGGTATAAACTCTTTTTTCGCTCATTGTTTTAAATGTTACGTGTATTTAGTTAGAAAATTAAAACGCTTTGTCATGCAAAATTAACAAAAATGGCTAAACAAGACAATTTTTTAGACCTTTTCTTCATAAGGACATAAGCGATAAAAATCAAAATCTGACTTAGGTCAAATTTTTTTCTTGAGATAATATATGTTTTGCTACTTGTGGTTTATAAAATGGCATAAAATAAGTTCAAGGATTGTTGGAACTAATCCAATTCAATCCTTGAACTATTATTTTACTTAACAAAAATCTAAATGCACTATTTTACAAATTTAGCTCCTCTCAACAAAGACAACTTTATTTTTTTCCCATTTGTTGATGTCGGTTTTTTCCATTCACCGCCAGTTATAGCAATCGTTGTTTTCTTTCCTGCAGGTGCAGCTTCGATAGCTTTAGACAAATTCATAAATTGTCCATTACCTTCAGCTGAAACAATTATATCATAATTCTTAATTTTATGTGCTGCAAGATCAGGGATTTTGCTACAAATTGCATCAGCGATGCGAGAAGACACTTCTGTCGCACCATATATAGAATAGTGTGTATTATCCTGCCGTCCCTTTGGCAATGACGGTGTTTCTCCAGGTGCGAAAATCATATGAAGCTTTTTAGAACCTTCAACACCTAACCCTTGCTCCAAGTCGTGTGTAATTTTGTTTGCATCAATAAATGGCACACCCATTTCTTCTGCCACAGTTTTGGGTGAGATGAGATAAGCTCCATGTGTATCAATAAGAGTGTCGCCTTCATGAAGATTTTTGGAGGTATTGTCTCGCAAATCATCATCGGCTACTGCCGTCTTCGAACCACTAAAATTGCGTCTCACAACACTATTCATAAGAATTGGATAAGCACCTTTTGCGCGAGTCTCTCTAACAAATTTTCGTAAGTTCTCATCAAATGTTGTTCCAGGGTCAGTATGCCTCAAGGAATCTTTTTTCTCGTCATTATGACCAAACTGAATAATAACATAATCACCTGGTTGAAGTTTGTCAAGAACCTTTTGCCAACGCCCTTCACTTATAAAACTTTTGCTGGAACGTCCGTTCATTGCGTGATTATCCACTATTATACCTTCATCAAAATAATTCATAAGCATCATACCCCAACCACGTTCTTGCTTATCACCACTTATATCTTTGTTGGCCATAGTCGAATCGCCTATCATAAAAATGGTCTTCTTTTGTGGAGCTGTCAAAGATGTTAAAACTGTTGCCATTACTACTGATGTTATACAAGTCAGTATTTTACGTAATCGCTTCCTATAATAAGTTTTATGCATAATATTAGTATTTAAGTATATATGTGCTTTCTATTTTTTTCAGATAAATAACAACATAGGCATGCCAGCAACTTAAAATGTGCTACATGCCTATGCTATAATTTCTAACCTTTTACTATTTCTATCAACTCGCTAGGAGTAACTTTTTTCTGTTCTCCAGTTTGCATATTTTTTAAGGTTACAACGCCATTGCATATCTCGTCATCTCCAGCAAGCGCAACAAACGGTATTGAATTGGCATTGGCATAGCTCATTTGTTTCTTCATCTTTGCTGAATCAGGGAAGAGTTCTGTACGTATACCATTAGCGCGAGCCTCAGCAACAATTGGCATGCAGTAGGCAGCCTCTTTATCACCAAAGTTTATAAAAAGAAGTTGTGTTCCAGTTGTTATGTCTTTTGGATAAAGATCAAGGGCATTTAAAACATCATAAATACGGTCAGCTCCGAAGGAGATGCCTACCCCACTAATTCCCGGCATTCCGAAGATACCTGTAAGGTTATCGTACCTACCACCACCTGTGATACTTCCCATAGGTGTGTCAAGAGCTTTAACTTCAAAGATTGCTCCTGTATAATAATTTAGTCCACGAGCAAGAGTTAAGTCAATTTGAAGCTCATTGTTGATACCACACTGCATAGCAGTACCTAATATAATGCGTAATTCCTCAATCCCTTTAAGCCCTATTTCCGACTCTGCAAGGAATTCAGCCATAGCGTCAAGTTTTTCCTCGTTTGTTCCCGATAAATTAATGACGGGCTGCAACTTAGCTATTGCCTCTTCACTTATTCCATCAGCTCGCAACTCTTCATTTACCTTATCAAGTCCGATTTTGTCGAGTTTGTCTATAGCAACTGTTATATCAACAATTTTGTCTGCTTCTCCAACAATCTCTGCAATGCCAGTAAGTAGTTTGCGGTTGTTTATTTTTATCTGAACGCGAATTCCAAGACGCTTGAACACAGTGTCCATTATCTGGATAAGCTCAACTTCATTCAGCAAGGAGTCGCTACCTACAACATCTGCATCACATTGATAAAACTCGCGATAACGTCCCTTTTGTGGGCGATCTGCTCTCCATACAGGCTGAATCTGATAACGTTTGAATGGAAGTTGAATTTCATCACGGTGCATTACCACGAAGCGAGCAAAAGGAACGGTAAGGTCATAACGCAATCCTTTCTCACAAATTTTTGAGGAAAGCTGTAGAGAGTTGCGTTCTGCCAACTGTTCGTCATTCACCTTACTAAGAAAATCTCCGCTGTTAAGTACTCTAAAAAGTAGCTTATCCCCTTCTTCTCCATATTTTCCCAACAGAGTTTGAAGGGTTTCCATAGCGGGTGTCTCTATTTGACGAAAGCCATAAAGAGCATATACAGAACGTATAGTATCGAATATATAGTTGCGCTTTGCCATTTCCAATGGCGTAAAATCGCGCGTTCCTTTAGGTATAGAAGGTTTATTCATCAAATTCTTTTTTATTTAACCATAGACTCATTGACAAATTCATTTGCGCACGATAGTCTGCTCACGATCTGGACCGATAGAGATAATCTTAATAGGCGTTTCCAATTCAGCCTCAAGAAAGTTTATATATTCTTGGAACTCTCTAGGGAACTGTTCTTCCTGTGTGAATTTTGTCATGTCAGTCTTCCATCCTGGCAATTCTTTATAAACAGGTTCAATACCTTTTTCTATATCATAAGGAAAGTCACGTGTTTCAACACCATCCTTACGGTAAGCCACACACGCCTTAATAGTATCAAATCCATCAAGAACGTCACTCTTCATCATTATCAACTGAGTAACGCCATTAACCATTATTGCATAACGCAATGCCACAAGATCTATCCAGCCACAACGGCGTTCACGTCCTGTGACAGCCCCATACTCATGGCCCAAAGCTCTTATCTTAGCACCTGTCTCATCGAAAAGTTCTGTTGGGAATGGTCCTGAACCTACGCGAGTGCAATAAGCTTTCATAATGCCGAACACTTCGCCAATCTTGTTTGGACCTATACCTAGCCCTGAACATGCACCAGCACAAATTGTGTTTGAAGATGTCACGAATGGATAGCTTCCGAAGTCAACGTCAAGCATTGTGCCTTGGGCACCTTCGCAAAGCACGCTTTTCCCACTCTTCAGTATTTTGTTAATTTCATGCTCGGAGTCTACTATTTCAAATTGACGAAGGTATTCAATGCCTTCCATCCATTTTTTTTCAACTTCCGTTATGTCATATTCGGTATACCCAAGTTCTTTAAGCATTTCTTCATGACGTGCCTTGTGCATTGCATACTTTTCTTCAAAACCGTCAAAGATATCTCCTACTCTTAATCCGTTTCTAGACACCTTGTCCGTATATGTGGGACCAATGCCTTTACCGGTCGTACCGACCTTATTCTTACCTTTTTTGGCTTCATAAGCAGCATCAAGAAGACGATGAGTAGGCATTATAAGGTGGGCCTTCTTGGAAATTTTAAGGCGTTCCTCAAGCGGATGGCCACTTTTCTCCAAATCCTTTGCCTCGTCCATGAACAAGTCTGGAGCCAAAACCACACCATTACCTATAATGTTTGTCTTACCGCCTTGGAAAATACCTGAAGGAATGCTGCGCAAAACGTATTTCTGCCCTTCAAATTCCAACGTATGACCAGCGTTGGGACCGCCTTGAAAACGTGCAACAACATCGTAGTTCGGAGTTAACACGTCTACGACTTTTCCCTTTCCTTCGTCGCCCCACTGCAAACCAAGCAGGACATCTACTTTACCGTTATTCATCTTATGTGTTTTTTTGGATTTTCCTTATTTTTTATATTTGGCAAGATAATACCGCCAAAGTTTCAAAAACCGTACAAAAATAATATATTATTTTCTATTATTCCCATTATACAATAAAAAAGTGCACTTACATGCACCTTTTCAAAGCATTCTCTACAATCTGATCCTGTAAGTCGCCCATTTGCGCAAAGGCATTTAATGCGTTCATTGCAGCATGTTTAACCATTATGGATTCTCCACCTAGAGCCGATATAGCTTGGTCTATAAATTCATTATAGTCACGTTCATTAGGTTCTGCGCCACGTTTGAAAAGAGATGCAAACAGATGATAGCCACATACTTCTTCAAGCTCATTCTCAGAAGCTATCCAGCAAAAAGCAAAAATTGATGCGTTGTCAACATATTGATATACGTTGAATGTAGCATATTCAGCGATTTCCAAAGTTAAAGTCTGCTCCATCCATACGGAAATCAAGTCTGCCGACATACATTCGGGGGGCATCATCATAGTGGCAAGTATCTTACATTCTCTTACGTTTTCCTTCCATAATGCAATAGCAAGATCATAATCTCTGCCATATTTATTGGCAATATCTTTAAGGGCAGGCAATTGTATTCCCCAATTCAAGTATTTGTCAATACCTTTCTCGCGCATTGATGCGGAAGCTACTCCATTCATTTGCAGCATGAAGCCACGTTTGATTTCCTTTACGGTTGCCTGTACGTCTATTGGGGACATATTCTATCTATCGTTTTTCTTTGGACATAATAATATAAAAACACAGGGATTGCGAATTTTATCTTATCAATGCCGAATAATCACGGCTATATCTCAGCATTTGATCGAAATAAGATTCAGAATAATCTGGCACAATATCAGTAATTTCGTTGTTCTCTGCATAGACTGGACGAAGAACAGGATTGATAAATCCTTTATATGGTGCAAGATTGAGCTTTTTGTAGCGTTCTAAAACTTCCTCATGTAGAGCAGTCTCTATGTTAACTCCATATTTTTCAACTAAAAATCTAGCTGCTTCATAGTCTCCTTCACTTTTTATTCGCTGTACTTCCGAAAGCAACAAAGCAAAAAGATTGCGCAATTGCGCATAGTCATGTATCTCAAGATATGTTTTGCCACTTTTAGACCGTATAAGTTCAACAACATTACCCTTTGCACCTTTCTCATAACACCACCTTGCGATGATAGCCCGGTTGCGCATATGGGCCTCTTCTATTTTGTTGCCAGGTTGTATTCTAACAAGTTGTGTCATAAGACCATTTAGCATATACGAATAATACGATGCTTTGTAAGCCTCTGCACTTTCTAACAACCCAAGTTCAAGCATTTTTTTGTCTGCTATATAATAGAGACCAAACAAGTCAGCACGGGCCTCTTCTATTGTACTGCCATAAGTTTTCAAGGCATCAGGAGAAACGCCATCAAGCAAGCGCCCACTTCCATGTCCAAGACACTCGTGGAGGTCTGTATGAAGGTCATCACATATGTTGCCATACTTATCAATCAAGGTTATGGTAGCCTTATCGTTTATAAATTCTTCTCTGAATCCACTGCCTTGAGCTGCTTCATTATAAGCACCTACCAAGTTACTTATTGTAACGCTCTTGCTTCCGTGCTTCGCACGAATCCAGTCGGCATTAGGAAGATTTATGCCTATTGCCGTTGAAGGGTACTCGTCTCCACCAAGCATAGCCGCCCTAACGACATTTGCCGTTACGCCATGTACTACTGCTTTTTTGAAACGGCTATCTACAGGAGAGTTATCTTCAAACCATTGCGCATTGGCACTTATTATTTTGGTACGTTTTGTTGCTTCCTTATCCTTATACTCAACAATACCTTCCCACGAACCTTTTAATCCGAGAGGATCTCCATACACCTCGATGAAGCCATTGACAAAGTCTATATCGGCAGAATGTTCCCCTACCCACTCTATGCAGTACTTATTGAAGATTCTTAGGTCGCCACTTTTATAATATTCCACCAAACTACGTATGTACGCCTTCTGGCCCTCGTTTTCGGCAACTTCTTCTGCTTTTCCCAACCAATAAACAATCTTTTTGATTGCTGGTCCATATAGACCTTCTGCTTTCCAAATATCTTCTGAGACATTTCCTGTAGTGTCTTTTATCAAAGTGGTATTCAATCCATAAGAAACAGGCTCTGGGTTTGTGCCATCTATCATGCCTTTATAGAAATTCTCAACCTCTTTTTGCGACATTCCGACGTAAAAGTTACAGGCAGATTGTTCAACAACGTCAATGCCGTCTGACATATCTACCCTCTTCTGCATAAACGACTTGTCAAATATGACGCGTTTCACTTCTTTTAATGCTTTTGAGGCTGTAAATTCTTTGCTTTCCACTTTTCCGCCGTCTCTAAGAGTAAGAGTGATTAAGCAATCGGCAGGTACATCCTTTATCGCATTCTCAAGAAATTCTTCTGAAAAACTGGGCTCGAATTTATCGCAACCATAATGATGGTGTATACCATTGGAGAACCACAAACGTTTTAAATATTCCGCAAAAGCAAAAAAATCGGGAGAAGTCCTATCACCTTTAAAATAGGTATATACACATTCAAATAGCTTCCTTATCAACAGATTATAACGTCCATGCTGATCGAATGTAATGTCTCGTCCCCACAACGTTGCCTCAGATAGATAATAAACCAGTTTTTTCTGCCTAAGCGAGAGTTTGTCAAAACCGTCAAGCCTATATCTAAGCATTTGGATATCGGCAAAACGTTCGTCTATACACTTGTAGTTTTCCATATATAAGATATGCATGCGATTTTAAATCGCATAATATAAAATTTATTTTCCTTTATAGTGCATTGTTATGCTTGGGAACTAAGCGCTTCCGGCACTTTCATGTTTTCTAGCTTCGGCACAGATGATAATTTATACTGCCGAGGCGTTATTCCCTCAAAGCGGAAAAAGGCTGCATAGAAAGACTGCCTATTTGAAAAGCCAACCATTGCGCTGACATCTTCCATCGTCAAGCCTTCATATTTCTCATCCTTTAAAATCATCATTGCTTCAGAAACACGATAACGATTTACAAATGATGTATAATTCATTCCGAAACGAACATTCAACACAGCAGACACATAGCGAGTGTTCGTACCAATATCATAAGCCAACCGCTTGGCTGAATAACCTTTCTCCTTATACATTTTACGATTCCCGATACATTCAACGATGCGTTTTTGGAGCGTATCCATCAAATCATGATTTACCAGATTAAGATAAGTTACGTCCTTGTCTTTTTTCTCTCTGATGTTGTATTTAGCCATATACCTATTAAATGAGTTTCTGTGAAGGATCTTTTAATCCTGCCCTGTCTACAATTCTATTACCCTATGCAACATAGCTATCATCTTCTGCGACACACCATCACCCCTTTATGCTTTCGTCATATTTCTTCTATAAACTTTACTTTTAACTATGCCTCAAGAAAATACCACATCCAAAAGGATATATTGAAGTAATAAACAGGCACAATTATATCACGACTAGTTAAGCACTTTTCCGTTTAATAACGGAGGATGAAAGCAATGGACAAATCGCAAATGTGATGAAAATTGAAAATTTCTTTATACATTGCAAAGATAATGCAATTTATTTACACTCAAAACAAATTAAACATAATTTAGCCTTTGGCACCTTTGAGTTTACAATTTATTTGCGTTTATAAAATTCCACTATTTCTTTACGCAAAACACGATGCGGGAACAGGATAAAAAGCAAACGGGGATAAAATCAAAAGTACGCTGGAAGAAGTAGAAAAAGCCGCAAGTTGCCGTTTTTTTCTAAATTCAGTTCTTCATCGTATCTTAATTACTAAAGCAACGTTTATACCCTGATTGCACAAAAAATAAAGGCAGCCACAACATTAAGCTGGACTGCCTTGTACATTATTAGGTTCTTTAATTTCTATATTAATTGGTTGGATTTTTCATATATGATATTGTTATTGATGCTGTTCCCTCAACAAATCATTTACAGTCTTGACGGGATTAAACGTGGACAATGGGACTTCTACAAAAACAGTATTCCAATCACTCATAGCTCCGTTCCAAAGCCCGGGCAACTCCAATGCTTTCAGTTCCTTACCATTCTTACTCTTACTACTAATAAAGCATGTTGAACGATCAACATAGTCTGGCAAATTGAAATTATTCCCATTAACATCCTTTGTTGCACAAACAAGGTCTACAGGATTGAAGTGAGTGCCCTCAGTAAACATCTTCATGTATTCTGTATTATTTTTATCTATCTGGCTACTTTCCAATATCTGCAAACTTACCGTTCCATCTGCATTATAAGTAAGGAATGGACCTCCACCGGGTTCACCAACATTTTTTACGACTCCACAAACGCGCATCGGACGGTTAAGTTTTTTCTTGAGATAAACAACGAGTTCTGCATCCTCAAGTTCCTTAATGTCTGACTTACGGCAACAAAGGTCACGCTGAAGAAAACGAATTATCTCTTCTAACTTGGCATGATCATAAACACCTGACTCCAAAACTTTGACATATTCAAAAGTTCTCGCTTGTAGCTCAACAAGAATTCCTGCTATTACCTGTTTGTAGGTTACTGTATCATCCTTTATTCTATCAGGAACTACATTATCTATATTCTTTATGAAAACGACATCTGCGTCTATTTCGTTTAGATTTTCTATGAGTGCGCCATGACCGCCCGGACGAAACAACAACGAACCATCTGAGTTTCGGAAAGGTGTATTATCAGGATTAACTGCAATTGTGTCTGTAGAAGGTTTCTGAACAGAAAAACTTATATCGTATTTTACATTATAAATGTTTTCATACTTGCTCTTTGTTTCAGAAACTTTTGCTTCAAAAAGTGCTTGGTGCTCGGGACTTACAGTATAATGTAAATGGACAACACCTTCAGAGTCGGCATACAAGGCACCTTCAACCAAATGTTCTTCCAATGGAGTGCGAACACCATCTGAATAACTATGGAAAAGCAGTAAACCTTTGGGCAATTGACCATAATTAAGACCTCGTGAGGCTAACAGATTTTCAACAATAGGTTTATATTTTCCTGAAGCCATCAATTCTGCGACGCCAAGACCATCGTTCTTCTTACATGTAGTATCTAGTTCGTTAAAGAACGCGAACTTGGAAATATTTGCAAAAAATTCCTTCTCGAAATCTGTAGTAGGCTCATCACTATTTACATCAAGAAAGGCAAAAAGATTCTTGAACATTCTGCTTGCTGCACCGCTAGCCGGCACAAACTTCATTATTTTCTTTCCACCTTTTTTGTATTCATTCCATGATTCAATATATTTTTTAATCTCATCTTCAGAAGGTGAAACAATGCCTTTGCCTATTGAAGCAGCCGCTTCTAGTTTTAGAAAGGGAAATCCCGTTTTGAACTCGTCTAGTTGACGCTCAATTTGAGCTTGAGAAATACCTTTTTGTTTCAGTTGATCTAAATCGTTTGGTGATAGCGTTACCATAAGTATTATGTTTTAAAGTTTGTATTGCATGTGTTTTCATAGGATTTTACAAAGCCTCACTGGCTTAAACACGTCACAAAATTAACTTATTTTCCTTGAATATGAAAACCTTATAACAAAAAAATAGTGTTTGTCACAAAAATGACAAACACCATTCTATAAATATCTATTCTCATGTCAACACTAAGACATAGAACTTAGATTCAAAAATCTCACTTAATAGTTTCGTTTTGGGGAGTCAAAATAATTCCATTTTCAGATTTCTTTAGAAGAAGAGATATCTGTTGTCAACAACATCTGCCTTGAAATAAAGCTCCTGCATGAAATTACTTGCATACTGCATTGCCTTCTGCTTTAGCATCTGCTCGTATTGCTTTTCATCATACTTGCTTCCAGCGCGCATACCCTTGCTATTAACTTTGAAGAGGTATACACCAGCTTGACCCTTAACAGCATGTGAAACAAACTTGCCCTTAGCAGTTGCTGCGACAGCACCACTCAAAGCGGGTTCGCTAGAACCTGTTAATGTAACAAAAGCAGGGGATGCGAACGACACTTGGTTGAGGTCAGTAATTTTACCACCTTTTGCCTTAGCTGCAGCAATAGAGTTAACACCTTTTATCTTGGCCATAATTTGTTCTGCTTTCTTGTCTTTTATGACTTCCATCTTGACATACTCCTTGACCTCTGCATCTTCAAGAGAACGATATCCCTTCTCATTTGTTTTTGTCAAGGCAAGAACAAGCAAGTGATCATTGTCACCACACTCATAAAGAGGTGAAATATTTCCATCTTTGGCGTCAAACAACCATTTCATTGCTTCGCGAGTTCCTCGAACACCGGCTACATAATGTTCACCTGTAGTAACGTTTTTACGTTCTTGAACGTTATATCCATATTTACCGGCATTCTTTTCCATCTTTTCAAGCGACTGATTTTCGCTTACAAACTGACTGAACTTATTGAAAGCAGCATTGTAGGTATCTTTCGAGAACTTTATTTCCTTCTTTATAACAGCTGCAACGAATTTAGTATTAAGAGCCTTACGATCTGTGACCTGAAGGATCAAGTGTCCCTGCTGCATTGCAATATCTTTCAACTCATTAACGCCAAGTTTGTTAAGCGCATTAAGATATTCTTTAGAATCAGCATCTATAGTAGGAGCGTTCTGATACTGACTTGAAGTAATCCACTGCTTTGCACCTGTTTGTCCATACTTCTTAGCCAACGTTTCGAAATCAGCTCCGCCTTTAAGCGCTGTATAAATACTATCTGCCTTCGTCTTCGCCTCATCATTTGTTGCGGCAGCAACCTGAATAGCTCTGAACTCAACGGAGTCTGGCAGTTGTTCTTTAGAAAGTAAGCGTATAATATTTAAGGTATTATCCTGTTTGTTTTCAATCACACCTGTGGTTGTTCCAACTGCAATTGAGTCTAGACGTGAAGCTATATCAGAAGGAAATGCAGACTTATTCTGAGGTATACCAAGATAGTTTACCAAAGAAGTGCTCTTGTGCATTAGCTGAGTTGGATCTGCCACGGTGGCAAGCTCACTAGCGTATTGAGAGAACTCTTTCTGCAAAGCGGCTTTATCAGCAGCAGAAGCTGTAACTTGGAAATCAACATACTTAATATCACGAGTTTCAACATATTGTTTAAAGCGTGGTTTAATCTCGTCGTACTTTGACTTAAGATCTGAATCTGATACTTTAACGCTATTGTCGTTGATGTCAGAATAAGGGAAAGCAGCTAGCTGAATATTGCTTTCCTCATTGTTATCAGTGAATGCTTTTTTCGCAGAAATCGGATTTGAGAGGAAGCAATTTGCGAAAAGCGCTTGATATTTTGTAGCCAATAATTGCTGACGCAAAGATTTCTCTATAAATGTCCAAAAAGAATATATACCTTCATACTGTTCTGCAAGCTGAGAATTCTGAGTCTTTGCTGACTTATACTCATTTAAGAATTTCTTAAGTACATTTGCATCAAATCGTCCAGTCTGCTGGTTTACGAATGGAGTCTGCAAAAGCATTGGGTTAGTACCCTGGGTCAAAACATTTTCAAGTTCCTTGTCTGTTACTGTTAAACCTAACTTCTTAGCTTCATTCTCTATTATCTTGTTCTGAACATAAGTCTGCCAAACCTGATCCTTAACTTGATTTAATTCTTCATCAGTCAAGTTTTCGCGACCCTGTGTGTACTTAATCACATTAGTGAACTCATCCACAAGTTTTTGATATTCCTGCATGTTCACTTTTTTGCCGAGTACTTCACCAATCTGTTGGCGACTTTCATTCTTAGCGGAATCACAAGAACGGAAACCTTCTTCGGCAATAAATGCCAAAAGTGCCAAACCGATAACTCCTACCAGTAACGCACCATGACTTCTAATTTTACCTAATGCTGCCATTAATTTGTTTTATTTGATTATTATTATTTTTTCAAAATTTTATATTAAAGAGCTTTATTTAAAATTGCCGTACATAGTGTCATTGACACTAAAAGGCAAAAATAATATTGCACTATAAAGTAAATTTGATAAAGCTTCTATCGGCATCGATAAGATTAACCATAAGCAGCCTAACCACTTTAGCGCACAAAATTACAAAAAAGATAAGACAAAAAGGGCTTTTGCGATAAAAAAGTTAAAATCAATCTAGGACTTTTAATTTCACAAGCTCTATTTTAGTCATTGTATTCTTTATAATTTTAAACTCAAAGTTGTCTATCCTAACTATTTCGTTCAACTTGGGGAAATTTTCGTATTCATGAAGAATAAGTCCACCAACTGTCATATAATCTTCACTCTCAGGAAGTTCTAAACCAAAGAGTTGGTTTACTTTATCAATCTCTAAGCGGGCAGAGAGTATATATGTGCCGTCAGCAGACTTTATTGCCGTGTAATTCTGACTATCATGCTCATCTTCAATATCACCAAATATTTCTTCGACTATATCTTCAAGAGAGATAATACCACTTGTTCCTCCAAATTCGTCAACTACCACCCCAAGACTTTTCTTCTGCTGCATAAACATTTGCATCAGTTTGCGGGCAGACATTGTTTCTGGTACAAAAGGAATGTTTCGTAAACGTTTATGCCAATCATTAGAGCAACGGAACATTTCAAGCGTATGGATATAGCCTATAATATGATCGATATTCTCTTTGTATACAAGTAACTTAGATTTTCCCGTTTCTATAAAGGTGTTTTTCAAGTCATGCAAGGTGCATTTCTCCTCAACAGCACATATTTCAGTACGAGGAACCATACAATCACGTACCTTAGTGTCGGAAAAATCCAATGCATTTTGGAAAATCCTTACTTCATCGTTAATCTTTGTTTTTTCGTCCGCACGGTCTATACTAGTTTGAACAAGATAATCCAAATCAACCTTCGTAAAGCCTGCATCGGCATCCTCTTTTGCAACCTTTATTCCGAAAATGCGTAATACTAAGCGTGACAATAAGGTTGAAAACCAAGATACAGGCCATAACAATAAATAAAACAAGAAGGCTGGAACAACAAACAATGAAAATAACCTGTTAGGATTGCTTTTAAATAATGTCTTTGGCAAAAATTCTCCAGTAAAAAGAACGATAAGCGTTGACAAAATTGTATCCGCAGGCACTGTAATACCAGCATCTAGGCCATAAAATATCGTATTGTCAAAAAGTTTTGCAATGAAAATACCATACACTACAAGCACTATATTATTGCCAACAAGCATTGTGCTTACAAAATTATTAGCATGCTTATAGAAAAACGTTTGCAGTTTTTTCGACAACCCAGAAGAATTCTTATCCATTTCAGCTAACATTCTGTTGCTAGAAACGAAAGCAATCTCCATACCAGAGAAAAAAGCCGACAAAATCAACGTTAAGACAATGCCCACTAAAAGCGGGATATCAACTTGTTCCATAATTTTTTATCATTGACGCGCTGATGCAACAGGGCGCATGCGCAAGTTTTGCTTTACAGTATCAGGCGCAGCCTGCAATGTATCGTTGTCGCTATTCATCATGTCGCCCTTGACAAAAGATCCTTTTGTATTGCTTATAAAATAATGTGTCAGTTTTTCATCACTTCGAAAATAAGCACCCTGCAACTCACGATCAGGGGTTATCAAATGTGAGAACATGTTACTATATAGTTCATGTGTGTTTTGATTCCAAAACAATTCTTCGCTTGAGAACCGGAGCCCGTCTACAGTTTTGACTCTGACACGTCCACGCAATTCCCAAATTTTATTCTTATCAAAATAGTAGGCAGTGTCACACTGAATATATGCTTCAATATGAAATTTATCGTCAAACTGTTCTAGAAATATTCCACGTTCAAAAATCCAACGAGAGGGGTTTCTCACTTCATTAACTTCCCATTTTTCCGCTATAATTCGATATTTCATAATTCCGGAATCGGATATTAGCGTGTTAACACCATAAGATGTCATCATGGAAATAGAATCTCTAGCATTTATTGCTGGTGCAGTATGTTCTTTTTCTTGGCTACAAGATAGAATTGCAGCAAGTACAGAAACAGTGATGAAAAAGACAAAAACATGTTTCATCATTCTACTTTCCATTTCATGAACCAACGCTCGTTAAATGTAAGTCCTATATTTATGCGGAACGTATTTTCTGTTATGAAATTTTTAGCGGAAGAACGTACCCATTGAGCAGATACGTTAAGCAGAGAACGATTGTTGTAACTATTGACAATAGGTATGCCCACACCTGCACTTACGCTTATTTCATTCGGTCCGTCCTGGCCATTTATCCGGTAATATGGTGTTGCATAGGAAGCGCCTGCACGGAAACGAATTCGTTTAACAAAACTTCTGGCATTTTCATCACCACAATATTCACCACCAAAGGTAAACTTATGGCGATTCTTATAGTAATTATTGTCAAGTGAATACGAAGCAATCTGATTCTTAACGCTATAAACAGGGAAACCTTTTGCTTTCCAATTTTGATAATTATAGTCAAGTCCAAGCTTAATCTTCTGATCATGACTCCAAGCCACGCCGCCTGAAATAACGGTTGGCAGGTTCAACCCGTTACTAACTGAATACTTGGCCGTATCAGAAACTGCCGTTGAAGGATTCGTTGAAATGACATTGCACAAAGCATCTGCGCCTAGGCTATGCCCTGGCGAATAGGTAATACCTATAGTCAACTCATCTTTTTTGCTAACAGGCACTGTGTACTGTGCGCCAAAATCAAGCTTATAATTTGTAACAGAAGCAGAATACACTTTAGAAACCCTTTTAGCATAGTCATCACTATACGAATTAACAACAGCACGTGAGTATTCTCCCCATAAATAAGAAACGTTTGCACCTATAGAAAATCCTTTGAACACTTGCCATCCCAAGCCTAGATAAACCTGATGCAAACCTCCGCTACCAGAGAAGGTATTAGTGTAATTGGAGGAGGTGTTATAGTAATCAACTTTTGACGAGTAACTATACCCAACATTAGTATAAGGAAGGATTCCGAAACTCAAGCCTAAATTTTTAAAAAGTCGGAATGCCGCTACAGCATACTCAAAGTCTGCATTCTTTGCATTTACTTTATTGCCATTCTCGCTAAAGTTTGTAAGCTGACCTGAGAAGCCCACATCAAAGATGAAAGTAAGGGAATCTATTGCTGAATAGGACGCCGGATTAAGATAATTCACTTGATTATGTTCTCTAAATCCGAGACCAAGCCCATTCATACCACGACTAAAGCCTGTTGCTTGCTCACTTTGTAATCCTAGTCCATATTGACTATAAGGTGAATTTGTACCGCTTTGCGCAAGAACGCCAAGAGAAAATGTCAAAACTAAGAGACCGCTAAATGCTCTTCTATTTAATTTCATTATTGTATTCTAATATTCTGTTAAGTCCTTTGGGAACAATAAAATCATCTGCAAAGATGCGTATTTTTTCCGAAAACTGCAAATTTAGATGAACGCCTCCCGTTAAATATACGTAAAGTTGGGGGTATTTCTTCAAGAACGTATTTATATACCCTTCTATTTCATATTTTATTCCATTCAGCACACCACTACGTATGGCTGTTTCTGTATTAAAGCCGAGTTCTGGCGTTTCGCCTCTTCTTTCCACAAGCGGCAGACGAGCCGTATATAAGTTTAATGCCTTAAGACGCATTGTGGGGCCTGGTGAAATATTTCCACCAAGATATTCTCCTGCAGCATTAACAAAATCGAAAGTAACACACGTACCAACATCAACTATAAGTAAATCTTGTCCAGGCATAAGAGCGTTTGCAGCAACTGCAGCAGCTAGACGATCAGAACCAAGCGTATAGGGTGTCTTATATTTATTATTAATAGGTATAGGAGTTTGACCACTTTTAAACTCAAGCATAGGAAAAGGCAATTCAAACAAAGCGGAACGATATTCATTAGTAAGTTCCGATACTGTTGAAAACACTCCTTTTTCAAAGGAATATTTAGCACAGAACGACTCCAAAGCAAGTATGTCGTCCTTATCCGAACGTTTTTCCTCAATCACTTCGTTACCACAGAACGAAAGGAGCTTCACACAAGTGTTGCCTATGTCTATTACTAAATTCACGCCTATAATTGGTTTATGGGCTGCAAAATTATTGAAAAAAAACGAAACAACACCACCATAAGTGGAAAATATAGGTTATTTTTGCAACGTGAAAAGTTTCGTAATAAAAAAAGCGCTATTTGCCGTTCTGCTTGTCCTTTTGTTGCCAAGCAAAATAAATGCGGCTAATGAAATCAACAAGACAGACGAGTTAAGTACATGGTGCGACTCTATTGAAATCAGTCTGCTCACATGTTCTCCACACGATGAAATTTATAGTCTCTATGGACATACGGCAATACGTTATCAAGACAAGATAAAAGGTTTAGACCTCGCGATTAACTATGGCGTATTCTCATTTCAAAAGCCAAATTTCATATTACGTTTCGTGTTCGGCCATACAGATTATGAAATGGGACTCTTAAATTTCGATGATTTTTGTAAGGAATACATTTATTATGGAGCAAAGGTAACCCAGCAGACTCTTAACCTCAGCCGGAAAGAGAAGCTATGCATAATTAATGCACTACAAAAAAATTATGAGCCAGCGAACCGCGTTTATAGATACAATTTCTTCTACAACAATTGTACGACGAAAGCACGCGATATTATCGAAGACAATATAAATGGAAAAATAACATATAAGAACAAGATTGATGAGAAAGAAACATTTCGCAACATAATACATTCATGCAATAAAGAACAGCGATGGGCAAGGTTCGGCAATGACCTATTGCTCGGTGTTAAAGCTGACATACAAACAACGCGTTGCGATCAGCAATTTCTTCCTGCCAACCTGCAAAGAGATTTTAGTCATGCTGTAATTGAACAGAATGGCAAGAGTATACCACTTGTTTCCAAAACATCAATTGTCGTAAACGCAGCGACACAAAATATTGAAAGTAAAGTAAATGGCTTCCCTACGCCAACTATTTGCGCGTGCATGATATTCATTTTTATCCTCGCAAGTTGCATCACAGAAAGGGTCACAAAAAGAAAGCTTTATCTTGTTGACACTTTATTTATGCTACTGTGCGGTTTGGCCGGAGTTGTACTCTTCACAATGCTTTTCTCGTTGCACCCTACGACAAGCACAAACCTGCAGATAATTTTACTTAATCCCATTCCCTTATTTCTTATCTTTTTTTGCATCAAGAACAGGAAAGAGGAGAACAAGCTTAAACCAATATGGAAAGCCATTATCGCAGCAATTGTATTGGCTATAGCTTGTAGTTTCATACAATCATTCGCTGAGGGAATGAGAATTTTGGCATTATCTTTGTTGTTAAGGGCTATATGGAATTTTTATTTCCCTACAAAAGAAAAACTTCAGAAAAGATATTAGCAGAACACAATGAGCAATAAGCAACTCACATCAACCGTAATTGCAATCATCGCCACAAGTATGGGGTTGTCGGCACAAGAAACTGCGATCATTCCAAAATTGGTCGTAAACATTGCCATAGACCAACTGCGTACAGACTATCTTGAAGAACTTGAACCTCTTTATGGAAACTTCGGACTTAAAAGGCTTATCCACGATGGTCTCTTTTATACAAATGTACATTACCCATTCATTCCTATAGACCGAGCCTCAGCATTGGCTGCAATAAACACCGGCACCTCGCCAGACTATAATGGGATAACAGCTAAAGAATGGTTCGACAGGAACACTGAACATATCATTTCATGCGTTGAAGACGTCAATTACACAGGGGTTAAGACAAAAGAGCATTCCTCAGCGCAAAACATCCTTACAACAACCCTCAGCGACGAACTCAAAATCAAGTCATGGGGACTGTCGCAAGTTTATAGTATTGCCGAAGACCGCGAAAGCGCAATCTTGCCAGCAGGACACAATGCAGATGGAGTCTACTGGATAAACTCACTAGACAACACTTGGTGTTCATCTACATATTATGCGAGAGAACTTCCAAAATGGCTTGAAAACTACAATAAGAATGAAAAATTTAGCAATAAGCCACAGTCACCTAACGAACAAATAACAGACCTCGCCATAAAATGCGTATCGGCAAATTCACTGGGCAAAGACAATACAACAGACTTGCTATGCCTAACATACGATGCATCCACACAATTTTCAAAAAATGGAAGCGATAACGCCAAGGAAAAATACACTAGCATAGATACCAGTCTAGAAAGGCTTTTCACAAAACTACAAAGCACTATAGGTCTTGACAATATTCTATTTGTCGTTACAGGAACAGGCTATGCAGAAGAGCCCAACAGACAAAATTCAAGATTCCGTTTACCTGGCGGAACATTCTACATAAATCGCACTGCAAATCTTCTGAATATGTATCTTGGCGCCCTTTACGGAAGCGACAAATACATAGAAGGAATATACAATAACCACATATTTTTTAACCAAAAGACTCTTGACAAGAAAAGGCTGAACCTCAACGACGTAACAGAAATATCAAAAGCATTTCTGCGTCAAAGCCAAGGGGTAACAAATGTTTTCAGCGGAAGCGAAACAATGTCAGCCTATTTACCAGAACTTGAAAAGCGTAAACGTGGCTACCGAATGTCTTCTTGCGGCGATATCATCATAGAAATAACGCCAGGATGGAATGTTTCCAATGAAGAAACCAACCAGCAATTCAAGCAAAACAACTTTTATATTCCTACCCCCCTAATCTTTTATGGAATGAAGATAAAGGGTAAGAAGTTGGCAACGCCCGTTTCTGTGGAAAAAGTGTCGCCAACAATTGCAAAGACTATAAACATACGTGCCCCAAATGCCTGCAAGGAATCATCATTGTTCTTGAACGATTAAGAGCTTTAGGAACGAGGGTTAGTTCATAAAAATTACAGTCTTATTTACGAAATTGCCACCACTTTGCTAAATAAAAAGCACATTTGCTACAACGCAAAGCGCATTAGACTGCATTTTAAGAGTGTCTTATGCCCTAAAGATGAATAAAATAGTTAATTTTGCACGCAATTATCAAGAAAAAACAAAAAGAATATAAAAATGGGATTCAACAACCTACTCAAATCGCTCTTCGGCGATAAGTCGACACGCGACATGAAGCACATCCAACCTATAGTTGAAAAAGTGAAAGCCGCGTATCCAGAAATAAAGGCTCTCACCAACGATGAACTACGAGCACGCACAAAAGCATTACAACAACAATTGCAGAATGCAGTGGCTGAGGAAAAAGCAAAAATAGCCGAACTGAAATCAAAAATTGAGGAGACTCCAATTGATGAACGTGAAGGAATATTCAACCAAATAGACAAGTTAGAAAAAGAAGTCCTTGACAAATACGAGGATGTTCTCAACGAAATTCTCCCAGTGGCATTCAGTATCATGAAAGATACCGCACGCCGTTTCGCTGAAAACGAGGAAATTATTGTTACAGCCACAGACTTTGACCGCGAACTGGCTACTACAAAAGATTTCGTAAGCATTGATGGCGACAAAGCAATATATAGCAATCATTGGATAGCTGGTGGAAACGATATGAAATGGGACATGGTTCACTATGACGTACAGCTCTTCGGCGGTACCGTTCTCCACCAAGGTAAAATTGCAGAAATGGCAACAGGTGAAGGAAAGACCCTTGTTGCTACATTACCTGTTTTCCTAAATGCACTCACAGGAAATGGCGTTCATGTCGTAACTGTTAACGATTATCTTGCAAAGCGCGACTCAGAATGGATGGGACCACTCTACGAATTCAATGGATTGTCGGTTGACTGCATTGACAAGCATCGTCCTAACTCTCCGGAACGTCGCAAAGCTTATCAGGCAGACATCACATTTGGAACTAATAATGAATTTGGTTTCGATTATCTTCGCGACAATATGGCAATATCACCAGAAGACTTGGTGCAGCGCAAACACAACTATGCCATTGTCGATGAGGTGGACTCAGTTCTAGTTGACGATGCAAGAACACCGCTAATCATTTCGGGTCCCGTACCAAACGGAGACGACCAAATGTTCGAAGAATATCAGCCATTAGTTGAACGTCTTGTTGATGTGCAGCGAAAACTTGCCACACAATATCTTGCCGACGCCAAGCAAAAGATAACAAACGGAAGAAACAACAAAGACCAGAAGTTGCTTGATGAAGGATTCCTAAGCCTTTACCGCTCACATAAAGCTCTTCCTAAAAATAAACCTCTTATCAAATATCTCTCTGAAGAAGGCATAAAATCCGGAATGCTCAAGACGGAAGAGATTTACATGGAGAACAACAATCGCCGTATGCCGGAATGTGTTGAACCTCTCTACTTCGTCGTTGACGAAAAGCTCAATTCTGTTGACCTTACAGACAAGGGTACTGACTGGCTTGCGAATCAAGTTAAGGACAAGAACTTGTTTGTGCTTCCGGATATAACTACTCAACTTTCGGACCTTGAAAACGAGAAGGGCCTTGACGACCAACAACGGCTAGACAAGAAAGATGAACTTCTCAACTACTATTCGGTTCAGAGTGAACGTGTTCACACGCTCCAACAGTTGCTCAAGGCATATACCATGTTCAATAAAGACGACGAATATGTTGTCATGGACGGTGAGGTAAAGATCGTTGACGAGCAGACTGGCCGTATAATGGAAGGCCGCCAGTGGAGCGATGGCTTACATCAGGCAATAGAGGCAAAGGAACATGTAAAAATCAAGGAAGCCACACAGACATTTGCAACCATAACCTTGCAAAACTACTTCCGTATGTATCACAAACTTTCTGGTATGACTGGTACAGCAAGTACCGAAGCAGGAGAGTTTTGGGACATATATAAGTTGGACGTAGTTGAGATTCCGACTAACAGACCTATACTTCGAAAAGACCTTGAAGACCGCCTTTACAAGACGGCTCGCGAGAAATACAACGCAGTAATTGAGGAAATACAGGAAATGATTAACCAAGGTCGTCCTGTACTCGTCGGCACTACATCTGTAGAAATCTCAGAGTTGCTTTCAAGAATGCTTACATTGCGCCACATACCGCACAACGTTCTGAATGCAAAACTCCACCAGCGTGAGGCAGACATCGTAGCCAAAGCCGGATTAAGCAAGACTGTTACCATAGCGACAAACATGGCAGGGCGTGGTACTGACATTAAACTTTCGCCAGAAGTAAAAGCTGCTGGTGGTTTGGCAATTATAGGAACAGAACGCCATGAGAGCCGTCGTGTTGACCGCCAGCTCAGAGGACGTGCCGGACGTCAAGGCGACCCAGGAAGCTCTGTCTTCTACGTAAGTCTCGAAGACAAGCTGATGCGTCTCTTTGCAAGCGAACGAATAGCAAGAGTTATGGACAGACTTGGCGTTGAGGAAGGAGCTATGATTGAAAGTTCACTTATGTCTAAGAGTATTGAAAGGGCGCAGAAGAAGGTTGAAGAAAATAACTTCGGCATCCGTAAGCGCTTGCTTGAATATGACGACGTTATGAACAAGCAACGCACCGTCGTTTACGAAAAACGCCGCCATGCACTTATGGGTGAAAGAATCGGCATGGATATAACGAACATCATTTGGGATCGTATCGTAAATATCATAGAAAAGAACGACTATGAAGGTTGTAAAGATGAATTCCTGAAGGTACTTGCAATGGAATGCCCATTCACAGATGCAGAATTTGAGAATGAAGACCATGCAACTCTTGAGGAAAAAGCATTCCAGATTGCCATTGCCGACTTCAAGCGTAAGACCGACCGTATCCAAGGTGTCGCTTTCCCTGTTATAAAGCAAGTGTATGAAGAACAGGGAGCAATTTACGAGCGCATCATGGTGCCGCTTACTGACGGCAAACGCCTCTACAACATTCCATGTAACCTTAAGGAAGCTTATGAAACAGAAGGCAAGAGTGTTGTAAAGCAGTTTGAGAAGACAATAATGCTCCACATCATTGACGATTGTTGGAAAGAGAATCTGCGTGCACTTGACGAACTCAAGCACAGTGTTCAGAATGCTTCTTACGAGCAGAAGGATCCACTTATCATCTTCAAACTTGAGAGTGTGAAACTATTCGACGACATGGTTGACCAGATGAACAACCGTATCGTTAGCATTCTTATGCGCGCTCAAATACCAGTGATGGAACAGCAGAATGTGCAGGAAGCTGCTCCTGAGGAGCATAGCAAACTCTACAATGAAGAAAAGGTTGACCTTGACGATACTGCACAGCAAGAAGCAGCAAGAACAGACACCCGTGAAACAGCACAGCAACGTCAGGAACCAATAGTAAAAGAAAAAATGCCTGGACGTAATGACCTGTGCCCATGTGGAAGCGGCAAGAAATTCAAAAATTGTCATGGGAAAGGATTAGTATAATACTAATTTATACCATATACGGAACATAGAAAAAAGTGTGTCATTGTATGACTTTTAGTCAATGCTTGACACACTTTTTTCGCTCTTTATGAATTAGGATAAAAAGCCCGCTTAAATTAAAATAAAAGCCCACGGGGATAAAATTGTTTTACCACAAGGACCCCAAAAAAGGCCACCCAAAAGATTTGATTTTTATAAAGCACGAAAAAATGACAATAGAAATAAATAACTTAAAGAAGACATTCGGTACAAAAACCGCTGTTGACATTGACTCTTTGAAGATTGGAAACGGCATAGTGCTTGGCCTTGTTGGAAACAACGGGGCAGGAAAGACTACCCTATTCCGCCTTATGCTCGACCTTCTAAAGGCCGATAATGGAACCGTAAACATGACATTCAAAAAAGGTAATGGGGTAACTTTTGAAACAGATGTAAAAGTAGACGAAGAATGGAAAGCTTACACTGGAGCCTACATTGATGAAGGATTTCTTATTAATTTCCTTACTCCAGAAGAGTATTTCGACTTCATAGCCAAAGCAAACGATATAGCGAAAGAAACATTAAAAGAAAGACTTTCTATGTTTGAGACCTTCATGAACAATGAAATCATAGGACAGAAGAAACTCATACGCAGCTTGTCGGCAGGCAATAAGCACAAAACAGGAATAATATCCGCAATGATTAATCATCCGCAACTGCTGATACTTGATGAACCTTTCAACTTCCTTGACCCCTCAAGTCAAAACAACTTGAAACGCCTACTCGTTGAATACAATAAGGAAACAGGGGCTACGATAATTATCAGTAGCCACAATCTTGCACATATAACAGACATAAGTAGCCGTATCGTTATAATGGAGCATAGCAAAGTGGTAAAAGATCTCCAGAACGACAACGAGCAGGCACGCAATGAGCTTGAAGAATACTTTAGCAAATAAGCGAAGGAAAGAAAATAAAGAGATACGTGTAATAAAATTATGCCGAAATAAAGAGGTCATAAAAACAGCACTAGCAATAAGAACAGAATAAATTCAGATACCCACAAAAGGTGACGCTTAAGCATAAAACTACAGAAGCACCATCATTTGTGGGTATTTTAATATGATAAAATCCCATATACAAGCATTTTTTTATATCTTTGTATATTACGGGTGCGCTAGTCTTATCCTCGAAAAAATCTTTTTTTAGAAAAGAGCGGGGCAACATTCATACTCTATTGGCGCACGATTATAAAAGCGAATAAAAAAGTTTAAATAAACAATGAAGCTATCAGAACTAAAGACCGGAGAAAAAGGCGTAATAGTGAAGGTCTTGGGACATGGAGGTTTCCGCAAGCGCATCGTAGAAATGGGATTCATAAAGGAGCAAACCGTGGAGGTTCTGCTAAATGCGCCACTGCGTGATCCTGTGAAATATAAAATAATGGGCTACGAAGTATCCCTCCGCCACAACGAAGCCTCTATGATTGAGGTTATATCTGAGGAGGAAGCGCGTATACAACATGAAGAAACCGAGAACAAGCCAACAGAACTTCATGCTATAGAACAAGGAAGCAATGACGACTGCACTACTGTTACTGAAGAACAGATGCACGTTGCTGCAAAGAAAAAGAGGCGTTTGATAAATGTAGCACTGGTAGGCAACCCTAACTGTGGAAAGACTTCATTGTTCAACTTCATTTCCGGCGCCCACGAACGTGTAGGAAACTATTCTGGCGTTACAGTTGACGCAAAGGAGGGGCACGCAACATTCGAGGGTTACGAGTTTAACATAACCGATCTCCCTGGCACATATTCCCTCACAGCCTATAGCCCTGAAGAACTATACGTAAGAAAAGAAATCATAGAAAAAACGCCGGACATCATTATCAACGTTATTGACTCGAGCAACATCGAGCGCAATCTCTATCTTACAACGCAACTCGTTGACATGAACCAACGCATCGTATGTGCACTGAATATGTTTGACGAGTTTGAAAACCGCGGGGATAAGCTTGACTATAAGACACTTGGCCGCCTCTTCGGTGTGCCAATGCAACCTACAGTTTTCCGTTCAGGCCAAGGAATCAAGGAATTGTTCCACACAATTATTGCAATGTATGAAGGCGAAGACAATGTTTACCGCCACATTCATATAAACCACGGTAAGGACATAGAAGAAGGCATAGACAGAGTAAAGGAACTCATTCAACAAGATGAACAGATACGATACAAATACTCCACCCGATATTTAGCCATAAAACTTTTGGAAAACGACCGCGAAGCAGAGCAACTAGCACATTCCCTGCCAAACGGTACAGAAATTCTTGCAAAACGCGACAAAGAAGCGGCCAGAATAAAAGAAGAAGTACAGGAAGATAGCGAGACTAGCATAATGAATGCTAAATATGGTTTTATAAATGGAGCTCTTAAGGAAGCGGGCTACGAAACAGGCGACAAGCAGGACACATACCAAACCACCCATGTGCTGGATCGACTTATAACGCACAAATATTTTGGCTTCCCGCTGTTTTTTCTACTTCTCTATGTGATGTTCCAAGTAACCTTCTCAATCGGACAATATCCTATGGATTGGATAGAATCAGCCGTAGGGACTTTGGGTGAATGGATTAGCGTTTCAATGCCGGAAGGTCCGCTGAAAGCTATGATTGTTGACGGAATTATTGGTGGCGTAGGAGCAGTTATCGTGTTTCTCCCACAAATACTTATACTATACGCCTTCATATCTTTTATGGAAGACAGTGGCTATATGGCTAGAGCCGCCTTCATAATGGATAAACTCATGCACAAAATGGGACTCCACGGTAAGTCATTTATTCCGCTAATCATGGGTTTTGGATGCAACGTACCTGCCATAATGGCAACAAGAACAATAGAGAGTAGGCGCAGCCGCCTTATAACAATGCTAATTCTGCCATTTATGAGTTGCTCTGCGCGGCTTCCGATCTATATTATGATAACAAGCACATTTTTCGCCCTTAAATACAGAAGCGGCATAATGATTTCTCTTTATGCCATAGGCATAGTAATGGCAATCATCATGAGCCGCATCTTCAGCAAATGGCTTGTGAAAAGTGAAGACGTGCCTTTTGTAATGGAGCTTCCACCCTACCGATTTCCTACAGCAAAAGCTATATTTAGACATACATGGGAGAAAGGAAAACAATATTTGAAAAAGATGGGTGGCATTATCCTTGTGGCAAGCATCATTGTATGGGCATTGGGATATTTTCCACATAACGACAAACTCAACTCACAACAGCAGCAAGAACAGAGCTTTATCGGAAGAATTGGAAAAACGGTAGAACCAGTATTCCGTCCACAAGGCTTCGACTGGAAGCTCTCTGTAGGCCTAATTTCCGGTGTAGGCGCGAAAGAAATTGTTGCTTCAACAATGGGCGTGTTATACTCTGGCGATGAGAGTGTTGCAGATGAAGAGGAAACAGACAACGCTAAGTATGCAACACTCTATGAAAAGATGTCGGCCGATGGAATAACACCGCTTATCGCTTTCTGTTATCTTCTGTTCGTACTACTCTATTTTCCCTGTCTTGCCACAATTGCAGCCGTGAAGAATGAGTCGGGAAGTTGGAAATGGGCAATTTTCACCGCAGTTTACACAACCGCGACAGCATGGGTTGTCTCTGCATTAGCCTATCAAATTGGCAAGATCTTCATCTGATATAAATCTAAAGAATTACATTATAAAAATTTAATGCAATCTCTGCCCATGTGATAAAGTTACAAATTAAGAAATCATACGTCAAAAGAAAGAAAACATATTTTGTAACTTTCCATAGCGTAAGTATTGCCTATGGACAGAAAATTTGCAACAATAAATAGCAGAACAAACAAAATCAGTATTTAACCTAAAACATTATGATTAACAGATTTATTTTAAACGAGGTTTCATACTTCGGTCCGGGAGCAAGAAAAGAGCTTCCAACAGTAGTGAAAAGTCGCGGCTTCAAGAAGGCACTCGTCGTAACTGACAAAGGACTTATGCAGTTCGGTGTTGCGAAAATGGTGCTTGACGTAATGGACGAAGCAGGTATACCATACGAGATTTATGATGATGTAAAACCCAACCCTACAGTTACAAACGTTACAAACGGTGTTAATGCTTGCAAAGCAGCAGAAGCCGACTTTATCGTAGCGATTGGCGGTGGTTCATCTATGGACACAGCAAAGGGAATAGGTATAGTATGCACAAACCCAGAGTTTTTAGACATTGTTTCTCTTGAAGGCGTTGCAGACACAAAGAACAAGTGCTTGCCTATTATCGCTCTACCAACAACCGCAGGAACAGCTGCTGAAACAACCATTAACTACGTGATTATAGACGAGAAACGTCAGCAGAAAATGGTATGTGTAGACCCTAACGATATTCCTGCAGTAGCTATAATAGACGCAGAACTTATGTATTCGTTACCTAAAGGACTGACAGCCGCAACAGGTATGGACGCCATGACTCACGCAATTGAAGGCCTTATAACAAAGGCCGCATGGGAAATGAGCGACATGTTCGAAATTAAGGCAATAGAAATGATTCACAAATACCTTCCTATTGCTGTCAATGACCCGAAGAATCCTGAAGGTAGAAACGGCATGGCTGTAGCACAATATATCGCGGGTATGGCATTCTCAAACGTTGGTCTAGGAGTTGACCACGGAATGGCCCATCCAATGAGTGCTCTGCATGATGTGCCACATGGTGTTGCCTGTGCAATCCTCTTGCCTACCGTAATGCGTTTCAATATGCCGGTAAGTATTAAGAAATACGTTGAAATAGCCAAGGCTGTAGGAGTATATGAAATTGGAATGACTGATGAACAAGCAGCAGAAGCAGCATGCAACGAGATTGAGAATTTATCCAAGCTTGTTGGTATCCCACAACACTTGACTGAGCTAGGAATTAAAGAAGAGGATATACCAGCTTTAGCTGAGCAAGCCATAACGGATGTATGCACGCCAGGCAATCCACGCCCTGTAACGAAAGAAGATATTTTGGCGTTGTATAGGCAAATACTATAACATAAGGTAAATATAGAAACAATTAACAAAGGCAACAACCTATTTTAATTATTGGTTGTTGCCTTTATTGTTAGAATAGTCTTTGTACGTTCTGAAATTGCGTAGCGGTTATCAGGTCTTTCGCCTACGAGCCAAACAATATTTCCCGAAGCATCTGTTACAACAAGTTGCCGCTGCTTATCAAAAAGCGATAGTTTGCGATCTGTCATGTAGTCGCTCAATAACTTTTTTCCCCTCATACCAAAAGGAATAAACCAATCACCTTCTTTACAGCTCCTCACTACAAGCGGAAAAGACACCATGTCTGCATCAAGCATTGCCACAGATTTCTCACGAGAAAGATGAAAGTCATCATTCATTTTTGTCAATTGGAAACGTAATTTCAAATGGTCATTGAAAACATAAATTCCTGTTTCAGGTATTTTCATTTCCTGCTTACTGGCTGCACCTACTGGTCGAATAAGTAATTTGCCGCGGTCAAACAACACGTCATGTGTCTTTGACGAGAACATACTCCCATTTTTAAGTTTTGTAAGCTCCTCGAAAATATTGTCTATCAGAGAGGGCGAAAATGAAAATTTAGAGAGTATTGTAAATAATGTGTATTGCGGAGAAATCTGTTGCAGAAGTTTCTCCACATCAATTGAATATCCTTCTAAAGGTAACTCGCTGACAACTTTTTTGCAAGCGTCGTCAATAGCAGTCTGAAAAACTTTGTTCGCCTCTTCAATGCGGCGGGCAGTCTTCGCTATATCTCGGTCTGCTGATGGATTAATTTCCCTTATCAATGGCATAATGTTCAGGCGGATACGATTTCTTGTCACGTCATCAACAAGATTGGTACTGTCAGTAACATACGGCACGCCTTGCTTTTTGAGAAATGCTTCAATTTCCCGGCGAGTAACTTCTAGAAGCGGACGCAAAATAATTCCGTTTCTCATTCCAATGCCAGTAAGACCGTTGATGCCTGTACCACGTATAAGGTTAATGAGCAATGTTTCAACAGAATCTTCTATATGATGTCCTACACAGATACCTACAGCGCCAATATCAGATGCTAGCTGTCTAAAATACGAATACCTCAGATTCCGCGCAGCCATTTCTATGCTTTGCTTATGTAGACTCGCGTAAGAGATTGTGTCAAAATGCACAACGTGAAGCCGAACACCTTCATTAATACATAAATTCTGGCAATATTTCTCATCGCGATCGCTCTCTTTACCACGGAGGTGAAAGTTGCAATGAACTGCTTCAACATTAAAACCCAAACGTTTCAAAGAAAGAAGCAAGGCTACACTATCAGCACCACCAGACAAAGCCACAAGATATAAAGCATCTTTTAACATTAAGCCGTTAGCCATAATACTGCGTTCAACTTTAAAAAGAAATGGATCCTGTTGCATGCCACGTAGAGATTTAACTATTCTACATAAAGTACAAGTCCCTTAAGATATTCACCTTCAGGGTGATATATGTTTATAGGATGATCGGCAGGCTGGTGAAGTTGATGTAGAATCCTAACATTTCTTCCAGAAATTGCAGCGGCTGTAAATACTGCATTACGGAAATTCTCTTTTGTCACAACTTGAGAGCAACTGAAAGTAAAGAGAATACCACCATGTTTAATCCTTTCAAAAGCCTTTACGTTTAAGCGGGTATATCCTTTCAAGGCGTTATGGAGTGCAGCACGGTGCTTAGCAAATGCAGGAGGGTCAAGGATAATAAGATCATAAAAGTCCTTTGCGTTATCGAGAAACTTGAAAGCATCTTCACAATACGCTTGGTGACGTTTATCGTTGGGAAAGTTTAAGTTAACATTCGCATTAGTTAGTTCTATAGCCTTTGCACTACTATCAACAGAATGAACGAGATTTGCTCCTCCCCTCATTGCATAAAAAGAGAAACCACCTGTATAGCAGAACATGTTTAAGACATTTTTACCCATAGAATACTTCTCAAGGAGGCTACGGTTTTCACGTTGGTCAACAAAAAAACCTGTTTTCTGTCCCTTTAGCCAGTCAACATGAAATTTCAAACCATTCTCAACAGCTGTATTATCGCTACATCCACCTATAACGAACCCGTTTTCCTGACCTAATTCAGCTTTATATGGCAACGTTGTCTCACTCTTATAATAAACGTTTTCTATGCGGCCATCCATTACCTTAACCAAAGCATCTGCTATATCTAAACGATTTACATGCATCCCCACGCTGTGTGCCTGCATAACGGCAGTTTTGCCATAGCAGTCTATAACAAGCCCTGGCAAGCAATCGCCCTCTCCATGCACCAAGCGATAAGTGTTGTTCTGAGGATTGTCGGCAATACCAATAGCGATGCGCATTTTCAATGCTTCAACAAGTCGTTCTGTCCAAAACTCAACACCTATTTTAATATCCTTAAAAGACAAAACTCTCACTGCAATACTGCCAATCTGATAATGACCTACAGCAATAAACTTGTTATCAAAGGTAAGCACCCTTACTATATCACCCTCTTCTATATTTTCTTCAGCCTTAGCTATTGCTCCAGAAAAAATCCACGGATGAAAACGTTTAAGACTTTCTTCCTTTCCTCTTTTTAGGATTATTGTTTTATATTGCGCCATTTCGTTTATCTTTTCTTTTAAAATATACTATCAAAAAATATACTGTTAAACTATTCGCCACCCACGACCCTATTTTGGCAAGTATCGTTGTTTTCTTGAACTTTCACCAATTCATAATTTCCGCTCCGCTCAAGTTTCATCAACTCCTCATATAACATTATACAAGCCCAAGCATCAGTTGCAGCATAAGCCTTCTGCTTATCAGTAAGAATGTCTGCTTCCCAATTAGTAAGCCGTTGTGTCTTACTTATTTTCTGCCCGAACAAATTTGCATAAAGCTTCTGCAAACTTAAGTCTTCTATGCCTATTTCGCCAACATGCTGCTGAAGATCAATAAAATTACCTGGAACGAAATCAGCTCTACGATGCATGGACATGATATCATCATGAAGGGAAAGTCCGATTTTAGGCACTTTGGTATCTTCAAGAAGACGGATTATAGAAGGAGTAATTCCTGTATAATTCAAACGGAAAAGAATACATACATCATGCGTGGCAACTTGGAGAAGAGCTACTTTATATTGTTTCCCTTTTTTGAATGAAGGCCTTGTCTCAGTATCGACACCGAGAATGGCATGAGAAAGAAGAAAATCAACTGCTTTGTCAGCCTCTGCTTCAGTTGTTACGACAATTATTCGTCCCTCAAAGATTACCTTTGGCAATGCCGCAACGGAGTGTTTGTCGAACTTATTGTAAATAACCTTTTTCATAAAAAATAAAATCGAAGTGCAAAATTAGAAAAAAAATATGAGTTTATGTACGTTTCTTGCCTTTTTAGGTTACTTTTGCACTAAGTTTGCTTATCAGAAACACAAGCTAACCCTATAAACGACTGAACAAGAACAATATAATGGCAAAAAAGAAAACTACTAAAAAACAAAGCATAAGCGAAAGAATTGGAATGGCATTGCTTCAAAATGCCATGTTTAATTTTATATTTGGCATTTTACTCTTCGCCTTCTCGCTTTGGCTCATTATATCATTCATCTCTTATCTCACAACAGGAGCATACGATCAAAGCATCGTCAGCGAACTGCGCCCAGGAGATATTCTCAACGATAACCACATTTTTCACAATACATGCGGGCCAATGGGAGCACTGCTCGCAGACTATTTCATTGCTCAGTGCTTTGGATATTCAGCATTTCTCATACCTGTATTTGTATGTTTGGCAGGATTGAAATTAATCAAGGCATACAAACCTAATTTATTGAAGTGTTTCCTTTGCATGTGCATTATAATGCTTTGGTGCTCAATGACTCTTGCCAAATTTCTTGCGCCATTTGTTGGAAACGAAATATACAACCCTGGTGGAGGGCATGGAGAGTTCTGCAGCCAATTTCTTGAAAACGTAATCGGTACTCCCGGCCTTATAGCAGTATTGGCTGTCAGTGCAATTCTTTTCTTTACATATATCAGCAGCGAGACGGTTATTGTTGTTAGGAAAATCATCAATCCATCAAAATTGGTAAACCGCGTACACTTTGACATTACTAACATTAAAGGTAACGATGAAGATAGTTCTGCTGTATATACATCTGCCTCTTCAAGCGAAGAAGAATTGAATGACAATAACAATCAAGCCGACACAGAAGAACCACGCCACCAAATAGGAGAACAACGCGTGGATTTTTCTGATGAAGGTAACGCGACGGTAAGCATTACCTCAAACAAAGATAAGCCCGACGTTGAGACATTCCAAGTTAGTGCCGCCAACGAAGAAGCAAAAAACAAGGGCGGAGAGTTCCAAATAAACAATGTCGGGAACGAAAAACAGGCAAATGGAACAACTGTTGCCCCAAGAAATGATCTTGAAACACCAATCAACCCCAAAGAGCCTTGGCTAAACTATCATTATCCCACGCTAAATCTTTTAAAGAAATACGATGAGGACAGTAAGCCAAACATAGACATGAACGAGCAGATTGCCAATAAGAACCGTATCGTTGAGGTCCTTAATAGTTTCGGTGTGCAGATAAAAACGATATCTGCCACTGTCGGTCCGACAATCACGCTTTATGAAATAACGCCAGCAGAAGGAATCAAAATTTCTAAGATAAGAAATCTTGAAGATGATATAGCACTTAGTCTAAAAGCAGCCGGTGTTCGTATCATTGCCCCTATCCCAGGCAAGGGAACCATAGGAATTGAAGTACCAAATGCAAAAGCAAACATAGTGTCAATGGAAAGTATTCTCAACTCGGAGAAGTTCCAAAAGACAACGTTTGACTTGCCTATCGCATTAGGAAAGACTATTACAAATGAGGTATTTATGGTTGATTTGGCAAAAATTCCTCATCTTCTTGTTGCAGGAGCCACAGGCCAAGGTAAATCTGTCGGCCTTAACGCGATAATAACATCACTCCTATACAAGAAGCACCCAAATGAGATGAAGATAGTACTCATTGACCCCAAAAAGGTTGAGTTCAGCATTTACGCATCAATCGCCAACCATTTCATGGCAAAGATTCCAGATGATGATGAAGAACCTATCATAACCGATGTAACAAAGGTGGTACGCACGCTCAATAGTCTATGTAAACTTATGGATACCCGCTATGATTTGCTAAAAATGGCAGGAGCGAGAAACATCAAGGAATACAACAAAAAATATCTAAACCACCAGCTTCGCCTTACTGACGGACACGAATATATGCCATATATTGTTGTTGTCATAGATGAGTTCGGCGACCTTATAATGCAAGTAGGACGCGAAGTGGAACTCCCCATCGCACGAATTGCTCAGTTGGCACGTGCTGTCGGCATTCATATGGTTATTGCGACACAACGTCCTACAACATCTATCATTACTGGTAATATAAAGGCAAACTTCCCTGGGCGAATGGCCTTCAAGGTAAGTGCCATTGTCGACTCGCGCACAATTCTTGACAGAACGGGAGCAAACCAGTTGATCGGACGTGGAGACATGCTCTTCCTCAACGGAAACGAACCAGTACGTGTGCAATGTGCCTTTGTTGATACTCCAGAAGTGGAACGCATTAATGAATTTATCGCTTCGCAACCTGGACCAATAGAGCCAATGGAATTGCCTGAGCCAGGCGGGGACGACTCAGTAGACGTTTCCGGTGGAGGTATAGACAGCCGACAACTTGACTCGCTCTTTGAGGAAGCAGCTCATGCCATCGTTATTACACAGCAAGGTTCAACGTCAATGATACAAAGACGCTTTTCCATCGGATACAACAGGGCTGGCCGACTGATGGACCAATTAGAAAAAGCTGGTATCGTGGGAGCAGCACAAGGAAGCAAGCCACGCGAGGTGTTGATTCAGGACGAAAACTCTCTCGACAATCTGATAGCATCACTACACAAATAATAGCATCAGAAAAGAATAAAGCATTCAACAATTATCATAAAGAACAGCACAACGTTGTTGTCCGATAAAATAAGGTTAGATATAAGGAGAAAGAAAATGAAAAGACTAATATTGTTTATTGCATTTATCATAACTGTCAGTTTGGGATGGTCACAAAAAGCAAATGAGGCTAAAAACATTTTAGACAAGACAGCGAAAGCCCTTACATCAGGAAGTGGAGTTAAGGCAAATTTCAAAATAAGCGGTAAGATGGGAAACTATTCAGGTTCAATCTCCGTAAAAGGCAATAAGTTCACAGCGTCTACCGGCAATGCCATAGTATGGTATGACGGCAAGACCCAGTGGACATACATGAAGAAAAGTCAAGAAGTAAACATTTCAAATCCTACAGAAGCGCAGCAACAGGCAATCAATCCATACAAATTCATCAACCTATACAAGAGTGGATACAAACTTGAGCTGAAAACCGTTGGTTCAGATTGGGAGATACACATGACATCTCAAGGTGGTTCACGCCAAATCCGTGAACTATATGTCACAGTAAACAAGAAGTACCAGCTTAAAAAGGTAAAGATGCGACAAAACAGCGGCTGGACAACAATTAGTGTCTCAAACATCCAAAGAACAAGCATATCGGACTCTCATTTCCGTTTCAACAGCAAAGACTACCCCAATGCCGAGGTCGTAGACCTAAGATAACGGCAAGGCCGAAATATGACGTCTATGAACAAGTTACAGATTCACCTCACTCTGCGAGAGCACATGCGGCTTTCCGAGAAACGATCTACAGATAACAAGGCAAACACTGCCGCAAAAATATTCGCGGCCTTATGTGCAGTTTTTCTTGTTGGCTACCTCGTTTTTATTTCCATAGGCCTTGCCTTTATTGCAAACTCAGCAACAACCTTTACCCCAAGCGAGTTTCTTGCCGCCATACTGCCAGTAATCATCGTCATAGACTTTCTGTTCAGGATAATGCTCCAGCGAACACCAGCACAACTTGTAAAGCCTTACTTGCTTCTGCCGCTTAGTAAATATACCTGTACTGATGCATTTATCGTGTCTGGTCTGCTCACTCCGAACAATTTTGTTTGGATGTTCATTTTTATACCCTATTCGATAATGACCATCCTCTTTAGTGAAGGTTTGCTCCCTACACTTTCTCTCATAATTGTTGCTCAAGCTATTGTTACGGCTAACAGTCTTTTCTATATGCTTTGCCGTACACTATGGACAGAACACACGGCATGGACATTACTCCCAGCCGTAGCTTTGGCAATAATAGTCTCCCCTATTATCTACGGTGGAGTATGCGGTGAACATTTCTATGACGGGTTCGAGACTTTTTTCGACCTCTATGCAAAACTTGGCGCAGCGACAACAGAATGTAGCCTTGCTGTTTACCTTTGCATTATTGTGTCGCTTACAGTACTTTTTTTAATAAACCGCAAGATTCAGCATGCATACTTAAAATCTGAAGCTACAACACAAAGCGACACAAAGATAAAGACAATATCTTCTTTCTCAATATTCAACCACTTCAAACTCACGGGAGAATATATGAAACTTGAGTTGAAAAGCATGCTACGCAACCGGAACACGCGGAATTCCATCTGCAGAACAATATTTTCAACTGTACTCCTAAGTTTGATAAACACAGTAATAACCGACAAAGAAGTGAGCTTTTTTTCCGGATTAACGGGCGCTGCATATCCATTTATGCTTATATGCATAAATCAAACAAAGATTATGTGCTATGAAGGCAATTACATAGAATGTCTGTTTGTACACAAGGAAAACATGAAAGTCTTGCTTCGAGCAAAATATTATTTCTACTCCTGCCTGCTATTCCTACCATTATTACTCATGTTACCCACAGTAATATCTGGCCACTACCAGCTGATGACACTCATTGCCATGATGACTTTCACGGCAGGACCATTATATTTTTTAGCAATGCAAATGGCGGTTTATAACAATACAACACAGGAACTGAATGAGAAACTAACGGGAAAGAAACCCAACAAGTCAGACTATGTTCAGCTAGTTGCCATCATTTTGATTATCGTCATGCCAGCTACAATAATGGACTTTATTGAAATTATAGTAGGAGAAACGGCGACTGCCATTATACTCACTGGTATTGGCATTGTTTTTATCGCAATACACAAGAAATGGATTGATAACATTTACCATCGCATGATGCGTCGCAAATATACCAATCTTGAGGGCTTTCTCATTTCAAGATGATACGACATAGAAAATATCTACTAACTAATCTATAAAAGAAAAAGACTATGAGAAAAAAAATCATCGCAATTTCCACACTACTCATGTCGTTCTGTAGTTTAACCCATGCCGATGATGTACAGACACTGACTATCAATGGCGAAAATGTTGCAAAAACAGTTTCGATGTTTACCTTTGACGGTGACAACGTAGTTGTTCACTTCACCGATTCCAATGAGAGTTATCCCCTTGACAATGTTGTACTGGAGTTCAACCAAACGTCAAGTATCGGACAAATATCCGTATTCAGTATGAATAGCCTAGCAGATGGTTCACTTGACATAAGCGGTTTGTCAGAAAATACGCGTCTAAACATATTTGACTCAACGGGAAAACAAATAAGTAGCCAGCTTTCCAATGGAACTTCTGCACATCTTGACATCAGCGGCTTTGTCTCTGGCGTATATATTCTTAAGGCTAACAATAACATAATCAAGTTTATAAAGAAATAAGCAACATGGATACTTCAAAAACAATACTTACTATACTGTTTTCTGCTTCAATGCTAACATCCTTTGCTCAGCAAAACGGCACATCGGGCAGCGTAAACCTCAATCTGAACAAGAACCAAGTGCGCCTCACCCTTGCTGACGGCGACATGAAATATTACGATACAGAATCAACTGACCGTGTGGCTGTTGATGGAGCAAACGTTACGGTTAACTCAGCCGGCACAGGCAATGCAGATACTTATAACGGCACTGTGAACCGTATTTCCTTCGCCAAAGCTCTCTCTTCTGATGAAACAGAATCGGGAAGCTATACAAACCGCGAGGGTGCTTTGAAGATTATCGAGTCAAAAGGCTGGCAAGAGTCGTGCTACGCTAAGTGGGAACCATACGAAGGTGCAGAGTCATACAATGTTTACTGCAACGGTACGCTCATAGACCACCAACTGACGCGCCTCTACCCTACCTTTGTAAGGACAGACGCCCTTGGACTTGCTGCCGGCAGCTACACACTCCGAATCGTTCCCGTGGGAGCAGACGGTAAGGAGATAGAAGCAGCGGCAAATACCGTTAGCAATCTGAAGGTAAGAAACTACAACCGTGAGGGCTTTGCCCACTTCCACAGTGGAGAAACTGGCGTTGGTGCCTACAACAATGACGGCACATTGAAACAGGGAGCAAAGGTATTCTACGTCACAGCAGCAACCGCTTCCACCATTTCCACAACTGTGACAGGCGTAAACGGCACAATAACAGGCATCCAGGCAATTATTGATGCTTATCAAAAGGGCAAAGACACAACGCCAATAGCATTCAGAATTATCGGTTTGGTGAAGAAAACTGATTTAGACAAAGTTTCAAGCTCTGCTGAAGGACTGCAAATAAAGGGCAAGAGCGGATACAACCAAATGAACATCACGATAGAAGGTGTTGGTGATGACGCTACTGTTCATGGCTTCGGCTTCCTAACACGCAATGCAAAAGGCGTGGAGTTCCGCAATTTTGCCATTATGCGATGTATGGACGACTGTATATCCATCGACACTAAGAACCAAGAAATATGGGTTCACAACATGGATCTGTTTTATGGTCCCCACGGCAGCGGAGACCACGCAAAAGGTGACGGCACTGTTGATTTAAAAGGTGACAGCCAATATCTCACATTCTCCTACAATCGTTTTTGGGACACAGGGAAAAGTTCCCTCTGCGGAATGAAATCAGAGAGTGGTCCAAACTATATCACATACCACCACAATTGGTTTGACCACTGCGACTCTCGCTGTCCAAGAGTGCGCACGATGAGCGTACATGTGTGGAATAATTACTACGACGGCGTTGCAAAATACGGAGTCGGCGCAACAACAGGCTCGAGTGTCTTTGTTGAAAGCAACTTCTTCCGCGGCACAAACCGCCCAATGATGAGCTCTCTACAAGGCACAGACGCTACAGGCGATGGGACCTTCTCTGGGGAAAACGGCGGAATGGTTAAATCATACGGAAACGTGTACGCAGACAAAACAAAGAACTTCAGCCTCATCACATGGCAACAGAACGCGACAAGCTTTGATGCCTATGAGGCTTCAACTCGCAACGAAAAGGTTCCCGAGACAATAAAGACCTTGGTTGGCAGCACTGTTTACGACAATTTCGACACTGATTCACAACTGATGTATACCTATACTGCAGACCGCGCTGAAGACGTGCCCGCAACAGTTACCGGCTATCTCGGAGCAGGACGAATAGGTCACGGCAACTTTACATGGGATTTCACAGGTAAAGACCAGGACTATGCCTACGATTCGGCATTGGGGACGGCACTTGACAACTATACTTCTGATTTGGTTAAAGTGTACTGATTTACCCAAATCTTTGCTTGAAATAAATAAAGACAGTCAGCGTGTAGCGCATGACAAAAAAACAGAGGCAAAGATGAAAAAATATTCACCATTGCCTCTGCTATTTTTTTATC
>CAVLBD010000026.1:0-39706 GCA_963661195.1 bacterium
TTTGCAATATAAGCGTGCGGAGTTATTGCAGAAAGTAAGCACATAAAATGTTTTCTCCCCGCACCATTACAAGCAAGAACTGCAGTGATACAATCGAACAACACCAAGCACAATAAATTTTAGACGCCAGGCACCAGGAATTTATACCACAGATAATATGAAAAAAGCGGGACTGAAACCAAACTTTGATTTCAGTCCCGCTAATTTATATTCTATTCTGTTATATTACAACAGGCTATTATTCAAGCCACTTAATGTAACAGAAATCCTGACGATGAGGAAGGTTAACGTTCTTAGGATACAGCCTTGTGCAAGTCTTGAAAGTACCAGCTGCATCTGCTTCAATTGTCGTTTCAAAGATATAGTTGTTGCCTTCTTTTCCGACAACCTCAAATTCGTGCTTGTTAATAACACGTTCTTCACCGTTTTTCTCTGCTACAACAACCAGTTCAAGACCTATAGCATCATCAAGTCCCTGCTCGTCAATTACATATCTTACTTTGTATTTCTCACCAGTTACGGCACCAGTAGCAGGAACTTCGCTCTCTTTGGAAACAACGTGTATTGAGTCCCAACGCTCTGCCACAGTCTCTTTCCACTGTGCTATGTCCTTAGCAAGACGGCTGTCATTGGCAGCAAGTTCATGATAGCGCTTAGCTTGTTTGCAATAGAACTTGTCATAATAGTCGTCAAGCTGACGCTTCATCGTATAATGAGGAGCAATCTGTGCGATAGAGTTCTTGATTACTTTAACCCATCCTTCGCTATAGCTCTTCTTGCCCTTATTATAATAGAGAGGAATTATCTCATTTTCGAGCAAGCCGTAGATTGTTGCTGCATCAAGCTGGTCTTGATAGCCTTGGTTCTGATAGGTTCTCTTCTCTGTGAGAGCCCATCCTGCACCCTGACGATAACCTTCAAGCCACCATCCGTCGAGCACTGACAAGTTTACAACACCATTCATTTCAGCCTTTTCGCCAGATGTACCAGAAGCTTCAAGTGGTCGGGTAGGGGTATTCATCCAAATATCCACACCGGAAACGAGGCGACGTGCAAGACGCATGTCATAATCTTCAAGGAAGATAATCTTTCCGAGGAATTCCGGACGCTGAGATATTTCGTAGATTTTCTTAATAAGTCCTTGTCCAGCACCGTCTGCGGGGTGTGCTTTTCCTGAGAAAAGGAACTGAACGGGATGCTCAGGATTGTTTACTATCTTAGACAAACGTTCTAGATCAGTGAAGAGCAAATGTGCACGCTTGTATGTAGCAAAACGACGGCAGAAGCCTATCATCAGAGCATTGGGGTTAATTTTCTCAAGCAGAGAAACAACTCTTGAAGGATCGCCCTGATTCTTGAGCCATGTTTCGGTAAACTTGGTGCGTATGTAATCCGTAAGTTTCTTCTTCAGAGCCATACGGGTTTTCCAAATCTCCTCGTCTGGCACGTTATAGATGGCTTGCCAAATTTTTTCGTTGCTCTGATCGTTTATGAAGTTGGCATCGAAATACTTTGCATATATCTTTCTCCATTCCGTAGCCGTCCATGTTGGGAAGTGAACACCATTAGTTACATAGCCAACATGATTCTCTTCTGGATAATAACCGTTCCAAATGCTATTGAACATCTTCTGGCTTACCCATCCGTGAAGCTTGCTTACACCGTTAACTTCCTGACAAGTGTTGCATGCGAAGACAGACATGCAGAAACGCTCATTGTGGTCATCAGGGTTATTACGTCCCATGCCGATAAATTCATCCCATGAAATACCGAGCAATGCGGGATATCCTCCCATATACTTTCCAAACAGAGCCTCATCGAAATAATCGTGGCCTGCAGGAACGGGAGTATGCACTGTATAGAGCGAAGAAGCTCTTACAAGTTCCATAGCTTGGTTGAAAGAAAGTCCTTCTTTCACGTAGTCACAAAGACGCTGCAAGTTGCATAGTGCAGCATGTCCCTCGTTACAATGATAAATATCCTTCTTTATGCCGAGTTTCTTGAGCATCAGAATACCACCCATACCGAGGAGTATTTCCTGCTTCAAGCGGTTTTCCCAGTCACCACCGTAAAGGGAGTGAGTGATAGGACGATCGAACTCTGAGTTTAGTTCATTGTCTGTATCAAGAAGATAAAGAGGAATACGTCCTACATTAACTCTCCATACATAGGCATGAACGCAATAATTCATATAAGGAACGTCAACAACAAGGGGGTCACCGTTTTCGTCCAACTGACGTACTATTGGCAGAGAGTTGAAATTCTGTGCGTCATAGTTTGCAACCTGCTGACCATCCATACTGAGTGACTGCTTGAAGTATCCGTAACGATAAAGGAAACCAACACCGCACATGTTCACATTGCTGTCGGAAGCTTCCTTCATATAATCACCTGCAAGCATTCCAAGGCCACCAGAGTAGATCTTCAATACCTGATTTATACCGAACTCCATACAGAAATAAGCCACAGAAGGACGATTCTTGTCAGGCTCTACATCCATGTATTTTCTAAACAGGCTGTAAACTTCATTGACTTTTTTCATGAGGGTCTTGTCTTTCACAATCTCCTCTTTTCTGTCGTAGCTCAGTCTCTCAAGAAGAAGTACAGGGTTGTGGCCTACCTCTTCATAAAGTTCTTCGTCAAGGCTTTTCCACATTTCGCGTGCCTCATAGTTCCAAGCCCACCACATATTGTGAGCCAACTCGTCCAAGCACTTCAATTGCTCGGGAAGCTTTGATTTTACTGTCACTTGTTTCCACTGAGGAGCATTGACATTGTCTGCTTTGATTTTCATCTTTAATGGTTATTTATATTAGTTTTGTTGTCTAAAGCTATTTTTGCGTTCTTCCGCCTTGTTGAGGGCAAAGTCGTAAGCATCGTAATAATATCTTATGAACTCTTTCCACAACGCTTTCTTAGAAAGATTATAGGCATTAGTTCTTGCTTTTTTGGTTTGGGCAGGAGTAAAGTTTGAGTATTTCGCCACAGTATCCTTTATGGCATCTGCCACTTCTGAGTAGTTATAGTCTGTACGATGAACAACTTTTACTCCGTCTTCGATTTCACAATTCTTGCCTTTCACACTGTTAGCCCACATTCCGAAACCAGCCAAATCGGTTGTTATGCAAGGTACCTTGAAAGCTATAGCCTCTAGTGGGGTGTATCCCCATGGTTCATAGTATGAAGGATAGATGCACAAATCGTTGCCTAACACTATATCATAATACTTGATGTTGAGAATACCATCATTGCCATCAAGATAACACGGCAGGAATATCAGTTTCACTCTGTCTTCCTTACGATTCTGCATATTTAAGTATTTCAACATTCCTAGAACGTTATCTTGACTCATATTATGAAGCCAGTGCGTTGTCATGGGGACATTTAACGGAGTATCGTACTGTTTCCCTGATGCTAATCTGTCAAGAATATCTTGTCTTGGCTCGCCGCACCATCCTGGCACTTCGATAAATGCAAGTACATTTTTCTTGAGGTCTTTGTCACGAAGCAATCTGTTCATTGCCTCTATGTATACATCAACACCTTTGTTGCGAAACTCATATCTTCCACTTGTAGAAACGATTAACGTTTCGTCACCAAGGTTTGTGCCCAACAAAGCATTGGCCACGCTAAGTGCTTTCTGACGAGCTATTTTCCTTTTTCGGTTGAATTCTGAAGCCTTAGGAATGAAAGCATCTTCAAAACCATTGGGAAGAACGAAATCGACAGGCTTGTTCAAAAGTTCCTTACACTCATTGGCTGTAACATCACTGACTGTGGTAAAACAATCAACATTGTGGGCTGTCTGCTTTTCTATTGAGTGTTTGCTCTGCATATTAAGCTCATCGGCCATTTGGTCGCCGTTATATGCAAAAAGGTAATCATACAAAGGCTTATTATTGCCGGCGATGCTTCTTCCGATACTTGTTGCATGCGTGGTGAAAACAGTGGCAATCTGTGGTAGATATTTCTTAACGTAGAGGAGTCCAAGCCCAGTCATCCATTCATTGCCATGATAGATAACTTTGCCTGACTCAGTAAGATAGCAGTTGTAAAAGCTTTCAACAACCTTTGCTGCAGCATAAGAGAACATGGAAGCTTCATCGTAATCGCCATAAGCATGCAGGCTATCCACTTGGAAATCTTCCCACAATTTACCATAAATTGTGTTTTTAATGGAATAATATTGTTCGAAATCCACAAGAATAGCAATAGGATTTCCAGGAATGTTCCATCTTCCGATTTTTACAATAAGTTTTTCTTCTTTTGCCCGTTTACGCCATTCGGGAAACAAGGACTTGTCTGCAGAAAAATAAGGATTGTCTTTGTCGTGCCAACAATCTGGACCAATAAATATTATTTTGTCTTTCAGATATGTTTGGAGTGTGTTAGCTCTCGTCGAAAGCACTGCGTAAATGCCTCCAACTTTGTTGCATACCTCCCAGCTTGACTCGAAAATATAGTCGGGTGTAGTTAAACTGTTGTTCATTATAACGTTTATTGTACTGGCTGCAAAGGTAATATAAAATTATCAAAAACCAAATAACACTGATTTTTTCTTGAATAAAATTCCGCCTTTAATATTATGAATCGGTTTTACATATTTACGCAATCATCTTTAGACAAAGTATCTCTTCTATTTGTATAAAAAAAAGACGTTGCCGCCTTGTCATTTTTTCCAAAATTTGGAAGTAATATCAATCATTCTGAGATTTTGTCGTTCAACCTTATACAAGCGTTGATTTGTTGTTCTTTTATTCAAGCCACCAAGATGCTTCAGGTAAGGACCAATCTTTATGTAGTCGAAATTCTCACGATTTACTTCTGCGGAAATTACTGTTCTTCCACTATACCATCCTGTATGTATCTCGGGGTATGCTTCCTTTACATAGGCAGCAAGCCTGTCAACACTTTGCGGTTCGGCATCACCGCCCATGAAGCAAACGCAGGTTATGGAGCTGCGGTAGCTTTCCATAAATTTGTCTATTGCGTCTTTATCCAAAGGATTTCCGATATTTTCCCAAAGGTATTTGCTGTGACATCCGGGACAGCGACACGGACAGTTCGAGATATTTATGGAAAGTGTGACTTCATCGGGAATTTCTTGAAACACAATTCCCGCATTTTCATATTTCAACATAGGTGTTTTTTTATTCTCCCCATTGTTTTAATTATGCATGAGATATATTTTTCGCATCAAAGATTTCAAAAAATCATAATTAAAATAGGGATAAAATAAAGAATGTGGGATAGTTCATACCAACATGGCACATCCCACATTCTATTATTATATTATTGTAATACTTATCAGCTCATTAGAGTTTGTCTTTACCTGCATAGTATCTTCTTTGTGCCTCCTGCTGACGTGGTGCAGAGAAGTTGCTAACACGCTTCAGATAACCAATAATCCTGGTCATATAGTCCACATTCTTGCTATGACAATGTGGACATTCTTTGAGATAACGCTTATCTATATGACCACAATCGTTGCATATCGTATTTGGAATGTTGAAAGTAAAATAGTTACAACCTTCTTTCGCAGCAACACGCAGCAACTGTCTGTATTGGTCTTTTGACAGATGTTCATCAAGATTCATATGCAGTGCCGACCCGCCTGTCAGATGTTCTATATATGGAGCACCGTGCATTTTGAATTTATCAACAATGTTCAAAGAATGGTCTTCAACTATATAAAAATAACTGTTATAGCAGTCACGTGGAACAAAATATCCGTCTTCGCGATCCCATTTTGCATGTTTCACACCAACATTTTCGGCTGGTATCATTTCGCAATTAAACATTACATCCTTGGTTCTGTATTTCTTGTTATACTCTTCTACGATGCCAAGAACCCCTTGCACAAAAGCGAGGTAATCTGGATTGTCAGTAATTTTAAGCCCAAGGAACTCTGCGGCCTCAACAAGTCCGTTGACACCAATCGTAAGATACTGTCGTGACATGTTTATATAGCCTGCATCAAATAGCGGCAGCATACCATTCTTCAGAAATTCCTTCAGATTTTCATTATATGCCAACTGCACTTTGTGCACAAGATCCACCACTTGAGCTAGATATTCCTTGTAGTCAAATCCATTATTCACAGCATATTGAATACAACGGTTAAGGTTTATGGTCAATACGCTCTTAGAGCCTGTTGACACACCGCCTGCCCCAAGTGTATAACTGAAGCCATTGTCTTGAATTTCATTTCTAAGTCGGCAACACGAGCTGAGAGAATCGGCATTGTCACTCATATATGTAAAGAAAGAATGACCCTCTGAATACATTTCTGCCGTAAAGTCACCCCATTCCTTGTCAAGGACATCGCTACCGTCTGAAAGCAAAGCCATTGTTTCTACAGGGAACGTAAGAACAGTTTTTGTTCTTTCCTTGTTGAACCACTTCATAAACCTTTTCTGAAGCCAATTCAATCCATTCCAATCTGGCTGGCTTCCATCTGGGAAATAGAATTCCCCAAACAGACTTTCAAAGTATGGACGGTCGTAATATGAGATATTCCAAAAAACAGCTTGATAGTTTCTTGCACCCGTAGGCTGATTTATTGAGTATACAATTTGTTCAAAGCAATCAGTTATTATCTTATCTACAGTACGTTGCTTTGCGGAAAGATCAACAACTTTATCTGCGTTAAGGTAGTAATCCTTTCCATATTCCATGCCAATGAAATAGTTAAGGTACATGAGGAACTCTGGTGTTGCGCATGCACCGCTTAGCATACTAGAAACCATGAATACCATATTTACAAAACCTCCGCAGAATGACTTAAGATTAGTGGGAGCTGTAGAATTGCCACCAATAGATGTAGTTCCACCAATAAGCCACGGATACATTGTTATTGAAGCACAATAATTTGCTAGGCTCGTTTCATCATTCTTATATATAAAATGGTGTGTAAGGAGATCAATATATTTATTTGAAAGCTCTTTACCATACATCTTCTTTATTCTGTCCGTCAGAAGGCGTCTGTTTAGTCGAATAAAGCTAGATTTTGGAAGTTCCCCTATCAAAGTAGCAATGTTTTTATGCTCAACATTGGCATTAGCGTCATATTTTGACCCTGTTGCAGCATTGCTTGCCATACAATAATCTGACAAGAATTTAAGCTTCTCCATTGTTTCACGGTCTTCAGTGTGACGCTGGCGGTAAAGCATAAAACTCTTTGAAACTTTATAATAACCTTCTTTCATTAGGGACTCTTCCACTTGATTCTGTATATCCTCTACTGTAATACCCTCATGTATATCAAGATTTGCAATGATTTTTGAAATACTCCCGAGGTTAGATGGTTCATTTACCGACTCAAACGCCTTAACAATAGCGTTCATTATTTTGTCGAGACTAAAATTGTCTTTTGAACCGTCACGCTTCGTGATAGTAAAATTCCGCATCTCCATTTCTATATTTTTATTTGTTATATTAATAAGTTAATTGTCGTATTTAAGAAACAGACGGATAGAAAACTTTTTAGTCGGACAAAAGTATAAAAGTCGACCTTATGGAAAACTTTTTCTTAATCCAACGAATGAAAGTTATCCGTTTTGTGTTGCAAAGATAAAGAAAAAAGATTTCGAAAACAAAGAATAAATCAAATTAAATTTAGGCCAAATCGTGCATGCAAAGCTAGTTCATTTTATTTGTAACGTTTAAACCCAAACAATTACACAACAAATTAAACAGAAATAAGCTATATAACTATAAATCAAGCATATATATTAAAATAACAGAGTTTTTATCTATTTGATAAACAATGGCAATACCTAAAATAGGGGAGAGATATAAAATGTGAGTAATACCTTTATGACACCATTCACATTTAGAAGAAACTATCAGACACAGAGAAACAAAAAACTGGAAACTTTTCTTTTAAAAAAGATAGAAAAGTTTTCCATTTTATAAATTCCGGTAGATACACTGATATATATTTTATCTACATGAAAATGCTTGTTTATATAAAAGCATAATACAAAGAGTACTTCAAAATACTATTGGATTTTATTATACAGAGTAAAGAATATCGCAAAAGGGACTATCTATTCATGATGGTAAGACTCTCCTCGGAGAATAGTGCAGGCACGGTAGATTTGTTCAACAAAGAGAACTCGTATCATCTGATGCGAGAATGTCATTTGCGAGAGAGAAACTTTGGCATCACAACGTTCATAAACTGCTTTTGAAAAGCCGTAAGGACCACCAATCACGAAAGCAACATTCTTCCCATTACGCTGCAGCTTATCTAACCAAGAAGCAAACTCTATGCTACGGTATTCTTTACCGTGCTCATCAAGAAGTACGACAAATTCCGTTGATTGCAGACGCTTTATTATCTGTTCACCTTCCAGTTCTTTTTGATTCTGCTGCGTTAAGCTCTTGGTATTTTTGAGCTCTGGTATTACAACAACCTCAAAAGGCATATAGTGGACAATGCGAGAGCAGTAATCTTCAATACTGTTTATGAAATTTCTGTCTGTTGTCTTTCCAACTACTATTAGTCTTGTTTTCATCATAAAGACTATTTATAATCATCTTTCCGCTTTGGGTTCATTGGGAACCAGCCTTTTTTTACACGTTCGCGTTGTTCAAACAGTTCAAGTATCGACCAAAGGAATGAAGCTCCCACGATACCGAGCGTTGCCGATGCAATGGTATTCTCAACAAAAAGTGCAGAACAGAGACATAATATTCCCAACAAGAAAAACACCCACCAAAGCTTTACGCCAGTATAGTATTCGGCTTTAATAACAATAGGATGAAATACTCCGATGATAGCAAATGCAATTACTGCTATAATTATTCCTGTAAAAAACATTTTTATTTATCTTTTTGTCACACATATTGTCTAAGCACAGACAGCAATTCGTTGTTTTCTGTTTTGCTGCCTATTGTAATTCTTAGGCAATCCTCACACAGCGTAACAGTTGTGCGGTTGCGGACGATAATTCCATTCTGCTTCAGATGTTCGTATACTGCGTTTGCATCATTCATCTTGGCAAGGAAGAAATTTGCGTCGGTAGGATAAACCTTCTCACATGTAGGAAGTTGTGTAAAGGCTTCCATAACCCTATCACGCTCATGAATCAAAATTCTCACCCATTTTTCAACATCATAGACATCGTCAATCATGGAAGAAACTTTTTCCTGGGTAAGGATATTGATGTTATACGGGTACTTCACTTTATTGAAGATATCTATAATTTCGTTTCGTGCAAATGCCATCCCAAGCCGTAAACCTGCGCACGCCCATGCCTTGCTGAATGTATTTAAAACAATCATGTTGGGATATCTGTCCAATTGAAGCCTTATCGGTGGGAGAGAGGAAAAGTCAGAGTAGGCCTCATCCACAACAACAATACCGTCAAATCCCTTAAGCACTTTTTCAACTTCATCCCGTTGCAGTTCGTTGCCAGTAGGGTTATTAGGCGAGCAAAGCCATATCACTTTCGTATTAGCATCACAAGCAGCAAGAAGCCTTTCAGAAGAAAGACTAAAGCCATCTCCAAGAGTAACACTTCGGTATTCAACATCATTAATGTCTGCACATACCTTATACATACCGTAAGTCGGTTCTATGGCAACGACATTGTCTTTGCGTGGTTCTGTGAAGCATCTGTAAACCAAGTCTATTGCCTCATCAGAACCATTGCCAAGAAATATGCAATTTGGCCTGATCCCTTTAATTTTTGAGATCTTAGCCTTTAACGCAGGCTGCAACGGATCCGGATAGCGGTTCAGAGGTGAGTTGTACGGATTTTCATTTGCATCAAGAAAAACTTTAGCTGCATTTCCGTTATATTCATTGCGTGCACAACTGTAAGGCTGCAGCCTAAGGATGTTTTTCCTTACAAGGCTCTCTAAATCTTTCATTGCTCTTTATTCTTGATTTCGTTTATTCTTAGAGTCATGGCATTCTTATGCGCGTCAAGAAGCTCATTTTCTGCCATTACCTCAACTGCATGACCTATATTGCGGATACCATCCTCAGATAAATGCTGAAACGTTATCTTTTTTGAAAAACTATCAAGGTTAACTCCATTATACGCTTTTGCATATCCATGTGTGGGCAGAGTATGGTTCGTACCGCTTGCATAGTCACCAGCACTCTCGCATGCATATTTACCCAAAAACACGCTACCTGCATTTGTCACCTTATCAATAAGTTCATTATAGTCTGACGTTGCCAATATAAGATGTTCTGGAGCATAGGCATTTGATAAGCGCATAGCTTCATCCTTATCCTTTACCAGGATAAGTTTGCTATTGTCAAGTGATTTTTTCGCCATTTCCTTCCGTGGCAATTTCATAAGTTGGACATCCAACTCATGCATAACACCATCAAGAAGTTCTTTCGATGTGGAAATGAGTACAGTTTGAGAATCTATTCCATGTTCCGCCTGTGATAGCAAATCTGCGGCCACGAAACAGGCATTGCTTGTTTCGTCTGCTATCACACACACCTCGGATGGTCCTGCCGGCATATCTATTGCCACGTCATGAACGGAGACAATCTGTTTTGCTGCCATAACATATTGGTTGCCCGGACCAAATATTTTGTCTACTTTCGGAACGCTTTCAGTTCCATACGCCATAGCACCTATGGCTTGAACACCGCCAATTTTATAGACTTTGTCTATTCCAGAAATTACAGCAGCGGCAAGAACGGCATCGTTAATACGCCCTTCATTGTTAGGAGGGGAGCAAAGCACGATGTTCTTGCAGCCAGCAATCTTTGCAGGTGTAGCGAGCATGAGAACGGTTGAGAATAGCGGTGCTGTTCCACCAGGTATATAAAGTCCTACATTTTCTATTGGCACGCTGCGTTGCCAACAGGTTACACCAGGCTGTGTCTCCACCTTTATTTCTTTAAATCGCTGCGCTTCGTGGAACTTTCTTATGTTGGAATGAGCCAACCGTATGGCATCAAGCAGTTCTGGACTAACCCTTTGTATTGCCTGCCTCATCTCATCTGCCGTAACTTGCAGTGATTCTAGTTTTGCTTTGTCAAATTTCTCTTCATATTTTTTTACTGCGCTATCTCCATCCACGCGAATTTCACCGAGCACAGTCTTTACAGTATCATAAAGAGCGTCCAGCTGCAGATGTGGTCTTGCCACTATTGAACTCCATTGGCTTTCCTCAGGATATATATGTACAAACATTTCAATAAACAGGTTTCCGTTTTTATCATTTTACTTTGGCATAAAAAAACATGCCGTATTGAATCTCTTATAGAATCATTTTCTCAATAGGCGTAACCAATATGCCTTGTGCACCCAGTTCTTTCAGTTTTCCTATGATTTCCCAAAAGCGGTTTTCTGAAAGCACCGTATGTATGCTGCACCATTCATCATCGGCAAGCGGTATTATTGTTGGGCTTTTCAAACCAGGCAGCACATTGACGATTTCTTCAAGATGAGCCTTGGGAGCATTCATCCTTACGTATTTTTTGTCAACAGCGTTCTGTACTGCTTCAAAGCGGAAGAGCATTTGTGAGAGTATTCCACGCTTTTCTTCGTCCAGCTGTTTGTTCGCTATCAGCAAAGCCTCACTTTGCATTACAACTTCCACTTCTTTCAAGTTGTTGCTCACCAATGTTGAACCACTACTTACAATATCGAAGATTGCGTCGGCAAGACCTATACCAGGACTTATCTCCACACTGCCCGTTATGACATGTATACCAGCATCAATTCCGTTTTCTTTTAAGTATTTTCCAAGAATAGCCGGATAAGACGTTGCTATTGTCTTTCCATTAAACCACTCTTTGCCATTGTATTCCTCTGCTTTTGGTATAGCCAGCGACAAGCGGCACTTACTGAATCCAAGACGACTTACTATTTCGGCTCCGCCACCGCGCTCCACATACTCGTTTTCTCCTACTATACCCAAGTCTGCCACGCCTGTAGCCACGCTTTGCGGAATGTCATCGTCACGAAGATACAATACTTCAAGCGGAAAATTCGACGACTGTACAAGCAGTATCCTCCGTTTGGCATTTATCTTTATATCCGACTCAGCCAGCAGATTCATTGTGTCATCTGCAAGACGTCCTTTTGATTGTACGGCTATTCTTATCATACCAATATATTTTTGTTTGTGTTATTCTTTATTTTCACCCTCTTTGGGCCCAAGGTAAAATTTACTTACCGCAAAAGTAATAATTCCGCTCTATATTTGCAAGAAATAAATTATCTTTGTGCTTTGTATGCAGCACGACTGGATTGCTGACGAATATTTGTTTTATATGCTACAAAAATTTGCCTTACCTTCGCTTTTATGCTTTTCCATAATTGCCTTTTTCTCATTATTGGGATGCAAAAACGCCAATGACAATGGGAAAATCGTTACACCATGGGGTGAAATCGAACAAGACACGACAAAAACGGATTCAGTTTTCTCTACCGAAGAGCTTATAAGCAACGGAGAAATCATTGCCGTTACAATAAGCGGACCAGACACATACTACGATTACCACGGTAAGAAACTGGGAACACAATACATGCTTTGTGAAAAATTTGCACAAGAACTTGGAATAAACCTGCGTGTAGATGTCTGCCGGGACACAACGGAGATGGTGCGCAAGCTGCATAACGGGGAAGCAGACTTGATAATGTATGTCTTGCCCAAAAGCTATCTTCGGGAAAACAAGCTTACTGCATGCGGTGTTACTACAGACACTTTGAAAACGGCATGGGCTGTAGCAGAAGCCAACACCGACCTGTCGAAATCATTAAACGAATGGTTTAAGACGGAACTACTTGCACAAGTTATCAAAGAAGAGCAATGGATGTATTCTTCCAACAGCACAAAACGACACGTATACTCGCCGTTCCTAAACAAAGCCGGTGGCGTTATTTCTAACTACGATAATCTTTTCCGGAAATATTCCCCTCTAGCCAGATGGGATTGGCGAATGTTGGCAGCACAATGCTATCAAGAATCATGTTTTGACCCCAAGGCTCGTTCATGGGCCGGTGCCACTGGAATAATGCAAATCATGCCTTCTACAGCCCAGCACCTAGGACTTCAAGATAGCGACATTTACAACCCGGAAAAGAATATTGAGGCTGCCGTCAGATACCTTGCGGAATTGTCAGCCCTTTTTCGTGACATTCCTTCAGCAAGCGAACGGCGCTATTTCGTCTTGGCAGCCTACAACGGAGGACATCACCATATCAAAGACGCTCAAGCCTTGGCCAAAGCCAATGGGAAAAACCATTTGAAGTGGGACGATGTTGCAGTATATATATTGAAATTGCAACAGCCACAATATTATAATCACCCTGTTGTAAGATACGGCTACATGCGTGGATCAGAAACAGTAGACTACGTTGAGCGTATACGCCAGCGCTATGCGCAATACCGCGGAACGAAATACACGCCACACACTACTTCCATATCCAATTCTTCAGAAAGCGATGATTGGGAAATAAAGCCTAAAAAAGCCAAACACAGGAATAGGTTTAAAATATAGTCTGTAAATATAAATATTCCTGCATTTGGCATTAAGAATCTATTATCCGGCAAAATTCTCTTTAAGGAAGAGTTCCGCACGCTCCAAATCTTCCGGAGTGTCAATTCCAACTGTTTCCGTATCTGTTGTTCCTACCTTTATACGATAGCCATTTTGCAGCCAACGCAGTTGTTCCAAACTCTCTGCCATTTCAAGTGGCGACTGTGGCAATTTCGTTATCTCTGAAAGAACATCACGTCGATAAGCGTAAAGTCCGAGATGCTTGAGATAAGTAAAACCTTTAAGCCATTCAGAATGTTCCACATTACGCTGATAAGGAATAACACTTCTACTGAAATAGAGCGCATAGCCGCGTAAATCGGTAACAAGTTTTGGAGAGTTGGGATTATCTAGGGCCTTGACATCCTGGTCTGGAAGGAAAGGTTTCCCCAGCGTTGCAATCTGCGTTTCTTTATCATCAAAACATCTACACAGTGTTTCTATCTGTGATGAAGCGACAAAAGGCTCGTCGCCCTGAATGTTTATCACCACATCATAGCATCCGCCGATCTTTTGCATTGCCTCCTCTATACGGTCTGTACCACTTTTATGGTTTGGTGATGTCATAACAGCCTTGCCGCCAAAAGTTGTTACGGCATCGAAAATACGCGTATCATCCGTTGCAACATAAACATCGGCTATTGACTTTTTTGCCTGTTCATACACTCTTTGAATTACCGGCTTGCCGCCAAGTATGGCAAGTGGCTTGCCCGGAAAGCGTTGCGATGCGTAACGTGCGGGGATAACTGCTATGAATTTCATTTTCTCTTATTGTTTTGAAAGTTCGGGTTATATGATTTCTTCTTGTCCCTTTTCGGCTGCCCACTGCTTCCACTGCGTGAAGCCCTTTGGTCTGGCCCGCTTTTACGTGATTTATGTGCCGGAGAGGATGCATCTTTACGTTGTTTTGACGGAACTGCAGCAGGGGCATTCGAATAGAGTTCTGGTATGAGGTCAGCGCGTCCGATACGTTTCAGCTCTCTTTCTATGTTGCGCCTCTCTTCTGGCTTGTACCAAAAGAAGAACTGTCGCTGAGCAAGTTTGTCTTTTGGTGTCTTCGCTGAAAATACGGATTCTAAGGTATATGGATGAAAGCCAGAATACCACGCTTCCGTACTCACGGTCATCGGTGTGGGAGTAAAGTCCTGCACTTGTTCAAGATGGAAGTCCAAACGTTTTGTCTTTACAGCAAGCTCTGCCATATCCTCTTCATTACAGCCAGGATGACTGCTAATAAAGTAAGGTATAATCTGTTGGTTAAGATGTTCCTCTCGGTTTATGCGGTCAAAGATGCGCTTAAAGTCATAGAACTGTGCAAAGGGTGGCTTTCTCATCAGCCTCAACACTTCATCTGACGTATGCTCTGGCGCCACTTTCAGGCGTCCACTGACGTGGTTCTTTATCAGTTCGCGCGTATATTCACGCGTTGATTCGTTAGCTTTTTCGTCTTTGCTCTTGTAAAGTAGCAAGTCGTAGCGCACACCACTGCCTATAAAACTTTTCTTTATGCCAGGAATGGCATCAACAGAACGGTATATGTCAAGCAAAGCAGAATGATCAGTATTGAGATTAGGGCAAATCTGAGGATTTATACATGACGGACGCTTGCAACGTTCACATATATTCTTGTTCCTACCTCCGAGGTTATACATGTTTGCCGACGGGCCGCCCAAATCACTCAAGTAGCCTTTGAAATCATCCATTTGAACAATATGCTTTACCTCATTGAGTATGCTTTCTTTACTCCGTGACACTATGAATTTTCCCTGATGCGCACTTATCGTGCAAAAGGCACATCCTCCGAAACAGCCTCGGTGTATGTTTACGGAAAACTTTATCATCTCATAGGCTGGGATGCGTTTGTTCTTGTATTTTGGGTGAGGCAAGCGCGTATAAGGCAATTCATATACGTGGTCAAGTTCGTTCTGCTCCATCGGGGGATAGGGCGGATTTACAACAACGTACTTCCCGTCAAGCCCTTGCAGAATGCGCTGTGCATGGATTTTGTTTGACTCCTCTTCTATATAACGGAAGTTTTCTGCTTGCGCTTTCTTGTTTTGTAAGCATTCCTCATGACTGTGAATCAATATGTCATCTGATTTTATCCCGCCAAGTATTTCATCCTCGGCAGCGATATATACAGTCTGCAGCACATCCTTAACGGAACGGATATCATAACCGTCGTCAAGCTTATGAGCCAGCTCGGCGATGGGTTTTTCGCCCATACCATAAATTATGATGTCTGCGCCAGACTCTTTCAGTATACAGGGCTTTAGTTTGTCTTGCCAATAGTCATAATGGGTTAAACGGCGCAACGACGCTTCGATACCTCCAAGCACTACAGGCACATCGGGATATAGTTCCTTAAGAATCTTCGTATAGACTATAGTCGGATATTCCGGGCGCATATCGTGCCTGCCGTCTGGAGTATATGCATCTTCAGAGCGTAGACGTTTGTTTGCGGTGTACTTGTTCACCATCGAATCCATACAACCGGGTGATATTCCGAAAAAGAGTCTCGGTCGGCCCAGTTTTTTGAAGTCACGCCAGTCTCCATGCCAGTCGGGTTGCGGCACGATAGCCACCTTGAAACCTTCTGCTTCAAGCACACGACCTATCACAGCAGCTCCGAATGCGGGGTGGTCAACATAGGCATCCCCTGAAAAAAGAATTACGTCAAGTTCTGACCAACCCCTTAATTCTATTTCTTTTTTTGTGGTGGGCAACCAGTCTGTAAGTCTGTGTTCGCTCATCAATCTTCTATTTCATTGTTGCCTCCGCTCTTTTCATCCCATTCTATATATAGGAGTATGAGTTGATGCAAACCGAAGGCTTTCATATTCTTGTTGTATATAACGTCAAGACACAGGTCAAGCAAAGCCTTGTCACCGGCGTTGTCGCTTTCAAGGAGCGAGCGGACATTGAATTTCAGTTTATCAAGCACACTTTCATCTATAAACCCAGTGCTGTCTATGAGATTTTTCAGAAGGGCATACTTTCTTATTGTCTGCAGATGTTCGTCGGATACGTTTATGCTTCTCGTTCCTGAAGCATTGGCTTGTATTTTATGCATAGTGCTATTATTTTTAATTGTCATTAAGATATTTGCAAAGGTACATTTTTTATTTTTATCCTTACACGCATATCGGATTTTTATTGTCTTGCATTTTAAGCAACAGATGGCGCTTATTCCATTAAAAGTCGCCTATTTTGCAACTCGTTTCGCTACTGTTTGTCAAGGAACTTGATAAAGCCTTTCATTATTGCTTTGCGCTTGCTGGCAGATGTTATACATTCGAAAGGGAAGCCCAAAGCTATAGTACGGCTACGACTGCCGCAATATGCTACGGCAGCACTTGTGCCGTTGGAATAGAGTAGGGTGGAGAATGCTGCGCCCGTAGGCTGCAAGATGTCAACTTTAGGAGAAGCATAATGCTGTGCGTTCGGAGAAGTGAAAATTTCGAACGATGTGCCCATTCCACTTAGTGTTTCTGTTGTTGTTGCACCATTGCCGTTTATATGGAGCAGGTTGCTGAGGAAAGTTTTTTCCGCCTCTGTTGCCATGTCAGAGGCTATATATGCACCGCTGACCAAAAGCTTTCCGCCCTTGTCAAGATAGCTTGACAATTTGCTTTGCAGTGCCTTGGGGAATGATTTATATGAAACAACGCTTCCTTTTCCGTTTCGTTCAAGCCCGAGAATTAAGTCTACAATAGTAAACTTGCCCATATCTACGAAGTTATTCTCTATGGCTCTTGAGGAACAACTCACCACGTTATATTCTTTCATTGCAGCCATGGCTTGGGCGTGCTCTACTGGATAATTAAAATTGTTGCCCATAATGAACTTTCCAACCAATTCCTCTGAACCATAACCTAACCCACCAACACCTTCACGCTCATGAAGAGCCTTGTCGAAGACTGTCTGTTTTCCGCTCCAGCCAATGGTCAAGCCCTGTCCAACACCAAAATCTTCGTCCATATCAAAGCCCAACGAATATTCGTCATCTCTTGCTGATGGAGCGGAAAGACGATGGAAACCATTTACAACAAGAACGCTCTTTTCGGCTCCTGCGTGATAAACGGCAGCTAAAGTTTCAGAGGGGAAACTCTCTCCGCCATCGTTGACAGCAGTAACCTTGAAACTGTAAATTACGTCTGGCGAGAGTTTTATGCGTATCTTGTTGCCTTTTACATCCTCTCCATTATCAAAATCTTGAGATTCCGAAGATGTGTAGACGATATACTTCTGCGGCATTGCAGAAGGCTCGGCGGGATCACATTGATTTTCCCATGAAAGTTCAACCAATCCTTCACCTACGAAATCTGCCCTAATGTCGACAGGTGGCAATGGCTGCACCATATAACTCTTGCCGTGCCGCTTGGAAAGAAACTTCAGCACAGTCTTGTATATGCTCCGCGCAATAGAAAATTTCACATTCGGGTCTTGTGCCATCTTCATATCAGGGAAACTTTGATGCGAAAGCGTTTCAATAATAGCCGACGGCATCAAAGGCTGACGTGATTCCGAATAGTTACGGTCATAAACTTCGCGCACATTCCATTTGCCGTAAAGAGTTTTAAGATCGTTCCCCATTCCTTCCAAGAGCATGTTTGCGAACTGTCGGGATGCCTGTCGGGATGTCCCGTCGCCTAGAAGTCCGCCATTTGCGTTTGTCGTACAAATAGAAAGAGAACCGAAGATTGATTTAAAGTCACTAGCGTAGCCTGCATCGCTATGCACAGCGAGAGAAAGTTCTATAGGCACATCTTTTCCTTCTGCATCTGGTGCGAAACATGATCCTCCGGCAAGCCAGTTTGTCATACGTGAGCGTGCGTTGATATCATCTTTATAGTCGTCTGTTCCACTATATGTATTGTAAACGCTATCTGGAGCACCAGCCCATTGCGCATAATAGCGGGCTCCTTCAAGACAACGCGGAAGACCGCTCGTTTGCCCCTGCCGCGTAATATTTCCCATTCCGCCGCCAAAACGCACTGCATCTGCCACAACAAAGCCTTTTTCCTTGCTTGCATTGGTCAAGATGACCCGGTTACGCGACGAATTTCCTTTTTCAAAAGAGAAAGTTCCAAGATATACCCATGTTCCAAAGCCCATTTTTTGGTTTACAAGGAATTTTGTTTCAACACCTTTGTGCACAACGGTATATTCTGCATCCGAAACGTTTTTCTTGCCTTTGGGATAGCTAACATAAACGGCATACCGCCCATCTTGCGGTATGTCCGGCTGGTAGGAAATCATACACTGCGGCTCGCGCGATGCCTTTGCCTTACGTGTTGTTCCCCATGTGAAAGGATTTGAACCACCATATATCCTTTGGGTTGGATCACCGCCGAAGCCTATGGTGCCACCGTCTGTCCAACGTGACTGCATCTGCGTTTCTGTATAGGAACCATCCTGGCGGTTGTCATTGTCAACGATTATCTCGCAAGGTTGCCAGTCGCGCTCTCTTGGTGAGAACACTGTGGCACCGGCATTTTCAAGCATTGGCATGAGATAAGGCACAACAATAGTCTGAGTGAACAGATCTTCCGTAGTGCAATATAGTATCGGTCTTTGCCATTGCCACTGCTCCTTAGAGTTATTGAAATACCGCCCGTGACTTGCCCAAAGTGCTAAATGACGATTGGCGAGTCCTTTTGCAGGATTGTACTTGCGCGAGATATTTTCCACCCATTGTGCATCCTTATATTCAGGCACACCTTTCTTGAGGCTTTCATTGTCGCGCTTATTTAATGTCGTTTCCTTTTCTGTTGTGTGTATAGAGGGTTGTCCGCCTTTTTGTTCAACACTTTTTTTCGTACCACAGGAAACAGCCAATGCCAAAATGGCAAAATATAATATCTTCCTGTTTTTCATCTTTAAAAAGCGAAATTCTCGGGCTTTTTACCTTTAAACGACTTGAAGTAATCCTTTATGTGTTTCATGTCTTCCTCTAAATTACCGGTAGGCATAAAACTTTCGGTGGCCACAATTTTCTTCTTCTCGTAATCTACACCATAAAGAAGTATAGGTAAGTTTGCCTTTAGCGCAATGAAATAAAAACCTTTTTTCCAGTCGCTTACCGGTTTGCGCGTTCCCTCCGGTGTTATGCAAAGCCGGAAGTCTGCACGCTCTCTTGCCGTCTGTGCAAGATTGTCTGTCATACTGGTGTGCTTTGAACGAAAAACGGGTATTCCACCAATATGGCGGAACAATATACCCAAAGGCCAACGAAACCATTCACGCTTCATGAGAAAATTTATTTTCATACCTTCGGCACGCATATAAAGCTGCCCGATGACAAAATCCCAATTACTTGTGTGAGGAGCAAGACAGATGATAAATTTATCGGGGTGGGAAACTGTCACATTCTTCGTCCACCCCAATCTTTTATACAATATATATTTACAAAATCCCTTAAGCATATATTTCTCTCTGTGTATTTCCGTTACGGTCAACATCTAGTTTGTGAACATATAAATACTTTGGAACGTGCTTTAGCCGAATGCCTGCATGCTCCGAAATGCCGCTGCCGTAACGCAAAAAAATCCGTTTAATTCAAGTTGGCTATCTGGTCAATAATCTCACTTATCTGTGCATTGAAATTGCGCACAAGAACATCAAAATACTTCTTCTGCGGCACGCCAGGCTCAGGATGGGAGATACGGCACACATAATCATTGTGTATTATCAAGATGGAATGCAGAAGAGCTTCCACATTCTCAGTGTTTCCGTCCTTTACTCCATATAGTGAAAATGCAACACATTCTGCAAAGAGTTCACTGCATATATAATTTATGCTTTTCTTAAGGTTTCTTTTGCTTGCCATAATAATAAAGACTTTTTTATTGATTCATTTAGTTCGACAAATATAAACGATTTTTATCTATGCCACATCGTTTTGGCATAAAAAAATTATCTGTGGAACATTAAATACCTTTTTTTTTGGTTTGACGGAAAAAAAAAGTAAATTTGCACTATGTTTGTTTTAAAACTACACTGTATGCTTTGGCTACTGTTAAGTTAAAAACACGCAAGAAAAACTGCAAAACGAAAAAATCTACTGCGTAAGTATAAGCTTTACGCATACTATCCAAGAAAACACTAAATTATAATATTATGGAAAAAAGCGCATTTCAACAGGCAAGAGACGCCTATAAGCCAACACTTCCAAAAGGCTTGTGCACTTCCGTAGCCCTAAAAGAAGGTGAAGCTACGGAAAGCATGGCGGACAAGGAGGAAATAAAGAAAATGTTCCCACACACTTACGGCATGCCTGTTGTGGAATTTATCGAAGGAGAAGAAAAAGAACATGAGCCGATAAACGTTGGTGTTATACTTAGCGGCGGACAGGCTCCTGGCGGCCACAACGTGATAACCGGCATTTTTGACACTATAAAGAAGCTCAACCCACACAACAGACTATTCGGATTCTTGCTAGGACCCGGAGGATTGGTTGACCACAAATATATAGAAATAACCGAAACATTCATAAACGACTACCGCAACACCGGCGGTTTCGACATGATTGGTTCAGGAAGAACAAAACTTGAAAAGGAAGAGCAGTTCGAAAAAGGATATGAAATTCTAAAATACCTGAACATCAAGGCTCTTGTCATTATTGGAGGCGATGATTCAAACACTAATGCTTGCGTGCTAGCCGAGTATTTCAAAGCAAAGAACTACGGCATTCAAGTTATCGGATGCCCGAAGACCATCGACGGCGACTTGAAATGCGAACAGATTGAAGCATCGTTTGGTTTTGACACAGCAACGAAAGTCTACTCTGAACTCATTGGCAACATCGAACGTGACTGCAACTCTGCACGTAAATACTGGCATTTCATAAAACTCATGGGGCGCTCGGCAAGCCACATCGCATTGGAATGCGCTCTGCAATGCCACCCCAACGTTTGTCTTATCTCGGAAGAAGTGCAAGAGAAAGACATGAGCCTAAACGACATTGTCGACAAGATTTGCAAGGTGATTTCCTACAGAGCCGACCGCGGAATGAACTATGGTGTAGTGCTCGTCCCCGAAGGGCTCATTGAGTTTATACCGGCAATCGGACGACTTATAGAAGAACTTAATGATTTACTCGCCCTCCACGGCAACGACTACAAAGACCTCAAGCCCAAAGAGCAGCGCAAATACATCATAGAACATCTTAGCGAAAAGAACAAAGCTACGTTTGAAACTCTTCCCAACGATGTGGCCCGCCAGTTGTCGCTTGACCGCGACCCACACGGAAACGTACAGGTTTCGCTCATAGAAACAGAAAAGCTCATCTCAAACATGTGCGAGGCAAAACTGGCAAAGTGGAAAGAAGAAGGAAAATTCAAAGGCAAGTTCGCAACACAGCACCATTTCTTTGGATACGAAGGCAGATGCGCTGCACCGTCAAACTATGACACTAATTACTGCTACGCCCTAGGAGCAAGTGCCGCACACCTCGTGGCAAACGGAAAGACAGGATATATGGCTACTGTACGCAACACGATATTAAGTCCTGAAGAATGGAAAGCTGGAGGAGTGCCCATTACGTCATTGTTGAATATGGAACGCCGCAATGGTGAAATGAAACCTGTAATTGCGAAAGCACTGGTGAAACTTGACGGTGAACCCTTCAAAGAGCTAACACGCCACAGAGACGAATGGTCAAAAGAGACTTCTTTCGTATATCCAGGCCCTATTCAGTATTGGGGGCCAAAGGAGGTTTGCGACAGAACAACAATAACATTGGCTCTTGAACAGAAGAAGAAATAATCCAAAGACATAAGCAACAAAACGGGAAGTTGAGCAATTCAACTTCCCGCTTTCTTATAAAAACATAACAAATAGTGGCAACGAAAAGAAACAAGACATACCGTAGCGCAAAACATACACCAAAGCACCGCATATCATGGATAGTCGGTGCCATTGCCATGTTCGCCGTATACGTTGCCGCTTTCTACTACTTCTTTGTTAGTCCTTTCGGATTCAGATGGCGTGCCCTTTATGGCGAAGCCAACTATCCCGAAGGATATGAAATACGCGGAATAGACATCAGCCATTATCAAGGAGAGATAGACTGGGATCAGCTTCAGAATGCAATGATTGAACGCAGCCCGATACGGTTTATCGTAATGAAAGCAACCGAAGGCTCCTCAAAGATAGACCCTGCATTTAAGGAAAATTTCGCACAAGCCCTTGAGTACGGATATATAAGAGGGGCATACCACTTTTGGAGCAACAAGTCGTCTGCAAGACAACAGGCTTATTTCTTTCTTAACAACGTTCCGCTTGAAGAGGGCGACCTGCCCCCTGTGCTTGACATTGAACATAAGCCGAAGGATATGCCGCTGGAAGATTTTCAGCGGGAAGTGCTAACGTGGCTACATATTGTGGAAGACAAATATCATGTCAAGCCTATAATATATACTTACTATAAGTTTAAGATGAAATATCTCAGTTCTCCCGTATTCGATGACTACCCTTATTGGATTGCACACTACTATGTTGACAAGGTGGAGTACACGGGAGAATGGAAATTCTGGCAGCATACCGATGCGGGAAAACTGCCTGGAATAAAGGGATACGTTGACTTCGACCTCTACAACGGCAGCTTCTATGACCTAAAGAAGCTATGTATAGGAGAAGAATAAACAAGAAGAAAATACTGACTTTGTTTGGATGCAGAGTAATGCCGCGCGCTTTCACAATTAAGTCAACGGGCTATTACGCAAAAGCCCGCACGCAAAAAAACAGAGCCCGCATACACACGGTGATTATTTGTATTGAACCTGCGCATAACCTACAAGTTGGTCTGTGCGCCCCCCTTGAGGACGGTAGTAAACAAGTGCCTGATATTTGTTTTCCGTCTGCCAGTAGCTCCCTTCAGTCGGCATGATGCCCGTCGTACCGTCGGCTTTCACTGTTACATACTGATAAGAATAATATCCTTGCTTAAGCAAGACCTGCCCTCTATAGCAACCATTGGCAGCGTCATAACGCATGCGATATTCAGGAAGAAACCGTCCGTTTGTCCACTTTCCACTTAGATAAACATCTTCGTCGACAGGCGAAGGGCAAAGCAAAGTAAAGTCAACAAGTACATATTCGCACGTGTTGTCTATCTCAACATTATCACTGTTCCTTATAAAGAAAGCTCCGTTTGCATCCTCGTCGTAAAGATAATTGGGGCGCGGTGCATCGGTAAATACTGCAGCATGGTAGTTTTTTCCGTCCCACGACACATTGTCAATGCCCATTGTGGCATGTGAAGTGGAAAGAGTTTCAAACTTGCGGTACTCGTTTCCGGCATCAAAAATAAGTCCGCGGTTATGCGTCCATTGCATAGAACCGGTCGTGACATAATTTTGCCTTACATTCACTTTGGCATTATCCCAACGTCCATTTTGCAAGACTACAGTCTTTATCTGCTCCCCTGGGTCAACCACACGCAAAGAATTATAGTTTACTGCCATTTCTACCTGCTGGTGACTTTTGTTTATGTCTATGTCGGTGTTTGTTTCAACTCCAAGACTGATACTAGCCAAAGGATCTACAACCATAAAGCATGCTGTAAGCACCGTATCTCCGGAATTATCGTCTGTAACCGTAAGGCGATAGTTCCCGCTCAGCTTCAAACGACATTTTTCGTTGGGGATTTGCAGCTTGTAATGAGTGTAAAGCACATTGGTATTGATAGACTCTTCTATGTCGTCTATGGTGTTGTCACTTGAAAAGCCCTCTATATAGTCACTTTGAAACAGCCCGTCGCTAGTTGTCCAGTCTGCCTCACAATGCTCTATGTTATAGACATATCGACGATAAGTATGCGTCAAATCGTCGAAAGATATGTTCATTACATTGTCAGGGTTTAAATCATCAAGCTTCATTACGGGCATATCCTGCCATTTTTGGCCACAGACAACCTGCAAAGTCCGTATATCAGGATTGAAGATTTCGTGTCTTTGTGCCGTTGCGACAAGTGTAGAACAGAGAAATGCTGCAACGAAAAAAGTTTTCCCCATCATTCTCATAGCTCCTCCAGCAACTTTTCTATTACAGTAGGGTAGTGGGCATACTCCAACGCATGCACTTTCCTAGCAATGTCTTCTACTGAGTCTGTTTCCGACAGCGCAGTGGCGAATTGTGCAATATGCTCCCCTGCATCATATTCCCCGTTTACGAAATGTATCGTTATTCCACTTTCTTTTTCTTGGTTTGCCTTTACCGCCTCATGCACATGCAGACCATACATTCCTTTACCGCCATACTTGGGAAGTAAAGAGGGATGAATATTTACGATGCGCTGCGGATAGGCCGATATAAGGAAACCGGGAATGAAAAGCATAAAGCCAGCAAGCACAATAAGTGAGACTTCATACGAACGAAGCAGCAGAAGGACTACCTGTTCGTTGTTTATCTCATTGCGCGACAAAATCTTTACCGGCACTTGCCAATTAGCCGCGCGCTCAATAACTTTTGCCTTGGCATTGTTTGTTACAACAAGTGCAACCTTCACGTCGGCACTATGGCTAAAATGCCTCATTATCGCCTCACAGTTTGTTCCGTTTCCGGAGGCAAATATAGCAATGTTTTTCATTTCCGGTTATTATTTTAGCATGATAATAAAAAAAGACTGACTGTCTTCAGAAAAAAGAATGTGCTGAGATGGTCTATTCATCTTCCATGTCGAAGTCATCATCATCGAAGCCGAACATTGCCGGATCGGTAAATGCGTCTAGGCTACGCCTATCTTTCTTCGTCGGACGTCCCGTGCCTCTTGCCCTGTCAACGAATCCGCTTATACGGCTCATTTCCAGTATTTCATATTGTTTGGGGGCGGTTACATTCTCGTATATCTCGGGAATGAATTTTGCACCGACACGCTGTTCTATGCATTTGAGTATTCGGAAGGAGTAAACGACTGGCGGCTTTTTTACGTTCACCGTTTCACCAACCTTTACCATATGTGATGGTTTAACGTTTTGTCCGTTTATCGTCACCCTACTATTCTTGCAGGCATCAGCAGCAATGGAACGCGTCTTGAAGATGCGCGCTGCCCAAAGCCATTTGTCTATTCTTGCGCTCTCTGCCATCGGGGTCAAGACTTTCTGTGGTTAAACTGGTTCATCGTTATATCTATTCCTGCCAATGCAAAACTTTTGATTATTTCACCCGCCGTCTTTATTGCGGGTTCAAGAGTCTGCATCTCCTCCGAACCATATTTTCCGAGCACCCACTCAACTTGCATTCCACGCTGGAATTCATTGCCAATGCCGACTCTTAGGCGTGCATATTTCTGAGTGCCTATAACTTGTTGTATGTTTCCCAGTCCGTTGTGGCCGCCATTGCTTCCGTTTCCCTTGAGACGCAGATTGCCAAGGGGCAATGACAGGTCGTCAACCACAACAAGCAGATGTTCAACTGGTATGTTCTCCTTGCCGAGCCAGTATCTGACAGCGTTTCCGCTTAGGTTCATGAATGTTGTGGGCTTAAGAAGAAAAAGTTTTCTTCCCTTTATCGATGTTTCCGCCACGAAACCATAGCGCTTGTCTTGAAAATCCACGCCCGACTCTTTAGCAAAAGCATCAAGAACCATAAAACCTGTGTTGTGGCGGGTACGCTCATATTCATCACCAGGGTTGCCTAGTCCGACTATAAGAAATTTGTCCATTGATTACTCCTCGTATGTTCTTTTATGAGAATGACTGCGAAACATATCATATCGCCTCGCAGTCTGTTCATGTAAAAAAAAGAAAAGGTGATTCCAAATAAGCATATTCAGAATCACCAATGTTCTTGTTTTCCCTTTTTTGATTAGGCGTTAGCGTCTGCGTTGCTTGCTGCAATAGACTTACGTGTTGCCTTGATTGAGCAAACGACAACGTTCTTGCTAGTTGCCATCTCAAGACCGTCAAAGTGCAAATCACCAACTTTGATGCTCTTACCGATAGTCATTGCAGTAACGTCTATGTCAAGATGCTCAGGAATGTCCTGATACTTGGCTGTTACATTGATCTTACGGATAGAAAGGTTCATACGACCACCATCACGAACACCCTGTGCAAGACCGTTAAGCTTAACAGGAATACCAACAGTAATAGGCTTCTGGTCATTAACCTCATAGAAGTCAACGTGAAGAAGCGCATCTGTTACGGGATGGAACTGAAGTTCTTTCAGAACTGCAGTGTGCTCCTTGCCGTCGATAACGAGCTTGATAACGTAGATGTGTGGAGTGTAAACAATCTTTCTCAATTCGCTCATCGGACAAGCGATAGAGAATGCCTCAGGAGCGCCTTCAGCATTTTTTGCCTCACCATAAAGGTTGCATGGAATAAGACCTTCTTTACGCATTGCCTTTGCAGCTTTCTTTCCAAGACCAGTTCTTGCCTGACCTGTAACTTCAATTTCTTTCATAATGTGTTACTCTAAATTAAGTTGTTAATAATAATGCTTAATTCACCATCACACGGGAATACAATTCACGTAGTGCTTGAAAAAGCCGTGCAAAGTTATTGTTTTTCTTGGGAACTGGCAAACAAACCGTAAAAAATAACATAAAAGGAAGCTTTTTCTTGCACGTAACTTCTATTTTCCGTATTTTTGCAGAGATTTTTTGAAATACACATCCTTTTTATATTATAAAGATGATAAACAGAGAATTGATAAGGATAAAAATTGTCCAGTTAACCTATGCATACTATCAGAACGGCAATCACAACATGGATAACGCGGAAAAGGAATTGTTGTTCAGCCTCTCGAAAGCTTACGACCTTTACAACACACTCCTTTCACTCATAGTTTCAATATCAAAAGAAGGCAGATTGCGATACGATGTCGAAACGACACGGTGCAAGCGTGAGGGATTGCCATTGCCGTCAGACAAGTTCGCAAACAACAAATTTGCCATGCAACTTGAAGAGAACGACGAACTAAACGAATTCATTGCAAAGCAAAAGTATTCATGGGAGGACAATATAGAGTTTATCCGCGGAATACTGAATCTGCTGGAGCAGGCGCAATTCTATAAAGAATATCTTGAAAGCAGCAACGATTCATACGATGAAGACCGAGAACTTTGGCGAAAACTCTACAAGACATTCCTTACCGACAACGAAACACTTGATTCTCTGCTTGAAGAGCGCAGTCTCTATTGGAACGACGACAAAGAAATTGTTGATACATTCGTGCTGAAAACGATAAAACGTTTCAACCCCGAAAACGGTCACAAGCAGGAACTACTCCCAGAATGGAAAGATAAGGAAGACAAGGCTTTTGCCTTAAAGCTTTTCCGCTCGTCAATACTCAACGCCGACCAATATCAACGCTACATGGGAGAAACATCACGCAACTGGGACTTCAGCAGACTTGCTTACATGGATGTCGTGATTATGCAGATTGCAATTGCGGAAATGGTAAACTTTCCCAATATTCCCGTCAGTGTTACTATCAATGAATATGTTGAACTCGCCAAGCTATACAGCACGCCAAAGAGTGGGGGATACATCAACGGACTGTTGGATTCCATCGCACGCTATCTGATTGACAGCGGAAAGATGATGAAAACAATGGCGCCACGAACAAACAAATAAGAACTATTCCGCGCAAACGGAAGAAAATATAAATCATAACAAATTAATTAAGGTATAAAATTCATGAGCACAACAATCTTATTGGCTGCACAACAAGCCGGTGGCGGAAATTTCACTTTCCTTTTAATGATGGTGGCAATCTTTGCAATCATGTATTTCTTCATGATTCGTCCACAGCAAAAGAAGCAGAAAGAAATCCGCAAGTTCCAGAACTCTCTGCAAGAAGGTTCAAGCGTTGTAACCGGTGGCGGCATCTACGGAACAGTAAAGAGAATAGACTTGACTACAAACCAAGTGGATTTGGAAATAGCAAAAGGCGTAACGATAAAAGTTGACAAGGCATACGTTTTTGCAGACACAACGGCATCGACATCCGTTGTCACCAAAGATAAATAATGAGAAGAAATCTTTTTTCTACAATATTCAAGACAATCAGAAACTCCTTATTCCGCATAGTGAACAAGGAGTTCTTGATTTTTTTGTTCTTTCTGGCACTAAGCAGTATCTTTTGGATAATGCTTGCCATGAACGACTCATACGAAATTGAGCTGCGTTACCCCATTCGCTTAACCGGAGTGCCAAAGAGCGTAATCATAACAGACACAAATTCAGACACACTACGCATTACAGTAAGAGATAAAGGCTACACACTGGTTAAGTATATCTACGATGAAGACATAAAATCCATTGACTTGTCATACGCATCAATAGCAAAGCATAACGGATGCGGTAGCATTAGCGCAAACGAACTGAACAAAATCGTTTTAAGCGAGTTTGACAACTCCACAAAAATAGTAAGCATCAAGCCTGACCGCTACATATTCTACTATAATTACGGGACATACAAACATCTGCCAGTAAAGCTATACGGAAGTGTTACGCCGGATGCAAGCTATTACTTGACAAAGATTGAGTTCAACCCAAAGTCGGTGGATGTTTACGGTAGCCAAAGAGCTCTTGACAGCATGAAGTGTGTATTGACAGAAAAGCTCTCCATTCACAACCTGCGAGACACGATTGTACGTTCGGTAAGGCTTGCTGACATAAAAGGCATAAAGTGCGTACCGTCACAAATAAAGATGACCGTATATCCTGACGTGCTGACTGAGGAAAACTTTGAAGTGCCCATTCAAGCACAAAACATGCCTGTTGGAAAGACTCTGCGCACATTCCCCTCACGCATAAAAGTGTCTTTCACAGTGGGGGCCGCAATGTTCCGAACAATACGACCCGATATGTTTAAAGTAGTGGTAGACTACAACGACCTAATTGCCAACCCTTCGGAAAAATGCTCGCTTAAAGTCGTGTCTGCCCCACATGGAGTGAGGAACATACAAACGGATATCCAACAGGTAGACTACCTGATTGAGGAACAATAAAAAGACAAAAAAACGTGAAGATAGGTATAACGGGAGGCATCGGCAGCGGAAAATCTTTCGTCTGCAACATGCTTAGAGAACAAGGGGTAGAGGTTTACGACTGCGACACTGCAGCAAAACGCATCATGCGCCAATCTACAGATGTACGTCAGGCACTAATTTCACTCATCGGACGTGATGCCTACGATGGAACAGAACCTAACAAAACACGGATAGCCACATTCATTCTCACCTCTGAATCCAACGCTGCCAAGGTGAACGCCATTGTTCATCCTGCAGTAGCAAAAGACTTCCAAGAGTCGGGCATTGACTTTATGGAATGTGCGCTCCTCTTTCAAAGCGGTTTTGACGCATTGGTTGACAAGAAAGTATGCGTCACCGCTCCATTGGATACAAGAATTGAACGGATCATGAAGCGAGATTCCATCCCGTACGAAAAGGCCACGGAATGGATAAAATGCCAAATGCCACAAAAAGAAATAGCGGAAAGAAGCGACATTGTCATTATAAACGACAGCATAGCCGCCCTAAAGCCACAAATTGACAGAATAACGGCATTAACAGACTGAACTATTACGCATAAAAATGCTTGCTAAAATCAAGCAAAAGAAACAATATAGAATTGAATTAAACAAAATTTAAAAAAGAAGATGGATTACACAATTTTGTCAGTCGCTGGAAAACCAGGACTCTACAAACTCGTTTCAAGGGCAAAGCAGAGCCTCATCGTGGAAGCTCTTGACAGTACTCACCGCAGAACACCGATTTTCGCATCAGATAGAGTAACAAGCCTGTCAGACATCGCCATGTATACAGAAAGCGATGATGTGCCATTGATGGAGATACTTGACACTGTTCTGAAAAAAGAGAACGGCAACAAATGCTCTCTCAACTACCGCAAATGCACGAAAGAGGAGCTTCACGCATACTTCGCAGAGATTTTGCCTAACTATGACCGCGACAGGGTACACGACAGCGACATAAAGAAGTTGCTGCAATGGTACGACATTCTTGTTGCTGCCGAAGTAACTGATTTCGTCACAGAAGAAAAGGCAGAAGAGGAAACGCCTGCAACCGAAACAGTTTCTGAAGAATAAGAATAGAAAAACAATGGAAGGGAGGAGATGAAACGTTCGGAACGCTATAAAAAAATACTGGAACACTTTGCCAAGACAATGCCACACGCAACTACGGAGCTTGAATTTGGCAGCGTGTTCCAGTTGCTTATTGCAACCATGCTTAGCGCACAATGTACTGACAAGCGCGTGAATATGGTAACACAGTCACTGTTTCAGCTATATCCCGATGCACACTCAATGGCAAAAGCCACTGAGGAAGATTTACTCGAACATATATCCAGCATTTCATACCCCAAGTCAAAGGCTCGCCATATATCGGAAACTTCACGCATTCTGGAAGAAAAATACAACGGTGAAGTGCCGCAAAGTTCAAAAGAGCTGGAAGAATTGCCCGGAGTAGGACGAAAAACCGCCAACGTTATTCTTGCCGTTGGCTATGGAAAGGCCGCTATGCCTGTTGACACACATGTATTCAGAGTGAGCCATAGGTTAGGGCTTGTGCCTGCCAACTGCACAACTCCACTTACGGTAGAAAAGTACCTAAGAAATAATATCAGCGACAAAATTGTTGCCGATGCCCATCATTGGCTGTTGCTTCACGGCCGCTATACATGCACAAGTCGCAAACCAAAGTGTGGCGAGTGTCCGTTCACGAGTTTTTGCCCATACATCTCTTCCGAAGGCCACGCCACCTAATTCTTGCAAACACAATTTAATTTATTAACAGATCTTGCGGTGGGAAAATTTTAACCCACCTTAAACTGCTCTCATTTTTTCATTTCCGAGAATAGCTTGATACGCTGTTCTTCAGATATCTTGCAGACAAGCAATCGGCCGTCCTTTTCCGCAACGATATATCCGTCAAGTCCCTGAACAACAACTTGCTTGCAATCAGCCGCATGCACGATGCAATTCTTTGTTTCAAAGAGTGCCACATTTTGCCCAATAACACTGTTTCCATCAGCATCATGCTTTGTCTGAGTAAGCAGAGAGCCCCATGTGCCCAAATCGCTCCAGCCGAAATCTGACGGACAAACGAAAATCTCTTCAGCTTTCTCCATTATGGCATAGTCAACAGATATGTTTTCACACGTAGGGAAGCGCCCATCAACCGTCTTTTGCTCAGCCTCTGTTCCATAGACCTCATCCATACTTTCAAAGATGTTTGCCATAACGGGCTGGTAAATACGGAAAGCATTTACAATAGTCCTTACACTCCATATAAATATGCCGGCATTCCAAAAATAGTTCTTCTCCGAGATATATTTCAAAGCTTGCTCATAATCCGGCTTTTCTTTAAAGGCATCAACACGGTATATTTCCTTGTTGCGTGGCGAAGACGAGCTTAAATCGGCTTGAATATATCCATAGCCCGTTTCAGGGCGTGTGGCTTTCATTCCCAATGTCACAATGGCATCTGTCTCACCTGTAAAGTTAAGGCATGATTCTATCACGCGTCTGAATTCAGGCGTATCCATCACGATATGGTCACTGGGCGTAATGACGATGTTTGCCTTCGGACATTGTTTTTTTATGCGCCAGCTGACATAAGCGATACATGGAGCGGTGTTTCTCCTACAAGGTTCGCATAAGACATTTGCTTTTGGAATCTCGGGCAGTTGTTCGCGCACTTTTTCTGCATAGTCCTTGTTTGTCACAACCCACACATTCTCTGGCGGAATTATTGATTCGAACCTGTCGTAGGTAAGCTGGATAAGAGTACGTCCAACTCCAAGTACATCTATAAACTGCTTGGGGCACTCAGGAGTACTCATAGGCCAAAAACGGCTGCCTACTCCGCCGGCCATAATAACGAGATGATTGTTGTTTGCCATGATTACAAAGTTTTTCGCCTCAAGTATGCTAGCATACCTGTTGATAATGTTCAATAATGCAAATTTACGAATAAATGCTTAACATTAAAAAAGAAAAGCAAAAATATTGTTTTTACGCTGGCTAAGAGTTGAGGTAAAACTCTTGGGTCAAGTTCTTATACCATTCGGAGCGTTGCCCGCATCCGTCCTCTAGACAATGCTCTTCTAGCAACGGTTCTGCTTTTGCCAGCGTATACTCTACAAGTATGCGCTTTGCCGCTTTTCGTGGAACAGTCTTCACAAGACATTTTCTCTTTGTTGAGAGCCCCTCGATGCGTGCCGCACTGTCGAAAGCCTGCATACAGTCTGACGGAATGACGGCAGAGAACACTCCATCTGCGCTCAGCAGCCGCCTTACGCAACGGAACAGAGTTGGGAAGGGCAGCGAGTCGGTATGCCTCGCCTGATGCCGCTTATTGTCAGGGCAGCCAAGAGAATTATTGAAAAACGGCGGGTTGCAGATAATAGAATCAAATTCCAAATTCAAGGAAAGCGCTTTGTTCTCCAAGTCCTGCAACGAGATATTTGCAACCTCTACTCTATTGGCAAACGGCGAAGACGCCACATTTTCGCACGCTTGAGCCGATGCGTCGCTATCAATGTCAATTGCAGTTACTTTAGCCTCAGGGAATCTTTGTGCCATCATCAAGGCTATGAGCCCTGTGCCGGTGCCTATATCAAGTATCCGCCAGCCGCCTGTTGCCCATGCACCGAGAAGCGTGCCGTCGGTTCCCACTTTCATGCCGCACTTGTCTTGATAAACGGTGAACTGCCGAAAGCTGAAGAAATTATTTGCCATATTTATGCCTTTCCTTATGATGCGTTTCAACTTGCAAATGTAGTAAATTCGTTTCTGTATACGGCAAAGTAATGCAGCATGATTGTTGAAGAACAATAAAAATACACTGCGCTCCAATGAATATGAGAAAAAATAGTTAACTTTGCACCATTTGTAAACGCATTGCCAAATTAGGCGTTTTCATTCTGTAATTAATATTTAAGGTATAAATAGAAGCATCATAAGAATATGAACAATAGGACAATAGGCGGAATTTCCATGATAGCAGATTTCGAAGGCGATTTGGAAGCACTCTTTCAGGAGCACTCTACAAAGGAAATTCCCATCCTTGCGACGCGAAACTACATGATGTTTCCGGGCGTTGTTTCCCCTATAGTGATAAGCCGCGAGTCAAGCAAAAAGCTCATCAAATACGTTGAAGAAAGGAAAAAACCAGTAATCTTCGCCGTATTCTGCCAAAAGAACAACGAAACGGAAAATCCTTCAGAAAAAGATCTCTACGAATGGGGCATTTTTGCCAAGTTGCTAAAGGTAATTGACTTTCCCGGTGCACAGTCTAATGCCACTGCCATCATCCAAGGACTGGGACGCTGCAGTATGGTTTACGTCACAAAGAAAACTCCATACATGAAGGGATATGTTGACCTGAACGTGGAAACCACACTGACGGATGAGCCCGACGATAAAATATGCATTGACTCTTTGCGCGATGCCGCAATAGAATATATCCGAATGAACGACGAGATACCCAACGAAATGTCGCTTTCGGTCAAGAACACGTCCAACAATGTGCTGCTCGTAAACTATATCTGTGCGTCGTTACCGTTCAAGATGAAAGAAAAAGCCAAATTGCTCGCCATTGGCAACATACGGGAACGCGCTATGGAAATGATGAAGATCCTTAACAGAGAGATGCAACTTCTGCAGCTAAAGCATGAGATACGCATGCGTACAAAAGAGGAAATCGACGAACAACAGCGTGAATACTTCCTGAAACAACAAATAAAGAACATCAAGGAAGAACTGGGGGCAGGAGAGGAAACTCCCGAGCGTAAGGATATAATAGAGAAAGCCAAAGGAAAACAATGGGGCGAGGAAACGGAACGGGCATTCCGCAGAGAATACGACAAACTGGACCTCTTTAACCCGCAAAGCCCTGAATATGCACTGCAACTGACATACTTGCAGACGTTCGTTTCGCTTCCGTGGAACGAATGTACCAAAGACGACCTGAACCTGACCAAAGCGCAGAAAACACTTGATGCCGACCACTACGGGATGGAGAAAGTTAAAGAGCGCATACTGGAATATATAGCTGTGTTGTCGCTACGCGGAGATCTGAAGTCACCGATTCTCTGCCTCTACGGTCCTCCTGGAGTGGGCAAAACCAGTCTCGGACGAAGCATAGCAAAAGCATTGGGCAGGAAATACGTAAGAATCTCTCTTGGAGGCGTTCACGATGAAGCGGAGATTCGCGGACATCGCCGCACGTATATCGGTGCAATGCCGGGGCGAATCATCAAGAGCCTGCAGAAAGCAGGTTCGTCAAACCCTGTATTCATACTCGACGAGATAGACAAAGTGTCGCAGAACAACGTTAACGGCGACCCAAGCTCAGCACTGCTGGAGGTTCTCGACCCGGAACAAAACAACGCTTTCCACGACAACTATCTTGACGTTGACTATGACATTTCAAAAGTCCTCTTCATTGCAACGGCAAACGATTTGGGAACTATCCCACGCCCACTTCTCGACCGAATGGAGATAATAGAAGTTGGAGGCTACATCACCGAAGAGAAACAGGAAATAGCCCGCCGCCACCTCATACCGAAAGAGAAGAACAATACGGGACTTGACAAGGGGGAACATCTCACATTCACAAAGCCTGCGGTAGAGAAAATCATTGAGAACTATACACGCGAAAGCGGTGTGCGACAACTGGAGAAGCAAATAAACAAGGCTCTGCGCAAGCTGGCATTTGCCAAAGCACGTGACGGCCAGCTGCCTTTCACACGCATCAAGCCAGAGAACCTTGAAACACTGCTCGGCAAGCCACCATACTATCGCGACATTTATCAGGGAAACAGTTACGCAGGAGTTGTTACAGGACTGGCATGGACAAGTGTGGGAGGAGAAATTCTCTTCATAGAAACAAGTCTGAGCAAAGGAAAAGGTTCCAAACTAACGCTGACGGGAAATCTTGGCGATGTGATGAAAGAATCCGCCATGCTTGCACTGGAGTTCGTAAAGTCGCATAGCGAAACGCTGGGCATTGACAACCGCATCTTCGACAACTGGAACATACATATCCACGTGCCAGAAGGAGCAACGCCAAAAGACGGCCCTTCTGCTGGAATAACCATTGCCACAAGTCTTGCGTCGGCACTCACACAAAGGAAAGTACGCGCCAACGTTGCCATGACCGGTGAGATTACGCTTAGGGGAAAAGTGCTTCCCGTTGGCGGCATAAAGGAAAAGATACTGGCTGCCAAACGTGCCGGCATTACAGACATCATGCTATGTCAAGACAACCGCAAGGATATAGAGGAAATACCCGAAATATACCTCAAAGGAGTAACGTTCCACTACGTGGAGAACGTTCTCGATGTATGGAAGTTTGCACTTACCGATGAAACTGTCGACAACCCGCTGATTTTCTCCATCGAAGAAAACAACGCGACAACTGCCGGCAACGATACAAAATCCAACCAACAATAAGGAAAATGACCTTCAACCTAGAATATACCGACACGGCAAGCGAAGCACGCGCCGGCACCATAACAACCGACCACGGACAGATTCAGACACCGATATTCATGCCCGTAGGAACATGCGGCAGCGTGAAAGGTCTGCATTTCAGCGAGCTGCGCGAGCAAGTCAAAGCACAGATTATTTTGGGTAACACTTACCACCTGTATCTGCGCCCAGGACTCGACATTCTCCAACGTGCTGGAGGATTGCACAAATTCAACACATGGGACCGCCCCATACTTACCGACAGCGGCGGATTCCAGGTATTCTCGCTCACGGGCATACGCAAACTGCGCGAAGAGGGTTGCGAATTCCGTTCACACATAGACGGGTCGAAACACTTCTTCACACCCGAAAACGTTATGGACACCGAGCGTGTGATTGGTGCAGACATAATGATGGCCTTCGACGAATGCCCTCCCGGAGACAGCGACTACCAATATGCGAAAAAGAGCCTTGCACTAACCCAACGCTGGCTTGACCGCTGCGTGAAGCGCTTCAACGAGACGGAACCGCTTTACGGCTACAAACAGTCGCTCTTTCCCATTGTGCAGGGATGCACATACAAGGATCTTCGCCGTGACGCGGCAAAGCATGTAGCCGACAAGGGTGCCGACGGCAACGCCATAGGAGGTTTGGCAGTGGGAGAACCGACTGAGGTGATGTACGAAATGATAGAAACTGTCAACGAGATTCTGCCAAAAGACAAGCCCCGATACCTCATGGGGGTGGGCACACCGCAGAACATTCTTGAAGCCATTGAGCGCGGAGTAGACATGTTCGACTGCGTAATGCCAACACGCAACGGGCGCAATGCCATGCTGTTCACATACAATGGCACGATGAACATGCGCAACAAAAAATGGGAAGACGACTTCTCGCCGATAGACCCCGACGGTTGCCTTGTTGACCGCATCCACACCAAAGCCTATCTGCACCACCTCTTCAAGGCGCAGGAACTGCTTGCCATGCAGATAGCCAGCATCCACAACCTCAGCTTCTATCTCAGGCTCGTGGGTGACGCACGCCAGCATATCATCGCTGGAGACTTCACACAATGGAAACGCTCCGTCATCGACGATCTCGGCAGAAGAGTTTAACCATTTCAAGCATACAATTCGAAGATAAACGTATCCTGAGCAAAGCAAGAACAAAAAGCCATTGACAAACGTAATATGGAAAAAATGCACAAAACGATACAACGGTTTCTCCATGCCCTTCCTATACCGAAGGGGCAAAGACTTGCAACGTGCCTGAAATGGCTAAGTGCGCTCAATCCGCTGAAATACGTAAACATTCTCGACAGGTATATAATACGTAAATTCATCGGCACGTACATATATTCTATCCTGCTCATCATATCTATCTCCATCGTTTTCGATGTCAACGAGAACCTTGCGAAATTCACACAATACCACGCACCCGTAAAGGCAATCGTGGTGGACTATTACATGAATTTCGTACCATACTTCGCCAATCTCTTCAGTCCGCTATTCGTATTCATTGCCGTAATATTCTTCACATCCAAACTGGCTGGCAATTCGGAGATAATATCAATGCTTGCAGCAGGCGTGAGCTTCAAGCGCCTCATGCGGCCATACATGATTTCAGCCATGCTAATCAGCATACTTACCTTCTATCTTGGGGCGTATATCATTCCCAAAGGTACCATCGTAAGGCAGAACTTCGAAACCATGTATAAGAACAAGCGCAAGAATACTTCAGCGGAGAATGTGCAACTACAAGTGGGCAAGGGAGTTATAGCATACATACAGCACTATGACAACCAACTGAAAAAGGGCTACGGCTTCTGTCTTGACAAATTCGAGAACAAGAAACTCGTGAGCCACCTTACTGCCACGGAGATACAATACGACACCATCTCTGATGCAAAATACCACTGGCGAATGACGAACTGGCGACTTCGTCAACTGAAGGGCATGCGTGAACATATCACCAGCGGTATGCAACGCGACACAACAGTAATGATGGAACCAACAGACCTCGTATTCTCTAAAGGACAACAGGAAACATTCACATCACCACAACTTAGGGAATACATAAACAAACAAATAGACCGCGGATCGGGCAATGTGGTGCAATATGAAGTGGAATACCACAAACGCATAGCTACCTCGTTCGCCTCGTTCATTCTAACCACCATCGGTGTGTCGCTTTCATCACGCAAGCGAAAAGGAGGCATGGGAATGTATCTCGGTATAGGACTGGCTCTCAGCTTCGGATACATCATGTTGCAGACCGTTTCGGCAACATTCGCAATACAGGCAAACACGCCGCCTATGCTTGCGGCATGGATTCCGAACATCATATTTGCCGTTGTAGCATACTTCTGCTACAGAAACGCGCCAAGATGACAAAACAAATAACTATCAGAACAAATGGATTTCTACGATTTAGACTTGAGCGACAATACTCTTGACGCTCTCGACGATATGAACTTTACAACCTGCACTCCTGTGCAAGCCCAATGCATACCCCAAATTCTTGAGGGGCACGACCTTCTTGGCGTCGCACAGACGGGCACGGGAAAGACTGCCGCATACCTTCTGCCGATACTCAGTATGCTCGATGACGGGGGATTTCCAGAAGATGCCATCAACTGCGTAATAATGAGCCCCACACGCGAACTTGCACAACAGATAGACCAAGCCATGCAAGGTTTCGCCTACTATATGCCACAACTGGGCAGCGTTGCTGTCTATGGAGGCAACGACGGCAACAGATACAATCAGGAAGCACATGGCATGAAAATGGGAACAGACGTCATTATAGCCACACCAGGACGACTGATAAGCCACATAACAATGGGCAACCTTGACCTTAGCCGCTGCTCCTTCTTCGTTCTCGACGAGGCTGACCGCATGCTAGACATGGGATTCTCTGAGGATATAATGAACATCGCCAAGCTACTGCCAAAGGAATGCCAAATGATTATGTATTCCGCCACCATGCCACCAAAGATTGAACAGCTGGCTAACACTCTGCTTAAAAGCCCTACCGTTGTAAAACTCGCCGTAAGCAAACCGGCTGAAAACATAAAGCAGGCAGCATGTCTGTGCCACGACAATCAGAAAATCCGTGTGCTTCAGGACATCTTCCGCCGCGAACCGCCCAAGCGCGTAATTATTTTCAGCAGTAGCAAGCTGAAAGTAAAGGAAATAAACCGTGAGTTGACAAGGCTGAAACTAAACTCTTGCGAGATGCACTCCGACCTGACACAGGCTGAGCGCGACAACGTGATGTATAAGTTCAAGAGTGGCGAAGCCGACATCCTTGTAGCAACAGACATCGTGGCAAGAGGCATTGACATCGACGACATAACGATGGTCATCAACTACGATGTGCCCAGAGATGTTGAAGACTACGTGCACCGTGTAGGGCGAACTGCTCGCGCCGGAAGAAATGGTATGGCTCTGACTCTCGTTCGCGGTAGCGAAGTGGGCGATTTCATGAAGATAGAAAAGTTCCTTGAACGCGAAATAGAAAAAATCCCCATGCCTAAAGGTATTGGAAAAGCCCCGGAATATAAGATTTTGCCAAGTAGGAACAAGCGCAACGAAAGAAGAGGTTCTGCCAAGAAAGGCACATACCGAAAAAGAGGCAGAAACGAAAAGATGTGGGCACAGAGTGGTGAAGGAACGAAAAAGAAAAGTTCTGCACCCAAGATGAAACGCACCGATAATCGCCATG
>CAVLBD010000027.1:0-39311 GCA_963661195.1 bacterium
TATTATGGCACCGGGGGAGATTTCTAAAAAACGCCTTTTTGACTGTTCGCGATAAAGAAACAGAAAAATGCCTGTCAGAAGGATATTAAAATTTATTACACTGGAAATAATGAAAAAGAATTATTATTCAGCAGGTATTCGTTGCAGGACTTGCGTCATGCAATGCGCTGCTCCATATCCGTCTATAAGACTTTCTAGCGGAATCCACTCAACTAGGACGTTGTTTTTCTTCAGTTCCAAAGCCAATTCTTTAGACTGTCCATCCACCATCATAATATGCCGCGGAGAAATTGTAAGATAATTGTTGGCGTAATGAAGTTCATCTGTTTCATTTATTGCGATGATAGAAAATCCTCGTTGTTTAAGGAATTTCACAAAAGACACATCTTTTGAAAGCAAATAATAATCAGTATGTCCAGACTTACGCACATAAATGTCTACAGTTACATATTCCGGTGTTCCAGGCTTCGCATTTAAGCGGCTTGAAACTAGGGTACACAAATTTTTATCAATAATATTGAAATAAGTATCCAAGTGCATTTGCATTTGCCAAAGTTTATGGTCGCGAACAACAACTACCGTATCATGTCCAAAAGCATTTGCTTTCATTATCTGTTCCACTGCATCCATATTTGTACGCATGCCACAACCGATAAATGAAACTGTTCCTGCAGGAATATAGTCTCCCCCCTCAAGGCGTCCCTCCTCTTTGATTTCCAAAATAGGCTCAAGTCCTAAATAATTGTAGCAACTTCGTATAATTCGTGTTTCAGGCATACGTTGTAATGAATTCATACGACACAAAATATGTCCGCAAGGAGTTGTTATACTTTGATCACGCGTAAAATAAAGATTCATTAGCGAATTCTGCAAATAATCCGCTTCAATGCCTGTATTATTGTCTACACTTCTCATTTTCACAGTTGGCTGCAATAGTAGACAACGAATAAGGTCTTTACGGGTCATCTGCCGCAAAACACTCTGTTTGTAAACTTGCCCACATGCTGCAGTATCCTTCGGATTCATATCGCTTACGTCATACATTAGTGTCTTTTCAGCCAATGTTCTAAGCGTATCCATACTCATTTTTCCTAGTATATCCATTACGGTATATACTTTTATTCCGTTATGTCGCAATAATTCTATATAGTTACGATGTTCTTTGGCAGCTTCGTCCACATCAAAATAGTGTTCAAATAATCCAGCAGATGGATGGATTACACCATTGAAAAGTTCTTCTCCAGGAGTGTGCATAAGTATCACACTTGCCTTATCCCATTCTGCCTTGGGAAAAAGATGTTGAGTCTGAGCACTTGCGAAAGCTGCAAATGTCATTAAGAACAAAATCAATAGTTTTCGTTTCTCAATCATAGCCAAATTTTATTTTTTAAGGTTACACTGCAAAATTACAGTATCTTTCCATGTATAGCAAGATTTTTCCCATAGAAATCCTCTATTAAATACGCTTTAGGCTTAAGTTTTGTCAACAAGATTACAACTACGCTGAATATTAATTATATAAGGTATATAAAGCAAACTTAATATAATTAGCAAAAAAAGAATCAAATTATGATCTGTATTTCTCAAATAATCATCTTTTTGTTTGCAGATAAGAGAAATATAAATTATCTTTGTGGTAGATAAGAACATATAATAAACCACTAAAGCATTTAAAAGATATGAGAACAAGTAAGCTATTTATCCTCGCAGTGATGTTTGTAGACATGTTGCAACATTACGGCCTTGCATAAGGTAAACAATTAGGTCGTTATACATAACGGCTATATAATTGATAGATAATCACGGACACCAATTAAATTATAAGAAAAGAAAAAGAATAAGCAAAAACAAATAAAGAAACTTTGCAAACTGGTTATAATGCATAATGCTATGCTTATCCAACAGGAACAAATACTCATGATTTGTTAATAATCTTCGTTTTTTGCTAATATGAAAGGAAAATTCAACAAAAATGCGTACGTTTGCAATGTTATTTCCCTACAAATATGTCAGTATGCCTAAAGACAAGTTGTATAAAAGACAAACAAAGAAATATGACAGCTAACAATGATGGGAAAGTGAAAGTAAAAAACAGAAAAATAAACAATTATGAACGAAGAAAATCTGTACAAAATGATCAGGGAAAAAGAGGGAGCAGCATCACTAATGTTCCCTGCCCTAATGAGAAAGGTTTACGTGTGGATGACACTTGCCTTAGTCATAACAGGCTTCACTGCATGGGGAGTTGCCGGCAATCCTGATTTGGTATACACTATAGTCACAAATAAAGTATTGTTTTGGGGATTAGTAATTGCAGAATTGGCCATGGTATGGGCAATAAGCGGTGCAATAAATCGTTTGTCACTAACAGCTGCAACCCTCTTATTTGTGGGGTATTCTATACTAAATGGTGTAACCCTTTCAGTTGTATTCTTGGCCTACACACTTTCGTCTATAGCCAGTGTATTCTTTATTACAGCCGGAACATTTGCCGTAATGGCCTTCATTGGATACACTACTAAGACAGATTTAACATCATTGGGCAAGATTCTCTTTATGGCTCTTATAGGGTTAATTATTGCAACTGTAGTAAACTTATTCATCGGAAATTCTGTTTTCAACCTAATTTTGAGTTATATTGGTGTAGTGATCTTTGTAGGTCTTACAGCTTATGATTCACAGAAAATAAAGAGAATGTTATATGATGCAGACGAAATGGACGAGAGTTCGCAAAAGATTGCTTTATTGGGGTCACTTACACTTTACCTTGACTTCATCAATCTCTTTCTGTATCTGCTTAGGATTTTCGGAAGCAATAGAGACTAACCCCTAAATGACATAGTTCTATATAATAGAATCAATAAGTACAAAAGGAAAAATACAGACAAGGCTACATCGTTATGCTCAAACAACGGTGTAGCCTTTTTATATTAATCTGCCTTATTACTCTTTTTACGCCATAAGGCATCCCCACAATAAATAGCCTATACCATAACGGGAAACAAATGAGTAAAGAATTGATACATATTTTTTATGCAAAATAAATATGCTATTATTATCGTTCTACATGTTAGACTTGATTTTTCTATTTATCCTTATTTCTATAAAAAAGCGCAATATTATTTGAAAGTATGCATATTTTTACATACTTTTGCAACTCAAAAAGTATAAATATTCCATTATGAAGATAAAAAGCAGTAGGATGGAAGTCCTAAAGATGTTGATTTCGAGCAAAGAACTGGGCAGCCAAGAAGAAGTACTGCGCGCCTTGGAAAGCGAAGGCTACCAGATAACCCAAGCAACATTGAGCCGCGACCTTAAACAGCTAAAGGTTGCAAAGGCAGCCAGCATGAACGGCAAATACGTTTATGTACTTCCAAACGAAACTATGTACAAGAGAGTGTCAAAACCCTCAACAGCAAGAGAAATGATGCAGACATCCGGTTTCCGTTCTATAAACTTTTCAGGCAATATGGGAGTTATTAAGACACGGCCAGGATACGCCAGTAGCATAGCATATAACATAGACAACAGTGATCTTCCACAAATACTTGGCACCATAGCAGGAGACGATACAATTTTTATCGTGAAAGGTATGGGGATAACCGACGAGGAAGTCATAAACGGGTTACGCACGGTATTGCCTAACATAGAATAGGAACTAACGCAAACCAGTGTTGGTCGCAAAATAAAAACAACAAAAATACACAGTCAATCATACAACAAAAAGTAAATGGAAGAAATAAAAGTCATGGTAGCCGACGCAAGCCATGAGAAATACGTTGACACCATTCTCAAAACGATAGAAGATGCTGCCAAAGTGCGCGGCACAGGAATAGCCAAGCGAACCCACGAGTATCTTACAACCAAGATGCGTGAAGCAAAAGCCGTTATTGCATTGTCTGGCGACAGTTTTGCGGGATTTAGTTATATTGAGACGTGGGGCAACAAACAATATGTCACGACTTCAGGGCTTATCGTTCACCCGAACTTCCGTGGATATGGTTTAGCAAAGCGCATCAAAGACCTTACATTCACTCTAGCCCGCACACGATGGCCCAAAGCAAAGATTTTCAGTTTGACAAGTGGAGCAGCTGTGATGCGCATGAACACCCAACTGGGTTACAAGCCTGTTACGTTCAGTGACTTGACTGATGACGAAGCATTTTGGCGTGGATGTGAAGGATGTATAAATGTAGACGTGCTGAAACGTACGGGCAGGAAATACTGCATCTGCACCGGCATGCTATACGACCCGGAAGAGCACCTACCGGCAAAGTTATCCGATGAAGTAATAGAACGGATAAAAAGACTTGAAGGTACAACATAGACGCTCCATGGAGAATGCTATAAGGCAGATGCCAAACGACTTGCCTATACGTTAGGAGCAAGAAGAATAAAAAGAAAAAGAAGAACAAAAAAAAGACAAGAATATATGGCAAACAAGAAAGTAGTGGTAGCCTTTTCAGGCGGTTTGGATACGTCATACACAGTTATGAAACTGACAAAAGACGGATATGATGTTTATGCGGCATGCGCAAATACTGGCGGCTTCTCTGCCGAGCAACTAAAGACAAACGAGGAAAATGCATTCAAGCTTGGTGCAAAAGAATATGTCACACTTGATGTCACGCATGAATATTATGAGAAATCGCTGAAATATATGATTTTCGGCAATGTAATGCGCAACAACTGTTACCCCATCTCCGTTTCATCAGAACGCATATTCCAGGCTATTGCTATTGCCAGGTATGCAAAAGAAATAGGCGCAGATGCCATTGCCCATGGCTCTACAGGAGCCGGGAACGACCAGATCCGCTTCGACATGACATTCCTTGTCATGGCCCCAGGCATAGAAATAATAACACTCACACGCGATCATGCACTGAGTCGTCAGGAAGAAGTTGATTACCTTAATGCCAATGGCTTCTTTGCCGACTTCACAAAGCTTAAGTATTCATATAATGTAGGCATTTGGGGAACAAGTATTTGCGGTGGTGAGATACTTGATCCTTCACAGGGGCTCCCCGAGGAAGCTTTTCTTAAACATGTAACAAAGAATGAGGAAAGCGAACTGCGCATTACCTTTGAACACGGAGAGATTACGGCAGTAAACGGCGAAGTATTCAGCGACAAAGTCGCAGCAATACAGAAAATAGAAGAAATAGGCGCTGCCTACGCAATTGGGCGCGACTGCAACGTGGGCGATACCATAATCGGAATTAAGGGCAGGGTCGGCTTTGAGGCCGCAGCCCCCAAGCTTATAATAGAAGCCCACCGTTTGCTCGAAAAATCCACACTAAGTAAATGGCAGCAATACTGGAAAGACCAGATAGCTAATTGGTACGGAATGTTTCTTCACGAAAGCCAATATTTGGAACCAGTCATGCCCGACATGGAAGCTATGCTCACATCCTCACAACGCAACGTCAACGGTACTGCCATTCTAAAACTACGCCCTTATAGTTTTGAAACCGTAGGTGTAGATTCAAATGATGACCTTCAGAAGTCGAAACTGGGAGAATACGGAGAAATGCAGCACGGTTGGACCTCTGAAGAGGCCAAAGGTTTCATCAAAGTTCTGAGCACGCCTCTTAGAGTTTACTACGGTATTCACCCAGATGAGAAAAGATAATTTTCACCCATAAAGCACCCACAATGATAAGAGTTGGAATACTTGGAGCCGCAGGATATACTGGCGGAGAACTTATACGCTTGCTTCTTAACCATCCAGAAGCCGAAATTGTCTTTGCCAATAGCGAGAGCAATGCCGGAAACTACGTCACGGACATACATGAGGGGCTCTACGGAGAAACAGACTTAAAGTTTACCGCAGACATGCCGTTTAAAGACGTTGATGTCATTTTTTTCTGCTTCGGCCATGGCAAAAGCGAGAAATTTCTCAGTGAGCACGAAGTGCCAGCAGAGGTAAAAATTATAGACTTAGCTCAAGACTTCCGTATTAAAGCCCCCATACAGTCAAAGACTCAGCACCCTACCCCCGCAGCTCACGATTTTGTTTACGGCTTGCCCGAAATAAACAAGGCCCAGATAGTCCATGCACAACACGTGGCTAATCCCGGATGCTTTGCGACATGCATTCAGCTAGGCCTTCTTCCTGCTGCAAAAATGGGAATAATAACGAATGATGTCAGTGTAAATGCCATAACAGGAAGTACGGGAGCTGGTCAGAAGCCTGGAGCAACCACTCATTTCTCATGGCGTTCAAACAATATGAGCATATACAAGGCGTTCACTCACCAACATGTTCCAGAAATAAAGCAAAGCCTAGAACAAACACAAGGATACCTTGATGCAGCTATAGACTTCATACCCTATCGCGGTGATTTTGCACGTGGCATTTTTGCAACGGAAGTGATAAAGACCTCAATTCCGTTAGAAGAAATCATTACGGCTTACAAGGATTTTTACAAGGATGCGGCCTTTGTCCATTATTCCGACAAATCCATTGACTTGAAACAGGTGGTGAACACAAACAAATGCCTTGTCCACTGCGACAAGTTCGGCGACAAACTTCTTATAACCTCCTGCATTGACAATCTTCTCAAGGGAGCTGTAGGCCAAGCCGTGCAGAATATGAACATCATGTTCGGCATAGACGAAAAATCAGGGTTGAAACTTAAAGCCGCCGCATTCTAAAAAAACGAACAAAAAGCAAAAAGAAATGAAACTATTTGATGTATTTCCACTATACGACGTAAACGTTGTCAGAGGCAAAGGTTGTAAGGTTTGGGATGAGAACGGACAAGAATACCTTGATCTCTACGGTGGGCATGCCGTCATAAGCATAGGTCATTGCCACCCACACTACATAGAAACACTAACAGACCAGCTGGGCAAGCTCGGCTTCTATAGCAATTCGGTCATCAACAAGCTGCAAGTAAAGCTTGCAGAGCGCTTGGGAAAAGCGTGCGGATATGAAGATTATCAGCTTTTTCTCATAAACAGCGGAGCTGAAGCAAACGAAAACGCTCTAAAGCTAGCGTCGTTTACAAACGGACGCACACGCATTCTGTCGTTGGAAAAGTCGTTCCACGGTCGCACTTCGCTTGCTGTTGAAGCAACACACAACCCGAAAATAATTGCTCCCATAAACGATAACGGCCATGTGACGTACCTACCTATTAACGACATTGAGGCTTGGAAAAAGGAAATAGCGAAGGGTGATGTCTGTGCCTGCATAATAGAATGTATACAAGGCGTGGGTGGAGTGAATATGGTATCGGCAGATTTTGCACAGTCACTGCAGAAAATCTGTAAAGAATACGGAACAGTCTTAATCTGCGACGAAATACAATGCGGCTACGGAAGAAGCGGACGCTTCTTCGCCCACCAATGGCTAGGCATAAAGCCAGACATCATAACATGCGCCAAGGGTATAGGCAACGGATTTCCAATGGGAGCAGTGCTTATTTCACCCGAATTCAAACCTGTCTACGGGCAGTTGGGAACTACATTCGGCGGCAACCACCTTGCCTGCGCCGCCGCACTCGCTGTACTTGACGTATTTGAAAACGAAGGATTAGTAGAGAATGCCCACCTCATCGGCGACTACTTGATGAAAGAACTTGAACAACTTCGCCAGCGCAACCGGCACATTGTTGAAGTTAGAGGGCGGGGCCTCATGGTCGGCATCGTGCTTGACATCCCACACAAAGACGTGCGCAGCAAGCTCATACATGAGCAGCACTGCTTTACGGGATGCGCCGGAACAAATATTCTGCGCGTACTTCCACCATTATGTCTGTCAAAGGGAGAAGTGGACGAATTCATAATAAAGCTCGAAAACGTGCTTAACCAAGACTAAGTTGCAGCATGTTCCTACATAATTATCCCCATCCATCCGCATGGGTTTCAATGGATGGGGATATTTTTTTACGCTTTTGAAAAGCGTAACACATTAGGACACGCCTTCACATTACAAGCTATATTAAGTAAAACAAAACTAGAAACGACATGAAGATTTCTCTAATAGGAGCAGGAGCAATGGGCGGTGCCATTGTTGAAGGATTGCTGAAAAGCGAGAACATACAAGCTGACGACATAACAGTCTGCGACCATAACCAACCAATACTTGACCATTTTGCCCAAATGGGCACCAGCGTAACGTCAGACAATGCTGTTGCCACTCTCTCTGGCGACATTGTAATGATTGTCGTCAAACCGTGGTGTCTTGAAAAGACTCTGCAAGGAATAAAAGACACGCTCAACTACGAGAGTCAGATTCTTTGCATTGTTGCTGCAGGTATCCCCTCCTCTGAAATAAACATGTGGATGGACAAAAACGGCAAGAAGCCTCATCTATTCCTCGCCATGCCCAATATTGCCGCAGCACAAAAGGCTTCAATGACTTATATTAGCGGCATCGGCACAACAGAAGGAGAGAAACATGCCATAAAAGACCTCTTTGACGAGTTAGGTGAGACACTCTTTCTCGAAGAACGTCTGTTTCCGTCAGCAACAGCAATGTCTTGCGCCATCGGTTACGCCATGCGCTATGTGAGGGCCAATGTGGAAGGTGCCGTAGAAATAGGCTTCAAGGCAAAAGATGCCCAAAAGATCGTTCTGCAAACTATTAAAGGTGCGATAGACCTTCTTCAGGCTTCTGGCGAACATCCCGAAGCAGCGATAGACAAAGTAACAACTCCTGGAGGAATAACCATACGCGGCCTCAACGAAATGGAGCATGCTGGTTTTTCCAGTGCCGTTATAAAAGGGCTAAAGGCCGGGAAGATTTAATTTTTCAACCCTTGCGCTTTCACCACATGGTGGCGGCGGTGTTTGCGCGAAAGCTCACGATGCTTTTTCCGCACGTATTTTTTATAACCCATCCATACTGCCGCTGTACTAAAAGCAAGTATCAGGAACAGGGCTATACCACCGCCTAGATTGTCACCCTTCACCCTTGTCCACATGTCCAGGACCTGCGGTGTGCTGTCTGCGGCATCGTGTATCATGGCACAACGTGCCACAACGTTTTCACTAGGATACATTATTGGATTAAGATGGGCGTGGCTTCCTCCCTCACCGAACAAATAAGACAGGTCGCGTTCCTCCGGCCAGGCCTCCGAATCATCCATTGCCTGAAGCACATCAGGTGTGGCAACACTGCTCACATAGCCGGTGGTTTCCATATTTGCCTGTGCCACGTCGCTACGGCAAAGATAGTTGATAAAGTATGCTGCAGCCTTGGGATTACGCGAATATTTGGGGATAACCCATCCGTCGAACCAAACGTTGCTGCCTTCAACAGGCACTTGATAATCAAGTTTTACGCCAACTTTCTGGGCCTCTTCTATAGCCCATACGGCATCTCCGCTCCACGTCATGTTTAGAAGCGCCTTTCCTTTTGTCATTGTCTCCTTGCCAAAGTCAGCCTCCCACCCCTCTATATTAGGTTTCAGCCGCTTCATGTATTTTTCAACTAAGGCAATGCTCTGTGGCGAATAGTCGTTCATCAGGCTTTTCACCGTTGTCTTTCCGTTTTTAAGGTCTTCACGGCGTGCATAGATAAGTGCTGTTCCGTAACAGTCTCTGTAGGAATCCTTCATAAGAAGCTTGCCCTTAAACTTAGGATTCCAAAGAGTACCCCATGTTTGGGCTTCGCTACGTTTCACATAGGCTGTGTTATACAGAATTCCCGCCGTGCCCCACATGTAGCCAACAGCATAGTCACTAGCTTTTTTTCCCCGACATTTAATACCGTCGAACTGCGCCACGATATACGGAGAGATGTTTCTTTTAATATAGTTAGGCGTTTTGCCAAAACAAGTGTCTATCGGCAGCAGCAAATCCTTGCGCATCATCCTTTCGATTATGTATTCCGACGGACATACAACATCATAGTCTTCATGTCCACGCTCTATCTTTGTGAGCATAATCTCGTTTATATCGAAAGTCTGATAAATGACTCGTATGCGTTTTCCCGTCTGCTGGCGATACCATTCTGGAAATTTCGCCAGCATATCCTCGTCAATATAGTCGCCCCAGTTATATACTTTGAGAATTTCTTCCCGCGGCTCTTGATGCGAGCATGCCGCAAACATAACCGCTAACGACAATGCTATCAAGACAAACCATGTATTCTTCAATCCCCGAACCATAATGCTAATTGTTTTTTTGCCGTCTGTTCACGACAACGAGCAGAACAAGCACCACAATGAAAATTATTGCCGACAACGGGCGCAACTCTGGGGTTAGTCCTCCCTTGCGCGCGTCTGCGTAAATGAATGTGGAAAGCGTTTCCAGTCCTTCATTGCCAATAGTGAAAATTGTTATGGCGAAATCATCTATTGAAAGCGTTACCGCCAGCATAAAGCCGGCAACCATTCCTGGCAGTATCTCTGGCAGTATAATCTTGCGCAGAGCCTGCCTTGGCGATGCTCCGAGGTCGAGTGCCGCCTCATAAAGGTTAGGATTCATTTGTTTTAGCTTAGGCAAGACACACAGTACCACGTATGGCGTACAGAATGTAACGTGAGCAATCACCACTGTCGTAAAGCCTTGTTTTATGCCCAACGACACGAATAGCAGAAAAAGCGAAATACCTATTATTATATCGCCGTTAAGTATCGGAATATTGTTAACGAAAAGCAATCCTTTCTTTCTGCGTCCATTCATGTTGTGTATGCCTATTGCAGCCAAAGTGCCGAGCAACGTTGAGCATACAGCCGTTATAATAGCGATAAGTGCTGTGTTTACCAATGCGTCTGTCAGCGAATGATGAGTGGCGCCCGCAAACAAATTTTTATATAGGCTAAGAGAGAATCCTGTCCAATTGCCCATCACCTTTGCCTCTGTAAAGGAAAATATAACAATTATCAGGATTGGAGAATAAAGCAGCAGCAACAGCAACCATAAGTATCCCTGCGAAAGAGCCTTAACAAGCGTTTTCATATTATCCCCCCTTTCTCGGCTGCAGTATCACCGTCTGATGCAAAAATCGTTGAAGCACCTATCAGCACAAGCATTATGAGCGATAGAGCTGCGCCATAGTTCCACATGCTGTTGTTAATGTTCTCCTGTATAGTTGTACCGAAGAGCTTTATGTTGTTTAAAGTCAAGAGTTCGGATATTGCAAAAGTGGATATTGTGGGCATAAACACCATAAGAATTCCGCTTGCCACACCCGGCATAGAGAGAGGGAGTACTGTTTTCATGAATACCTGCATGGGGGAAGCTCCTAAGTCTTGGGCTGCTTCTATATAGCTGCGGTCCATCTTAGAAAGAGTGTTGTATATCGGATATATCATGAAGGGGATAAAGTTGTAGACCATTCCGAATATGAGCGCCCCCTCGCCTAGAGGGATGTCGGCAAAATCGAAAAGCGCCACTGTTGCCAGCGTACGCACAAGGATATTCACCCACATCGGCAATATAAAAAGCATAACAACGGTGTTGGCATAGCGCGCCTTGCTTCGCGACAATATGTATGCTGCAGGGTATCCCAATAAGATACACGCCAAAGTGGTAAGGGCGGCAATGCCTATAGAATAGACAAAGGTGTTTACATCTTCCGCATGATCTGTGAATTTCAAAAAGTTTCCAAGAGAAAAAGCTCCGCTGTCGTCAGTGAACGCGAAGACAACGATAAGCAACAAAGGCAAAACCACAAACACTGCGGCAAATATGGCATATGGCAAAGCCCAGCTTTGACGTGAAGACAGGAGGCGTAATAATTTTTTTATGCTCATATTCACATTATGTTATTACGTTTTCCTTTCTCTATTTCGCAAGACGGCATCGGTTGCCATGCGTCAGGATGAATGGTTATGCCCACGTGGTCGCCCAAATCCCATTGGTCTTGAGTATTGACGCATAGCTTTTCGCCCCAGTCTGTATCTATTGTAACATGGTAATGGTCACCTTTGTAGAGTATAAAACTGATGTCACCGGAAAAAATTCCCTGCTCAGCACTGTCAAAAAGCTCCACCTTTCCTGCATCTACCCACACCTCCGGTTCTGCCATCGTCTTGAATTGTTCTGCGACGCTAGCCTCAACGGGATATTCCACGCCAAGAAATTGCACGGAATGAGCCTCAACAACAGCAGCAAAAACGTTCTCACGAGCGTTTTTCTTCATGATATGGATATTGTCGGGCGCTACCGACATTCCTACTGTCTGCCCCACTTCATAATGTTTGTAGTTTTGCGCTACAAATTCGTAGCCGTCTGCCACCACAAGCATTTCATAATGCACACCTTTGAATATGGATGAGGTAACTTTGCCCACGAACTGCGACTGTTCAACGGCAAGACTTATTTCTATATCTTCGGGACGTATAACTACATCCACGTCTTCATCGTCAGCAAAGCCTTTGTCCACACATGGTATCTGCTTTCCTGCCACACTAACGAGGCAGTCACGCATCATACACCCGTCAAGAATATTGCTCTCTCCTATGAAATCGGCGACAAAAGAGTTTGCCGGTTCGTTGTAAATGTCGGTGGGCGTTCCAATCTGCTGTATCTTTCCGTTGCTCATCACCACGATTGTATCGCTAAGCGTGAGGGCTTCTTCCTGATCATGGGTGACAAAGACGAACGTTATGCCGAGTTTCTCGTGCATATCCTTCAGCTCCAGCTGCATATCCTTGCGCATTTTAAGGTCTAGCGCTGCCAACGGTTCGTCAAGCAGCAGCAATTCCGGCTGGTTCACTATGGCGCGGGCAATGGCTATGCGCTGCTGTTGACCGCCGGAAAGGGAGTTTACGTCGCGATACTCATAATCGCTCATATTAACCGTGCGCAAGGCGTTCTTTACCTTCTGCACAACTTCATCGTTTGGCAGTTTCTTTAGCTTAAGTCCGAACGCGACATTGTCGAAAACGTTAAGATGCGGAAAGAGGGCGTATTTCTGGAACACTGTATTCACAGGCCGACGATATGCCGGAATATCGTTTATGGGCTTCCCGTCCAGCAGGATTTCTCCATCGGTAGCAGTTTCAAATCCGGCTAGCAGGCGCAGCAGTGTCGTCTTGCCACAGCCCGAAGGACCTAAAATGGTGACAAACTCTCCCCTCCTCACATAAAGGTTTAGGTTGTCGAGCGCAATTTTCTCGCCAAACCGCTTCGAAACACCCTTTATGTCTATAATATGCGGTGATGAACTGTTCATTTGCTTCTTCTTGCAAGTAATATTTTCTACGTTTACATTAAGGCGCACAAATAAAGAACCTATGCCTTTGTTTCCTTTTTTTGCAATTTCGTGCAAAGTTAACAATTTTGAAACTCAAAAATGCCCACACGAACGTATATTTAACCAAATTGTTATATCCTATGCATATTATAATTACTCATCTTGCATAAATATGGAATAATAAAACAAAACTACGGCTACAACGAAAGGAGCTAAGCGCAATGTTTTGGGATAGCCGCGGGCTTGTGTTTGCAACGCCGCAGGGTTAGAAATAAAAACAAGAGACTTTTCAACGCTTTCCCCACGGCGTTCTGAAAAAGAACGCTGCGCTTTACTAATGCCTCTCCTTACACCCTGTTCTGTCTCTGGCAGAAAAGTTTTATTTTTTCTGTGTATAAAAGTTAATTAGACTGCCTTGAACACGACATTGGAAATATATCCTTACCTTTGCATAAGGATGGTTTTACATAGCAATCCGTAAACTTATTCATTGTTTTCCCGCTAGCACCGTCTAGTTTGAGAACCACAAAAACATACATTATGAAGAAACATATTTCAATTACCCTCTCTCTCATACTTTTTGCCGCAACTGCTATGGCAAACTGTGGCAACAGGCATAATACAGAAAAAACAGCAACTTCCAATCAGGAACAGTCGACTGCTACGCAAGACCAAGAAAAGGAAATGGCGCCAGACTTCACCCTCTCCGACATCTACGGCAAACTGTTCACACTGTCGTCGTTGCGCGGCCGCATCGTAGTAATAGACTTTTGGGGTAGCTGGTGCGGCTGGTGTATAAAAGGCATGCCGGAAATGAAGGAATACTATGCCAAATACAAAGACCGTATGGAAATCGTTGGTGTTGACTGCGGCGACACTGAAGCAGCATGGAAGGCTGCTGTCGAAAAATACGAGCTGCCGTGGATTCACGTATATAACCCTAAGGGCATGGGAGACATAACAGGGCTTTACGCAATTCAGGGATTTCCAACAAAAATCATCGTGGGTAAAAACGGAGAAGTAGTGAAAACGGTAATCGGAGAAGACCCCGAATTTTACACTGCCCTCGACGAAATAATGAAAAAGTAGAAAGCAACGAAAACGTTTTCCCCCACAAAAACACGGAAAACCACAACGCATTAAAAATAAATTTCTTACTTTTGCAGAAAGTCAGCGATGCATCAAACTACACCGCCGAATCTAATATAACAAAAACAATACATTCAATAAATAATACACACAAATCATGGATTTAGTACAGGCTATTATTGAGCGCGCTAAAAGCAACAAACAGCGCATCGTACTTCCCGAAGCAACAGAGGAACGTACACTGAAAGCAGCAGACCAGGTGCTGGCAGACGACATCGCAAACCTCATCCTCATCGGAAACCCTGACGAGATACACGCTCTCGCTGAGAAATGGGGACTGAAGAACATTGACAAAGCAACACTCATCGACCCGGAAAACAACCCAAAGAGCGAAGAATACGCTACACTGCTTGCTGAACTACGCAAGAAAAAGGGTATGACTATAGAAGAGGCTCGCGAACTTGTGAAAAATCCTCTATACCTCGGATGTATGATTATCAAGACTGGCGATGCTGACGGACAGATTTCCGGTGCACTTAGCACAACAGGCGACACTCTGCGCCCTGCTCTGCAGATTATCAAATGCGCTCCCGGCATAACATGCGTAAGCGGTGCCATGCTTCTCATAACAAAGGAACCGCAGTATGGAGAGAACGGTGTTCTCGTTGTTGGCGACGTAGCTGTAACTCCTATGCCCGATGCACAGCAGCTCGCACAGATAGCAGTTTGCACAGCACAGACAGCTAAATCGGTTGCAGGCTTTGCTGATCCACGCGTGGCAATGCTTAGCTTCTCAACAAAGGGCAGTGCAAAGCACGAAGTTGTTGACAAAGTTGTTGAAGCAACAAAACTGGCGAAAGAGCTTGACCCAACACTGAAAGTTGACGGAGAACTGCAGGCTGACGCTGCTCTCGTTCCGTCTGTAGGCGAAAAGAAAGCTCCGGGTAGCGATATCGCAGGAAAGGCCAACGTTCTTGTATTCCCATGCCTCGAAGTTGGAAACATTGCATATAAGCTAGTACAGCGTCTCGGTGACGCAGTGGCTCTCGGTCCAATTCTTCAGGGTATAGCACGCCCAGTCAACGACCTTAGCCGCGGTTGCTCTGTTGACGATATATACAAGATGGTAGCCATCACCGCATGTCAGGCAATGGATGCTAAATAAACGCAATAAAAAGATAACAGACAATATATGAAAATCCTTGTACTTAACTGCGGCTCATCGTCAATAAAGTATGCGCTTTATGACATGGACAGCAAAAGCATCATGACCTCGGGCGGCGCAGAGCGCGTTGGGCTCGATGGAGCTTTCGTTAAAGTGAAACTCGCTAACGGCGAGAAAAAAACAATAATGCACGATATCCCTGAGCATACTGAGGGCGTAAAGTTCATATTCAGCCTGCTCACCGACCATGAAATCGGCGTTATCAAAGACCTAAAGGAAATAGATGCTGTTGGACACCGCATGGTTCATGGCGGAGAGAAGTTCAACAAGAGCGTACTTCTTACCGACGAGGTGCTCAAGACCTTTGAAGAGTGCAGCGACCTCGCACCGCTTCACAACCCAGCAAACCTGAAAGGTGTGCGTGCCGTACAGGAACTTATGCCAGGACTGCCTCAGGTTGGTGTGTTTGACACGGCTTTCCACCAGACAATGCCGAAAGAAGCCTACATGTATGCCATTCCATACGAATTGTATGAGAAGTATGGCGTGCGCCGTTACGGCTTCCACGGAACAAGTCACCGCTACGTTTCACAACGCGTGTGCGAATATCTTGGCGTAAAGGCTGAAGGAAAGAAAATCATCACTTGCCATATCGGTAATGGTGGCTCTATCGCTGCTGTGAAAGATGGCAAGTGTGTTGACACATCCATGGGACTTACACCTTTGGAAGGCTTGATGATGGGAACAAGAAGCGGCGATATAGACGGTGGCGCTGTTACTTTCATCGAGAAGAAACTTGGTCTTGATGCCGACGGCATGTCGAACCTACTCAACAAGAAGAGCGGTCTGCTCGGTGTTTCTGGCATTTCAAGCGACATGCGCGAAATATTCCAGGCAAATCAAGACGGCAACGAGCGTGCAAAACTGGCTTTCGACATGTACTGCTACCGCGTGCGCAAATACGTTGGCTCATACGCTGCTGCCATGAATGGATGTGACATCATCGTATTCACAGCTGGAGTTGGCGAGAACCAAGCAGACATGCGCGAGAGCGTTTGCAATGGTCTCAGCTTCATGGGCGTTGAGATTGACGTCGAAAAGAACAAGACTATACATGGAGAAGAAGCAGTGATTTCCACTCCGAACTCTAAGGTTACGGTTGTTGTCGTGCCTACAGACGAGGAACTTATGATTGCTTCCGACACGTTGGCACTGCTTTAAAAGCAGCCTTATGCCATAAGGAAAAAATAAAAGGTTAGCAGGCAATCGCTTGCTAACCTTTTTTATTTTTACATTTTTCTAGGTAACTAGATGTGGTATGACGCAGAGTTTTTGCTATAGCTCGCTCTCCCCTTCCACGTATTCCTCCAGGAAAATGTGCTCGCCATCGTAGACAACATACGAGAACTGCCATATCCAGTCGCCAAGAATCATCATCCTAACCTTGCGCGAAAGCATCAAATCAAGCTCGATGTGGCGATGACCGTAAATGAAATAGTCTATTTCAGGATGCGTTCTCATGTATTCCTTTGTATATCTCACAAGGCACTCCTTGTCTTCCCCCATATAAGGTGGCTCCTTGCCGTCGGTACGCTTAAGCCGGCTGCGGCGTGCCCATTCCAACCCGAACCATACCCCCCAACGAGGGTGCAGCATGCTGAAAAGACGCTGGCATAAACGGCTATGGAACATGTTGCGTATGAACTTGAACTTTGCGTCAGGGTCTCCCAATCCGTCGCCATGGGCTAGATAGAACACCTTTCCGTAAATGTCAACAGTTTCTGGCTTAGTGTGCAATATGACGCCACATTCTTCCTCAAGATAGCCATACATCCATATATCATGGTTGCCTGTAAAATAGTGTATCTCCACGCCAAGGTCAGACAACTCGGAGAGTTTACCGAGAAAACGCGTATATCCTTTTGGCACGACATACTTGTATTCATACCAAAAGTCAAACATATCGCCCAGCAAATAAACGGCAGCCGCCTTATACTTTATGTTGTCAAGAAAGCGCACCAACCGTCTTTCGTGCATACGGCTATGCTCTATGGCCAACGAGCCAAGGTGTGCATCAGATAAAATGTATATGTTCTTCATAAGATTGCATGTTTTGTCTTATTACCAATCCTTCCCCATCCTACTGTCACATGCAGGATTTTGCCAAGCGAAACAAAAGGGCTATTGTTAGTCAAGTCCCAACTCCAGGCGTGCCTCTTCGCTCAACATACTATTGTCCCACGCAGGTTCGAACACTAGATTCACATTACTGCTTTTGACTCCCTCAAGGGCGTCAACCTTTTGCCGCACGTCTTCCAGAATAAAGTCTGCCGCAGGACATGATGGGGCAGTGAATGTCATGTCTATATCCACGTTGCCTTCATCCGAAACTTCCACTTTATATATTAGTCCGAGGTCGTATATGTTTACGGGAATTTCGGGGTCGTAAACAGTTTTCAGCACATCTACGATGCGCTCCTCTATCTTTGTTTTTTCTTCCTGTGTCATTCTGACTATTTTTTATTGGATTACAAAGGTAATGATTTTTTGAAACGCTCACAAACAAAAGAGAACAGTCTTAAAAACAACAAGCATGAATGGCGTGTGCTTAACTGATGGGAAAAGTTCTCACTGTGGAAAACAAAAAAAAAGGAGCGTCCGTGTGTTGGCCCGGTACGCTCCGCTCACAAACATATACACAAGTTAACATGCAGTATCTGCTCCACGCAGACATATTATATCAGTACTTATGAGTAGTATATTGATATGTTTCTATATATGAAATGATAAGTTGACAGCAGATTAATGCTCGTCAAGCTCCACACGCCCCGTATCATAACGTTTATCAACGACAATAATCATACATGGTTGGATGGAGTAGCTCATCTTCTCGCCAACTATTGTTTTGTAGCCAAGCGTAAGTGTATTACCGTTAACCTTAAGTGTTTGGGGTTGCAATGTTGTGTCGAAATACGTTTGCGGCTTCACGACAGCGATTACGAACTGGCGAGAAAAATCTATTTCCGTCGCCAATCCGTTTTTCCCCATCACGGCTGCGGCACCGAAAAGGCTATCAAACTGCTGCTGTGTCGTTATACGTACATCAGACGGAATCTGTGCATCGTTACGGAAGAAGTACCTGTCCGCAATTTTGTAGGGCAAAGTTTCGACCTGTTTCTTGCTGCTTGCGCAAGATGAAAGTAAAGCTGTCATAGCTATAATTGCCATGAAAAGCAATGATTTCATTTTTTTCATTTTTCGTATCTTTAGTCTAACATGTAAAATTCTTGCCTTTTGACACACATTAAACAACGAGATAGAGAAATCATTGCACGGGAAAATAAAAAATTAACATTTGTAAATGTTTTGCATTGATGGGGCAACCTTATTGTATAACTGTAAGACAAGATATACAAAGCAACGTTGTTGCATTAACAATGCATTATGAAAAAAGGAAAGGACGGCATTCTCGCCATCCCATACAAAAAAGATTATATCTTGTCGTGTTCGCGGTAGCTATAGTATTTCCCGTCAATCACAATCACATGGTCAAGAAAATATATACGCATCGTCTCGCAGGCATTTTTCAAACGCATGGTTATCCGGTCGTCATCGCTGCTTGGCTTGGCATTAAGGCTGGGATGATTGTGGGTAAGCGCAATAACTGTAGCATTGTTAAGCAAAGCCTCCTTCAATATCATACGTATGTCTACTGCTGTTTCGCTTATTCCTCCACTTGACACTTTCACGGCCTTTATAAGTCGAAAATTTTGGTTAAGGAGCAATACCCAAGCCTGCTCTACGGGAAGGTCTTGCATCTTGGGACGCATATATTCGTAGATTGCTTGTGCACTATCCATCTGCGGGCGTTCCTCTGCAGGCGTTGCTTGACGGCGTTTGCCCAACTCACATGCCGCAAGTATCGTGATTGCCTTTGCCTTGCCTATGCCTTTATAAAGCATAAGCTCTCGGATTGAAAGTTTGCCAAGCGTATTCAGATTGTTGGAGCAATCGGCCATCACTCTTTTCATCAGTTCTACAGCACTCTCCCGCGGTGTGCCACTGCCTATAAGTATGGCCAACAACTCAGCGTTGGAAAGGCTTTCAGCACCGTTACTTTCTAGCTTCTCACGCGGTCGGTCGTCTTCTGCCCATTGCGTTATGGCAAGATTTGCTCCTTTTCGCTCCGAAATACCGTTAACATGCTTATCTGTCTGCATATTCCGTATTACAATAAGAATGTATTAGCGTGCGGAATTATTTATAAAAGGTATTCTCAAAAGCACTAAACTCGTTCTTCTTCAGCACACAACGCTTCCACCACGCCTCAATGAACCCGCAGCCATACCCGAAAAGTTGCACAAATGCTGCAACGATACTCATAAGACCGATTTTCAAGCTCTTGTTCTGAACGGTTGAATCAGCGCCAACCAAAAAGCAATAAGCCAAAATTGGCAACCAAGGTCCTGCACAGAGCCAATACCAACGATGCAGATCATCGTAGTGCATCAGCACGCGTCCTACTGCTGAAAGCAAGACAAGCATAACGACACCCACCGTGAACACCATTGGCAACAAGTGGACAATTTTAAGAGATTCTGGGTATTTCTTGTATAGATTGATGCGAGCAATACCACTGTTATATACTTGACGGAAGAATTTTCTAAAGTCTGTCCGACGCTTGTGCCACACCCATGAATCGGGAAACAGCCTACATTTGCAACCTGCCTTGAAAATTCTGATACTGAAGTCTATGTCTTCGCCAAAACGCATCTTCGAGAATCCTCCTAATTTTAGGTACACATCACGGCGCACTCCCATATTGAATGAACGCGGATAGAATTTGTCCATCTTCTTTTTGCGGCTCCCACGAATACCGCCGGTAGTGAAAAAACTTGTCATGGAATAGCTTATTGCCTTCTGAATGTCGGTAAAAGACTCGTGTGCCCGGTCTGGACCGCCAAAAGCATCGGCTGACGCGCGTTGCAACTCGGCAGAAACGCTAGCTATATACCCTGTAGGAAGAACGACATCACTGTCAAGTATTATTACATATTCGCCTTTCGAACGTTCTACGCCATAGTTTCGGCTCTGTCCTGGCCCGCTATTTGACTTGGCATAATAGTGGATATCAAGCGAGTTTTCATATTTCTCGCATACAGAATGGCACGGTATGGCACTGCCGTCTTCCACGATGACAACTTCAAAATCCTTTTCCGTTTGCCCCACAAGGCTCTGCAACAGTTCGTCTACTTCATCTGGACGGTTATAAACGGGAACGACAATAGAGTATTTCATAATATCGTCAAGGGAGGTTAATTGGATTGTTTCAGATTGTTTTAGCAAAAGAAAAGAGCGAAAGCCATTAGCACTAATGGCTATTGGAATTCGCTCTTAAAATTATGTTAGTCACACCATTACTCTATGGCGGTGCAACTTAATTATTCCTTAACGCGGCTCAAATAACTTCCGTCGCGAGTGTCAACCTGAATAAGGTCGCCTTCGTTAATGAAGAGAGGCACACGGATTTCAACACCGCTTTCAAGAGTTGCAGGCTTCGTAGCATTCGTAGCTGTGTCGCCCTTAAGACCTGGTTCACTATGAGTAACTCTCAGATTTGTCTTAACGGGCATTTCAGCATAAAGAATAGTTCCGTCTGTTGTATCTGTGACAACCTGAAGCACATCGCCCTCTTTCATATACTCATGACCGATTACCAAATCATTGGAAATAGGTATCTGTTCAAACGTTTCCTGGTTCATGAAGATACGTCCTGTGGGGTCTTCGTAAAGATACTGGTAAGGACGATGTTCAACGATAACGTCTTCAAGTTTAAAACCTACCTGGAATGTACGCTCCAAAACGCGACCGTCCTTTACGTTCTTCAACTTTGTGTTCATTACGGTGTTTCCCTTACCTGGCTTTCTGTGCTGAAAGTCAATGCAGACCCATACCTGATTGTCCATGCGGATGCAGGTACCTTTCTTAATTTCCTGTGAGTTAATCATTTTTGTTTTATCGTTATATTTTCTTTCTTTGCCACTAGAGATATTATTCCTCAAATAACAAATGGACATGAAGCAAAAGACTTCGCCATTATAACCTTGTTATAAGCCACAAATGGGCTATATATCGATGCAAAGTTACAACAATTTCAGAAAAAACCATAAAAGAAGCGTGTAAAAATGGCTTTCTCTTTGGTTAAATCAAAAGAAATGAGTACTTTTGCAGCCCAAAGCGTATAAACAATAACAACAAAATAACGAAAAAAACAATGAAAAGAACATTTCAGCCACACAACAGAAGACGTGTAAACAAGCACGGTTTCCGCGAAAGAATGGCAACTAAGAATGGTCGCCGCGTGCTAGCAGCTCGCCGCGCAAAGGGTCGTAAGAAGCTTACTGTTTCAGACGAGCACCACGGCAAATAGTCTTTTGTGCAGAAAACTCGTTTGATGCAATAAAAGATTAACACGCAGAGGGGAACAAAATCATATGTTTTGTTCCCCTCTGCATTTTATTTTTATTCCCTTATCTGCCCCTCACCTTCAATAATCCATTTGTACGTAGTAAGTTCACGCAGACCCATAGGACCACGTGGCCCTAACTTTTGAGTACTTATGCCTATTTCTGCACCAAGACCAAACTGTGCTCCATCCGTAAAACTAGTTGGAACATTCCAATAAACACATGCCGCATCAACTTGTTGTTGAAAGATTTTGGCCGCTTTTGCGTCAGAAGTTATTATACACTCACTGTGTCCTGAGCTATATTCAGAGATATGCGCTATTGCATCCTGCAATCCGTTGACGATTTTCACGGAAAGTTTATAATCCATAAACTCCGTACCATAGTCGGAGGGCGAAGAATGCATAAGAAGATCTTCTTGATATTTTCCCTTCAAAGCTTCGTAAGCAGGAACATCTGCATATATACGCACGCTCTTCTCGCCAAGCGGTTTGCACAACTCAGGCAAATCTACTATACGTGAGCGGTGGACGAGAAGGCAATCAAGAGCATTGCACACGCTTACCCTACGCGTCTTGGCGTTAAATATTATACGTGCACCCATATCAACGTCTGCCTTTTCATCAAAATAGGTATTTACAACTCCTGCCCCCGTTTCGATTACTGGTACACGGGCAGTGTTACGGACAAAATCTATAAGTTTGCGTCCACCTCGTGGTATGCACAAATCAACAAAGCCCACAGCATTAAGCAGTTCTGCCGTAGCCGCATGCGTCGCAGGTAACAATGCGACAACATTTTCGTCGACCCCTTCCTCGCGCAATACGGCATGAATTATATCTACTGCGGCTTCATTGGAACGTTCAGCATCCTTTCCACCTTTCAAGACACAGACATTCCCACTCTTGAAGCAAAGGGAAAACACATCAAAAGTCACGTTGGGACGTGCCTCATAGACTACGCCAACCACACCAAAGGGAACGCTGACACGATGAAGACGTATACCGTTCTGCAAAACACGCTTTTCAGAAATGGATCCAAGCGGGGAAGGCAGGCGTGCAACATTGCGCATATCTGATGCGATGCCTGCAAGACGTTTTTTCGTCAGCTGCAAGCGATCATACAACGGACTGTTTTTTTCCATACTATCAAGGTCATCGTGATTTGCTTTAAGGAGCGTTTGCGACTGTTCTTCTATACGGTTTGCCACCTTATTTAATATATTATTACGTTCATCGTCGCCCATCATGGGAAGCAAACGGCTTGCATTTTTTGCTTTAATGAAAACATTATTCATCAGATATATCGTATTTATTAAGTGCTAAACCTATCAATAATATCAATTAACAACCATATAATCATAGTGTACGATTGGGCGTGCACCATGCTTTCCTATCATCCGTGCAGCAGTGTCGGCATCGTATGAACTACGCCCAAGTGCTATCTCCTTACCATCTAGACCAATAATCCGCACGAGATCGCCTTCCTCGAAATCCCCCACCACCTTATCTACACCAACCATCAGCAGGCTCACCGCTCTACCGCTTCTTATTGTTTCTGCCGCTCGCAAGTTTACATACACTTCGCCCTTGGCAAAACTACCGCTATGGGCTATCCATTTTTTTAAAGCCCCGGCAGGCTGTGGATTGGGAAGAAAAAAAGTATGCAACGTTGTGTCAGGTTTGTCAATTAAGTCAATCAAGATTCCGCTTCGTTTTCCATTGGCAACCACTACTCCAATGCCTTCTGCCGCCACACGACCCGCTATGCGACATTTACTTGTCATGCCGCCACGTCCTAAAGAGCTTTTCTCAGCAGAAATATACTCGTCAAGATTTTTGCCCGGCTCCACTTTCCTAATAATAGAAACTCCAGGGGTTGAAGGATTACCATTGTATATTCCGTCAACATTGCTAAGGATTATCAGTCTTTCTGCATCCATCATTGAAGCCACAAGCCCTGAGAGTTCATCGTTGTCGGTAAACATCAGTTCGGTAATGCTTACCGTATCATTCTCGTTAACTATCGGTATTACATCGTTTTCCAGCATAACCTCCATGCAAGCCCGTTGGTTGAGATATTCACGGCGCGTTGAAAAACTTTCCTTCATCGTAAGTATCTGCCCCATTTGGATGCCGTATTCACGAAAAAGGTCATAGTAAAGGTTTATAAGCTTCACCTGCCCTACTGCAGAAAACAACTGGCGTTGCTGAACATTGTCGAGGCGACGCAACGCTTTCATTTCGCCCCGTCCTGCTGCCACCGAACCACTTGATACAAGAATCAGCTTATGGCCACGATGATGGAGCGCCGCCATTTGGTCAACAAGCGATGACATACGCGTAACGTCAAGCTTTCCATCTGAGCGGGTCAGCACATTACTACCCACTTTAATTACTATTCGCATCTATTTCCTCTAGTTTTTATTACATTTCAAATGCAAACTTACGAAGAAATATTCATATCGTCAAAAAAAGAAAACTACTTTATAATCACCTTAAATTATTGAGAAACCATTCAATCCTTACTCCAACAATTCCTTGGTAAGGATACTTTCAAGCAGTTCGCCCGAAACGCGCAAGCGGAATTTCCCCTTGATTGCAACTGATATGCCACCCGTTTCTTCCGAAACGACCACAGCGATGGCATCACTATCCTGAGAGATTCCCATCGCAGCCCTATGGCGAAGTCCCAATTCCTTAGGGATATCTATACTATGGCTGACAGGAAGAATACATCCGGCAGCCTGTATCCTACGCTTTGAAACGACCATTGCGCCATCATGCAACGGAGAATTCTTGAAAAATATGTTTTCTATAAGCCGTTGGTTGATGTTTGCATCAATACGGTCGCCCGTATCCACTATATCATCAAGCGAAATGGTGCGCTCTATAACGATAAGTGCACCAACCTTCCCGCGGCTCATATTTATACAAGCCATGACTATCGGCATGATAGCCGTCTTGTCCATGTCTTTTTTCTCTTTCGATGCAGATCCGAAGAAACGCATAAATGAACGCATGCGCTGATGAGCTCCCAAAGAGTAAAGGAATTTTCGTATCTCTTCCTGAAATATTATAATAAGAGCTATAACTCCTACGCTCACGAGTTTGTCCATAATGCTCCCCAAAAGGCGCATTTCCAATATTTGACTCACAACAAGCCAAATAATAACGAACACGATTATGCCGATAAAGACGTTCAACGAACGTGATTCCTTCATCAGTCTATAGACGTAGTAGAGCATAAGAGCAACGCTCACCACGTCGATAATGTCTAGAATTCCAATTTCTATCATTTCCTTTTAAGCGCGCCTATTACAAACACACCATTTTTCCTTTTTCCTATTGTAGAGAGTTATCTATGTTAAAGTTCTGTCATTGCCTTTACAATCTTGACAGCCTCAACACATTCCTTGACATCATGGACGCGCAATATGCCTGCTCCCTTCAGCAATGCCAAAGTGTTAATTACAGTAGTCCCATTGAGGGCCTCGGCTGGTGACGTATTGAAAAGTTTGAATATCATGGACTTGCGAGATACGCCCACGAGTAATGGCAACTCAAAGACTTGGAGCTTATCCATATTTCTTAGAAGCGAATAGTTTTGTTCAAGTGTTTTACCGAAACCAAACCCTGGGTCAAGAATTATGTCTTTTGCCCCCAAATCCCGCAATTGCTGTACTTCCTTTGCGAAATTCAACATTATGTCATGCATTTCTCCATGGGTAGACATTAATATATACGGTACGCCTAATTCTGCAACCGTACGGAATATCGCTGGGTATTCAGCCGCGTTTTCTTCCGGTTCCCCGTTAGGGTTCTTTGCATCCGCGCCCCCGAAAGCTCCGTTAATGTTTCCTTCCGACACATCATTTATGATTGCAGCCCCATATTCCTCTACTGCCATCCGCGCTACGTCGGGGCGAAAGGTGTCAATGCTCAGCACTGCATCCGGCTGCACACGGCGAACGAATTGCAGTGCCCGGCGCATACGTTCCATTTCCTCGTCTGCCGAAACTTGCGTTGCTCCCGGACGCGTAGAGAATGCTCCTATGTCAATCATTGTTCCGCCCTCAGATATTATCTGTTCGGCACGGGCCGAAATTTCCATTTCTGTCTGTTTACGACTACCTTCGTAAAAGGAATCTGGAGTAACATTCAGTATTCCCATCACTTGCGGCTCCGACAAATCAATAAGCCTGCCGTTGGCATTGATTGTATAATTCAACAATCCTTTCATCTTTTCCTTTCATTAGCATGTAGAAACTCCGCATGCCTACTAATAATTTATTCTCAAAGAAAACACATTCCCTGCATTTAGAATGCTTATTTCACAGCAAATATGCGGTTTGTTTCCCCGTCGTAAGTATTTACACTTATCAAGATGCTGTCACCTGACACCGTTTCAAACGGAAGATTGTAAAGGGGAACGCTGACATATACTTGTGCAGAATAATACTCCGGCACGCCATTCTGACTATGCAATAGCTTCAGTTTATGAAGCCGTCCTCCTGATTTCGTTGTCTCAGTACCCGTATAAAGCATTCCCAATACCTGGGATTCTGTCTTTCCATCGGTTGTCCCGGTCTTCAACTGCAGACCGAGGTTTATGTAACGGCCGCCCTTTCCCCATGCCGTTTCAAAAAGAACGGGGTCGGTGGCAAATGCAGTAGCGGAAGATACTATTCCATTTTTTATTACTTTAGTTACAGTGACAGGCGATATCGCCAAAGGTTTTACTGTTGTTCCGTCCTGCAAATCATCCTGTGTGTTGTAGTAAACCAATGCTCGATATGTAGTATCTGCAACAGTTACCCATTTGGCCGTCAGCGAAGGCGAAAGGAAAAAAGTCAAGCCATCGTCAGTCTTTACTGAAACGACATTCTTTTCCGAATCAGTATTAGCCTCAACAAAGTCTGCACGCATGTAAGACAATTCCCCATCTCCGCTTTCATAAGGTTCTGTTGTACAAGATTCCAAAAGAAAAGCAGAAGCTGCAGCAACGAACACCCCACAGAGAAAAGTTTTCAACTGCGCCAGTCGGAATAACGGCAGCTCGGCAATTTGCGGCAATGCTGCATATTTCTTTTTATCTAAATACGTAGGTTTCATTTCTTTACCGAAAGATGGTTACGTGCTGGATTGGCATACATTTGCAGCATACAAGCAGTTAGGAAGTTTTCATCCTTGCCAGGAATGTCAATCTTTGAAAGCTGGCCATTGATATAGTCTGTGAAATCTTTCTTGTCTTCCTCAGTGTAATGGAATGAATACACAGTAGTACCGTCAACCATATCCAATGCGATATAATTTGAAGGATTGAGGCGGTAATTGCGGAATATCTCATTGTCAATATGTTCGGCAATGACATCAAAGATCTTTGTCTTTGGTATTTCCGGCGAAAGGTTCTGAAGATATTCGTCTATGCATGGGGCACAATGGTAATGCACGCGTCCCTTATATCCCATGATGCCGGTACGCATGCTATTAACGTCGTCCTCAGCGGTCTTTTTCCAGCCTTTCACATCGCGTTTCAATTGAAATTCAGCAGCTTTCAGGAAGTCGCACGGATCATATTCATAAGAAATCGAAAGCGGAACGATATGAAGTTGCTGCAGCCGCTCCACGACAGAGCCTTCACCGCCCATGGCCATCATCTTTAGTATTGCCGGCTGCGTTCGGTCATTTGAATCCTTTGCACGCCCCTCACGCTGTGCGATCCATATATTATCGTTCTTTTCCTTCACTACGAAGTGCATGTATTCTGCCATCTTCTTGCTTGCCATAAGCATTTCACGCGGCGAAAGTGCACGCTGAACCAAGAATGATTTGTTTAGTCTGACAAGGTCTTTCACCCATGGAAGTGAAAGCAAATTGTCGCCAATGGCAATCTCGCACGTTGTTTTAAAGCCTGCATCCCACAGAAGAACATCAAGGAGTGCCGAATCAAGCACTATGTCTCTGTGGTTGCTCACAAAGGTATAACGCTTTGAAACGTCAAGGGCCTTCACGTCAAAGTCTATGCCCTTGCTCACCTTTGCCATAAGATTTTTCAGAAAATCATAACAGAAAGCGAGCTGAAACTCCAGATTTGTCTTGCATTGCGACATTTTTGCAGCTATCGCCTCCGTGGGCACTCCAGGATACAGATAAGACAACACTTGCCGAAACTGCTCGTTATCCATTAACCGTCCGTAGGCTTCTTGAAGCTCTTCCGGCTCAAATGGACGGATATCATCGTATACAGAAGGAACTTTCATGATGTTTTCGTTTTTTTGTAGAGGAACTGAATGGTTTTATCTGAACTGGTTTTCAACAATGTCCGTCAGAACATCGCTCATTTTCAGACCTGCAGCCTTTACTTGCTGCGGGATAAAGCTCGTTGCAGTCATGCCAGGAGTTGTGTTAATCTCTATCATGTTAACCTTATCCACCTCTTCACCGTTACTGCCTAAGCCGCGACTTATTATATAGTCGATACGAATTATACCGTTGCAGTGCAGGATATCATATATGCGGCTTGTTATTTCATTAACACGCTGGGTGGTTTCAGGACTGAGACGGGCTGGAGTTATTTCTGTTACCTTGCCATTGTATTTCGCATCATAATCGAAAAACTCGTTCTGTGTAACGACCTCCGTAGCCGGAAGCACTACGCTCTTCTCCCGTGTCTTGTAGCATCCGATGGATATTTCCGTTCCGTCAATGAACTTTTCAACCATTACATCGTCGCTTTCCATAATGGCCTTGCGTATGGCTGGGGCAAGTTGGTCTTTGTTCTTTACTTTAGATACTCCGAAACTGCTGCCGTCTGCTGCTGGTTTCACGAAGCAAGGCATACCGATTTTCTCCTCTATTTCATCGTCACTCACAAGCTTTTCGTATCCTTTGCGGATAAGTAGGCTTTCAGCCACACTTACTCCATATCCGCGAAGATATTGGTTTAACACGAACTTGTCGAAAGTCATCGCCTCTACAAGCACGCCGCTAGTTGAATATGGCAGATGTATGAGTTCGAAATATCCCTGCAATATACCGTTCTCGCCGGGCGTTCCGTGAATTGTTATGTAGGCATAGTCAAACTGCACAAGCTTGCCATTTTCCATGAACGAGAAGTCATTGCGGTCGATGGGCGCAAGTGTTCCGTCATGCAGCTCCACGTGCCAGTCATAACCCTTCATGTCTACGATATAGACATTGTAGCGTTCTTTATCAAAAAAGGAATAAAGTCCCTGTGCCGAACGCAGTGACACATCATGTTCCGAGGAGTCGCCTCCACAGACTATAGCTATTGTTCTTTTCAGATTTTTCATATTTATATCGTATTTCTGTTAATTTCGTTGTTGTCTGCTTAATTTTTTGTTCAAACGCGCTTGCGCCATTTTTCAAGAAGCTGCGCCATATCAGTTGGAAGTTCAGAGGTGAAATCCATCTGCCTCCCTGTAACGGGGTGAACGAATCCGAGTGTCTTTGCGTGAAGTGCCTGCCGCGGACATATTTTGAAGCAGTTTTTTATAAACTGTTGGTATGTTCCGCAACGTTCACCGCGCAGTATCTCGTTTCCGCCGTAACGTTCGTCGCTGAATAGCGGATGGCCGATGTGCTTCATATGGGCGCGTATCTGATGAGTACGCCCTGTTTCAAGGATACATTCCACTAGTGTTACATATCCAAAGCGTTCTATCACGCGATAATGCGTCACGGCGCTTTTGCCGATTTCCGATTCGGGTGGAAAGACTGCCATACGGAGTCTGTCTTTAGGGTCGCGCCCTATGTTTCCCTCTATCCGCCCCTCGTCAGCCGTGAGGTTGCCCCAAACCAAAGCGTTATAGCTGCGGTGTGTCGTTTTATTGAAGAACTGCACACCTAGTTTCGTCTTGGCTAGCGGTGTCTTTGCCACGACAAGCAATCCGCTTGTGTCTTTGTCTATTCGGTGAACCAAACCTACTTCCGGGTCGTTGGGGTCATACCCTTCAACATCTTTCAGGTGCCATGCCACTGCGTTAACAAGGGTTCCGCTATAGTTTCCGCATCCAGGATGCACAACCATCCCGGCTGGTTTATTTATAACCATCAGTTCCGCATCCTCATAAACGATTTCCAACGGTATGTTTTCCGGCTCTATACTACTGTCATATTGCGGCCTATCGAGCATCAACGTTATGACATCCAACGGACGAACCTTATAGTTACTCTTCACTGGCTTGTCATTCACATGCACAAAGCCAGCGTCGGCTGCTTTTTGTATGCGGTTTCTACTTGTATGTTGCAAGTGTTCACACATAAACTTGTCTATGCGCAACGGCACTTGCCCTTTGTCTACTTCAAGCCTCAGATGTTCGTAAAGCTGACCGTTCTCGTCTTCTGCCAACTCATCGGCATCTTGCAGAATATTGTCGTTTTCTTCTATCATTATTCCTTTGCCGACGCATCCGTAAAACGGTGTGCGCCTATTGTTTTCGTTTTCACTCCGGACCGTTAACTACCTCAAAATCGTCATTGCCGCCGCTGCCTTCTATAACGCCACTCTCATGCTCAGAATTTTCTGTTGAGTCTTTCGGTGCATATTCCGGGTCTGTATATGTCACGTCCTCACCGAAATCCATCACCCCGTCACCCACTTGTATGGTCAGAACCTTCTCCACAGAGACCTTCTGCCCGTTGCGAAGGTTTTGCCCGCCGCAGACAACGCCATAGACCCAGTCTTTTTCTCCAGACACATACTGCGGCGGCCCGACTTTAAATCCCATGGCCATGAGATTTGCCCGCGCCTCGCGGTAAGAGCTGTTGTCAATAATTTCAGGCAAAGTCAGCATCGGTGAATGAGCTGAATTTACCACGACATAAACTATTCTTCCACGTTTCACCATCGTGCCCGGTGCAAGCATCTGGTCTAACACGCAGTCAGACGGAAGCGTCTTCACATATCCTGTGTCAACGACCTGCATTTCCAGTCCTCTGTTAGCAAGCAGTTGCTTGGCATCGCTGGCTTGCTTGTGTTTAATGTCCGGCACTTTTATCTCTTCGCCATGGTGGGTATAGATGTCTATTCCGAACTTAACACCCAAGCACAGCAATACCACTACTAGCAGCATCGCCGCAATGTTCGCCCAGAACTTGCCGCTCATCACCTTACCAAAGAATTCGTTAACCGTCATTACTCTGTCTTTTTATGGGCAAAGATAGTGCAATTCATAGAGAATACAAAATTTGAAAGTAGCGAATTGCTGCCATACACATGCCTATTATTTAAAGAAGTTAAGGCGAACATCTGCGGCTTAACTTCTTAATTTTGCCTATTTCCAATCGTAAAGCATAAACAATGCGACCATGTTTCACAACATTGTCGCATTTTCTTATAAATAGACATATTTATAAAAGGAACGTTTATAATTTACTATAAAAAACTAAGTATTAAAGACTCTGAGGCTTGTAATCACTACACCCCACAGAATCGGAAAACATGAAATTTTACTTTGATGCAAAAGTAACACATTACTGATGCACACCGCTTATATTTTTTACTCCAAGAAATACCTTTTTTACCGATAGCATAGCACTTACCTACTAAAAAACTCTAAATTGTAAGTTTTTCTCCATTCCACATCATCCATTACCATAAAGATTCAAGAAAAAAAAGCGGCATGCATCTCTCTTCTCATGCTATTTGCCTTAACTTTGCACCAAAGAAACAAATAAAAAGTCATTGATATGGAAATACCTGAACTTTACTCTATTTTCAAAAGCCACCCTGTTGTGACGACAGACAGCCGCGACTGTCCGCAAGGGTCTATATTTTTTGCACTGAAAGGAGCGTCATTCAACGGAAACGCATTCGCAGAAAAAGCTATTGAACAAGGCTGCGCCTATGCCGTAGTCGACGAGAAAGAATATGCACCAGAAGGGGATCAGCGTTTTATCCTAGTGGAAAACTGTCTTGAAACGCTGCAGAAACTTGCAAACTACCACCGCCGACAACTTGGCACACGCATTATAGGAATTACAGGAACAAACGGCAAGACAACCACAAAGGAACTTGTTTCAACCGTTTTGCAGAAGAAATACGATGTTCTTTACACGCTGGGGAATTTCAACAATGCCATTGGCGTACCCAAAACCCTGTTGCGGCTGAAGCCAGAACATGAGATAGCCGTTGTGGAAATGGGCGCTAGCCATCCGGGAGACATAAAGGAACTTGTTGACATTGTGGAGCCAGACTGTGGAATAATCACCAATGTAGGAAAAGCTCACCTGCAGGGGTTTGGTTCGTTTGAGGGGGTTATAAATACAAAGGGCGAACTATACGACTTCCTCCGCCAGCGGGCATCACCCGTCTTCGTGAATGGCGACGACAATATTCTCAGAAACATTGCAGCCGGAATGCTGGCAGCCTTCTACGGCACTGACAAGAAAAACCAATTCCTCTCCGTATGGGGAGAAGTGGTAGAGTGTGCCCCCACCCTTACATTCCGATGGGCTGCCAAAAGCGGCAAGCCTTTCGCAGAGAATTGTTTTGGCACGGAACACACCGTTGCCTCTAAGCTCATCGGCTCATACAACCTCTATAATATGCTCGCCGCTGCCTGCATAGGAATCGTTCACGGCGTAAGCGAAGACGACATAACGGAAGCTCTATCCTCTTACACCCCGACAAACAATCGGTCACAGCTTGAAATAACAACAAGCAACAAGCTCATTGTCGACACATACAACGCTAATCCGACAAGCATGCGCGCCGCACTTGAAAATTTCTGCGCCATGAACGTTTCTCCCAAAATGGCGATACTGGGAGATATGAGGGAGTTGGGAGACGTAAGCCTGGAGGAACACCAGCAAATCGTCGACTTTCTTTCCCATACCGAAATCAACGACGTATGGCTCGTGGGAGAAGAGTTTGAAAAGACCGCTTGCAAATTCCGCAAATTCCGCGGGGTTGAAGATGTAAAGTCTGCCATTTTGAAACAAAAGCCCGCGGGCAAATATATCCTAATAAAAGGCTCTAACGGAATAAAGCTGTTCCAACTGCCGGAATTGCTATAGCCAACGCATATCCATGAGCCCCACTTCCCGAAACGTCACCGCTGACACTCGCTGACGTTTCGGGATTTTTTTCTTGCGCATCCCCCACATATTCCATTGAAAAAGCACGAATCTCTTTTTGCGTCCCAAAAAGCAATTTATCAGATACCGTTACGCTTTTTTTATTTTATGGAGGGATAAAAAGAATAACATGTGAGAATTTGTGATTCAAAGCCGACTATTGAGGATTAAACGTTAGAAATAAAGGTTCATTCGTCAAGAAAGGTCATTATTTTCAAGCGATTTTAAATGCAAGAAACAAGCTGACCCGATTTTTTTGCCACTGCCCAACTGTAAAAAATCCTTTTTTTTCAGTATTTTTGCAAAGGTACAATTCAAGCACATCCAATACCTGTATGACACATAAAAGAACAATCGGCATATCATCAGCCCTCATTATCATTGCCGTAGCCGTCAGCTCCATTTTCATAACCGCCTCGTGTAACGGCACAGGTCATGAAGAAACCACTGACACACTACGCACAAACATGTTGCGAGCGCTAGACGACTCCATTGCACACCTTGCGCCACAGGCAAGGAAGATGATAGAGAAAGGAATGAAGAATGCTGCAGACAGCTTGGAATACTTTGAATACAACATTCGGCTTACCCGCCTTTTCGTCACGGAAATGAAGACCGACTCCGCAAAAAAGGAAATACGCCGTACCATACAATTCCTTAGCAAGCAACCGGTCACACCGCGCTCCGAAGGTTTACTTGCCATGGCATACAATGTTGCCGGCGTGGCAAACCACAACCTGCACCACGACACCGAAAAGACAAAGCAATACTATGAGGCCGCATACCACCACATTATGCAGAGCGACTCCAAAGACATGGCTCCCGACATTTGTGCAAACCTTGCCGATGCCCACATCTTCGACAACAACATGCCGCAAGCCGCTGCGTGGTATCGACGTGCTCTTTTTCTCGTGGATTCGCTGCAACTAGAAGAAACAAAAGCCATAAACCTGCACATGGGGCTCGGACTTGTATACATGACGCTTGAAGACTATGACTCTGCGCTGCGAAACCTGAAAGCATCCGAAAGGTTCTTCAACGAAATGCGGCCCGAAATGCAGACATATCTTGTTACCACACTTGGCAATTTCTATTATTATACCAAGCAATACCACAAATCGCTAAATGAGTTCCGGCGGCTTGAGCATCTGCTCGCCGCAAACCGAATGACGGAAAACTTTGCTTGGTATGCCTGCAAGCTGAACCTTTCCGACGTATTGCTAAACCTTAACGAAACGAAAAAGGCTGAAGAAGCGCTCCGCATTGCCGAGCCATATTTCGAAAAGCACGGAGATAAGGTTGCAACATACTATGCGCACTCCATAAAACTAGGCATTGCGCTGCGCAACGGAGACATGGCTACCGCCTCAGCCATAGCGGCTCTTGACGACAAGCCTGAGTACATAGAACCAACTCTTACAGACATCCGCAACAGATATCTGCGCGACTATTACGAAAAGATTGATGACTACCGCAGAGCTTTCTATAACCTTGCTGCAGAAAAAGGCAGGAACGACTCCCTCGTGCACAACCGTCAGCACATGATTGCCGCAGAAATAATAAGCCGTTTTGCGCAAGACACGCTGAAACTGCACCACGAGATAGAAATGCAGCATAAGGAAGCCGACATGAAAAAGGCACGTTACACCATCGGGGGAAGCGTTGCGGCACTGATATTCCTTGTGCTTGCAATAATCTGCGCAGTGACTTATTGGCATAAAAAGCTGCTACAAGAAAAGATGCGCATATTCAAACTAAAGCTGGAGAACGCCAGAAACAGAATTTCGCCACACTTCGTATTCAACGTCCTAAACAATCGCATCACAAGCACCGAAGCCGCAAGCGAGGCTAACGAGCTGATGTTGCTCACAAAGCTTATACGTTCAAACCTAGATCTGTCGGGAAGGGAAACTGTTGCAATAGCTGAAGAAATGGAATTCGTTGACAATTACATAGCTATTGAGCAGCATACGATACAGGGAGGCATCAAGTATACAAAAGACATCGCACCAAAAATCACCACAGAAAAGTTAAAAGCATTCCGCATACCATCGATGTGCATACAAATACTCGTGGAAAACTCCATAAAGCACGCCTTGCGAGGGAAAAAAGGCGAGAAGCGCCTCAACATTACCCTTGCACCCTCAACCAACGGAATAAGCGTCATGGTATCCGACAATGGCAGTGGTTTCGACATCAGACACTGCCACTCTCAAGGGCAAGGGCTGAACATTCTGCGAACAACTATCAGCGCAATAAACCAAAGAAACAAGAAAAAAATATCATTCTCCATTAACAACACTTCCGACTCCTCCGGCAACACAACCGGATGCGAAGCGAAAATAATCTTCCCAGAAAGCGTAAAAGAAATCTGACGGAGAGAAAGCAAGGAAAAGGCCATGGGAAAAACTAAAAGAACATCACACTATGAAGATAATAATCATTGACGACACGCAACAAGCCATCGACGCATTGACAAAAAAGCTTGCCAAATACCCAGACATAGAAGTGGTCGGACAGGCAAGCAACGGCACTGACGGACTGAAACTTCTTAAAGAAAAAAACGCCGATGCCGTTTTCATTGATGTTGAAATGCCAGACATGACGGGCATACAACTGTTGTCGAGCATCAAGACGGAAGGCATCTACAATACGCTGCCCGTCATTTATACCGCCTTCGAAACATACACCTTGTCTGCCCTTCGCAACAAAGCCTTCGATTTCCTGCTTAAGCCCATTGACGACAAGGAGCTGGATACAGTTATAGCAAGACTGGAAAAAGAGATTGCCAACATAAAAAATATGCCGGCAGCTACGGGAAACAACGAAAAAGCCACCACATTGAGCAACGACAACACATTAAAGAAGAAAGAAGACAAGCTACTTCTATATACCAATGCCGCTGACTTCCGCCTAGTGGAGATACAGGACATCTGCGCATTCCAGTACAACCACGACTTGCGCGTGTGGGAAGTGGTGGCGGCAGGCTGCGAGCATCCTGTCCGCTTGAAGCGCTGTGCAAACAAAGACATCCTTATGACTCTTGATGAAAACTTCGTGCAAGTAAACCAAAAGTATATCATAAACATCAAATATCTCATGGGCGTGAGCGATAACCTTTGCTGCTTCTTTCCGCCATTCAACAACATAAGCTATATAAAAATAGGTAGAATGTATAGGCGTAAGCTCATAGAAAGATTTAACATCATCTGAGAATACCGTTTTAACACCGCTCCCATCCACTCAAGAACGGAAATCTAACGCAAACGGAACTTTTGCAAACTCCGTTTTAAAAAAGCCCGTTAAAAGACACAAAGTATTTAATTTATATCAAAATTCACAAGAATGCAATGCTAAAAAGAGAAGCTTTGCTTTGCGAGCCCGAAAGAAAATGTTAACTTTGCCATAGATATGGGTACAAGAAAGTGCCCCTTCACTATCAGACATAACCAATTAAACATAACAACAAAACACTATGGTAAGTTACAAAGAACTGGGTCTGGTAAACACCAAGGAAATGTTTGCCCGTGCCATCAACGGCGGATACGCAATCCCCGCCTTCAATTTCAACAACATGGAACAGCTTCAGGCTATCATCAAGGCTTCTTCTGAACTGAAGTCTCCGGTAATTCTGCAAGTATCCAAGGGCGCACGCAACTACGCAAACCCGACACTTCTTCGCTATATGGCGCAGGGAGCTGTGGCTTACGCCAAGGAATTGGGCTGCAACCATCCTGAAATCGTGCTTCACCTCGACCACGGTGACAGCTTTGAGCTTTGCAAAAACTGTGTAGACCTCGGCTTCTCTTCAGTAATGATCGATGGTTCTGCTCTGCCTTACGACGAGAACGTAGCCCTAACCAAGAAGGTTGTTGAATACGCTCACCAGTATGACGTAACCGTTGAAGGCGAGCTTGGCGTATTAGCTGGCGTTGAAGACGAAGTAGCTTCAGAGGTTTCCCATTATACAAAGCCTGAAGAAGTTCAGGATTTCGTTTCAAAAACAGGTGTTGACTCGCTGGCCATATCAATCGGAACAAGCCACGGTGCATACAAGTTCAAGCCAGAACAGTGCACACGCGACCCGAAGACAGGACGTCTTGTCCCACCTCCATTGGCATTCGATGTACTCGATGAAATAATGGTTAAGCTACCTGGATTCCCCATCGTGCTCCACGGCTCATCTTCAGTTCCCCAGGAGTATGTAGACATTATCAACGCAAATGGTGGCAAATTGCCCGATGCTGTTGGTATTCCTGAAGAGCAGTTGCGCAAGGCTTCAAAGAGCGCTGTATGCAAAATCAACATCGACTCTGATTCACGTTTGGCTTTCACAGCTGCAGTGCGCAAGACTTTGGCTGAGAAACCCGCAGAATTTGACCCACGCAAATACTGCGGTCCAGCACGCGATCTTATGGAAGACATGTACAAGCACAAGATTATTGACGTGCTTGGCTCTGACAACAAACTCGGTCAGCTTGACTAAACAAACAATACTAAAAAGGTTCAGCATAACGCTGAACCTTTTTTCTTGAAAAGAAGAACGTGGAATTTCACCATTATATGCGGGAACTCCACGTTTTTGCGTATGTATAGAATGTCAATAAGTAATCTTGTTCGGATGGGAGCCGCTGGACCAAAAAGTAGCTTATGAAACAGACAACATGCCCAGACTGCGGTGCTGTTTATGCAGCAAACGAGCTTTCATGCCCCACTTGCGGTTGTCCTAATGACAATTATCAGCCGCAGCAAGACGAACAACGGTCTGAGGTGTCAGCGGAAACTGCAACTGTGAATTCCAACGACGATGATTTCAATGAAAACGGACAGTATTCCCCGCTCTCACCAACATCATGGTTCTTCAAAACACCATGGCCTCTGAGCCACTATCCCGAAAGAAAGATGTTTGAAAAGGCGCATCCCCTTTTGGGTTGGCTACTTGGTCCTTGGTATCTCACTTGCAAGAGCAAAGCGGAAAAAGAAGAATACGCAGTAATCAACAACATCTTCTATTTCTTCAATCTGATTTTCAAGACATGGGCGTACGCCATCCTGTGGGCGTTTTTCAAGGGATTCCTTTTTGTGGTCCTCTTATATTTGGCTCAAATATTTTTTGCCTATGTCGCTTTCCATTCAAGCTCGGACGGAGTGGCAGGCTTCCTCTCTATCCTGATGCTCATCGTATTTATTCCGCTTGGCATCTTGCTTCTTATCATCCAAGCTTGTGGCATAGGCAAATCCCTGCACCGATATTGGCCAAGCACCCACCAAACGTGGAGAAAAATCAATAAGAGATACTGGAAGGATATGCTAAATCAGAAATGACGGGTAAAATATGGCACTGATAAAATGTAATCATTGCGGCAAAATGGTCTCTGATAGAGCTAGCAAATGTCCGCACTGCGGTTGTAATCCGTTGGAAAAGGATGTAAAGCCACAGAATGTAGTAGAAGAAACGACTAGTACAGATACTTCTAATGTTAGTGAGGGCAATTCCGATGAGCGTTCTTCTGGTATTAGTAAAACGCTTATTGTCACAGTGATTGTCCTTGTCGTTGTTGCCTTGGGTGCTGGTGCATTCTTGTGGTTGCATCACGGAAAGTCTCAAGTGGCAGAGAATGTTGTTCTTGATAGTTTGGCAACAGACTCTACGACTATTGACACCTGCGCTGCAGATACTGCCATAGTAGAGGAAAAGCCTGAACTGAAATACTCAAACATCCCCGACCGATTGCGGATGAATCTAATTGGTAAAGTCAAGAGAATAGACTTGCATATTGACGATCGCCGTCAAGACCCCATGGAGAACGGTCATGGGTTGTATGATTGGACGTATGTATTCGATAAACAAGGCATGCTAAAAACCTGTTCAACGGAGCATGAAATGTATGCAAGTTATAACATTACGGCATATTACTCTGAAGGCAAACTAGTAAAAACTGCTGGAGAACATTATGGTGATAACGAAACGTACGAATATGAGTACAGACAGACGGATGAACACACAGTCAATGTCATGCAAATAAATTCTTCAGGAGATGAAAAATTGGTCATGGTTCTGACCTTCCATGATAATGGCAATCTGAAAGAAAAGAGAATCCTGACTTCGCTTATCGAACCATATTCAGATTATAACGAGGGTGAATTTGTGGTAAAATACAATTCTGATGGTGTGGAGATAGACAACAAATCTCATTGGGGACGCCTGACTCAAGAAATGAAGGATTCTAAAGTATTGCTGTCCGCTAAAACTTTTTTGAGCATGAAAAAGATTGGGCTGGATTCCTCGCTTGGAATTCAGCCCATTTAGTTACTTTTGTTTATTGCTA
>CAVLBD010000028.1:0-38372 GCA_963661195.1 bacterium
ATTGGCTTCGGTCTATTGACTGTGCATTCAAATGCCCTGTCACTTCATTTCCATGAGTTCCAGTTATTGCCAAAACGGGCAATTTCCTGTAATGCGCCTCTGTAAGCCCAGGATAGTAGTTTCTTGACGCCGTAGCTTCGGTACATGTTATCACAACAGGTTCTCCGCTTTCAGCAGCCAAGCCACATGCCATATATGCTGCAGAGCGCTCGTCTACCGAAGAATACATCTCAAACCATGGGTCATATTGCATACTTGCAACCCAGGCTATATTTGTAGTACCTGGCGAAGCAATTACTTTTTTTATGCCATGCGCTTTTAGTAACGCAAGAACAATCTGCGTACTTCTGTCGTTTGAATACTTTAATGTTTCCATCTATATTTAATTACACTCCACCAATAACATTTCTATGCACGTTTTCTCAATAGAACAGATACTCATACTGCGAGAGTATTCGCTGATAATCGGCTTCGTATCGGGCTTTGTCGGGAGAACTTATATTTTGACTTTCGATAATCAGTTGCATCTCTTGGAGTATCTTGCTGCCTTCTCGCATTATGGGGGCGATGGATTCCTTGCATTGCTCCAAGAATGGGGAATAATAGTAGCCTATCTCTTCAATGATGAAGGAGTAGATGTTCCATGTATCGTTGAGAGTAAGACGGTTCTGAGACAACTCGTCTAGTACAAAATTCCTCAGATAATTGATGTTCTCGGCTTGCGCTACAACTTCCTTGTCGTCTTTCACGGGATGGAAATAACGATCTATCAGCACTTGACGCTCTTGGAGGTTGCGCTGATAGAAGATGTTTTCATCGTTTAAGGACGTGTTGCATTGATCCGCTTCTTCAAAATGCTCTGCATGCACACCGCTGATAGCTACGCTTAATCCGCCGATGTTCATCACCAAGCGGCGGTCGCGGTCGATACGGATTATGTAGCCTTCCAGTCCTGCCATCTCTCCTGTGGTGATACGCAGCAAGATGCGGTTGCGCGCATAATAATGATACGGATGAAGGAGGAAGCGGATGCGCTCTGGAGAGACTTTCGTGATGCGCATGAAGGGTTGCATCTGCATATCGGGTATCTGTGCCACTCTGCCTGTGCTACAGTTCTTGCATAGGTAGGCATGAGGGAAGGTGTTGTTCAGATAGTCTTGCAGGGATTCGGGAGAACCTTTAAGAAAGACCAGTCCGCTAACGGTGGGCACTTCTTGATGTTGCACCTTTTGACGATCCGTCTTTCTGAAGTAGCGCATGGTCTTATGCACGAAAAACGTTATGTTGTCATTGGCAAGTTGCTCTTCCATGGCCTTTACCTTGCTGTTGTGAACGAAGAGATAAGACCATGTCGAGGCATCGGATTCAGGACAATTCTTTATCTCAGAGCCAGAATTTTTCTCTTGCTCCGTAACGTGTTTTCCCTTTGGGGAGAATTGGTTCCCGTCGGCTGTAGAAAAAGAATCCGTACCATCCGGTTTCATAAATTCCGTTCTACTTTATGTCTTTTGCTTCAACCATGCATGCTGATTGGGAAAGTCTATCTAGTTTACCCTTGTTATGCATAATCTTCATCGTATTAAAGTACGAGAAACTGTGTTCCTTTTTGTGCATAAGACTACTATGTTAGTTAACCATTTTTCCTAAAATGATGCAACTCTTTGCAAATGTACGAATTTTGGTTGGGGTAAACGACATGTTTTATCGTTTTTGTCTGTACTTCTCACAAATATCCTGTATAAAAACACAAAGGAAGTCCGGCAACTCCTGCCAAATGGCAGAAAGTGCCGGACTTCATGCAATTATAACTTTAACTGATTTGAAATTTATTTTGCGTAGGCAATGGAACGAGTTTCACGGATAACGGTGATCTTCACCTGTCCCGGATAAGTCATCTCGTTCTGAATCTTTGTTGCGATGTCGCTAGAGAGAACCTCTGCCTCCTTGTCATCCATCTTGTCGGCCCCAACAATGACACGAAGCTCACGTCCTGCCTGTATAGCGTAAGTCTTGGTAACTCCAGGATAGCTCATGGCGATAGCCTCAAGATCGTTCAAGCGTTTGATGTAAGCCTCAACTATCTCTCTACGTGCTCCAGGGCGTGCTCCTGATATGGCGTCGCAAACCTGCACGATGGGTGCAAGCAAGGTGTTCATCTCCATCTCGTCGTGGTGAGCGCCAATGGCGTTGCAGATATCTGGTTTCTCCTTGTATTTTTCAGCAATCTTTGCTCCATAGAGTGCGTGTGGCAGTTCGCTCTCCTCATCGGGCACCTTACCGATGTCGTGAAGCAATCCTGCACGCTTAGCCTTCTTGGGGTTAAGTCCGAGTTCAGAAGCCATCACAGCACAGAGATTGGCCGTTTCGCGTGCGTGCTGCAGAAGGTTCTGTCCGTAGCTAGAGCGGTATTTCATCTTACCGATGATGCGGATAAGTTCAGGATGCAAGCCGTGTATGCCAAGATCTATGGCGGTGCGCTTACCCGTTTCTATCACCTCGTTGTCAAGCTGCTTCTTCACTTTAGCAACAACTTCTTCGATGCGTGCCGGATGTATACGTCCGTCAGCCACAAGCTGGTGGAGGGCCAGGCGGCATACTTCGCGACGGATAGGGTCGAATGCAGAGATAACGATAGCCTCAGGAGTGTCGTCAACAACGATTTCAACCCCTGTGGCAGCCTCCAAAGCGCGGATGTTGCGACCTTCACGCCCGATGATGCGACCTTTAACCTCATCATTCTCAATATGGAATACGCTAACGGAATTTTCGATAGCCGTTTCCGTTGCAACACGTTGTATGGTCTGTATAACGATTTTCTTTGCCTGCTGGTTGGCATTGAGCTTTGCCTCGTCCATAATCTCGTTAACGTAGCTGGCAGCTGCCGTGCGAGCCTCGTCTTTCATGCTTTCAACAAGGCGTGCCTTTGCCTCGTCAGCGCTAAGTCCGGAGAGTTCTTCCAGTTTTTCGCGCTCCTGCTGCTGCATTTTCTCCAATGAGTCAGCCTTTATCTGCAGCAGTTTCTTCTCGTTGTCGATGCGTTGCTGCTGTTGCTCAACGTCTTGTTTGCGTCTTCCGAGTTCTTCCTGACGTTGGTTAAGACTCATCTCACGCTGTTTGAGCTTGTTTTCGCTTTGCTGAATACGCTGGTTTCTGCTATGCACCTCTTTTTCCAGTTCAGCCTTTTTGTTGAGGAATTTCTCTTTTACCTCAAGCAGCTTCTTCTCCTTTATCACTTGGGCGTCTTTTTCGGCGGCGTCCATCAATGCTTTGTATTTCCCGTCTATAACGTAACGGAAGACAAAATATCCGCATATAGCTCCCAAGATGAGGGCTACAGCTGCGATTACGATTTGTATCATTCTGTTGGTTTTATTTTATAATAAATAATGTGTGTCTCTCTTTGTTGCCCTTTTGCTGACATTTCCCGTCATCAGTCGAGCACTTCTTCTATTTCTTTGGTAATCTTGGAGAGCACGTCAAACACAGGCTTGGTGTCATTTTTCGACTTATGAATTTCATAATTAAAGGCGATTTCTATCAATGCCATATAAAGAATTTCCTTGTCGCTTTTTTTTCCTTTGAACACTTCTGAGTATGCGTTTATCGCCTGATTGATGTCTTTGGCGGCTTCGCGGTAGTAGTATTCGTCGTTGCGGTTTATGACCACCGCCATGTCGGTATCATAGATATGCAGCCGTATATGAAGTTTGTCGTTTTCTCCCATTTGATTTGCCGTTTATTTTCCGCTGAGCAAGGTGATGCACTTGTTGACCTGCCGTAGCATTTGGGATATTTTCTTTTTCGATTCCTCGATATCCCCATTGCTCACCTCAAGCATGCGGGCTGTTTTCAGACTCTTGTAATTGTTTTCTGCCTGCGCGATTTTCTCCTTCAGCTGCTTTATCTCCTTCTCCTGTGCGTCAAGCATGGAATAGAGTTCCTCGTTTTCCTTCTTCAGCTTGTCTTGCTGGAGTATCAGCTGTCGGACGCGAGTTGTAAACAGTGATATGATTTTTTCGCTTTCGGTCATGTTATGCTTAAAGGTTTATGCCTCTGTACTGGGCTTTTTAAGTCTGTTTTCAGGATTTCGTTCCCATCAAGCGGCTCACTCGCCGTTTTTTGCCGGCTTTTCTTTCTTTGCCAGCATAACCACCTTATAAACAAAGTCAGTGGTCCATTTCTGCGAGAAGCCGAGACGTTTGTTATATTCTCTCACGCTCACTGCGGCTTTCATAACGCTTGCGTCGGAGAAGTCGTTGCGCATAAAGATATCGTTCACGTTTTTCTCTGTCATGGTGTAGAGTGCTTTCTTGAAAAGCGAAGGCAAGCGCAGTTTGAATTTCATAAGATTGCCCGTAAGCATCATCAGGTTCTGCGTGAAGTTTTGGAACTGCAGCAAATAAACCTGCACGTCTTGCATCTTCTGGCAACCCTTGCGTATGCTTTGGTCTATCTCCTTGAAGAAATTGTCGTCAATAGAATATAATTCGCGCATCATCTTCTTGCAGCGAATTTTCTCTGCCACTCCCAGTTTGTTGTTCTGCGTCGGCACATGAAGTGTCGTCTTGAATTTTCTCAAATCTGGCAATGCCGCAATGTTTGTTATGCCCACGCGTTCGGCGATTGCCGCTTGAAAATAAACGCGTATCAGCGTCATAAAGTCCTCCATGCCGCCAATCTTTGCTTCTTCGGTATTTTTTCGTCCGAAAAATCTATCAAATATTCCCATTTCTTTTTTGCTTTTCTTCCCGCCCCATCCATAGGTCAAAACAACAGCCCAGGGGCGAATAAAAATAAGGGGCCAACAACTGCGTATAGCATTTTGCGCAGACGTTGTCCGCATTTTTTAATTTTACAATGCAAAAGTAGTCGTTTTAGGTCAAAAATCAAAATAAAAATTGACTTTTGTATTTTTTATTGCTACCTTTGCAAGCGATACGCGGCATCACAAGGACTAAAACCCGTTTCAAAAGACAAAAGGAATATTTTTTCAATACCACAGAATTTATGAAAGGCATTGTGTTGGCAGGCGGTTCCGGAACGCGCCTCTACCCTATTACCAAGGGGATAAGCAAGCAACTAATCCCAATCTTTGACAAGCCAATGATATATTATCCCGTGTCGGCACTCATGCTTGCTGGGATAAAAGACATTCTTATAATCTCCACTCCCCACGACTTGCCTGGTTTCAAGCGCCTTCTTGGCGACGGTTCTGACTTCGGCGTAAATTTCGAATATGCCGAGCAGCCATCTCCCGACGGCTTGGCTCAGGCTTTTATCATCGGCGAGAAGTTCATCGGCAACGATAGCGTATGCCTTGTTTTGGGCGACAACATATTCTACGGTTCAGGGTTCTCCTGCCTGCTCCGCCAGAGCGTGGAAGCGGCAGAAAAGGACGGCAATGCGACCGTGTTTGGATATTATGTCAACGACCCGGAAAGATATGGCGTGGCTGAGTTTGACACAGACGGCAACTGCCTAAGCATTGAGGAAAAGCCACAGAACCCGAAGAGCAACTACGCCGTGGTGGGACTGTATTTCTACCCCAACAGTGTTGTTGACATTGCCAAGAACATTAAGCCAAGCGCAAGGGGCGAACTGGAAATAACCTCCGTCAATCAGGAATACCTAAAGAGAGGGAGTCTGAAAGTGCAGACGCTGCAACGCGGCTTTGCATGGCTTGACACAGGCACGCACGACAGTCTGTCGGAGGCGAGCACCTTCATAGAAGTTATAGAAAAGCGCCAGGGTCTGAAAGTGGCCTGCCTTGAAGAAATAGCCTACAAGAGGGGTTGGATTACAGCAGAAAAGCTACGACAGACAGCCGCTCCTATGGCAAAAAACGGCTATGGGCAGTATCTGCTTAAACTCGTTGAAGGGAAATAAACCAAGAACATTAACAGACAAACTATATTGATTTTAAAGAAAAATGGTTGACGAACAACAGAAAAACCTCTACGCTCTTGAAGAGGAAGAAGGGACATCAACGTTCAATTTCCAAAAGTTCTTCATGTCTTACGTGCTGAACTGGAAATGGTTCGTGCTTTCACTCATAATCTGCCTCGGAGCATCATACCTGTACTTGCGATACACCGCTCCCACCTACAGCACCACAGCAAAACTCCTGGTGAAGGACGACGGTACAAGCAGCCGCCGCAACAGGCTGAGCGACATGTCGAACCTCGGAACGATAAGCAACAACTATGGTCTGGAAAACGAAATGGAAATTCTCCAGACGCGCACTCTCGCCGCTGAAGCGGTGCGCGACTTGAAGCTTAACATATCATATTGGCATAAAGGCCGCGTGACAAACAGCATTCTTTACAGAGACCAGCCAGTATCGGTGGACATGGATCCGGCACACGTGGAAAAGCTCAACCAGCCAGTGAACATGACTATAACGAAGGAAGACGGAAAATATATAGTCGAGGGAACATACTACGTTAACCTCGGCGAGAATCTCTCTTCCGGACCATTCTCTTTCAGAAACACATTCGCATTCCTTCCTGCATCACTCAACACGAAAGCAGGAAGAATATACCTCACGCGCAACTCAACTTTCACCATGAGCAACGGGGACGTGGAGTTGGTGACCATAGTATCTCCAATGGCTATGGCTGGAAAATATAGCGGTGCGCTGAGCATAAAGCAGACGAGCGAATCGTCGTCGACACTGATGCTGCAACTCAACGACCAGCACATCCAGCGAAGCATTGACTATCTGAACCAGCTTGCCCTATGCTACAACCGACAAGCAAACGAAGACAAGAACGAGATTGCCCGCCGCACAGAAGCATTCGTCAACGACCGTTTGGAGAAGATCAACGCCGAACTGAGCACAACCGAGGGGGCTCTTGAGAGCTATAAGCGCAGCAACCGTCTTGTTGACATGAAGACTGGAGCCAGCACTAGCGCAACAAACCTTTCATCATACGAGCAGAAGCTGAACGACGCCGGAACGCAGATTTCGCTTCTCAACAGTTTGATACAGTTCTCTGAACGTCCGGGAAACAAATATCAGGTAATACCGTCAAACGTTGGCTTACAGGATGCTGCATCCACATCGCTCATCAACGACTACAACAAGGTTGCATTGGAGCGTAACCGCCTGTTGCGCACGGCTTCTGAATCAAGCCCCGTTGTAGAAGAACTAACATCACAGCTCAACGACATGAGCGTGAGCATAAAAATGGCACTCGGACAGGCAAAGCGTAATCTTGAGATACAACGCGACGCCGTGGCTTCACAATACGGACAGTATAACAGCGAGGTGGCAAGAACACCGCAACAAGAGCGCATACTGACGCAAATAGGCCGTCAGCAGGAAGTGAAGTCAGGACTCTACCTCATGCTCTTGCAGAAACGTGAAGAGAACTCCATATCGCTCGCCGCAACAGCCGACAAAGGCAAGCTCATTGAGCTGCCGCAATACGCCGGGGTGGTAAGTCCGAAGTCAAGCTTAGTCTTTGGCTATGGCGCGCTTGCTGGCATTCTTATCCCCGCACTCATAATATTCTTGATAAACTTCTTCAGATACAGAATTGAAGGTCACGACGACGTGGAAGCTCTGACCGCCCTGCCAATCATTGCCGACGTAGCAATAGCAAGCGACGAGGTGAAGACACGCGCAGACATCGTGGTGCACGAAAACTCCAACAACCAGATGGAAGAGATTTTCCGCTCCATGCGGACAAACATCCAGTTTATGCTGAAAGAAGGTCAGAAGGTCATCATGTTCACATCATCAACCTCTGGTGAAGGAAAGACATTCAATGCGGCAAACCTCTCAATAAGCTTCGCACTTCTTGGCAAGAAGGTGGTGCTCGTGGGCCTTGACATCCGAAAGCCGCGTCTTGCTGAGCTCTTCGAGATTGACAACCATCACAACGGTATTACGAAGCTGCTTGTGAAAGACGCTCCCACATGGAATGATATCCAAAACGAAATCATTCCATCGGAGATTAACAGCAACCTCGACCTTCTGCTTGCCGGGCCAATTCCTCCTAACCCTGGAGAAATCGTCACACGCCCATCGTTGGAAACTGTCATCAACCAGCTCAAAGAGCACTACGACTACATTCTTATCGACACTGCTCCAGTTGGTCTTGTAACCGATACGCTGCAGATTGGTAAGGTGGCAGACGCAACAATATTCATGTGTCGCGCCGACTACACCCCGAAAACATCTTTCGCCCTCATCAACCAACTCAACAGGGAGAAGAAACTCCCCAACATGGCAATGGTTATCAACGGCATCGACATGTCGAAGAAGAAATACGGCTACTACTACGGAGTGGGCAAATACGGCAAATACAAATACTACGGCTCTTATTCCAAGTATAGCAGCTACACATCCAGCTACGGCACGTACGGCAACAAATATGGCAACGAGAACGACAACTCTCTGAAAATATAAAGGTAAAGAAAAGAAAAGGATACGAAAGAAATGACAATAGCAGTAGACTTCGACGGCACGATTGTTGAGCACCGCTATCCAGAAATTGGCGAAGAGATTCCTTTCGCCACCGACACTCTGCGCCAGCTCATAGCCGACAGACACAAACTCATACTATGGTCTGTTAGAGAAGGGCAGCTTCTTGACGATGCAGTGGAATGGTGTCGCAAACGCGGGGTGGAGTTTTGGGCAGTGAACAAGGACTATCCTGAAGAAAACGGAGCGGAAAGCAACCAACATTTCAGCCGCAAGATAAAAGCCGATCTTTTCATTGACGACCGCAACATCGGCGGACTGCCCGATTGGGGGCTTATCTACCAGATGATATGCACGGGAAAAAGTTACCGCCAAGTGCTGAAAGAGAACATGAAAGGTCTGCCACAAGAGCCACCAAAGCGTAAACACTGGTGGCAGATTGGATAAAGACAACAAGAAACACCCAGCCAGTTTTCCCACGAAAAGGGGAAGACTGGTTTTTTACATTATCAGATTCTACATCACAGGCAGATAGATAGAGCACAATACTTATCGCATGAAAATAAACAGGAATACACTGAACGAAATATTAAGGTTCGGCATTACAGGAGGTCTCGCCACACTGCTGCAGTTTGCAATATACTGGTTGCTGCAGCCATATACAGGGCGAAACATAGCACTGCCCATAAGCTATTTCATGAGCTTCGTGTTCAACTACTTCATGTCGGCACGCTTCACGTTCCGCAAGAAGACTTCTGGACGCAACGGCATAGGCTTCGCCATGGCACATGCCGTGAACTTCCTGCTTCAGTTCGCCCTGCTCAACCTCTTCTCTTGGCTGGGAGTGCAAGAACGGTTGGCACTAATCCCCACCTTCTGCATAACAATTCCCGTAAACTTCACACTCGTGAGGTTCGTGTTCAAGAAAGCATAAGCAATGAGCGAAAAGCGCCGTTCACCTTGCACAGGTTAGCAGAATTGCTTAATTTCGCATAGTCAAACAGAAATACAAGAAAAAATCATATCAATATGTGTGGAATAGTAGGTTATATCGGAAACCGTGACGCTTATCCGATACTGATTAAAGGGCTCCACCGCCTTGAGTACCGCGGCTACGACTCCGCAGGAGTGGCTCTCATCAACAAGAACGGCAATATGAACGTTTACAAAGAGAAGGGAAAGGTGAGCAACCTTGAACAACTGGCAGCAGACAAAGCTACCGGGGGCAACATAGGCATAGCGCACACACGGTGGGCCACACACGGAGAGCCGTCGCGCGTGAACGCACATCCGCATGTTTCACAAAACGGACGGTTGGCCATTGTCCACAACGGCATCATCGAAAACTATGGCACAATAAAGACTCTCCTTCAAGAGAAGGGCTTCACATTCAAAAGTTCCACAGATACTGAAGTGCTAGTGCAACTCATACAGTATGTCATGGACACATACAACAAAGACCTTGAGGGAGCCGTGGTCACGGCATTGCGCCGCGTCACTGGAGCATACGCCATAGCCATCATAGACAAGGAATGTCCCGACAAGATTGTTGTGGCACGCAAGTCAAGTCCGCTCGTCATTGGTATCGGCGAGAACGACAGCGAGTTCTTCTTCGCCTCCGATGCCTTGCCTATCGTTGAATACACCAACAAGATGATCTACCTCAACGATGACGAGGTAGCCCTACTGAAAATAGGTCATAAGCCGGAAATCCGTAACCTCGACAACGAGAATATAGACCATAGCGCAAAGGAAGTGGACATAAACCTCGACAGCTTGGAGAAATGCGGCTTCAGCCACTACATGCTGAAAGAGATATATGACCAGCCACGCTGCATAGCCGACTGCATGCGCGGCCGCCTGTTGCCGAATGAGAAGCGTATCATGCTAAGCGCCATCAACCAGCACCGCGACCGCCTGCTCCGCGCCAAGCGCATAATAATCGTGGCTTGCGGAACATCATGGCACGCCGGGCTCATCGGCAAGCAATTCATCGAGCAATGGTGCGAAATACCCGTCGAGGTGGAATATGCCTCCGAATTCCGCTACCGCAAGCCTGTGCTCTTCCGCGAGGATGTAGTCATCGCCATATCTCAGAGCGGTGAGACGGCCGACACACTGGCAGCTTTCGAACTTGCCAAACAGAAAGGCGCACTTTGCTTCGGCATAGTGAATGTTGTGGGCTCTAGCATAGCGCGCGCTTCAGACACGGGAATCTACACCCATGTAGGGCCGGAAATAGGTGTAGCCTCAACAAAGGCATTCACAGGACAGGTTACCGTGCTCACGCTATTCTCGCTGGCACTGGCACACGAGCTTGGACGCATACCACTCACCGAATATGAAGAATACATAGACGAGCTGGCACGCATACCGGAAAAGATGGAAAGGGTGCTTGAACAGAACGACACTATTAAGAACATATCACGCACATTGACTTATGCCCGCAACGCCCTCTATATGGGACGTGGCTTCAACTACCCTGTGGCCCTTGAAGGTGCGTTGAAACTGAAGGAAATAAGCTATATCCACGCCGAAGGATACCCTGCTGCAGAAATGAAGCACGGCCCTATAGCACTCGTTGACGAGAACATGCCGGTTGTGTTCGTTGCCACACACCATCAACTGTACAAAAAAATACTCAGCAACATACAGGAAGTGAAGGCCCGCAACGGACGTATCATTGCCGTAGTGACAGAAGGCGACGAGGCGGTGAAGGCCGTTGCCGAAGCAACAATCGAAGTGCCGGCAACATTGCCTGCCATCGCACCACTGCTCTCCGTATTGCCGCTACAACTCATTGCCTATCACGTGGCGGTGTTCAAGGGGCTAAACGTCGACCAGCCACGCAACTTGGCAAAGTCTGTTACTGTGGAATAGCAGCAAAAGAAATTACATTACAAGACACAAAGGAATGACAAAGAAAGACATAAGGATAGTTTTCATGGGCACCCCGGAATTTGCCGTGGGCACGCTAAGCCGACTTGTTGAAGGCGGATACAACGTAGTGGCTGTTGTTACACAACCCGACAAGCCCGTGGGACGGCATCAAGACACTTTGCAGCCATCTGCAGTGAAGGTGTATGCCACGGAACACGACATACCCGTTCTACAGCCAGTAAAGATGAAAGACCCCGAATTCCTTGAGCGTCTCGCCGAGTTTAAGGCAGACCTTCAGGTTGTAGTGGCTTTCCGCATGCTGCCGGAAGTGGTGTGGGCAATGCCGCAATACGGCACGTTCAATGTTCATGCCGCCCTACTGCCGCAATACCGCGGTGCTGCCCCAATTAACTGGGCGGTGATAAATGGCGAGAAGCAGACGGGCGTTACAACATTCTTCCTTGACCACGACATTGACACGGGGCGCATCATCATGCAGGAACCGTTTGAGATTAAGGACGAATACAATGTTGAAGACGTGTATGACGGACTTATGACTCTTGGTGCCGGCATTGCCATAAAGACTATCGACAGAATCATAGAAGGAAACGGGCATGTGGATTCTCTTCCGCAGGAGAAAATGATTGCAACAGGCACGGAACTGCACCACGCCCCAAAAATCTTCAAGGAAACTTGCTGCATTGATTGGAATATGCCGGCAAGGAGAGTGCACGACTTCGTGCGCGGTCTCGCGCCCTACCCTGGCACATGGACAGAAATTGCCGATGGCAACGGTAAGGTTTCTGTTCTGAAGATTTTCAAGACAACACTGACAACCACTCAGCGAAAGGGCGAAACGGGAACGTTTGTCACGGAAAAAGACAAGCTTTACGTCAATGCCACAGATTTTCTGCTGGAGTTAAACACCATCCAGTTGAGCGGCAAAAAGCGCATGGAAGCCCGCGACTTCATAAACGGCATGAGGAACATTGCAGAAATGCACATAAAACTTTAATCCGTTGCCCACCCCGTTCAGAAGCGAGCGTCTCATGATTCCAACCAAAGAATATATCGAAAAAAAATTCGACGAATACAACCGCAGCATGTTCGGCGGCAAGCTAAAGTCTCTTCCCGTAAGGCTTAGCAATGCCCGAACATTCCTCGGCGCCGTAAGATATAGGAAAAAGAGATGCCTTACAGGAGGATGGCATTACAGTGACTTCCAGTTTCTCATCAGCACGAAGGTTGACCAACCCGAGAAGACTGTTGAAGACACTATAATCCACGAAATGATACACTACTGGATTTTCTCATCCCAAATGAAGGACAATGCGCCACATGGCGACTTGTTCAAAAGCAAGATGCAGGAAATCAATGCCCGTTTCAACCGCAACGTCACCATTTCCCACCGCAAGACTAAAGAGGAAATGGAGAACGACAAGGAGCGACGGCAACATATTGTATGCATCAGTCAACTTACCGGAGGCAGAACGGGCATAACGCTTGCCTGCAAATCAAGCATATTCACCCTGTGGGACAGATTTACCAAGCACCCAAAGGTTGAGCACTGCCAATGGTATATCTCTGCCGACCCGTTCTATAACCGCTTTCCTCGCTCCCGCACGTTGAAAATCTACCGCATCTCCCCCACAGACCTTAAGCAACACAGCAAGGACTTCCGTCCATTGGTAAAGGAAGGCGGTGTTATAAAAGTACAACGCCCACAATAAGAAAAAAATGAGAGCCTCGGCACCGTAGCGCGAGGCTCTCCCCCGAAGACCGTAAAAAGTTTACTTTCCCCAATTAGTCCGTCAGACCCTAGCATTCGAACAAGGATAACAATCCAGTAAATAATAGATAAAGCGATCTTTCTCCATGAATCGAAACGCGTAAAACACTTGCGCGCATACGACATTCCTCATTTTCATCGTTCTGCATCCGGATACTCTCCATGCTATACTTACCTCAGCGTCTTGACACACCAGGTTACTAGCCTACTGTAGCATTTCGCGAAAGGCTTCCTCATGTCCGTGATCGCCACCTGAATATAAGACACCTTAGCCTTCGTTACGTCCCAGCACTTCTTGAATACTTAGAGACATTCAGCTTCCTCGTGTCCAGATCCCCCCTCACGTCCTTACGGGTTGCAACTGTCGGCTGGCACATCTTGCGAATCGAACCAAGCACTGAGATTTAGAGTCCCAGCTGGACCACCTGTGTAGCCTTGAGCGCAATATTTTTCTAAGTCAAAGGAATACCCAAAGCCGCCGCAATGAGCCTCTTCCTCATGTCTATCGTTTCATTTCCCAAACGGCTCAACAGATTATAGTAGCCGCCTATTTCGGTTATATTCAAAGGCGCAGGCATACGTGGTGTCACTGTTGTCGCCTCTTCTGCAGTGCGCTTCAGAATCTGCATGCGCAACTGTTTCATTTCCTCTGACGACTCGTTCTGAATAACAGCCGCAAGCGCATTCAGCAAGTTGGATACTGATTCTTCGTTCATATCATTTGGGTTATTAGTTGTTCATACTTATTTCTGTTCACTCGCACTGGCGTCTGCCTTTGCTGGCGTATAGTTGCCGCAACTGTTGCACTTGCATGTTCCGCCTTGGGCTGCGCCTGAAGCTCCTCCACCGGCAGCCGAATTACCTGCTCCGCCTGCTGCAGCGCTACCCTTATCGGCTCCTGCCGATGACTTGTCATCCTTCTTCGTGCCCGTAATCTTAGCCACTTCAACTTCTTTCTCCTTGTTTATTTCAGCCTGCTGTGTGGCAGCGCTGCCCGTGAGATAAGCCGTTGCTACGCTTGCAGCCTGCTTTATGCTCTCGTTCACCATGTTCGAGGTAGCATTGATTGCCGTTTCACGGCCAGTAGAGGCATTGTTGTCAGCGTTGCTAAGCACGTCGCGCATATCAATCTTGCTGAGCACGTCGGCAAACTGCGGGTTCTTGCTCAAACTTGACAGAATCTCGTTTGCCTGTATGTGTTGCGGCAAGGTAGCACCCTGTGTAGGCATGGTCACTGTCGGTGCCGTAGCATTTGCCAACAAGCTAGTACCGCCCAAAGCAGAGGTATCAAGCGACATGTGGTCAATGTCAGAATCCTTCCAGTTCCAGAAGCGCGTGATGTCTATCAGCTCGCTAACATTGGTCTCGCCAAGCACTGCCTCACCAATCATGCCCTTTGTTGGCACAGACACAACAGTTGTCGGCACACGGAAGTCGGTTGAATGATGCTTGTAAATGCGGTCCTGAAGTGTTCTACTGGAGAAGTTCTCTTCAGTAATGTCATCGTACGATGTGTCTCCGGCATTGCTCTTTCCACTCTTAATCTCGTTTACCATGGCCTTCAGCAGACCGTAGTCATCTGGGATATAGAAGGGAAGAATTATGCTGTTGCCATAGAAGCCAATAGGCGACAATGCATCCACACAGTTGAGCAAGGGGAAGCTTGTTTCGCTCATCTCACCGTCGTTGTCGGTATCCATTGAGATGGTATAGCCCTCAAGCATCAGCACTCGTTCGCCGTCAGACATGTTTTCCCACACAAAGCGCGAATAGTCGTATGTGTTGTTGAGTACGTGCTGGTAGAGATCCTCCACACGTCTGAGGTCATCCCGACTGTAATACACCTGTCCGCTACGGTTCAACGTCATGCGCATGCTCTTGCCAAGCGTTGCTCCAGCATTAGTGATATACAAATCTCTGCTACTCTGATTATCCAAACTTATGCTAATGCGCAATGTTCCTGCAGAAATCATTTGGCTTTCCGTTAGAGAGAGTCCTGTGTCAAGCATCATATCGCGTGCCTCATTGTAGTGTTCAATGCGCTTAAGGTCACTCTTGCTTGAGTCATCGTCCTTGGAGAAATGCCAGTATTTCTCTGTTTGATTATCCAATATTACCTGCATAATCTCGTCGCACTTTGCCTGTGTGAAAGGATAGACGGTGATTGCCTCGCAGTTTCGCTCAAGTATAAGGCTGAACGAGGTGTCCATTGCCGTGTTCTTGGGAATGGTAAACGAGAAACGCTTTTCGGAAGATGTCACTTCATTGCGCAAGTTTGCAATATAAGTTTGCAATGCCGTTTTGCTTTCAAATGACTTGCCATACCTTTCTATAGAGGTAACAGTAGACGAATTACTAGATGACGGGTATATGAGCTGCCCATTATTTGTGCGAAGATAAGCACTTACATTGTCCTCTTTAAGGAAGTTACCATTAACGACCAGCGTGAATTGGCGATCTGTTGTGGCACTCTCTTCTGCCCATCCCTTAGTGTTGAATATCTCCCTACAGAGTTTGAACGCACTCTTATAAGAGCGAGGCAGGCATGCTTCAAGAACATCGGCATAGCGAATGATCCCAACGTAACGTTCGCAGAAAGTCTGCGGTGTTATGCTGCCAGACGCAAAGGTGAAATAGTCCATTCTTCCGAATTTACCGCTATAGAATGGTATCAGCTTGAGAGGAACGAAGAGCACAAGCTTTACGCTGTCGATGCATGTTTGCAACTTGTAGCGACGCATCACCTCCCAATACTGCACTGTCATCACGTGCGAGTGGTTATGGTTGGCAATAAGCTTTGTGCTGACAGCCTCGCTCTCGGCACTTGTTGCCGTGCGGATGGCCACCCTATTTGTTTGGGCAATACGCGAACTAGTGCTGGCAATAGTGGTTTGGAATCTCTCGGCTGCTTGAGAAGCATCGCTATATGTGTTGGATGCTGAAGCATATGCACCAGAGCTACCGCTGTTCTTCGAAGAACTTGTAGAGCCGGCAACAATTATTGCTGAACCGCTGAAGCTGATGCTCTTGGCTGATGCTTCATAATTGGCACTCTGCGCTGCCAAACCCGTTTGCCGTGAAGCCTGCGAAAATATTTCCTCCAACTGATCCTGTTGCGCTTGTTGCGTGGTGTCGTTCACTACATCCGTGCCGCTTGACTGGTCGCCAACGGAATATTCTTCCGTATGCTCTCTAACAATAAGCCGCTGTTCTTCACCTGGAGCAAGCACCAGCGAATAGAGAAGATCGCCAAGGGCAAAGCCATCGGGCACCCATGCCTGGGTCATACCAAGGATATATCCTATGCTCAAGCCTGAAGCCATCACGATATCGTCTTGGTTTGAACGTAGGTTCACCTTAAACTGATAAACGTCTATGGGTTCGTCAATCTGCCGACGCCATTTTGTTGTTCCAGGCACAGTGAGTCTCTGCAGAAGACTATAGCTGAAAGTCCTCACTGGAGCGGTGTCTGGATTGAGATATACAGAATTTCCGCCCTCTTCTCCTTGCAGGCGTACGCTAGGAAGCGTTTTGGGCTCTTCTATTGCTGCAGTGAATTTTCCGTCATCAAGATAGAACACTGTGTCTTGCGTAAGATCACATAACACGGTACCTGCATCCTTGCCCTCCGTCACCGTGCTGACGTGCGACAGAAGTTCGCTTGCCGTCTTCGTTATCTGCTGTTGCCCTTCGCTATTGCTGAAGGTAAAGGTGAGCACTGCACAGAGATTATATTTCTCGGGCATCTGTATGTCAAACTGCCCATATTTATTGGTGTATGCTTGAACGGGACGCTGAACTTGCGAAAGGTCGTTTACTGAGCTTAGGAAGCCAGTGACCTGCACCAAGACGCCTACGGCAGGCTGCATGCTGCTGTCTTGACGTACAGCCACCTTTCCGCGTATTACTTGTGGCAAACCGTCTGTATCGCTCAAATCAAGCGAACGCAAACCATCAACAATGGTCTCGTATGTTCCCACCACCTCTATCTCTTCCGTCTTCTCTTTTGTCTCAGCAAAGAGATGCGTGGGCTCGGCTTGATCGTCCATGTCTAGAGATGTAGTGTTCTCTATATATTTAACACTCCATTTGTGATCATCGACATAAGCTTCGGCTGCCGCCTTCAGAGCATTAAGCTCGGCATTAATATCCCTTGGCTGCTGCAAGCCACTTAGTTTGTAAGCAACAATAAGTTCTTCAACTGTCAAGCTAGTAAGGCAATCAACTGCTTTGTCTCCTTTGCTGCTTGGCTTAATGCGATAGTAGCCTAAAGTGTTGAAAGCCGTTACAAGAGAATTTGGCAGACTACTGTTGTTGACTTTCAGCTTGCCTAAATTGGTAATGGTATGCGTCTTGGGCACAAGCGTTTCGGCTCCCGTGATGAGATATTCCAGATTCTCCACATCAGGACAAGCATACTCTTCAAATTGGCTCTGCGACACCACACACACCATATTATATAGCTTGCAGACATCACACTTTGCCAAGTCTTCCACGCTGCGCACACCAGCTTGAGCAATGAGCCAAGCCCAGTCTGCCGTCATACCCGGCACACGCCAAAGGTCAACCTGACGTATCCACATATTGATGAGCTGTATGCCTATCTTCTGCCTGTCTTTCACCTGCGACTGCTTTTGGCGTATCTTCTCTTTCAGAGACTCGCGTGCTGCGGCATCCTTGCCTTCCGATCGCAATGCGCTAACATTTCGAATATTGAGTCCATGCAGCAAGTCGCGCATCTTACTGCTTATGCCTTTTATGGGTATAAGGGAGTTACCCACACTTGTTGTTCCGTTTGATGTACTCATATCTAATGTCGTTTTAATGTTTCGTGTTTTTGCTTCCAGCGTGTTTTCAATGTATTATTCAGTAACCATTGCCGGATGACGATTGCAAAATTATTTAGCTTTCAACGGAACTTATAGCATATTTTTATCAAAAACTAAGAAATTTCTTACATTTTCGTTTTGTTACAATGAGACATAAACCTTTTGTGACACTGTTACAGTGTAGGACGGAAAATTTTCTTTATCCACACACTAATTATACCGGCCTTAAAAATTTAAAAATTGAGATTATTTGCTCAACAGAACAAATATAACTAATTTTGCAAATTTATTACATCCAGTAATGAATAGCCGCTGCTACATCCTTTAAGGAACGATTTGAACAAACAAAAGAATTATATTATAGAATGTACTCACCTGATTATCAGTATCTTCCCAAACACATAGGGGGGGGGGATAAAGTTCACAAACTCCTTGTAAAACGCCTCAAAAGATATTTCAATTCCTTCACAAATGGATTTCCGGGAAAGCATTGGTGCATGCTCATCACGACAGCTGGCATCACACTTTACCCCATGTTGTCACATATAGGCAATGGATGGCCAGACAATCGGCTTCTATTGTTCATCGCAGCCTACACTTTCGCTTATGCTCTCACCCTTTTGGGACACCTTGTCAGACTTCGATTTTTACGGATAGCCGTTTATGCAATTGGTTACTTTCTCACAATCACACATTGCATCCTACAAACCGCTTGTATAAATGTAGTTGAGAATATCCTTGATAAAGATCTCGTTGCTGCATTGTTGGCCACCAACAGTGGAGAAGCCTCTGAATTTCTTAATTCCTACTTCAATGCCTACGTTGTTGCTATCCTTGCCGGATTGATCCCCTACACTGCGCTTTTGTGGTGGGCTGGCAAACGGCTGGGCAAAACCGTGCACGCCAAGACATCACGTATACTTGCAGTGGCTTTCGTAGCAGGCGCATGTATCACCATACCGAACTATTGGATATACCGATATACGGCAGTAGGATTCACACGCAACATTATCCAAATCGTTAGCGAACCGAGCACAGAGAAGCTGCACCATACGAACGTTACGGTTACAGTCACATCCGCAAATCAACCTCCCGTCATCGTATGGATTATAGGCGAGTCGCTTACAAGCCATCATTGCTCACTCTACGGATACGACAAGAACACTAATCCTTTGCTACAAAAGAAGGTTGACAATGGTGAAGCTCTTCTATTCACACATGTTCAGGCAGCAGGTCTCTACACGCAGGCTTCTTTTCAGCTGATGATGGGAACGTATTCGAAAGACATGGGCAACAAGAAGAAATGGTCTGACTGCCCTACTGTTCCCGACATCGCTAAAGCTGCTGGTTATCAGACACTTTGGATTTCAAACCAAAGCAAAAAGGGGCTGTACGACAATGCCGTAGGACAGTATTCGGAACTGTGCGACACTAGCATCTTCATCGGCAACAAGTTTGCCGGCGTGCAGCGCACATCGGTAGACGGGGCACTTCTGCCTGTAGTAAAGAATGTGATTTCCCTCCCTTATGATCGCAAACTAATCATCGTACACCTTATGGGATGCCACAACATGTTCAACATGCGTTATCCAGCATCGTTTGCCAAGTTCAAAGACAGCGATTATGCCAACCATCCGCAAGCGCAACGCGAAAAATTGTCCACCTATGACAATGCCGTTCTATACAACGACTATGTGGTAGACGCCCTTATGAATCTTGTGGCGAATCGCGAAGCCGTTGTCATGTATTCCCCTGATCATGGTCTCGATGTCTTTGAGAGCAATCCCAATGTGGCAAGTCACGGCAACCCAAACAACCCCATCAGCAGCAAAGCAGGACACGACATACCGTTCCTCATATACGCCACAAAGACTTACAGTCAGCGACATCCCGACATCATGGAACGTATGAAACGGAGCATCAACCGGCATTTCGACATGGAAGATGCGCCATATCTGATGATGGATCTAATGCAATGTGACTTTAAGAACCATGATGTGACAAGAAAATCACTCTTAAGAAAAATGAACTGAAAGATTTTCTCGTAAAAGATTGAGTTCGGAGAATTAAAGGTTAGCTACATTCTCTTTACTCCAAAAAGCCAATGAGCAAGAGTCTCGCTTGTGCGAATCACATTGCTCGCCACAAGGCTCAAAGCCACAACCATAATTGCCAACAAGAATGAGCAGAAGAAATCTACTGAAGGATTACTGTTATTCAGAAAGAAATCGCCAACGACATCCAAATGCCGAGGAAGGAAAAAATAATGCAGCAAATAAACGTCCAGCGTTCTCTTTCCTATGTATTGCAAGGTCCGGCCTATTATAGTTGTCTGCCGAAAAGAAGTTTCGTTTTTCCTGAAGAAATTGAATACTATACAAATACCGGCTATGCCTAAAAAGACAGACAGCAGTATTTGTAATGGCACATAGTTAGGCAAAGAACCTTTGACACGCATGAAAACAATGCCACAAAACGACACAAACATAATAGAGAAATATTTGCTTTCCAAGAACTTCGCAAAAGAACTGAAGTGGCTCTTTACGTAAGCGCCAAAGCTAAAGAAAACAAAATACCACAATTTGTTAAATTGCAACGCCTCCCAAACAGGGAGATAGCCTATTCCTAAGAAAAAGAAAGATACAATAAACAACATCTTGTATTGAAAGCGAACAGGCATCATCTTGCTAAATGAATACACAAGAAAATACTCAAACAATGTAATAGTAAACCAATATCCACTCTTCATGCTATCGTTAAAGCTATCAATCACATTGAGATCAAACAGATAACAAAAGAGCGACATAAAAACAAAAGTGGGGATTAACTGTATTTTCGCCTTTTTCTTGATGAAAGGAACGGCATCTTTCAACCTCCAAATTATCCCTGGCTTGTCAAGCAAGAAGCCACTGACAAAAAAGAACAGCGGCATTCTCACCATCATGAAAACGTCGTTGTAGCTAGCCCCCCCGGAAATTTGAAAGATGAAAAGAGAAAAAACGAACATGGGCATAAATAACCAATAACATCGTCAATCCTCTCATTGCATCCAAATATTCTATTCTCTTGTTTAACTGCATTTATAAAATTGTTTGGCTTAAATATTAAAGTAAGTTGCTAGATTTTTGTCTTACTTATGCACTATGTATTATATCGACAAAAATAGACTTTATCTTTCTTTTCTATCCTTATACTAATAATTATAAATAATTCATAGACACGAAAAAAAAGTGCTTTTCTCTTGCCTATGAATTATCTAGATAAATTTATCTCAATCTTAAAAGATTATTTTCCCTTACGAGAGAATTGATTTTATTGCTTAAATTTTGGAAAGTCTATCCTTCCATGCGGCATAGGCAGCGAGATATTCTGGACGGAGCTTCTCGTCTGGCTCTATTACCGCGAGCTTTTCCAGTGAAGAGAATGCTTCGTTGTTGTCTTTGTAATAGCCGCAACCCATTCCTGCTCCCTTTGCTGCTCCTACGCTACCATCGGTTTCATATAGTTCAATCTGCGCTCCGCTAACTCCAGCCAGTGTGTCACGGAACAATTTGCTGAGGAACATGTTTGCTTTTCCTGCATGTATCTTTGTAATATTCATGCCCATTTCTGCCATAATCTCCATACCGTAACAGAAACTGAACACGATGCCTTCCTGAGCAGCGCGCACTAGATGTGCCTTTGTGTGCTTGTTGAAGTTTATTCCTTGTATAGAGCATCCGGTCTCACGGTTTTCGAGTACGCGCTCCGCTCCGTTGCCGAAAGGTATCACTGAAAGTCCCTCACTGCCCACAGGCACACTGGCTGCAAAGTCGTTCATATCAGCATAAGACATGCCCTCTGGAGCTATTGTGCGCTTTGTCCATGCATTGAGAATACCTGTTCCGTTTATGCAAAGCAACACGCCAAGACGATCTTGCTCACTAGTGTAGTTAACGTGTGCAAACGTGTTTACACGGCTCTTAGGGTCGTAGCCCACATTGCCAAGCACACCATAAACAACTCCCGACGTGCCTGCCGTAGAAGCTATTTCTCCTGGGTTGAACACATTTAGGCTCAAGGCATTGTTTGGCTGGTCGCCTGCTCTATAGCTGATAGGGGTGCCCTCGTTCAAGCCCGTCTCTGCTGCAGCAGATGCAGAAACCTCACTCTGCACACTGAATGTTGGAACAATGTCCGGCACGAGGCTACGGTCTATACCATAGAAATCAAGGACGAAATCTGCCGTAGTGCGCTCCTTGAAATCCCAAAGTATGCCCTCACTCAGACCACTGGCTGTTGTGTTCACCGTTCCGCTGAGTTTCATTGCAATGAAGTCTCCAGGAAGCATAAACTTATATATCCGGCTATATACCTCCGGCTCATTCTCTTTCACCCACGCAAGTTTTGCTGCGGTGAAGTTTCCAGGAGAATTTAGCAGATGACTAAGACACTTTTCTGACCCTATGCCATGAAAAGCCTCTTCTCCGTATGGCACGGCTCTAGAGTCGCACCAGATAATTGCCGGACGAAGCACTTCAAGGTTTTTGTCCACACACACCAATCCATGCATCTGATAGGAAATGCCGATTGCCTTGATGTCGTCAGCCGACGCATTTGCCATCTCCTTTACCTTCTTTATGCAGAGTTTGCAGTTGTCCCACCACATCTGTGTGTCTTGCTCTGCCCATCCACTCTTTACAGCAATGATGGGTGCTTCGCTTTCGGGGTAGAATGTTGTTGCAGCGCATTTGCCGCTTTCAATATCAACGAGTGATGCCTTGACGGAAGAACTGCCTACGTCAAGGCCAAGAAAATATTGTTTTCCCATAGTATAATTATATATTTTTGTTTGTTAGTATAGCCTGTAAGAAAATGGTAAACTATTTCGCCAACGCAAAGAATCTTTCTCAGAACAACGATAGCGACTGGTCAACATTTGGCTTCGCTTCAGCCTCAACATCGGATTCTTCCTGAAAGTTGAAAAACAATTGGGTCTCCCGACATGTTGGCTCCGTGAGACGATATACTCCTCTTTTGCCAGCATTTTCAATGAACGGTGTTTTGGACTTTCTATTCTTTACAACGCTATATACCACAGCCTTGTAAATATCTTCGTAGGCTACAGTTTCAAAGAAGCTGTTGTGCAGGTTGTATATGTGTCGGGCTATCTTCTTTACCGACAGTCCTTCGCGTCCAGCTTCCCACAGTATGCGCTTAATGTCCTGATCGTAGTTCATTGTTTTATTATAAGTCAGCTTTTCACGCTTTACTAGAATTGTAATGTGGCAAAACTTAAAAAGGACTGAAGATATAATAGTATATCGACAGCCCTCCTGTTATTCAACTTTTCGTTGGTTATGCCAAAGAAAATTTGTTTTCCTCGCCCTTGATCTTGCCTTCCTTAAGCAACCAGCCCATACCGAGGAGTGTCTCCTCGCTAGTAATCTTTGCAGCTTTTGAGATTTCTGCAACAGTCATTGGAGCTTCAGCCGTTGAAAGAGCTTGATAAACATCACCAGCCTTGAAACCTACACTCTGAACATCAATAACGAATGTAGAGGTTGCCTTCTTGGTTGTTGTTCGTTTTGTTGTTGTCTTCTTAGCAGCAGTAGCTTTAACAACCTTTTTTTCTGTAACTTTCTTTTCTGTCATAATGATAAAATTTAGTTCCGCAATATGCCGTTGTTGCTTATTGCTTTATAAATCATTTGCAAATGTAACATTTTTTCTTATACAAAATTACAATTTGCATCGTTAATTCAGGCGAAAGCTACTATTGGGCAAGGCTTTATGCGTTTTCTTGATTTACATCAACGCTTATTTGCAATTCCTTGAGCTGTTTGTCGTCAATTTCAGACGGAGCATCGAGCATAACGTCTCGTCCGCTATTGTTCTTCGGGAAAGCGATACAATCGCGTATGGAGTCAAGTCCTGCCATTATGGAAACGAAACGATCGAGCCCGAAAGCAAGTCCTGCATGTGGCGGTGCTCCATATTTGAAGGCATTGATAAGAAATCCGAACTGTGCCATAGCGCGCTCTGGCGTGAAGCCAAGTATCTTGAACATTTTTTCCTGCAGCTTACCGTCGTGTATACGGAGGCTTCCTCCGCCCACCTCTATGCCGTTGCATACAAAGTCGTATGCCTTTGCACGCACTCTCTCTGGATGTTCTTCCAACAATGGTATGTCATCAGGATTAGGCATGGTGAAAGGATGATGCGTTGCCATGAGTCTCTGTTCCTCATCGCTCCATTCAAAGAGCGGGAAGTCAACAATCCAAAGACATTCAAACTTGTCCCTGTCGCGCAATCCGAGTCTCTCACCCATTTCCAAGCGGAGGCTACACAACTGAACGCGTGTTTTGTTAGTGTTGTCGCCGCTGAGTATAAGAATAAGGTCTCCCGGTTTGGCATTGCACTTCTCCACAGCCTTTGCCAGTGTTTCGGGGGTATAGAACTTGTCTATGCTGCTTTTTGTTGTGCCATCCTCGTTTACTTTTATCCAAACGAGGCCCTTTGCCCCTACTTGAGGCTTCTTGACGAAGTCTGTCAGCTGGTCTAGTTGCTTACGTGTGTATGTGGCGCATCCTTCTGCACATATACCACCGATATATTCAGCATCGTTGAATACAGAGAATTCTCCTGTGCCTTTCAGCTCGTCCATGAGTTCAACGAATTCCATCCCGAAGCGCAAGTCGGGCTTGTCGCTACCGAAGCGGCGCATAGCGTCGTGCCATGTCATCTGCTGAAGCTTTGCAGGAAGTTCCACTCCACGCACTTTACGGAAGAGGTGACGTGCCATCTCCTCAAAGAGGTCGATAACGTCATTTTGGTCAACGAACGACATTTCACAGTCTATCTGCGTGAACTCCGGCTGACGGTCAGCGCGCAAATCTTCATCACGGAAGCATTTTGCTATTTGGAAATATCTGTCGAAACCGCTTACCATGAGCAATTGCTTCAGTGTCTGCGGACTTTGCGGCAAGGCATAGAACTGTCCTGGGTTCATGCGCGAAGGTACGACGAAATCGCGTGCGCCTTCAGGTGTGCTGCCGATAAGAATCGGTGTCTCTACCTCAATGAAATTCTGGTTGTCGAGGAAGTTGCGTATAAGTATCGTCATGCGGTGACGCAGTTCGAGATTTTTCCTTACGCAAGGTCTTCTGAGGTCAAGATAACGATATTTCATTCGGATGTCGTCGCCACCGTCGGTATTGTCTTCTATCGTAAACGGTGGTGTTGCGCTCTCGCTGAGAACATTGAGGGCAGATACCGTTATTTCAATTTCTCCTGTCGGTATCTTTGCATTTTTGCTTTGACGCTCGCTCACTGTTCCCTCCACTTGAATACAGAATTCACGTCCGAGCTTGTTTGCCTTGGCGCATAGTTCTGCGTCAACCTCATCGTTGAATGCCAACTGCGTTATGCCGTATCTGTCGCGAAGGTCAACAAAGGTCATGCCTCCCATCTTTCGGCTGCGTTGCACCCATCCGGCAAGAGTAACTTTCTTTCCTGCGTCGGAGAGACGCAACTCTCCGCACGTATTTGTCCTATACATAGTTGTTATGTTTTGATATTTTCTTTGCACACGCATCGTGCCCGGTGTCTTTTTCAAGGACATATCGGACACGATGCGTGTGCAAAGATATACAATATCTTTTATATTCTTGCGGTTTAAATGCTTTTTTTAAAGGTAAGCTCTTCCTTCTTTGGATTCTTGCCTATGGTTATTGTGGAGCCTTTTTCAAGCTCTCCTTCGAGTACGAGTTCGCAGATGCCGTCTTCAATGTAGTTTTGTATGGCACGCTTCAGCGGACGGGCACCGAACTGCACGTCGTAGCCTTTTTCCGCTACAAAATCTTTTGCCTTATCAGTAAGCTGCATAGCGTATCCCATGTCGGCTAGACGCTCCTTTAATGACGTTAGCTCAAGGTCAATTATCTGCTTTATAGCATCAAGACCGAGTTGATCGAAGGTTATAATGTCGTCGAGACGGTTGAGGAACTCTGGACTAAACTGCTTGCTTAGGCTTTTCTGTATTATGGAACGTGCATACTGCTTGTCACTGTCCTTCATGTCGGCAGAGAGGCGACCGGCATTGAAACCGATGCCACGTCCGAAGTCCTTGAGCTGGCGTGTTCCGGCATTGCTGGTCATAATTATAATGGTGTTTCTGAAGTCCACTAGTCTGCCGTTTCCATCAGTCAACCGTCCTTCATCGAGCACCTGCAGAAGCATGTTAAATACGTTGGCATGCGCTTTCTCTATTTCATCGAGCAACACGATGGAGTAAGGTCTGCGGCGCACCCGTTCGGTTAGCTGTCCGCCTTCATCGTAACCCACATATCCTGGAGGCGCACCAATAAGTCGCGATGTATTGAAGCTTTCGCTGTATTCGCTCATATCTATGCGTATCAATGCGTCTGCACTGCCAAACATGTATTCAGCCAGCTTCTTTGCCAAGTATGTCTTACCCACTCCTGTCGGTCCGAGGAACATGAACACACCTATTGGGCAGTTCTGCGGCCGTATTCCTACGCGATTGCGCTGTATCGCTTTTACTACTTTTTCTATGGCCGTGTCTTGAGCTATCACCGTGTGGCGCAAAGCATCGCCCATGCCGCGCAGACGGGCTGTTTCGGTCTCGCTTACTCTCTGTATGGGCACTCCGGCTATAGAAGAAACAGTGCGTGCCACGTCAGCTTCAGTTACCTCAACTACGCCTCCCAGCTCACCGCTTTTGAATTTCTCCTCCATCTCGCTGAGCTGATTGCGCAAATCATTTTGCATGTCACGGAAGCTTGCCGCCAATTCGTAGTTTTGGTTCATCACAGCTTGCTGTTTCTTCTTTGACACCTCTTCAATGCGTCCCTCCAGGTCTTTTATTTCCGGAGGCATCTGCACACTGCCCAGTCGCACCTTTGCTCCCACTTCATCAAGAGCGTCAATGGCCTTGTCGGGAAACTGACGGTCGCTGATATATCTGCCGGTGTAATCTACACAAGCCGAAATAGCTTCTGGGGTGTATCTCACGCCATGATGACTCTCATAGCGTTCCTTTATATTATTAAGTATCTCTTTTGTCTCTTCTGGCGTTGTTTCATCAACAATAATTTTCTGAAAGCGGCGTTCAAGTGCTCCGTCCTTTTCTATCGACTTGCGGTATTCATCGAGCGTTGTTGTGCCGACACACTGTATCGTGCCGCGTGATAGAGCGGGCTTCAGCATGTTTGCGGCATCCATCGTCCCTGGGGCAGAACCTGCACCAATGAGCATGTGTATCTCGTCAATGAAGATGATAACGTTTGGCGACTGCTCTATTTCCTTCACCATTGCCTTGATGCGCTCCTCAAACTGACCGCGGTATTTCGTTCCGGCCACTATGGCGCCAAGGTCTATCGACACCACTCTTTTGCCGAAGAGCAGCGGTGAGGTGCGCTTTTTAGCGATCTGCGTGGCAAGACCTTCCACGATAGCCGTTTTTCCTACGCCCGGTTCTCCTATTAGTATCGGGTTGTTCTTTTTACGGCGGCAGAGTATTTCTGTTATTCGTGTTATCTCCTTTTCGCGTCCTACCACAGGGTCAAGTTTCCCTTCTTCGGCAGCACTTGTAAGGTCAGTCCCGAAGTTGTCAAGTATAGGTGTTTTCGTTCCTCCCGGACGGCTTCCCGGAGTTGGCGCTTGGGCTTTCTCCTGATGGGATTGGCGTGGTGCCCCGAAATCATCGTCATCTTCAGCATCTGGCACGTCGATACCGTTTCTTATCTTGTCAGCCTTGCTTATATGGTCTGCCATTGTGTCGTAGTCTATATTGTTTTGTTTCAAATATTCTTTTGGATAGTTGTTTTGTGGAGTGTGCATCATTGCGAGCAAGAGGTGCGTCTCGTCAACCATTTGCGTTGATCTCTTCCTTGCTTCAAGAATGGCGAGCTTAAGTATGCGGTTGGCATCCTCGCCAAGCCCTAAAGGTTCGCCACAATTCTCTGTGTGCAGGGTCTCGTCAATATGCTGTTCCACTTGGCGTTTCATCAGTTCCGTGTCAACATGCAGTTCCTTCAGCAGGACTGGCGTCCTGCCTTTATGACGGAGCAGACCGAGAAAAAGATGGTCCGGTTCTACTTCCTTGCATGAATGGCGCTGCGCCTCTTCCTTGCTGAAGTTCAGTATATCCAAAATTTCCTGTGAAAACTGGTTTGTCATATCTTCAGGTGTTCTTTCTTTTCTTGTTATTACTTACCGCTTTTTCTATTCAAACAAAAAACATGCCAACATTTCCTTAATCTTCATCCTTACGCATACTGAATTCACATCCGCAATAGCGTTGATTGTAGAAATCGTATTCGCGGATAATGGCCGCGCGACGCTCGCTAAGTCCACCTTTTCGCCAATTCTGCCCCCACCATTCTACGTCTTCAAATGACGAGACTGCCCATTCTCCTGCCGCATTTATCTGTTCAAGACTTTTCCAGCGTGACGAGGCTAGCGTTGTGGTTATCACTTTAAATCCATTGTCGTGAGCATACTGCGCCGTGCTTCTAAGCCGCATTTTGAAACATGCCAAGCATCTAGAGCCACGTTCCGGCTCTTTCTCCAGTCCTTTCATCTGGTTTAGCCATGCGGCGTGGTTATAGTCGGCATCCACTATATCAAGTCCGAGCGAACGGGCATAGCGAGTACATTCGTCCTTTCTCGTCGTGTATTCCTTTTCGGGATAGATATTGGGATTACAGTAGTATATTACTGGCGTTATGCCATGTTTCAACATGCACTCCACTATAGCCGACGAACAAGGGGCGCAGCATGTGTGTAGCAATACGTGCGTTTCTCCTTGCGGTACGATAAGTTCGAATTTCTTCCTTGCCATTGTTGGTTTATGTATATATGTTTGTCAGCCTTTTCTAGCCACATATTTTATAGGAACGGAGCCAGCAAATGAGCAAACCATCCTACAAACTTTTTCCATGGTGTACGCCACTGGTTCCACGATTCTCCTGTAAGTTTGAACGATGAAGCTTTGTCGGCATCGAACATTGCATCGAGCTGACGTGTAGTGGCAGCATCAATAACTACAGCATTCTCCTCGTAATCGAAGCGTAGACTGCGGGAATTGAGGTTGGCGCTGCCCACGGTGCAGAAGCGACCGTCAACGGTCATTACCTTGGTGTGATGAAATCCGTCTTCGTATATCCATACATCTATGCCGTGTTTGCGCAACTTGTTGACGTTATAAAACACGCAGTCGGGCGTTAGTGGTATGTCACTGTGTGAAGACACCATAATTTCAACCTTCACTCCACGTTCCACGGCATGTCTAAGTGCCTTTTTCAGCTTATGGCTGAGCGTCAGATATGGATTGACAAGCTTTATGCTATCACGTGCATCATTGATTGCATCAATGTAAAACTGGCGTATTATCTTGTTTGACGTATGTGGTTCTCTGTTTATTATCCCCACGGTCTTAGAGTATGCCGTAGCAGTGGTGTCTGGTTGCAGTCCCAGTATGTAATCAGCTCCGTGGATGCCACGGTAATACTTTGCTCCAGAGACATCTTTGCCCGTAACCTTTTTCCACATTTTCAGGAAGATTGTCTGCAGGGTATTCACTTCCGAACCTTCTATCCGGCAGTGCATGTCACGCCAACGTCCCACTTGTTTCGTACCTTTTATATAATAGTCGGCCACATTCATGCCGCCCGTATATGCAATCTTACCGTCAATGACAACTATCTTCCTGTGGTCGCGGTGGAAGACGTGGTTTACCCATGGAAAACGCAGTGGGTCGAACTCGTAAATTTCAATGCCTCGCTGACGAAGACTTTTTAAATGGCGCTTTTTCAACGGCCGGTTGTTAGAGTCATTGCCGAAGCCATCAAACAGAGCCCTTACCTCCACGCCCTCGCTCGCCTTTTGTGCAAGGATATCGAAGAGCAAGGAAGCGATAGAGTCGTTACGGAAATTGAAATATTCCAGATGCACGCTTGACTGCGCTTGGCGTATGGCACGGAACATATCGTCGAATTTCTCCTGTCCGCTTGGCAACAACGTGAGGGCATTGTCTGCCGAGAACTTTATTCCGCGAGAACGCAGTTGCCTGACAATTAGCGTATCGGACGTTTGTGCCACAGCTCCTATAGCAGAAATCACCGCCAACACTATGGTGAGGAGAATCCTTGGGGTATTTATTTTTTTTGCCTTTTGCATCTAGAATAACGTATTGTCTTTTATTGTAGATTTTTATAAAATACGAATTGCAAAGATATTGAAATTGTCCGTTTATTCCAAAAGTTTTATACGTAATGCCGCCAAATGGTGATTTTTTGTGGCGGATTATTGTTATTTCAATATTAAATTCAGATATTTGCAGCGCAAGAAACGCTAGAATAGACTTTAATTAACGATATTTTAAGCAACACAATAAAAGGAACAACAATAGGAATTAAACATAAAAGAAAAGGTAAAAACAAACATGAAAAAATTACTCATGACATTGGCAGTTGCTTTCGTAGCAGTGGCTGCAAGCGCACAAGTTTATGTCGGTGGAAGCCTCGGTATCAACAGTACTAAGATTGATGGCGAAGACGACGCAACAATAACCTACAAATTCCTTCCGGAAATCGGATATAAGTTCAGCGACACTTGGGCTGCCGGTGTAAACTTCGGATGGGCAAAAGAGGGTGTTACCTCAAACGACGACGACTTGACCGTTAACACTTTCGAGGTTAATCCATACGCTCGCTTCACTTTCGTAAAAGGTAAAGTGGTAAACGTTTTCTGCGACGGTTCTGTTGGTTACAAGCACTACAACAAGGTTGACACAGACCTCTACTCTTTCGGTCTTCGTCCTGGCGTTTCAGTAAACATCGACAAGTTCAGCATCGTTGCTCATGTTGGCTTCTTCGGATGGAATCACTCTGAAACAAACTACAAACAGTACAACAAAGAGGACACAATCAAGTCTGACTCTTGGGTAGCAGGCGTTGACGGAACAAACCTCTCACTTGGCTTGTTCTACAATTTCTAAGCAAACTTCCCGATAGGGAATATCAGCAAAAGAATATCAATACATTTAAACGACACTATTGTTGAAGTGCGCCATGGCAAATCTGCCATGGCGTTTTTTGTTATACAGAGGGTTATCTAACTGTAAGATGGAAGCAACCTTGCTTTACCTCGTATTTTATGTAACATCTACCGTTTACACGCATATCGCGCAACACCTCGCTAAGCACCCATTTAAGCGTATCGTTACGCACGGCCCTGCGTGGCGCCTTGTCAGGATCACTCACCGTTGTATAGCGGTTGTAGCAGATGTCGAATGTTGTCCCATAGAGATGACATGAATTGACCGTGGCGTTTCCGTTGCGTCCCCGCAGGCTTTCAACATCATCACGGCTTCTTAAAACACTCGTCACAATAAACTTATGCAAGGGAATTCCCTTCACCTGAAGACTATCGAAGAAGGCCTGTCCGATATGGTCAAGCAACACGGAGGCACGAGGCACTAGATATGGAATGCTGTTCTTTAATTTATCAACCGTGTAATACGGACTTGCGCCAATATACACCAATTCCGTCTTACGCGCCTCAGCATCCCGACGGTCTTTCACTGGCGACACTCCCCACTGACAGGCTGCCGTAAGCTGCACTCCATTGCTGTCGGGAAAAGCTTCGCTGAAACGTGGCACGCTATATATCCTGTTTTTCATCAGGTTTCCCTTTTCGTCAAAGAAGCGTGTTGCGCCTCCTGCAATCCCTGGCGACGCCTTTGTCGACCTTACAACATTCTGAATACTGTCGGTAATTAAGGTATCGCCTTCAGACTGTCCCTTTTCACTATCATCGGTCACTGCGCTAGCAATCTGAGGATGCACGCATTTCACGAGCATCAACACGAATACTATTGCAAAAAAAATCTGGATATATCTCGTTTTCGTTATCTTCATTATCTCTATGTCTACGGGGTTAAAAAAGCAATGCAAAGGTAAGGAAAAACACACGGGCAGCAAAATCCGCAGGTTAAAAAAGACTTACGCAAAAGGCTATATGTCTGTTTTGTTTTGCCGATAAAACAAAAATCCTTATCTTTGCAAGATGTGTAACGTTAGTTTCACTGAAACCTTATAACCTTACCTATAACTTAAAAACAGAAAAATTAGCACAATGAATCTGAAAGTACGCTTATCAATAATGAACTTCCTAGAGTTCGCAGTGTGGGGAGCTTACCTCACATCCATGGGGCAGTATCTTGGCCATGCAGGAATGGGGCAAGAGATATCATGGTTCTATGCAATACAAGGTATAGTATCAATCTTCATGCCTACACTCATGGGAATCGTGGCTGACAAATACATACAACCACAACGGCTTCTTGGCATCTGTCACCTTTTGGCTGGGCTAGCAATGGTGGGGCTCTTCGCCATGGGGCAAGCTTCAGAAAAGCCTGATGCAACAATATTTATCACTGTCTACACGATAAGCGTGGCGTTCTACATGCCTACACTGGCATTGTCAAACACCGTGGCGTTCAAAATTCTTCAAGACCACGACCGTGACACCGTGACCGACTTCCCCCCGATACGCGTGCTCGGAACAGTGGGATTCATCGCCACAATGTGGTTCGTAAACTGCGCCACCGTTGAAAACGGCAGCTTCTCGCTGACACTGGCGGAAAGCACACACAAATTCCAGTATACCAATTGGCAGTTCCTCGTTTCCGGACTACTTGGCTTTGCTCTCTTCCTCTATTGTCTGGCATTGCCCGAATGTAAAATAGCGAAAAAAGGCACAGACAACCAAAAACGCTCGCTGGCGCAAATGCTCGGATTGGATGCCTTCAGACTATTTCGCACGAAGAAGATGGCAATGTTTTTCATCTTCTCCGGACTGCTCGGTATGTCGCTGCAGGTAACCAACGGCTTTGCCACACCATACATCACACATTTCAAGGCAGACCCACTATTGGCTGACACTTTCGCCGCCAACAATGCCACTCTGCTCGTTTCAATATCGCAGATTGCCGAGGCTTTCTGCATACTGCTAATTCCGTTCTTCCTAAAACGCTACGGGATAAAGAACGTTATGCTTATAGCCATGTTTGCATGGGTGCTACGGTTCGGATTCTTCGGACTAGGCGGACCTGCATTTCCAAAGGTTATCCTGCTCATTCTCTCATGCCTTGTCTACGGAGTGGCGTTCGACTTCTTCAACGTGTCGGGCGGACTGTTTGTCGACTCGGAGTGCAGCGAAGACATAAAAGCATCGGCACAAGGGTTGTTCATGCTCATGACAAACGGACTGGGAGCCACAATTGGCACACTCCTTGCCGGGGAAATAGTAAACCATTACTGCCATTGGACTGACAACGGCTTCCTCGTGGGAGATTGGCAGACTTGCTGGTTCATATTCGCCGGCTTTGCCTTGGTTGTGGGACTAAGCTTTGCCATTATGTTCAACAACAAAAAACAGAAGGCGGAATAAAGGGAATACCTATAATACAAACACATGGATTACATGATAGAAACAGAAGAAGTTTTTTTCGACAGGGTGACTTCGATACCAGGAAAAGAGAGTATCGGACTGGTCATTCTTGCCAACAAAGATAAAACACGGCAGATTACCTTCATTTGCGACAGAGCCATGGCCCTAGAAATAGAAATAAGGGTAAACACATCGTTGAAGGAAAAGCCAAACAACCGGATATGCGACATCGCGGCATCCATGCTGAAAAGATATTGTCCATCAAACTGCAGCATTGTTATACAGTCGGTTAATTGCGGCAAATTCAACACAAAATTGGTTATGGGCGATACAGAAGCAGACATAACATCCGACAATGCTCTCTACATTCGCCTGAGCGATGCAGTACTCCTATCACTATGCAGCGGAACACCATTGCTTGCCACTCACAAACTTTTGCAGCAAATATCCACAAGATATATGGATCCCGCTAGTAACGCCGTGAATCTGCCTATAAGTATTCTGACCGACAAAATGCTTGCCGATGCGCTAGAGAAAGCCTTGAAAGAAGAGAGATACGAACTGGCCTCAAGACTAAGAGACGAGCAACAGGCAAGAAAAGACGCAAAGGAAAAAGAATGAAATGAAAGAAGCAAGATATTTCTATGTGCCGCAAGCTGGCTCTTCAGAAGAACTGCCGCCAGAAGAGGCGGCACATGCCACAAGGGTGCTACGCCTGCAGAACGGCGATGAGATGTTTCTCATGGATGGTTGTGGCTCATTCTATCGGGCAAAGGTTTCCCTCGCCACGCAAAAGCGTTGTCTCTATACAATAGAGGAAACGTTGCCGCAGGAGAAGACATGGAATGGGCACATCTGTATCGCCATGGCCCCGACAAAAATGATGGAGCGCACGGAATGGTTCGCTGAAAAAGCTACAGAAATAGGCATCGATGAGCTTGATTTCGTCTTGTGCAGGTTCTCAGAACGCAAAACGCTGAAAGAGGAGCGCATAGAGAAAATTGTTGTTTCGGCAACGAAACAAAGCCGAAAGCCATGGAAACCTATTGTCAACGCCATGATGCCTTTCGGCGATTTTGTAGCAAAAGAGCGAAACGGACAAAAATACATTGCACACTGCTACAATGAAATACAAAGCGTAGACCTGTTCTCCACAATGGAAGAAAAGCAACGCAATGGCAACAACGATGAAGAAGTGACAATTCTCATTGGACCTGAAGGAGATTTCTCCATTGACGAGGTTAAGTTGGCAATGAAACACGGCTATACGCCTGTGTCGCTAGGCAAAAGTAGGCTACGCACCGAAACGGCAGCACTCTATGCGGCAATGGCAGCACAAACGATATTAAGAAAAAGCTGACATTAAACTATCAACATAATGAAAAAGGTAAAAAGAATAGCTCTGCAGACTTTGGCAATTATTGCCAGTGTCTGCTTTTTGGCTTCATGCTCGGGAAAAGGCTACACCAACGCAATACCACAAAATGCCAACGCTGTTATGCAGATTGACTTCAGCAAGGCTAACGGGCAACAGGAATTGCCAATAAGCAAAGAAACGGTTAAACTGTTGTTGCCTACCGACAACGCCGAAGATTGTGGCATCGACTTCAAGCATAAGATTTTCCTCTTTACCACAGACAACGGGAATATGGGGCTATGTGCAAAGACCGACGACAAGGAAAAGCTAACCGAACTCCTTGAGAAAATGGCCAAGAGTGGAAAAAGCAGCCAACCGATAGAGCAGCGCGGATACACTTTCGCCTTGATAAACAACTCATGGGCAGTGGGCATTTCTGATGACGCAACAGTTGTTACAGGGCCTATACTCCCAGCGCAAATGGCTGACGCAACACGTACACTGACAAAATGGCTAAAGCAAGACGAAGAGCACAGCGCAACAGAAACGCCGCTTTTCGACCGGCTAAAAGACAAGGAAGAGGCAGACGTTTTAGTGGCAAGAGGCGATGCACTGCCACAACAGTTGGCGGCTCTACTCACAATAGCGAAGCCGAAAGATGCAGACAACTCTGAAATATACATAACCGCGACGCTGGAAAAGAAGGACAACATCTATCTGAATATCTGTGCGGAAACGACAGCCGACAACGAGAATCTTAAGAATGCTCTAGCTGCCCAAACCAATAAGATGCGACCAATAGGTAAACGCTTCCTCGACTGTGCACCAGCAGATGCACTATGCTCAGTGTTCACTAATATGCAAGGCACGGATTTTCTTGACATGATACACGCAAGCAAAGAACTAGGCGTTATGCTTGCAGGAGCAAACACGGCAGTAGACATGGACAACATACTACGCTCAGTTGACGGCAACATGCTTACAAGTATCAAATCATACTCCGCTGATTCGCCATCACTGAGTATTGCGGCAAAACTAAAAGACTGCAATTTCATTAAAGACATCGACTACTGGAAAAAATCATGCAAAGGGGGAGCATCACTGGAAACACTCTCGCCAAACAATTTTGCATACAGAAGCGGAAATGCAAGCTTCTGGTTCGGTATTTCAAAAGAAAAGGAATTTTACGGCAGTACGGAACAGGCTCTCGCCCCTGGCATACTTTCAAAGACCATGCAACCACTACCTACACCACTTCTGAAAGAAGCTGAAGGAAGACTCTTCGCCGTAGTGATAAACATAAAAGAACTGTTAGGTTCTGGCAACGGCAATGAAACAACACAAAGCGTGGCAGAGCCATTGCTTGGCGGAATACAGTACATATTGTATACAATTAAATGATTGGGATAAAGGAATAAAATGGAGAAGATAGTTTTCAATAAGGTGATACCCAATGTCTTTGCACACCAGCAAGACATGATTTCGAACATTTGGAACGCCAATGCCACGTTTGAAAAAGGAAAGCTCTACCTCGTTGAGGCGGAAAGCGGCAAAGGAAAAAGCACGTTTTGCAGCTATGTCCTAGGCTACCGCCACGACTACCAAGGACACGTTATGTTCGACAACGACGAAACAAAAAGCTATAAGGTGAAAGATTGGATTGATCTGCGCAAGACGCACTTGGCATATCTCTTCCAGGAGCTACGTCTCTTCCCCGAACTCACTGCAATGGAGAACGTTGAAATAAAAAACAAGCTTACGCACTTTAAGGAGCGCAAGGAAATAGAGGAATGGTTCGAGCGGATGGGTATAGCAGACAAGACTGACACGAAAGTGGGCCACATGTCATTCGGACAACAACAACGCGTAGCAATGGCAAGAGCACTCGTCCAACCATTCGACTTCCTACTAGCCGACGAACCCGTAAGTCACCTCGACGACCGAAACTCTGCCGTTATGGCAGAAATAATGATGGACGAGGCAAAAAGGCAAGGTGCAGGCGTCATCGTCACAAGCATTGGCAAACATATGGATTTGAACTACGATAAAACTTACAAACTATGACACTGGTCTGGAAACTGCTTAGACGACATATAAGCATAGCGCAATTCGCAGGATTTTTCTTCGCAAACCTATTCGGAATGTTCATCGTTCTGCTGGGTTTCCAGTTCTATAGCGACGTGAAACAGGTGTTTACGTCGCAAGACAGCTTTATGAAAGCCGACTATCTTATAGTCAGCAAGAAAATCGGAACGGCAAGTGTTCTCGGAGGAGGAACAAACACGTTCAGTAAAACTGAAACCGACGAACTATTCAAACAGAAATTCACAAAAAGAGGCGGGAAATTCACCTCAACCGAATATAAGGTTGACGCAACAATGGGCGTAAACGGACAGAACATCCTCAACTCGGAACTGTTCTTCGAGAGCGTTCCAGACAACTTTGTGGATGTTCCACTCGATGACTGGCACTACAACGAGGGCTCAAACGAAGTGCCCATCATACTACCGCGCACATATATTAATATGTATAACTTCGGTTTCGCACAGTCGCACTCTCTGCCAAAGATAAGCGACGGACTAGTGGGCATGATAGACTTCAAGATATTCATTCACGGCAACGGACAGAAAGAGCAGTTCAAGGGCAAAGTTATCGGATTCTCCAACAGACTGAACACAATCCTTGTACCACAGAATTTCATGGACTGGAGCAACAACCGCTTCGCCCCAGGAAGTCAGTCTGACCCCACACGGTTGATACTAGAAGTGGGCAACCCAACAGACGACAACATTACAACTTATCTCGACAGCCATGGCTACGAAGTAGAAAGCGACAAGCTACAAGCCGAAAAAACGACATATTTCCTAAAAATGACCGTATCACTCGTAATGGCAATAGGACTGACAATAAGCATTCTCAGCTTCTACATACTCATGCTCAGCATATATCTGCTCGTACAGAAGAACTCTTCGAAACTGGAAAACTTGCTTCTCATAGGGTATAGCCCAACAAAGGTTGCCCTACCCTACCAAGTCCTAACAATAGGGCTTAACCTATGCGTACTCATTATAACATGGACAATTCTACATTTCGTAAGGAACTATTACATGGACATTATAGAAACACTATTTCCTCAGATGGAATCTGGCTCCATGGTCAATGCTATTGCTTTGGGTTCAGCCCTGTTCATATTGGTAACACTGTTAAACCACATAGCCATACGACACAAAGTCATGAACATATGGAAAAGGAAAGAATGACATCTAGATAAAGTTGCAAAATTAACGGCGGAAAGGAATACAGAAAAGCCAGCTTTTGTAAAGAGAAAACAAAAAAGATACTTTTCTTTAAAAATATCCTCAGAAAAGTTTGGCGGTTTAAAATAAAACCGTACCTTTGCACCGCATTAAACGAAATGCCTGTGGTAACAGAACAAACCGGAAGGAAGTTTGGGTGAGTGGCTGAAACCAGCAGTTTGCTAAACTGCCGTACGTGTTTAACGTACCGGGGGTTCGAATCCCCCAGCTTCCGCAGGTGTTACAAGAATGCAAAAGGATGGTGGATTCATCTAACGGTTAGGATACAAGATTCTCAATCTTGGCATAGGGGTTCGATTCCCCTATCCAC
>CAVLBD010000029.1:0-37535 GCA_963661195.1 bacterium
TGTGTTTTCTTTGTTTTCCTTTGTCATGCGAAATTCAGCCTTACTTTCCGATGCAAAAGTGCTGGAATATATTATTTAATACTTCTGGAGTTTCAATGCTACCCCCAGTTATTTCCGACAAATGGAAAAGGCAACTGCGAAGATCTTGGCTAACGATGTCGGTGGATAAGCCTAAATTTAAACCTTCTAAAACCCTAGTTGTATCTTCTGCTGCGAGGTTTAATGCTTCTAGGTGGCGTATATTGCTTACTATCACACCGCCTTCATGGTTTGCACTTAAAGAGCTGGAATAATCAAATAGAGTTTGTTTCAAATCATTGATAGCATCTCCATAAAGGGCACTGATAAATATAATCTCGGGAGATATTCCTGAGATATTTAAAGTCTGCAAAAGAGAAGTATCATAAGATGAAATTGGATGAATATCACATTTGTTTATAAGCAGTATAACCTTCTTATTTTCGCATAAAGGAAATAGCTTTTCTGACGTTTCATGAACTTGCGTCTGCAAACGTTGAGCATCGAGCAATACAAGAACAATCTCAGCCTGTTTAATTTTCTCTTTTGTCTTATTTATGCCTATAATTTCAATTTTATCAGTAGTTTCACGTATTCCTGCGGTGTCGATAAACCTAAACAATGTGCCTTGGATGTTTAAAGTATCCTCAATAACATCACGAGTTGTGCCGTGAACATCGCTCACTATGGCACGATCTTCACCAAGCAATCGGTTGAGCAAGGTTGACTTGCCCACATTTGTTTCGCCAACTATCGCAACAGGTATTCCTTCTTTCAGTGCATTACCAAGTTTGAACGTTCCAGATAGACGTTCTATCTCATCTTTAATTTGCGTTGCAATTGAGATAACCTCCGTACGCGAAGCGAATTCTAATTCCTCATGGTCAGAGAAATCAAGTTCAAGTTCCATGAGAGAGGTTATATGAAGCAATTTTTCACGAAGCACCTTTAGTTCGCGACTGAACTGCCCCTTCATTTGGTTTATAGCCATGCGGTGGCTTGCCTCTGATGTAGAGGCTATCAAATCTGCCACAGCCTCAGCTTCAGCAAGATCCATCTTTCCATTCATATACGCCCGACGCGTATATTCACCAGGTTCAGCACTTCGGCAGCCTCTTTTAAGGAGAAGTTCCATGATTTTCTGAAGAATATACGATGAGCCATGACATGATATCTCAATGGAGTTCTCGCCTGTATATGAATGTGGAGCAAAGAATACGCTTACCAACACTTCGTCTATAATGACATCGAATTCATCTACAATATTGCCGAAGGCCAAAGTATATGGCTGACGTTGGGTCAGCGAACAAGCTTTTTTGTCTTTTGGCCGGAAAATGCCGTCAACTATTGTTATTGCCTCAGGACCAGAAACACGAATGATGCCCAAAGCTCCACCCGGAGCGGTTGCTATGGCACAGATTGTTGTGGGATTATTCATTATTTTATTTTTGATAATGCAAAATTACTGTTTTTTATTTATATTTGCAGTGTAAATCGAACAAGATAGAAGAACATACTACTTAGTAATGAATTTAAATATATTCAATCCGGAGCACGATATTGCCCTAGCATACGACACGGATTATTTAACCTTGCCGCATGCAGTGCAAAAGCTAAGAAATGACTTGTGCTTCATTTCCTCATTCGGAGCAGAAGACGGAGAATACGTTTTAGTAGAGGATATCCAATATGCGATAAAAGCAACAAAGCCATTTAGGAACTTTATGCCCAACGTGCTTTTTATTGAAAAGGAAGACTTGAAGAAAGCACCCATAACAAGCATTAAGCCATGGGGTTGGAATAAATTTATTAAATCAGAACTAATTAAATCAGAAGTGCAGGGAAGCAATATACCTGATGACGAATATCTCGCCACCACAAGAGCACTTTCTTCACGCCAACAAGTGGGAGCTATACTTAATGAAGTTCGAAAACGCATGGACACGAGAACATGCGGTGAAAGTATCTACTGTACATCCATAGAAGAAGTAAACATGTTAATTGACAACTACGGCACCGTTGTAGTCAAAGCCCCTTGGAGTTCATCAGGACGTGGAATAAGATACATCACAACAAAGGAGAACTTCGCCGAACGTAGGTGGGTGGAAAAAATAATTTCCCGACAGAGTGGCATTGCCGTAGAACCATATTACAATAGGATAGCCGACTTCGCTATGGAGTTTACTGCCAACAAAGAGGGTAGGGTAGAGTTCAATGGCTTGTCTGTATTCTCCACCATTAACGGCAAATATTCGGGAAACGTTATCGGAAGTGAGGAATACAAACGTGGGGTTCTAGAGAAATATGTTTCTGAAGAAACACTCAACAAACTGTCCAAAACACTTTCTGTTGTTCTATCTACCAGCTTAAAAGGAAGATATGCCGGACCTCTTGGTGTCGACATGATGATTGTTTCGCATCCTGACACTAAGAATTTCATAGTAAACCCGTGCGTGGAAATTAATCTTCGGCGCACCATGGGACACATAGCTCTAGACATAACCCGACGCATGGAGCCAGAACACGCTCATGTGATGACCATTGAGCGTGATTTTAACTACAGGCTGAAAATATCAAGAATTGAGGGTGATTTTGTAAATGTTCTTTAAATGCGAACAACATACAGGTGTGTTATAATATGTCAAAAACGACCTATGCCATATTACAAAAGGTCTAAACATAACGTTTTAATCTAAAGAAATATCTACTTTCCAATTTTTTACACTAAAAACATGAAAAAAAAACATCTTATCGCTGCCCTTGTGGCCCTTCCACTTGCGGCAATGGCTCAACAACCATACAAATCTGAAGTATGGTGCCCCGACAATGGTAACGGAACATATACAAATCCGGTTATAGATGCCGACTATAGCGACCCCGATGCATGCGCTGTGGGAGAAGACTATTATCTTACGGCAAGTTCATTCAACTGTATTCCAGGCCTTCCGATACTACATTCCAAAGATTTGGTCAACTGGAAAATCATTGGACATGCCGTAAAAGAACTTGAGCCAAAGTCAATGTTTGACCAACCCTCGCACGGAAACGGCATTTGGGCCCCATCCATTCGTTACCACAATGGAGAATACTATATCTATTGGGGCGACCCAGACAATGGAGTGATGATGGTAAAGACAAAGGATCCTGCAGGAGAATGGGAGAAGCCAATATGCGTAATTCCCGGAAAAGGAATGATTGACACAACACCTCTTTGGGATGACGATGGCAGATGCTACCTCGTTAATGCTTATGCCAATAGCCGTTCGCGCTTTGCCAGTGTAATAGTAATACGCGAGCTCTCTGCCGACGGAACAAAAGCTATAGGAAATCCAGTTATAATATATGACGGAAACGGAACAGCTGCACGTACATGCGAGGGGCCAAAGATATACAAGCGCGACGGATGGTATTGGGTTATGTTCCCTGCAGGAGGAGTACCAACGGGGTTCCAAGTTGCCATGCGTTCAAAAAGTCCGTTCGGACCATATGAAAGCAAGGTTGTACTGGCTCAAGGCAAGTCTAAAGTCAATGGTCCTCACCAAGGAGCGTGGATACATACCAAATTCGGAGAAGACTGGTTCTTGCACTTTCAGGATAAAGAATGCTACGGACGCGTTGTCCACCTTCAGCCTGTAACATGGAAAGACAACTGGCCCGTGATGGGAATAGACAAAGACGGAGACTATTGTGGCGAGCCTGTCACAACATACCGCAAGCCCAAAACAGCAGCAAAGGTTGCCATTGAGAATCCTGCAGAGAGCGACGAATTCAACACTACCGAACTTGGCAAGCAATGGCAGTGGCATGCTAACTACAACGAAATGTTCGGCATGCCGACATCTTTCGGAACCTATCGTATCTATACCCACAAAGTGTCAGAGAACTTCCAGAACCTATGGGAAGTACCCAACCTGCTATTGCAGAAAACTCCTACAGACAACTTCACGGCAACAGCCAAGCTCAGGTTCACCTCAAAGGAACAGAACCAAAGCGGTGGTATAATAATGATGGGCCTCGACTATAGCGCGCTCGTTGTGAAAAGAGTTGGCAACGAATTCCAACTCCAACAACTCATCTGCAAGAGTGCCGACAAAGGAAAGGCACAGACTGTGAATGTCATAACCACATTGAAGCCTACTGAAACCGACAAGATTGACTATCAGCCAGGCACACATGAGGATATATATATGCGCATGAATGTAAATAATGGCAAGATGACATTCGCATATAGTCTTGACGGCAAGAAATTCACCAAGTGTGGAGAAGAATTCACAATGCGCGAAGGAAAATGGATTGGTGCAAAGATAGGATTTGTTGCCTTTGAACCTGCAGGAAAGACAAACCGAGGATGGGTTGACGCCGATTGGTTCAGAGTAACGAAGTAAAAGCATAAAAAGGTATTCAATATAACTAACGAATACACCTATTTAAAAAGTATAAGCTAGCCCCGTGAGACTAGCTTATACTTTTTTTATGCTCGGAAAGAAATTGTTCTAATCACCGCTAAATCTTTATCCGCATACGCCGCAGTATCCAAGTCAACACCACACAGCATACAAGTATTGCGAGCGGTGCTAAGTACCAGTAAAACGTTTGGCTTATGAGAGGCAAAAAGTTGAAAGCAAGCGGAAAGAAGAAACGCACGAAAATAGTGTGAAAAATATATATTGAGGCCGAATAGTCGCTGCCCATTCGCGAAGCCCAATTGGGCTTAGTTATGGGTGTGGCGAGCACAAATAGCAGAATGAAAAGTGCAAGAAACGGGGTGCTATAGTAGCTTTCACGAACGGGCCTGTTGCAAAACTCACCAGTGATAAACGTCTCTGCATAAGATGAAAGCAAGAAGAAAACTACCCCCCCCGCAAAGAGTTTTCTGTCTAAACGGCCTATTATATAGTGCCGCCAGTGTTTCACCATTGCGCCGACTGCGAAGCAAGGCAAACCTTCAATAAGAAAATTACGGTAAATACTGGCATGTATACCAAAATAATATTGGGCCACAAAATATACTACAAAAAGTAGCGGAGCCGAGGCGAAAAGACAGCGCCAAAGGCGGAATTTATCCACTATCAACATGATGACAAGAACATACAGGTAGGCAAGCAGATACCAAAGGTGACCGCCAACATACCACGGATAGCAATTAAATACCAAAAGCTTTGCTATGCTTAGAGCAGAGGGCACTTCCATTGTATGGGTATAGAGCATATACAATATGTCGATGACTGCAAACAAGACGAGTGTCCACGCACACATTGTGGCGATATGACGCACATTGCGCATCAGCCTTTCGCGCCCTATTCCACGGCGAGAATAAAGTAGATAGCCCGATATCATGAAGAAGCAAGGTACTGCACTCCTTGCCATCGGCATTAACGCCTGATGAACAAACCAATCGATCGAGTGCACAACCACAACCATTACGGCTGCTACCAATTTCAATACATCAATAGAGTAATTACGATTATTCATGGGGAAGCAAAAGTAAAGGAATTAATCGTAACTGGCAACCATATCCAAATTATTGTTAAGACTTTTGCTACATTGCGTAAAATTCAGACAAATCTCACGATACTATCAATCATAACAAACGTTCTTCTATTCGATTTAATGGCACGGCAAGATTTTCCTCTGCCCGCGTCTTTCTATAAAAAACGAAGCGGGCAAAAGCAACTTTACCCGCAGTAAGATTAGGCAGAGTCTGCTTCTCTCCAAAAAACAAGCGGAGGGAAATACAGGCAATTCTTAATAAAAGCGGCAAAAACAAGACAACTTATTATAACTTAAAACATATTTAACGAAATAAATAACGGAATGTTTGTATTACTCACAGAAAACATTTAACTTTGCAACCACATAAGAAATAGAAAAATGGAAATTAAAAACAACATACAACGCAGTCTTCTAAACCTTCTACCTCTGCTACTATCTCCAGCAGACAGTGAGAAGACGTGCATTGTATCATAGTGATGTGTGTTATTAAGCATAAAGCCTTTCTCACTGTTATGGTGCGAAAGGCTTTGTCATTCTAAAAGGAAAGGACAACAAAACAGAAAGAGAAACAAAAATAGAAACATAAACATAAATTGAAATAGAAAAAGTAAAAAATATGAGCGACAGGTTATTTATTTTTGACACTACATTAAGAGACGGAGAACAAGTGCCGGGATGCCAACTCAACACTGTTGAGAAAATACAGGTTGCCAAACAGCTAGAGCAGCTCGGTGTCGACGTGATAGAGGCAGGATTCCCCATTTCCAGTCCTGGTGACTTCAACTCGGTTATAGAAATATCCAAGGCTGTAACATGGCCAACAATCTGTGCATTGACACGTGCCGTAGAAAAAGACATCGACGTTGCGGCCGAAGCTCTGAAATATGCACGCCACAAGAGGATACACACTGGCATAGGAACCAGCGACTCGCATATAAAATACAAATTCAACAGCACACGCGAAGAAATTATTGAACGCGCCGTGGCTGCCGTAAAATATGCAAAGAGATATGTTGAAGACGTAGAATTCTATGCAGAAGACGCCGGACGCACTGACAATGAATATCTTGCACGTGTGGTTGAGGCAGTTATAAAGGCTGGAGCAACAGTGGTCAACATTCCCGACACTACAGGCTACTGTCTGCCAGAAGAATACGGGCAAAAGATTAAATACTTGATGGAACACGTGGACGGTGTTCAGAATGCCATCATTTCCACACACTGCCATAACGACCTTGGCATGGCTACTGCCAACACCTTCTGCGGAGTGCAGAACGGAGCACGCCAGGTTGAAGTTACAATAAATGGGATTGGCGAACGTGCCGGAAACACGGCGCTTGAAGAAATTGCGATGATTCTGAAGTGTCATAAAGGACTTGGCATAGAGACAAACATCAATACACAGAAAATTTGCTCAACAAGCCGTATGGTCAGCAGCCTGATGAACATGCCCGTGCAACCCAACAAGTCAATCGTGGGGCGCAACGCATTTGCTCATTCCAGCGGAATACATCAAGACGGAGTGCTGAAAAACGTGACAACGTATGAGATTATAGATCCTAAAGATGTGGGAGTGGACGACAACTCCATTGTGCTTACTGCACGCAGCGGACGCGCTGCACTGAAGCATCGTTTGTCTGTGCTGGGTGTCAACTACGACAACGACGAGAAATTGGACAAGATATACAAACAATTCCTCCTGTTGGCAGATAAGAAGAAAGAGATTAACGATGACGACATCCTCATGCTAGCTGGAGCAGACCGCGCCGAGGCGCATGCCGTGAAACTGGATTTCCTGCAAGTAACTACGGGCATGGGAGTGAAGAGCGTTGCAAGCATCGGATTGGATATAAGTGGCCAGAAGTTTGAGGAGGCTTCAACAGGCAACGGTCCTGTGGATGCTGCAATCAAGGCCATGAAGAAAATCATACAGAAGCAAATGACCCTGAAGGAATTTACCATTCAGGCTATAAGCAAAGGTAGCGACGATGTCGGAAAGGTGCATATGCAGGTAGAATACGACGGACACATATACTATGGATTTGGCGCAAACACAGACATTGTAACCGCATCTGTAGAGGCATATATAGACTGTATAAACAAGTTTAAACATTAACGAAAATACAAAAACATTGTGAACACACTATTCGACAAGATATGGGACGCACATGTTGTCCAAAACATTGAGGACGGTCCGACGCAGTTGTATATCGACCGCCTCTACTGCCATGAGGTCACATCACCACAGGCTTTCGATGGCTTACGCCGAAGGGGGCTAAAACCATTCCGCCCACAACAGATAACCTGCATGCCAGACCATAACATCCCAACTCACGACCAAGACAAACCAATAGAAGACCCCGTTTCTAGGAACCAGGTTGAAACACTTGAAAGGAACGTAAAGGAATTCGGGCTCAACTGCTTTGGCGTTATGCATCCTGACAACGGCATAATCCATGTTGTCGGACCAGAAAAAGGTCTTTCGCTTCCGGGCATGACTATAGTATGCGGTGACTCACATACCAGCACTCATGGTGCAATGGGGGCAATAGCCTTCGGCATAGGAACGAGTGAAGTAGAAATGGTGATGGCATCGCAATGCATACTGCAACAGAAGCCTAAAACTATGCGCATAATAGTTGACGGAAAGCTAAAAAAGGGCGTAACAGCAAAAGATTTGGCACTCTATCTCATGTCACGACTCACAACTTCCGGGGCTACCGGCTACTTTGTTGAATATGCAGGCGAGGCAGTAAGAAGTCTCTCAATGGAAGGACGACTTACGCTCTGCAATCTTTCCATTGAAATGGGAGCAAGGGGAGGTATAGTTGCCCCAGATGAAGTTACGTTCAATTATGTACGCGGAAAAGAATACGCTCCCAAAGGCAACGAATGGGAAAAGGCCGTCGCACAATGGAAGGAGCTAAAAAGTGAACCTGATGCCGTGTTTGACAAGGAATATGCTTTCAGTGCTGACGATATAGAGCCACGGATAACCTATGGAACCAATCCTGGTATGGGAATAGGCATTTCTGAAAACATACCACAGGAAGATACTATAGACAAAGAGGGTAGGGCGTCTTTTGAGAAAGCCCTCAAATACATGGGATTTTCTGCGGGTGAAAAACTGCTTGGGCACAAGATTGACTACGTTTTCCTCGGGGCTTGCACAAACGGACGCATCGAAGATTTCAGGGCTTTCGCCTCAATCGCTGCAGGACGAAAGAAAAACGAAAACGTTGTGGCATGGCTTGTGCCTGGTTCATGGGGAGTTATGCGACAGATTAAAGCAGAAGGATTGGACACAATCCTTGAAGAGGCAGGCTTTGAAATACGACAACCAGGATGTTCTGCTTGCCTAGCAATGAACGACGACCAGATTCCTGAAGGAAAATACTCTGTGTCAACCAGCAACCGAAACTTTGAAGGTCGGCAGGGACGCGGTTCTCGAACCATTTTGGCAAGTCCGCTTGTGGCTGCAGCATCTGCCATTGAAGGAAAAATAGCCGATCCAAGAAAATATCTATAAGAAAATGAAACAAAAATTCACTGTCATAAAATCAACCTGTGTTCCATTGCCTTTGGAGAATGTTGACACAGACCAAATAATACCCGCCCGCTTCCTTAAAACAACATCGAGAGAAGGGTTTGGCGAACTGCTCTTCCGCGACTGGAGATTCAACGAGGACGGTAGTCTGAATGAGGATTTTGTGCTTAACAAACCTACATATAAAGGAGATATACTCGTTGCCGGAAAAAACTTCGGATGCGGTTCTAGTCGTGAACATGCAGCATGGGCCATTGCCGACTACGGCTTTCGCGTTGTTATAAGCAGTTTCTTCGCGGATATTCACAAGAACAACGAACTGAACAATTTCGTTCTTCCCATTGTTGTAAGCGAAGAGTTCCTTTCACGACTATTCGAAAGCATCAATGCAGACCCTTCTTCTGTTGTTGAGGTAAACTTGCCTGAACAAACCGTAAAGAATCTTGCAAACAATGACATTGAGCATTTTGAGATTAACGGATACAAGAAGTATTGTCTGATGAATGGTCTCGACGACATTGATTTCCTAGTTGAAAAACGTTCAGAAGTAAAAAGGTACGAAGACAAGAAAAAGAACAATTAACATAAAGACATTAAAACAAGCAACAATGAAACTGAATATTGCCGTATTGCCGGGCGATGGTATTGGACCGGAAATCATGAAACAAGGTGTAGCTGTATGCAATGCTGTGGCAAAGAAATTTGGTCACGAAATTTCATATACAGAAGCTATCTGCGGGGCTGACGCCATAGATAAAGTGGGAAACCCTTTCCCAGAAGATACTTACCAAAAATGTCTGGATGCCGACGCTGTGCTATTTGCTGCTGTTGGCGACCCGAAGTTTGACAACGACCCCACAGCAAAAGTACGCCCAGAACAGGGATTACTCGCTATGCGCAAGAAACTTGGACTCTTTGCAAACATACGTCCCGTTCAGACGTTCAGCTGCCTCGTTCACAAATCTCCGCTAAAAGACGAAATTGTATCGGGTGCTGACTTTATCTGCATACGTGAGCTTACCGGAGGAATGTATTTCGGAGAGAAATACCAAGATAACGAGAAGGCATTTGACACGAATTATTATACGCGCATAGAGGTAGAACGGATTCTTAAAGTCGCTTTTGAATATGCTATGCGCCGCAGAAAACACCTCACTGTTGTTGACAAAGCTAACGTATTGGCTTCAAGCCGTCTATGGAGACAGGTTGCTAAGGAAATGGAGAGCAGATACCCTGAAGTAAAAACAGACTATATGTTTGTTGACAATGCGTCGATGCGAATGCTTGTGGAGCCAACATTTTTTGATGTCATGGTAACAGAAAATACGTTTGGCGACATTCTCACCGATGAGGGTAGCTGCATCTCTGGAAGTATGGGATTGTTGCCATCGGCATCCACAGGAGAAAAGACTCCTGTATTCGAGCCAGTCCATGGGTCATGGCCGCAAGCAAAAGGAAAGAACATTGCCAATCCGTTGGCACAAATACTATCTGCTGCTATGCTCTTCGAATATTTCGGACTGAAGGAAGAGGGCTCACTCATACGCCGCGCTGTTGACGCTTCATTAGACAATAATATCAGAACACCAGAAATACAGGTTGAAGGCGGAGCTAACTATGGAACAAACGCTGTAGGACAATGGATTGTAGACTACATCAGCAAAGCATAGAGCAAAAATAACACGCCTTCAAATGAATATAGCACATAAGTCCTCTTGGCCAGCTATGGTTATAGCAGCCATTACGCTAGGGATTTTGCCGACAAAAGCACAAAGCAACAAAGAATTGCGCGACAGTCTGAAGTCTGCAACAGAACGCTTGGCTTTCGACCCTACAGACATTGACTTGCGCCTGCGTAAAGCTAGCTACAACATGCAATTGGAGCAGTGGGCATACGCCAAGGACGAGTATGACTATGTACTGAAACTGGAGCCCCAAAACATTGCTGCATTATTTTACAGAGCATACACAAACGTAAAACTCCATCGTAATAATTTTGCGCGTCTTGACTATGAAATGATGTTGGCAATAGTTCCAGGAAATTTTGACGGGCAACTTGGTCTTGCAATTCTGAACCAAAGCGACAAACGGTATACAGAAGCACTCGACATGGCAAACCGACTTGTGAGTCAATATCCCGATAGAGCCGAGGCGTATGCGGCAAGAGCTGGAATAGAAAAAGAGCAAGGCATGGTTGGTCTCTCGCTATACGACTATGAACAGGCTCTAAGACTTTCACCAGAAAATACAGAATATCGTATAGACTACGTTGATGCACTATTGCTTGAAAAGAGAAAAAAAGACGCACGCCGCGAGCTAGATATTCTTGTTACGAAAGGTATCTCAAAAGTATCACTCAGCAACCTATATAAACGCTGTAAATAACAAAAGTTCCCGATTTTTATTAAAGAAAAAATCGGGAACTTTATTTCTAAAACGAATATGCAAATCCTATTGATGCATATTCTTTTAATTGCCAATAACCATGCTTCTCATCACGTACAGCACCGTCGTCAAAACGCGGATATACGAAAATATTTGAAGCAATGTATCTGTTGAACTGCAGAGTTAGAGTATTTTCCCATTCCAACTCCGCACGCTTATATGTAGTATACCCATATAAACGGGTTTTCCATTTCACCATATTAGAAAGAGTCCAAGTCAGATCTATAGTACATTCAGAACCAAAGTCATTTAACGTATGTTTGCCCTCCTTCAATCCATAGCGCGTAGCAAGAGCCTCTCTGCCTACATACTTGAAATTATATGCCAGTGGAGCAAAATGCATTGTGCCTGTAAGTTTCTTGCCTAACCATTCCACGGAATAATCCATACCGACAGACAAATTGACATTTAATGGCGAGAAAATATCAGAATAAACATTATAGTCATTGCTCTTAAAACCTTTCATAAACTGTGTATAGGCTATAAGTTGCAACGAATAATACCATTTTTTTGTAGCCTGTAGACCCAATTTTCCAGTATAGCGGATGAGGTCCTCAGATGTTTTTACGCTGTGAAGAGAATCACCCCTTGTGGTCTGAAAACCTAGTTTCATCTCAAGCTTATTGTCAAACTTAACTTTTTGCTTATTGTTATAATTTGCCTGCAACGTTACGCTTCCTACCATTGAATAATTGCTCTCGCCGCCTTTATACCAATTGGAAGAGACATAATTTTGAAGTATCTGAAGATAATAGTCACCACTTATCTTCCAAAAATTTGGCTTCTTTACTACTATCTCCAAAGGAACATCAATATTGTCTACATAGTCTGGCAAATGTCCAACACCTTCAACAAGAGAACTTTTGTTACGTATTGGCTCAACAAAATCATTATGCACCTTGCCTGCTTTGTTGACGCGGCACTCACTTTTAGCAACAAGCTCTGGATGGTTTAGGTATATGTTCATCATTATACGATATATGCCCATATACGTATCACACATCTGCATTTCGCTTTCTTTTGTATTGGCATTTTCTATTCCTTTACCAAGCACATTTGAAAAGGCTGAATGGTAAAACGTTGTAGGAGAAAACAGATAAAAATTTGCTCCCGCGTCGCTATATTTTTCACCTTCAGTTTCAGATGTGTTTAATCTATTGCGCACAAAAAGAAGAGAATCCGTGTATGCCTTAACAATCAACGTGTCATTCAACTTATGCTTTCTAAAGTAAGGCGCATTATGTGCTGAAACCATAGAAAACGATAAGCCAAACAATAATATGAGAGAGAATATATATTGTCTCATCAGTCTTTTACGGTCATATCACCTTCCACATACAATCTCACAACTTCGGGTGTTCCGTTGGTTCTGACTGTAATACTTTTCTTGAAATGTCCCGGAAACTTGCCTTTTCCATTATATGTAACCTTTATTTGTCCACTCTGACCTGGTGCAATAGGGCTTTTGGTATATGTAGGAACAGTGCATCCGCAACTTGCCACAGCCTGATTTATTATTAAAGGTGCGGTTCCGGTATTTTGGAAAGTAAAAACACAAGCCTGAGGTTTTGTCTCTTCAAAAGTGCCAAAACTATAGGTTGTATTGTTAAAAGCTATTTTTGCCTGCTTTTCTTGTGCAACGTTTTGTGTCTGCGGTGTAGTCATTTCACGGGCACTTATACTACAAAAAGTAGCACATGCCAATAATACCGCAATAAATGTTCTTTTCATATTATTTTTTACTTATGTTTGCGTTGCAAAGTTAAGCGTTTTTTCATTACGGCGCATATGAAATACATTTAATTTAACTAAAACACATTGCATTTGCTCTGAAAGACCTAATGCCTATAGTCATTATTTACGCTAAAATGAAAGCTAGCTCATTAAACACAAGACAACTCCTGATCTTTTACAGAAGGATAAAAAACAACAAGTTCGGTAGGTTCATCACCTCTGTTTTCGCCTTTATGTTGCGTTCCTACAGTTTCTGCCACAGCTTCTCCTGCATGAAGCGTAATTTCCTTTCCATCAGAACTGCGTATAATGGTTAGTTCACCTCTCACGATATATCCGTAAGACATAACATCGTGATGATGTTCAGGAAGTACAGCATGGGCAGGAATAACTATATGCAAAACTCTAACCAATGGATTAGCAGTAGGATAACTTGGAAGTTCTGCACCATCCCAACTTTGGGTGGTAGTAAGTATTTCTTTAACTTCCAATTCTTTTTCATCCTTTTTCGCACTTTGAACCTTAACCGTATTTACTGTAGGACTAACCTGTTCTATATTTGTACTTTCCGCTGCACTAGCAATGTTAAACGGGGCTGCGACTATAGTTGCAACAGGAGCAACGTTAGCGATAATTCCAATCTTTTCCATATTTATTAGCTTTAGTATTTTTATAAAATCTTTTCCTTACTTCTGCAAAGGTAGTCTTTTTTTCTGAACTAACAAATAAAAACAGATTTTTTTGATAAAAAAGTCTTCAAGACAAATATTATTAAAATATTTATCCTGAAGACAATAAGCATAAACTTCAGAAAAGTTAGGAAAGCGAAAGCTTCCTCCTATAAAATTAAAGTCCTAGACGTTTTTTTATAGCTTTGCTCTCTTCCTCATAACCAGGTTTATCAAGCAAAGCAAACATATTCTTCTTATAGGCCTCAACACCTGGCTGATTAAATGGATTTACACCAAGAAGCAAACCACTAATGCCACAAGCTTTTTCAAAGAAATATATAAGTTGACCGATATAATATTCATCAAGGCGCGGAACGCTTATGTGAATGTTAGGAACTCCACCATCAACGTGTGCAAGTTTAGTTCCAAGTTCTGCCATTTTGTTAACTTCGTCAACACGCTTGCCTGCCAAGAAATTAAGCCCGTCGAGATTATCATCATCACTAGGGAAGAGTAGGGTAGATTCTGGCTTTTCAACACTGATGACCGTTTCATATATTGTTCTCTCACCCTGCTGTATCCACTGCCCCATAGAATGAAGATCTGTTGTGAAATCACATGATGCTGGGAATATACCTTTGCCGTCTTTGCCTTCACTCTCGCCAAAGAGCTGTTTCCACCATTCCGAGAAATAATGCAATTTTGGCTGGAAGTTAACCATTATCTCTATTTTCTTGTCAGCTTGAGAATAAAGGCAATTTCTTATAGCAGCATATTGCGCAGCAGGATTTTCCTTAAATGGAACATCTATTGCACAAACTTTTTCCATTTCCATAGCACCAGCAACAAGCTTACTAATGTCATATCCTGCACATGCAATAGGCAAAAGTCCTACAGGAGTGAGAACAGAGAAGCGTCCACCAACATTGTCTGGGATTACGAATGTCTTATAACCCTCTTTGTCGGCAGCTGCTCGAGCAGCTCCCTTAACAGCATCGGTAACGGCAACTATTACTTTTTGCGCTTCTTCTTTGCCACGTTGCTCTTCGCATTGTTTTTTCAGCAAACGGAAAGTAAGAGCAGTTTCTGTTGTTGTTCCTGACTTTGAAATATTGACAACACCGAATTTCTTTGTCTTCAGCCACGTTGTCAATTCTGAAAGATAATCTTCACCGATATTGTTTCCAGCAAAAACTATGGTCGGATTCTTTGTGTCGTTAACAAGCCACGCGAAACTATTACCAAGACCTTCAATCACAGCACGGGCACCAAGGTAGCTACCACCAATTCCGGCTACTACTATAACTTCACACATCTCGCGCAGAACGTTTGCCGTAGATTGCAATTCACTGATAAATTCTGAAGTTATAGAAGAAGGCAAATGTAGCCATCCTAGAAAATCATTGCCAGGACAAGTTTCCTCTTCCAGGGCTTTTTGCGCCTCTAAAACCTTTTCTTCATAAGCTTCAACAGCGCCCTCGTTCAAAAACTTTTCGGCGTTGGAAATGTTTAGTTTGATATTTTCCATATCTATTTATTATTTATGGTTAAACATGATGTTTATAGATTTTATCTAAACGAATCCGTTAGAAGTTTTACTTCAATCTGTGGACTTATACGCTCATAGAGTATATTATATACGGTGTCAAGAATAGGCATATTAACATGCAGATGACGATTTATCTCCTTCATACATTTCGTACCAAAATAGCCTTCCGCAATCATCTCCATTTCAATCTGTGCGCTTTTTACGCTATAACCTTTTCCAATCATCGTTCCAAAGGTACGGTTTCGCGAAAAATTGCTATAACCTGTCACTAAAAGATCGCCCAAATAAACAGAATCGTAAATGCTTCGCTGAATAGGATGAACTGCATTAAGAAACCTATCCATCTCTTGGACTGCATTAGAGATAAGTACAGCCTGAAAATTATCACCGAATTTAAGACCGCTACATATTCCAACAGCTATAGCATATACATTTTTAAGCACAGAAGCATACTCTATCCCTACAACATCTGAACTCGTTTTCGTCTTGATATAACTATTCACAAGAACATCAGAAAACGCTTGCGCCTTGTTAACATCAGAGCATCCAACAGTAAGATACGATAAACGTTCCAATGCCACCTCTTCTGCATGTGAAGGACCTCCTAAGCATGCAAGATTTTCTTCGGGGACATCATACACCTGACGAAAATACTCTGAACAGACTAGATTTTCGTCAGGCACTATGCCCTTTATAGCAGTAATGATGAATTTATGACTAAGACTGGTTCGCAATTTCTTAAGATGGTTCTTGAGATATGGTGAAGGAGTTACAAAGACAAGTGTGTCATATTCTTGCACAATTTTATTTATGTCAGACGAAAAGAATATCTCATCGACATTAAACCGAACACCCACAAGATAGGTTGGATTATGACTAAGACGTCGAAAATCCTCTATTTGGTCATTGCGACGTATATACCATCCGATGTGATGTGTCTTCTCTATGACTATCTTAGCTATGGCTGTAGCCCAGCTTCCGCCACCGATAATTGCTATTTTTCCGCAGTCAAACATGCCGTATACATTTAGCACTTGGAATATCTCAAGGAATCCTACTTAATTAGCACTGTCAATCCATGACTGAACAGTCTCAATAGATGGTTTTTCATAGCCTAGCTTATATTTTTTGTTTATCTCACCAATTTTTTGTTGAAGCCCTTGTGCCTTTTCTCCTTTTATATCCGTAATCAAGTTGAAGCCGGCTTTACGCATTACATATGCCCAATTTTCATCAACACCTATTTCTGCCCATTCTTTAATACTGCTCTGAGGCATTTTCTTTTCTGGCTTCATTTGTGGGAAGAACAAAACTTCCTGTATGTAGGTCTTTCCTGTCATAAGCATTACTAAACGGTCTATGCCAATACCAATGCCACTAGTAGGAGGCATTCCATACTGCAAAGCACGAAGAAAATCTTTATCAATGATCATGGCTTCGTCATCACCTTTATCTGCAAGCTTCATCTGATCAACAAAGCGTTCTTCCTGATCTATCGGGTCGTTAAGTTCAGAGTATGCGTTTGCAAGCTCTTTACCGTTAACCATAAGTTCAAAGCGCTCTGTAAGCCCTGGCTTTGATCGATGACTCTTCGTTAGAGGAGACATTTCAACAGGATAGTCGGTTATGAATGTTGGCTGAATAAATGTTCCTTCACAGAATTCACCAAAAAGCTCGTCGATAAGTTTACCTTTTCCCATGGTCTCATCAACTTCCATTCCCTTGTCTTTACAGAATTGGCGTATTTCTTCTTCGGTCTTACCATTACAGTCAAAACCTGTTTTTTCCTTAATTGCGTCAAGGATAGGAAGACGGCGATATGGCGCCTTGAAACTTACTATTTTACCATCAATCTCGCGTTCAGAACTTCCGTTGACTGCAATACATATTGTTTCGAGAAGTTTCTCGGTAAACGACATCATCCAATTATAATCCTTATACTGGACATAAAGTTCCATACATGTAAATTCTGGATTATGATTGCGATCCATTCCTTCATTGCGGAAATTCTTTCCTATTTCATAAACACCTTCAAATCCGCCAACGATAAGACGCTTAAGATAAAGTTCTGTTGCTATGCGCATATACATATCTTGATCCAAAGCATTGAAATGCGTCGTAAAAGGTCTTGCTGAAGCTCCGCCAGGAATACTCTGTAAGATTGGTGTTTCAACTTCAGTATAGCCAGCATCATCAAGCACTTTACGCAATGTTCTCAAGACGGTGGCTCTTTTAAGGAATGTTTCCTTTACGCCTTCATTTACCACAAGATCTACATATCGCTGACGATAGCGTAGCTCTAGATCATCAAATTTATCATAAGCAACACCATCCTTGTATTTTACGATAGGCAGTGGCTTTAGACACTTTGATAAAAGAGTTAGTTCTTTTGCATGCACAGATATTTCACCTGTCTGCGTGCGGAAAACAAAACCCTTAACACCGATAAAGTCACCAATATCCATAAGTTTTTTAAAGATGGTGTTATACAAGTCTTTATTCTCATTAGGACAGATTTCGTCACGGGCAACATAAACCTGAATACGCCCTTTCGAGTCTTGTATTTCGGCAAAGGAAGCTTTACCCATAACACGACGTCCCATAAGCCTACCTGCTATAATGACATTGCGAGGCTCATCGTCATCTTTAAAATTTGTTCGTATTTCATCGCTGAAAGCGTTTGTTGGATATTCTGCTGCCGGATATGGATCAATACCCATCTCACGTAATGTCTGTAAACTTTGCCTGCGCACTATTTCCTGTTCGCTCAGTTCAAGGATATTCATTTTTCGTCAAATTTACTTTATTTTTATAATATGCATTCCTAACACTTAAGCTTTAAACAAACATTTTGAAAGTAACAAGTGCTAAGACTGGCTATTTTATTTATGCAAAGTTAGTATTTTTATTTCTAAATACCCACCTTTAAATAAGAAAATATGGAGCACCTATGACACAGCAAGTATGCACCTGGCTTTTCGAAGTATTTTACGTATGACTTCATGCAGTGAAAAACAATCCATAATTACTATTGTTTCCTTCACAATGTTCCATAAAAAAAACGGACAGAAAGTTAAGCAATATATTCTTAAACTTTCTGTCCTATATATGTGTCCCTTCCGAATAAAGGAATGAGGTTAGAATCTTGTATTTTAACCTAAATATTTCATAAGAATCTTCGCATTACCACTATCGCGAAGCTTTGCTATACTCTTTTCACGTATCTGTCGAACACGTTCTCTAGTAAGACCTAGCTGATCACCAATCTCTTCAAGACCCTTTTCTTGACAACCTATACCAAAACATTCGCGGATTATCGTAATCTCCCTATCTCTAAGAACTTTACTCAAAACTGAATTAAGCTCTAAAGCCATTGACTCATGATCTACAACACGATCGGTTCGACTATCTTCTCCACTTGGCATTACGTCAAGCATACAATTATCCTCACCATCTTGAAATGGTGCATCAATACTAACATGATGACCATCAGCAGCAAGAGATTGTCCTATTTTTTCCTCATCGATTTTAGTTGCTTCAGCAAGTTCAGAAACAGAAGGATGACGCTGGTTGGCTTGTTCAAATTTATTTATCTCGTGATTTATCTTATTAAGAGAACCTACTTGATTAAGAGGAAGCCTGACAATACGGCTTTGCTCTGCAATAGCCTGTAGGATACTCTGTCTTATCCACCATACAGCGTATGAAATGAACTTAAAGCCACGAGTTTCGTCAAATTTCTGAGCAGCTTTAATAAGACCAATATTACCCTCATCAATAAGGTCCGTAAGAGTTAATCCTTGATGCTGATATTGCTTTGCAACAGACACCACAAATCTCAAGTTAGCAGTTACGAGTTTGTCTTTTGCTTTTTCGCCCTCACGTCCACCTTTTTTTATCTTTTGTGCCAGCTCAATTTCCTCATCAATAGAGATTAGAGGCGCGCGTCCTATTTCTACAAGATATTTATCCAGTGCTTCGCTAGAGCGGTTAGTAATGCTCTTTTGGATTTTTAATTGTCTCATTCCTGATTTTTCTCTTTAAACCTTATAAGTAACTGATTACTAATCTTTTAAGTTGTAATCCACAAAAAGTGATGCAAAGGTACTAAAAATACTAATATAAAGCAACTTATTTTTTATTTTTATTTTTCAATGTATTTAAAACAGCATAATCATCAATACGTTATTTTTATAATTTACAATATCGTCTTCATTCAATCATCAGGAAAAAGTAGTGTTCTGTCATACTTTATTGATGAATTCGCAATGTCTTCAGGAACGAATTTCCAATTGTCAGAAACTTCAGCCTTGAGCTCCCTACAACTCTTTATAAATTTATATAGGTAATAGCGCTCGCTTCGCTCACTTTCATATGCAATTCTGTTAGGCAAATCATCATGAGGAATTTTTGCCCCAAGTGTAAGAAATTCGTTTCCGCCACAAGCTCTATAACTATGCATTGCCACAAGATACCTCTCTTTTAAGGAAAAAGACTTCCCATTTTCAAAACGTAATATTAATATTCTTTGACCTATTTGCCGAGTTACATCAACAAGATAACACAAACCTGAAGCCGTATCGAAATTAAATACAAGATTCTTGAAAAAAAAGTACTGCGTGCCATTCACCAAAAAAGGCTCCAACTGCATTATATGCTCTCCACCTACACCTATAGTATTAATCCATAGCCCATAACTCATTTCAAGATAATCCTTTATTTCTTGGCCAGTCATATACAATGCACAAATTGTATTTTCATATTGATACAACCTGAATAAGTCACGAACATACATTTTCCCGGGAAGAAAGGTTTCATTGAAACACAGTGGAGCAGCAAAAGAAACTTGAGCCCCCGTAACATGTATTTGTACCTTATGCATCAAGTAATCTACCGGGCCACACCCAAAGCAACTATCACGCGTGTACATTGTATTTTTCAAATTACCTATTGGAATATCCATAAAGTTTTTGACACTTACCATATCTTTATGGAAAGCTGAAATAAAGTCATCGTCAATAGGAAACTTATCAACATTTAGAAGATTAGCGCTAATTTTTCCTTTTTTCCATAATATTTTTCTTTCATTAGCCACATGCGATACAATCTTTTCAAGGCAGATTTCAACATAGCCTACAAAGTATGCATTTGATGAAGTATTAACACACATAACTTCATGGCCATAACTATTCAATATTGTTCCACAAAATGTTTTATGATCATGACCAAACAATATTAAATCAAAACCTTCGACTTGTTTTGCCACAAGTTCTGTAAAATTTTCAATGTTTATTCCACAGTCAATTCCACCGCTCAATCCCGAATGAAATAGTCCTATAATAAAATCTGCGTTTTCATATTTTCTTAAATAGGCAACCCAAGACTTTGCACATTCTAAAGGATTCTGAAAAGTCATTCCATCCCATAACCTTCGGGGAAGCCAATAAGGAATGGCAGTGGTGGTTAACCCCAAAATAGCAACACGAACGCCAAGTCTTTTTACAATCGTATATGGCTTAAAATAAGAACGGAAAGTCTTGGCATCAACAATATTGGCACTGAGTATTGGACTATCAGTTTCTTTCACCCACTTATCGTAAACAGCATGACCCGTTTCTATATCATGGTTTCCAATGCAAATGGCATCATAATTAAGATAATTATATACGCGTGCTGCCAAGTTAGCTTCTTTCCAATTTCGAAGATTTGATATAAAACAAGAAGGTTGTCCCTGCAGTATATCTCCGCCATCCAAAATGATAAGGGAGTCTGGATTTTCAATCCTTGTTTTTTTTATAAATGATGAAACTTGCGCTAAAGAAATGGTTGTCTCTCTCCCATGAATAAAATCGTAGGGAAAAAGACAACCATGAATATCTGATGTGAAAATAATCTTCAGAACCATTTACGAAAAACAAAGAAAAACTGTTTAACCTAAATACTTGAAGACTATTCTATCTTAACAAGTTGCAGGCTTGAAATTTTTCCATCGGCATCTATATGACCTTTAACTTTATACTGATTGAATTTGTCTTTGTTAGAATCAACATTGCTGACTGATTGATCAACGGTAAATTCTACATCAAATTCAAAGGAGTCATCACCATTATCCTTTTTGTTTATTTTATAGTCTCCATTAGGACGCCAATTCATGCCTTTAACATCTTCCTTATATAATTTGTGCAAAAAGGTAATTACATCATGCTTCGTTGCATTGGCATTAGTCAGGAAATTAAGCGTGCTACTTACAACAGAAGTAATTCCCATCTCATCATTTGCATTAATGCCATTGAAAAACTGCTTAAAAACGCTACTTACCAAAGCCTTGTCTTCACTATTTACCATCGTAGCATCAAGCTTTTTCATTTTTTCTTGTGCCTCAACAGCATATTCTCCTTCTGAATGTTCTGTAAGGTAACTTTCAAAAGCCTCTGAGGTGTTCTGCTTTAATGCGTAAGCCCAATCCAACGAGTCGATCTTATGTTCAGCTTCCGCTTTATGCAAAGATTCCGGATGTTTATCCAGATAGGCTTGAAGCAGAGATTTTGAGTTACTCAGCAAAGCATTAGTCCATTCTGAATCATTCTGTTGCAGTATCCTTATATGAGCTTGTATTGAATCTATGTGCTCCTGTGGAGCGTCTTGATAATTCTCCAGATAATCTTGAAGTACGGCAACATCAGTGCTTTCCATTGCGTTTAAATATGCATCTTCTTCGTTACCACGCGGATTGCCCATACTACTTACATACCAACATAGACCACCAACAAGCAATACAAATATTATAATAACAGAAGCGATTAATCCTTTCTTACTTTTCTTTGGCTGTTGTTGCTGAACTTCACGAGCTACAAGCGAAGATTCTTTAAAAGAAGAACCACCTGTTGTTTCAGAAAGTGCCTCTGATGCAGTGGGGTTTATGTTACTACTGCTTTCCCCGCATACGGGACAAAAAGTTTGTCCTTTCAGATATATATTTCCACATTTGGGGCACTTTCTTATATTTCCATGTATTTCAACTCCACAATTTGGGCATGAACCAGCCATATCGCTAATTTGGTGGCCGCATTCTGGACATTTAATTATAGCCATTGTTTTATTATTTTGTTATTTTTGTTTTATTATAATCAGTGATGGCGAAACCTAATTTCACGCATACTATGCCGTCCCATGAAGCGACTTTTGTCCACGTAGGTATTTATACCATTGATTCTTCCTTTTCCCGTATATTGCCACATATCAAAGTCTCGGTTATCTTGCAATTTCGGTTCTTTTGAAGAGTATTGGGCTATCATTAACTTATATCCATCTATTATTCCTGTTAGATATTTGTTATAGAAATTTGTTCCCGTATAAATCAAAGGCTTCTGTTTGTATTCCGTCTCGACAAGACTTATAAACTTTACAAGAGAATCACAAAATTCTTCTTTTGGCAATCCGCTGTTTGTTTCAACATCAATCATTGGAATAAGGTCTTGATCACCTGGGCGGCATTGTGACATAAAGTTGGCTAGTTGAAGTTGAAGTTCCACCTTCGGTCGAAAGAAATGATATGAGCCGACTTTTAATCCATAATGATGAGCCAACTCTATGTTTTTCTGATACATAGGATCTATCCTCGTTCCACCTTCTGTTGCCTTTAGATAGACATAAGCCATCTTGCTATTATCACCGACGGCTTCCCAAAAGACTTCTCCTTGATAGTGACTGAGGTCTATACCATGTATATGACGACAAGTATCTTCACATTGTACATATGTATCTGTTTCCTGTGCCAATATAGGTAAGTGTCCTAGAACAAATGCACCAAAAATAAATATATTATGGATTTTTCGTAGTTTCATAAATGCAAAGTTAGGTCATTATGTATAGAAATCAAAAAAAATTAAATTTAATTAGTTATTCCTCAATTTCTGAAAGACTACGCCGAACATTCGCTGACATTTTGAATATACTTTCAGAACGTGCATAGCGGTAAAATTTGAAGCAATTGTATATTGCATTCTTACTGCTTACACGTCCGAATTTGCTTGCCACATAATCTCTCATAATGCTCTTATATGCTTTCTTTTCTGCTTTTTTCTCTAACTTTTCAATATATGGAAATTCGTTTTTATCAAAACCGAACATACTTATAAGTATACTAGCCTGAAAACGCGCCATGTGCAAAAATTTCAACTTGCCCAACCATGCCTCAATTTTTATGAAATCTACACTTTGGCCTTTTGTCCTCAAGAAATGACCCAGAGTGATAATTCCCCGTAGACGAACACCATAACGTAACGTGAGATTGATATTCTGAAGTATAACTGCTAGCATATCGAGCGAAACAATTGAGGTATCGATTGCATGGCGTTCCTTTTCAACTATGTCTTTCAACATGAAACGTTTGAAAGGATGCGATAGATTTAAACTTTCAATATCTGAAAAAACGAACTTGTCAGAAATTTCGTCTACTCCGATAAATGAAGCCGATTTGAAAAGTTTCTTTGTGCCATTGTTTACATTGCATGTTACATCATCAGTGTGTATATCCAAACCCTTTGAAACATACGGCACAACGTCTTGTCTAACTGAAAGTTTGTACAATGCCCTCCATTTAAAATCCGACATTGGCTTTATTCGGCTATGCGTATTAAAGGCTCCGTCACAAGCCAACTTCAACATATTTGAAACAACTATATTCATTGTTAACTGAATTTTCTTGGATACCTAAATAATATAGCAAGAACAGAACCACCGAATAATATGAATGGATAATACAACTTTCCTATTATATCAATTGGATTAACCAAAGCCAGACCAGTAGCCATCAGTATCTGTGCTCCATAAGGAAGGATACTCTGTATGCAGCAAGAGAAGATATCAATAATACTAGCATTTTTTCTGTTGTCAACACCATAACGGTCACCAATTTCTTTAGATATTGTTCCTACAGTAAGGATAGCAACAGTGTTGTTTGCCGTACAGATATTCACAAGACTGACAAGCATGGCAATAGTCATCTCACAGCTTCGACGATTTGTAATTTTAAGAGTCATCAAGCGTATAAGATATTCCAAGGCTCCATTCTCCTTCAATATGCGTAATAACCCTCCCGCAAGTACCGAAACAACAATAAGCTCGCCCATAGAAGATATGCCGTCACCCATAGCATGACACCATCCAAAGAAATCATAATGAGAGAAAGCTATGCCCAACACACCAGTAGACACCAAACCTAATGTCAAAACAACAACAACATTTAGTCCACAAAGAGCTGTAACAATCACAATAATATAAGGCAACATATTAAAATAATTAACCTCCACAATGTCTCGGTGCGTGTGCATACCTTGCCCAAGATAAACGTATATCAGCAATACAACCAATGCGGCCGGAATAGCGATATAGGAATTTACGAGAAATTTATCGCTCATTCGGCATTTCTGAGTGTTTGTGGCAACAATTGTCGTATCGGATATAAATGAGAGATTGTCCCCAAAGAAAGAACCACCAACTATTATGGCGACCATTGAAGCAACATCACTCCCTATAGTATTTGCCAATCCTGCGGCTATAGGAACAAGAGCAACTATTGTTCCCACACTTGTACCTATAGAAAGAGATATGAAACAGGCAGACAAAAATAGTCCTGGCATTACCATGCTATCTGGAAGTACATTTAGCGTAAAGTTAACTGTGTCATCTACACACCCTGCAATTTTAGCAGAGTTGGCAAAAGCTCCAGCCAACACAAATATACATAACATCAACATTATGTCCTTATCGCCAGCACCATTACAAAAGACATCAAGTCGCTCCTTTAAAGTCTTGCCATTGAAAGCTGTCACCGAATATATGCATGACATAAGAAAGGCTATGGTTATAGGCATGCAATAGAAATCTCCGGCAATTATTGAAGCTACGACATAAAGCAAGACAAACAATAAAAGTGGGGATATGGCGAATAGGCCTTTTTTGTGATTTATTGGTGATCTTTCCATTCTGCTATTGGATTACATGTACGAAAATAGGCATATACCTATAAAAAACAGAGGGAAGGAGTATACGACACCTTCCGTCATATTACTCCTTCTATTTCTATGTTCCACAAACATATCTCATCTGCACAATCTGTACATACAAGAATGTCTGTGCATCCCGTAAAAGATTATGGACTTATAGAGTTACACCATTCTTGAAAATGGAAATCTCACGATATCCGTTCTTTTCGTTGTTTGCCTTTTCTCCACTTGCAACAGCAAGGACTTTGTCGATAAATTTATCAACGAGCGAAGGCATATCTGTTCCTTCAACAAGTTCTCCCGCATTGAAATCAATCCAATTGGGCTTGTTTTTATAAAGGTTGCTATTAGTAGAAATCTTCATCGTTGGAATAAATGTTCCGAAAGGCGTTCCGCGTCCTGTCGTGAATAGAACGATTTGACATCCTGCTGCTGCCAAAGCTGTTGAAGCGACAAGGTCGTTTCCTGGTGCAGAAAGAAGGTTCAGTCCCTTTACTTTTAACCTGTCACCATAGCCTAACACTCCACTTACTGGAGCACGTCCGCATTTTTGTGTGCAGCCAAGAGCTTTATCTTCAAGAGTTGAAATGCCACCCGCCTTGTTTCCTGGTGAAGGATTTTCGCCTACAGGCTCCCCATGACTGAGGAAATATTCTTTGAAGTCATTAACAAGTTTCACCGTCTCATTGAAAAGTTCAGGTGTTTCGCAGCGATTCATGAGAATCGTCTCAGCACCAAACATTTCAGGAACTTCGGTAAGGATAGACGTTCCGCCTTGAGCAACTACATAATCAGAGAATTCACCAACAAGTGGATTACCGGTAATGCCACTAAATCCGTCGCTTCCGCCACATTTCAAGCCGATACGTAGTTCGCTTACAGGGCAATCAGTACGTTTATCTTCCTTAGCGACTGCATAGAGAGAACGAAGGATTCGCATACCTTCCTCAACCTCATCGCCTTCAACTTTTTGAACGACCATGAATTTTATACGATCCTTATCATAATCACCCAATAGTTCTTCAAACTTGTCTGGCTGGTTGTTCTCACATCCTAGACCTACCACCAACACTGCACCAGCATTGGGATGCAAAACAATATCGCGTAAAACCTTGCGCGTATTTTCGTGGTCTTCACTCAGCTGAGAGCATCCATAGTTATGATGCCAAGAATGTACTGCATCAATGCCTTCCAAATTAGTTTCCCTCTCAAGCATAGAAGCAAGTCTGTCTGAAATTCCATTAACGCATCCTACAGTTGGCACGACCCATATTTCGTTTCTTACGCCAACCTCACCATTCTTGCGTACATAACCTTTAAAGGTACGGTTATCTTTCTTTATATTAAGTTTCTCGTTTACAGGATGATATTCATAAGTTAGAGTTCCCTCAAGATTTGTCTTAAGATTGTTCTCATTAATCCATTGTCCCGCTTTGAGATCTTCCCTTGCATGACCTATAGGGTAGCCATATTTAATTATATCTGTCCCTTTGGGAGCATCTTTTATAAGGACTTTGTGTCCAGCAGGAGTGTCTTGGAGAACTTCAATGTCCTTCCCGTCAACATTGACCTTCTCGCCTTTTGTAAAAGGACGAAGGCAAACAACCACAGAGTCAGCTGGGTTGATTTTGATAAATGATGAAATATTCATATTTGTTTTAGATTATATATTTGTTTTCAGTAATTCAATAAAAAAATGATCAAAGTTGAGTCCTTCTATAAAAGTCCACATTTTCTTTTGAAAGAAGTTCTATCGGCATAAAATTCGTAGGGTCAACCTTTTTGTGGAGCACTATTGCCTTGAACAAGGAATCTACGCAATGATAGCCTTGCATATAAGCATGTTGAGCAATCAAGAAAGACACAGAACCCTTACGAAGGCATTCTGCATTCTTTTCAACCATGTCGTAGCCCATAATCTGCACGTTGCGTCTATTTGTCTTAAGCAAAAATTCCCCAACGATATGCGCCTTTGAACCGAGAGTTATACAATTCTTAATTTCCGGATGCGTGGTAAAAAACGCTTCCAATTTTTTATCTATCCCTTCTCTACTATTGTCAACAGGTATATCAAGTTCAATAATTTTTACTTTCGGAAAATGTTCATTCATATAATGACGGAATCCTTGCTCGCGGTTCTCCTGCTGCCTACTTGCCACCTTACCGTTTTTCATCTGTTTCAAGAGCATTATTTCCTTGTCATTGCCTGCGATTAGCATAAGTATCTTTGCTGAAAATATCCCACTAGCAAAAGAGTCTTGGCCAAAGAAAGACAAAGGATTTACATCTGGCACATATGAGTCAAGCAATATAAACGGTATGTTCCTTTCATGCATTATTTCGCAAAAACGTCTTGTTGCCTGCAGTTCGCCAGGAACAACAATCACACCGTTAGGATTTTTCTCTAGACATATCTTTGCCGTTTGGGAAAACGATTTGGCATCATAACGCTTAAAATAAAGTATTTCTGTGCTTATATGAAAATCACGTCGCGTTTCACAAGCCTTTGCCGTTCCGTCTTCAATTTCTTCCCAATATGCTTCAGAGTCGTGTTCAGGAATGATACAATAAAATTTGTATGACTTATTATAAGCCAATGCACTGGCATACATATTGGGCTGATAATTAATTTCCTTAAGTACCTTCTCAACCTTTTCCCTTGCTTCCTTTGAAACATTGGGGCGATTGTGTAAAACGCGGTCAACAGTACCTACAGAAACTCCTGATTTTTCCGCAATATCTTTTATCCTAACTTTTTCTGTCATGATAGAAATGAGCTTGAAAAAATGTACATGTTTTAAACAATATTTTTCAGTAGTTTTGCAAAAATAAGAATAAAAAATCGAAAAGCCACTACTGTTTCCTCCATTTTTCAGTAAAATCTATTTTTTTCTTTATTTATTTGTGCGGTTGAATATAAAACTCTAACTTTGTGAACTGAAAAGCAAATAATATCTTAAACAATTAATTTATTAAAAATAACAAATGGCTAAAGTAGTTACATTAGGCGAAATCATGCTTCGCCTTTCTTCTCCTGGTCAGAAGAGATTTATTCAAAGTGATACATTCGATGTTGTTTACGGTGGTGGTGAGGCTAACGTTGCTGTCAGCGCGGCAAACTATGGTCATGAAGCATATTTCGTGACAAAAGTTCCGAATCATGAGATTGGACAGTGTGCAGTAAACGCACTTCGTCGTTATGGTGTCCACACAGATTTCATAGCTCGTGGTGGCAATCGTCTCGGTATCTATTTCCTTGAGACAGGAGCATCAATGCGTCCTTCAAAAGTTGTTTACGACCGTGCAGGAAGCTCTATCGCTGAGGCTGATCCTAAGGATTTTGACTTTGACGCAATTATGGAAGGTGCTCAGTGGTTCCACTGGAGCGGCATTACCCCAGCCATCAGCGACAAAGCAGCAGAGCTAACTAAGTTGGCTTGCGAAGCTGCAAAACGCCATGGTGTAACCGTAAGCTGCGACTTGAACTTCCGCAAGAAGCTTTGGACCTCAGAGAAGGCTCAAAGCATCATGAAGCCTCTTATGAAGTATGTTGACGTATGCATTGGCAACGAAGAAGATGCACAGCTCTGCCTTGGCTTCAAGCCAGACGCTGACGTTGAGGGCGGAAAGACTGACGCAGAGGGTTACTACGGAATATTCAAAGGAATGATGGAAGAATTCGGCTTTAAGTTCGTTGTTTCCACACTTCGCGAATCTTATTCTGCTACACACAATGGTTGGAAAGCTCTTATCTACAACGGCAAGGACTTCTATCAGAGCAAGCACTACGATATCATGCCTATCATCGACCGCGTTGGCGGTGGTGACAGCTTTGCAGGTGGTCTTATCCACGGCTTGCTGACTTGGCCTGAGGATCAGGGTAAAGCTCTTGAATTCGCTGTTGCAGCATCTGCACTGAAGCATACTATCCCTGGAGACTTCAACCTTATGAGCAAGGAAGAAGTTGAGAACCTTGCAGGTGGCGATGCTTCTGGTCGTGTTCAGCGATAAGATAAACAAAACAAAATGGTTGGTTGGAACCGTTTAGTTCCATACCAACCTTTCTTTTTAACAGACAACAAAAATAATATGCGCAAAAGTAAAAAAAACGACAAAAGCGCAGTTTTTCAACAAGAAAAATATCATGGCAAAATTTGACAAATTGGCTGTCCTTAAAAAAATCGGTGAAACAGGAATGGTACCTGTTTTCTACGACAAGGACGCAGAGGTGGCTAAAAATGTAGTAAAGGCTTGCTACGATGGTGGTGTTCGTGCATTCGAGTTCACAAACCGTGGCGATTTCGCACACGAGGTATTCGAAGAGGTAGTTAAGTTTGCAGCAGTAGAGTGCCCAGAAATGGCTCTCGGTGTTGGTTCGGTAGTTGATCCAGCAACAGCAGCCCTTTACATTCAGCTCGGCGCTTGCTTCGTTGTTGGCCCATTGTTCAACCCTGAAGTAGCAAAAGTCTGCAACCGTCGCCTTGTTCCCTACACACCTGGATGCGGTAGCGTATCAGAAGTAGGTGCTGCTCAGGAAGTTGGTTGCGATCTATGCAAGATATTCCCTGGCGATGTGCTCGGTCCGAAGTTGGTTAAGGGTTTGAAAGCTCCTATGCCTTGGTCTAAACTGATGGTAACAGGCGGCGTTTCTCCAGATGAGGAAAACCTCACTTCATGGATTAAGGCTGGTGTTTACTGTGTAGGAATGGGTTCCAAGCTCTTCCCGAAGGATGTGGTTGCAGCAAAAGATTGGAAGACTGTTTCAGACAAATGTGCAGAAGCTTTGGGATACATTGCTAAGGCTCGCGGTTAACAACAAACAATTTAAAGGCTTCATGGGCATGCTTTGCCTATGGAGTCTTTTTGTATGTTTTGCCTGTTCACGACAATCACCTTCCATAGTGGACAAGCTGAACACAGATTCTTATGCATTTCATTATAAGAATCTAGATTCTACATATAACAATGCAAGAAAAGCATACTCTCTTTCCCGGGATTATTCATCAGGAAAGGCTGAAGCAATGAACAACATTGCTTTTGTAAACATTGCGAAGATGAACTTTTCATTGGCTGCCAAACAATTGGACAGTATTTACAAGCTGACAGACAATCAGCTTGAATTGCTCATAGCTGATGTTCAATACATGAGACTATGCCAACGAAAAGCGCAAAACAAAGATTTCTATGACTATAAAGTAAGAGCACAACAAAGAATTAAACGAATAAAAGAAGAAGAAGGTACACTATCACCGCGCGAAGCTAAGCGGCTGCTTTACGGTGAAACAGAATATTCTTTTGTATTATCAACATATTACTATTATGTCGGTCTGGATAGCCTGGCAACAGATGCCCTCATGCAGATAGCCACCGACGGTCTCCTACAGAAAGATACGGCACAATACCTTAATTATCTCTACCAATGCGGTACTGGCGGAATTATACAAACAAAATCTCCCGCAGAAACTTTACAGAAGGAATACGACAAGTTGCTGGAATGCTACCTCATGTCGAAGAGAATGAAATTCAAGTACTGGGAAGCCAATTCTATGCAGGCGATAAGCGAAATGCTTATAAACAACTCAAGCCGATATTATCTTTTAGAAAAAAACAAAGTATCTGTCGGATACTTGAATGTCGACCATATGCCAGACACATTACTTGCTGGCTATCTAGCGCAGAAAGCAACAGAATTATTCAGAATATATGGTGACACCTATCAGGAAGCAGCATCGTTGCGCACTCTTGCAAAATGTTTTTGGGGAATAGGCGACAATACGAGTTCGTTATACTGTCTGGAAAAAGCAATCAATGGCAACAAAATAAAACAGGCTCCAGACCTGATAGCAAGTATCTGCGAACAGTTGAGCATCGTTTATTCTTCACTTAACGACAAACACAATAGCGATCTCAATAGAAACCTATATCTTGACCTTCAAGAGAAGACACGTCAGGACATGGAACTTGATGCGCGTGCTGCAAAACTTGAACAAACCTCAACGATACTCAACTGGATGATTCTTGCAATCCTATCAGTTATTTTTCTCGTTGCATTCATACTCTTTCGCATCAGGCGAATGAAAACAGAGACCTTCAAATTTGAAGTTGCAATTAATGAACTAAAGCTCAAGATATCTAACATTAACAATAAAAGAATCAATGATTTAGACGAATGTTCAGAAGAACTTGAAGAGAAGTGCAACATACAAAAACTTAGTTTGGAAAAGAATAAAAGAAGAAACATTGATAACCGGGCTAAAGTTTTTCTGCTTGACAGTATATTGCCTCTTATTGACAGAATGTCAAACGAGGTCAAAAAGCTAAAAGAACGTTCTGAAACCGACGGACAAAAGAAAGAAAGGCTTTCGTATATAACTGAATTGTCGGAAAAAATCAACGAATATAACAGCACGATTACTGAATGGATTCAACTTCGCAAAGGCGATATCGGCATGACAATAGCGAGTTTCCGCCTTCAAGAACTCTTTGACATTTTGAAGCGCAGTAAAATCGTATTTGAAATGCAAGGTAAAGAGCTTTGCATACAAGATACCGACTACTGCGTTAAAGCGGACAAAGCTTTAACTCTCTTCATGATAAACACTCTGACGGACAATGCACGTAAATATACCGCACAAGGAGGAAAAATAAATGTCTACGCTACAGAACTAGACAACTGCATAGAGATTTCCGTAAAAGACAATGGATGTGGCATTGCCAATGACAAGCTAATAGGTATCTTCAACCGCAAGATTTCCGACGGACACGGGTTCGGGCTTTTAAATTGTCGCGGTATTTTGGAAAAGTACAGGAAATATAGCCGCATTTTTGACGTTTGCCACATATCTGCACAAAGCTCTCCCAAAGGTAGCCGCTTCTTCTTCACCCTACCCAAAGGCATTGCAACGACAATAATCCTAATGCTTTTCTGCACTAGTGTAAATGCTCTTCCCAAAAACAAGCAGAATTTGCATAAAAGCCCAACCGAATTAGAACTATGCCTGAACAAGGCTGCCACATTTGCAGACTCTACTTACTTTGCAAACATACACGGTGACTATGCAGCGGCATTGGCGTTTGCTGACTCCGCACGTATATGGCTAAACCGCCACTATGCCCACCTTAGACCAAACGGCAAGGATTTTATGCATCACATCGACAGAGAAAACACTGAGGCACCAGAAATAAGATGGTTTAACTCAGGCCTTTCCACCGACTATAACATAATCCTTGACATCCGCAACGAGAGTGCTATAGCTTCTTTGGCCCTGCATGAATGGGCTTTATATCGGTACAACAATTCAATATATACCAAATTATTCAAGGAAGTATCTGCGGACACCACCATAGCGCAGTATTGCCGCATAATGCAACGTTCAGAAACGGACAAGAGCATAGCCATAGTATTGCTCATACTATCATGCGTTTCCCTCTCTTTGGCAACATATCTCATGTATTACCGCCGAATAACAAAGAGCAACTCTCTAAAAGAAATTTATCACGAACTTGAAAAAACAACGCTTTCAAACAAAGACACACAAAGCAAGCTAAACGCTGTGACAAAACTTTCACAATGCGCAGATGTGATTAACAATAAGATTGACCTTAGCGATCTGTTGGCTAACCTCTTGTCTGATAGCAAAAAAGAGAACATACTGCAAGCAAAAATACAAGTACAAAAGGACTGCCTTAAAAGAATGTCTTATGAAAACGACAAATTTTACATAAGCAACAACATAACAGAAAATTGCCTTAGCACAATAAAACATGAGACGATGTATTACCCTTCGAGGATTTACAACTATATCGTCTCTACAGACGAAAGTTCAACAAACAATGGCATAGAAACTCTGAATGGCCTTATATCTTATTACAAAGAATTATATTCCATCCTGCTTGAACAGGTTCACAGGCAAATAAATAATCTTCCGTTTGAGCGAAAGACCGTAACAATTCCCGTCTGCCAATCAGAAGAGATGAATACCATTGGCGACGAAACGCTTATTTCTTACTTATTCAAAATATTGAAAACAGTCAACGGAAACACAGTCCCCCAATATACGTTTTTTTCCGAAGGTGCATACCTTCATATTAAGGCAATTATAAGCAACTTGAATAAAGAATCAAAAGATAACCCCAACCAATTTATCCCCGAGAAAGCCAATATACCTTTTCTCATCATGCGACAAATCGTACGTGAAACTAACACCGCCGTAAATTTATGCAAAGGAGGAATAAATATAGAGAAAGAAGATGATGAAAATCTCACACTCATCATAACATTACCTTATAGAACAGACATAAGAAAACAATAAAATATAGATGAATAACTTTAGCGTAATTATAGTAGAAGACGTGCCGTTGGAATTGAAAGGCACAGAAGGAATACTTAAATCAGACATTCCAGAAGCCACGATAATAGGAACAGCAGAAAACGAGCAGCAGTACTGGAAAATAATGAAGGAAAATCAGCCAGACTTGGTGCTTCTTGATCTCGGTTTAGGCGGCTCTACAACTATCGGAGTAGAAATTTGCAGGGAAACAAGAGCCAAATACCCTAACGTAAAAGTGCTTATCTTTACGGGTGAGATACTCAACGAAAAGCTTTGGCTTGATGTCCTTGATGCGGGATGCAACGGAATAATCCTGAAAACTGGCGAGATGCTTACACGCGCTGACGTGGAAAGCATTATGGCAGGGAAGAAAAATGTGTTCAACCAGCCAATATTGAGCAAGATTCTAGAGCATTTCAAACACGACGTGAAGTCTACAATCATGCGACAGGAAGCACAGATTGCATACGAGATAGACGAATATGACGAGCGGTTTCTGCGTCATCTTGCCCTAGGATACACAAAAGAACAGATTACAAGTTTACGGGGAATACCGTTTGGAGTTAAAAGTCTTGAGAAACGACAGAACGAACTGGTGCAGAAACTATTCGGCAACACTAATGGGAAACAGAATATTAACGCCACACGCCTTGTGGTAAGAGCCCTGGAACTGAGAATTCTTGATATAGACAACCTAGAACCAGACGATGAATAGTAAAAAGAGCATTATTCAACAGACACTATATTTTGCCACTGCGTTAGCATGTATTGCCGAGGTCTTCATAATATTCCTTTCTTGGATGCTCTGCACCGTCTATCCGGAAATTCAGATAAGATCACTGCTCAGCGACGAGGGGATAAGGTGGCTATTTGGACATATGACAGAAAATGTAAGCGGTGCCATCATAATATACATTATTATGATTGGCATGGCGTGTGGTGTAATTAAAAGAAGTGGCTTCATTGAGCATCTTAACCGGCTAGCCACACACAAAGAAGAAATGGATTACAGAGACAAGATGGCTTTTATTGCTATAGGTGCAGAATTGGCAATCTACATTCTAAGCATGACCTTGCTTGCATTTACACCACATGCCATACTTCTTAGTGCCACAGGAAATCTCTATCCAAGCAGCTTCAGTGTGAGCATAATACCATCACTATGCTCTATTATCTGCCTTATGATGTGGACTTTTGCCTTTTTCACAAAACGCATGACCTCCATTTACAATTGTATATCTTCGCTTGTTGACGGGATAAAAGCTTTTGCGCCATTGATTGTTGTCTATATCTTTATATGTCAACTGGTACAGACCTTATACTTTATTTTTTCCATCTGATATACATTTCTTTTTTCACAATTATTTTTTTTGCTCTTTTACTTTTCTGCTTTTCACTGGTATTATGAATGTAATTTTTATAGACATTTATAGTTATACATTCATTTTAACCAAACTTTCATGAAGAATCTATTCACAATTCTACTCTGTTGTATAAGTTTTTTTATTGGTTCCTGTACAGATCTTGATGAAGTGAACAATCGCCTAGACACGTTAGAAAAGACTGTTTTTGATATGCAATCAGCAGTAAAAGCATTAGAACAAGCCTACAAAGAGGGAAAATTTATAAAAGACGTTAAGGCGATTGAAGGTGATGTAGGGGGATGGACTATCTTTTTCTCTGACAATACTAGCATTAATATTATCAATGGAACAGACGGGAAAGATGGAAATGATGGAAAAACTCCATATCTAAAAGTTGATCAAGATGGGTATTTAACCGTATCTTATGATAATGGAGAAACCTTCACAAGATTTAAAGATGCTAATGGAAATGATATATTAGTAAAGACAACGTCCATACATGTCATTACCGACGCCAACGGGCACTATGTGTTTTTAGAATATGACACAAATGATACAACGAAAACAATTAGGGAAATTGAGACACCCCTTTCTTCCAATACATCAATAACCATCAGTGGCATTGCGGAAAACGACATTCTACATACCATTACTATCACTATGGCAGACGGAACGGTATTCACATTCAACAAGGACTATTTCTGTCCAACCTCTATTGCCATACTAACTACACAATGCGTTAATGTATCAAAAGGCATTGCAGTAACTGTTGAATTCAGGGTTAATCCTCAGTCTGCACTTTTCGATTACGACACATCATCTGACGACTGCCAAATTATGCTGGACAAAGTTGGTACTGCCCAAATAAATTATGCCCCACAAACTTTTGATAATAAACTTGCAAAAGTAAGTTCGACAGACATTAGTTATGTAACAACCCCAACTGCCTACAGACTAGCCAAGGTGGAACAATGTTTTGATGAGCAAGGCGTTCTGAAAAAAGGTCAATACAAAGCAACCATTGAAGACTTGGGAACAGGAACAGACTACAATGACTTGGTTACTTTCGTCATATCAACGACGGATGGTAGCGGAAACAAGTTTTTTATTTCTTCATCAGCTTTTCAATTGAAATACACGAACAACGTATTTACTTCGTTCTCACTAAAAGAAAAGAATAATTCACCTTGCACACTGAAGGATGTTGAAGCTACAATTAGCGGCTATAACATCACCTTGAGTTCGCCTTATATAACAGACATCACTCACTTGCAGCCATCGTTTACTACTAACGGAACTTTTGGGATTACCCAATGAAAAAAGGTTCGACTTGTTGGCAAATTGGATGGATCGCACTTTACTGCGCAATGACATTGCCTTCCATATAGCCAATTTAACAAATACAATGGGCTGGAACCCTAAAGGAAGATTTGTTGAGGTGATACTAAATGGCAAACATATTGGCAATTATTATCTTTGCGAACACATTAAGGTAAGTGAAAATAGAGTGAATATCACCGAAACTAACAAGAACATAACTTCTGGTGACCTTCTGTCTGGAGGTTACATCATGGAACTTGACATTAACTATGACGAAACCTATAAGTTCATGTCTTCAAGGAAAGAACTTTCTTACATGTTCAAAGACCCAGACGAAGTAAATGACGCACAATTCAATTACATTAAACAATACGTTGAACAACTTGAAACGGCTCTCTATGACAATGCAAAGTTCCTCACCCGCGAATTTGTAAACTATATAGACATTGATTCACATATAGACTGGCGGTTGGTACATGAACTCACAGGTAATGCTGAACCAAACTGGCCCAAGAACTGCTATATGCATAAAGATGTGAATGGCAAGATGATAGCTGGCCCTGTATGGGATTTCGATTGGGGGCACATTCCAATACGAAAACACTTGGGAAATAATGAGCTGTTTATACTATGGCCAGCTTTTCAAGGATGACACATTTAAGGCGTGCATGAAGGAAAATGGAATATGCAGAAACAGTTATACATTGCCGTAGATACATACATAGCTTCACAGGCAGAGCGTATAAGGCACTCTGATGAGCTGAACATTGCATTATGGCCAATTTCATCACGCGAAAATGGTGACGAAACATTATCTTTTTCCGATGTCATAAAACGTATGCGCAGCAACTACAAAGCCCGTATAAATTGGATGGATGCCCAAATAAACGGGTTCTAGCACTTACAGTCAAAAAAGCTTGCCACAAAATGAAATAGTAAAAAAACATGACTCGAATACATTTTATCGCCTATGTGCATTTAAATGGGCGATAAAATTTTCGTTTTGCAATATAAGCGTGCGGAGTTATTGCAGAAAGTAAGCACATAAAATGTTTTC
>CAVLBD010000030.1:0-37498 GCA_963661195.1 bacterium
AGTCGAAGTCGAGGTTCTCTATCTGATGCGTCTTGAACACATAAGCGTAGCCTTTACCCGTCCCTTTCTTAGTAAAGGTCTGATTGTAAATATTGCAAGCATACTGGATGGTGCCTTTAAACATCGGTATTTGCAGTTTCCCATTGAAACCAAAATCCCGGAAATCGTTTTGTACGACACTCACCCTCACGGTATCCATCGTGAAAGAGAAGCCACCTATCGTTCCTTCTTCGCCAGTTTTGTAGTTTATTGCGTTGACTATGCCGCAGTCTACCGTTAGTCCAGACTTGTCGATAAACATGTTCTGCAGCATCACCTTCATAGGTTCCTTGCCGTTGCCCACCTTTATACTTGACGGGAACTGCATAGAAAGTTCCTTCATATAAAGGCCACGCCATGCTTCCTTGCTTCCATTTGTTATACCAGCATCGGACATTTTGAAATCGCTAGGGAAATTGCCCATGCTGAGTTCGTTCCTCTTCTGAGAGTAGTCTACAACAACATTATCTGCCGTAAAGACATAGCCTGGCAAGTCTACATGTTCAAAGGAGTCAAGGCTGCCCATTGCAGTCCAGTCATTCCAGTCGCTGATGGTAGTCTTCAGATGAAGATGAACACTGTCATTGGTAACCGTACCATTTACCACCTTTTTCAGGTCGTCTGGCATGGTCATGTCAAGATCAGCGTTGAGCACCTCAAACTTGTTGTTGCTCCAAGAAAGGAAGCATCCCTCATCAGCAGGCTCCGTAACATTCTGGGGTGCTTTGAACTTTATGCGATACCCCGTTTTAGGATCAAGTATTTCAAAGTCTTTTAGCAGCGAGATAGCTCCAGCTTCGGGTATTAGGCTCTTAGGGCTTATGCAGAGACGTGGTGCGCCAAACACGAGTATTTGGTTATGTGTAGCCTTGGTCTCAGGAACAACAAATGTTCCGATGAGATCCATAGTGGCATACGTTGGTGCAAATTTCATTGTTGAAATCTGCAGGTTGACTGGTGTGCTATTGAGTTTTTTCGGTATTTCAAGTGGGAAGGTAACGTTCTCCACATTGCCATCAAGCAATCCTTCAATCAAAGCCTTACCGTCTTGAATGTCTTTATAGTATTCCGCAAGATTATACTTCTCTGCCAGTCCCTTTATCTTGTCGGTTGCAATATTCTGCAGCTTGTTGGCATAAGGAATGCCTGTATCGCCAATAAGATTGTCAATACCCCAATCAGAGAAAAGGCTGTCAACAACTTGCGAGCTTGTCATTGGATTTGAGTCTCCGCCATAGGTGACTACAAGACCTTTGTATACTTGATCTTCAGTGTTTACACTGATAGAATCAAATTTCACGGCAAGTTTCCATGTCAAAGCCAACGGCTCCCATATAACATGGCCTGTTCCAGAGAATTTACCGTCACCGATATCCTTCAGTTTACCGTCAAGCACAAGTTCATATTCACCAATGCGCACACTCTTTCCCTTCAGGTCAACAGCCTTCTTGGACGTGGGTTCCTCGTTCTCTATCTCAACTTGGTTTGCGCATTGGAAGTACCGTTGTGATAGTCTGTCCGTCAAGGCAAAGTCGACAATATTTATACTATCATTAAGATAGTGTACGGATTTCTCATTAAGAACACGCGGAGAGATACGCAATAACATGTAATCGCCTTTCGACACTTTCCCCTCAAGCGATGATATGTGCAATGTGTCAACTGTCGCAGTCAGACTGTCATGGCGCCACACCGGCTTGAGCTTGAGCATCTCCGTATGCGGCTGATATGTATTCGAGGAATAAAGCTCAACATCATAAACAAACTTCAACGTATCGGGCTGCGTACCGCGACCACCTTCGAAATAAGGTTTGCGCCACTCTATGGCTACATCTGAATTTAAGAACTCCTTGCGCGCTCCATCCACATCGGAGTAACGCGGAAGGATTATCTCTGGGTTTACAAAATTATAGAGCGAATCTGGAAGCACTTTACCCCCTAGGGCCTTCAGATCAATAGAGTCGTTATCAGCTGAAAAGTAAAAGACTGAGGGTGCGGACTTCCCACCATTTTCATATATATAGTTACATCCATTCTGCTCTGATGTCTTGTCTGGTACAGCATAAACACGGGCAATGTATATTGTAGAATCGCACCGCTCCATGAAAGACTTAGGCAATGTATGACTCGTTGTGGTAAGACCTTCCACAAGATAGTCAGCCTCAAGCTCTTCCACAGCTTTATCTGCCTCGTCATTGTCATAGACTTCGTCAAAAGCAGGATGCACAATTTTCAGAGTATAGCTAAACTTTGTACCAGCGTTACTGTTGCCGTTCGCTTTCGGAGCATTCCATACTAGCGTAGGTTCATCACTATTTACGGTGGCATAATCTTTTCCGGCTAACTCCGTAACAGGTGTGGGCGCAATAAATTCCGGCACACTATAAGTGACATCCTCGTTCGAAAGAGCAGTATAGTCCTTTACGCGAAATATTTTAAGGTCGCTTTTTCCATCGTTTTGCAAATGGATATAGTCGAGCGCCCCTTGTTGGGTTGCGTTCGACTTGGTGGTAATCTGCGCCACATACGTTTCTACGGGTGAGAACTTGCTGATAATGTTGGTGGGAATCATGCACTGCGGCATGGTTAACCCCGTAGCTTGGTAAACAATAGGGTTGTTCTCTATCGCTTGGTCGTAGGCCTGCAACGGCATCTGCTGCACGACCTTTATGTCATATGTATAAGTGCGTGGCTTGGGGTCGCAGTTTACGACAGGAGCCAGCCACTGCAACATCGGACTCTGCTTTGAGAGCGTGGCAATGTCCATGCTCTCATATTCGCCTGTAGACACAGGCATTATCCATTGTGGGGCCTTTGCCTCGTAACATACGGTGAATAAGCATTTACTAACCGCGGGGTTATTGACAAGAACAGGCGAGGTTAGACGCGGATCCCAGCGGTATACATACATGCTTATCTCATATGTTCCCTCGGGCAGGTTGCCAAAAGCTCCTGACGTTACGTCACTGAAAAGGTTGGCGGGCATCACGATATCTTCGCTCCGCACATGATTGAACATGTTACGTAGCTCTACCGCTGAGAGCACACGGGCTTGCATTGGTTGCAGCTCAATGGCCTGACGAGGCATCGTCTTGCCAGGAACGATAATCTCAAGTGATGAAGAAGGAGTTACTTGCCTTATGTCTATACCGAAATATATTAATTGTGTCTCGTTCGTGGTGTTTTGAACGGAAACGCTGAAATACTGCCCTGCATTAGACAGATAATACATTACCTGTGGAGGCAGGACGTTCCTTATGGGAGTTATCGTAAGATTCACTTCCTGTGCCAATGCCGTAAGCACAAAGCTTAAAGCTATAAGCAGCGTACTGATATATCGTCTTGTTCTCATGCGTTTTCTGTATGTCGTTATTTTATATATATCGTCTTTTCGTATCTACTGCAATATGGTTACATTGCCTAGCGTTGCCGTTTGGCCAGATTATTTGCCTTTTGCCTTTCTCTTCAACTCAAGCAATGTGAAAGTGTAAAGGTAATTAAGCGAAATTCTTATATCGGTTTCGTCAAGAGAGGATCGCGTTTTCTGCAAGTTCACATCGCCGTATTTGCTCATTGAAGCAGACAGGCTGAAGGCATGCACCTTTTTCAGAGTATAACAGGCACTCATATCTATTGCCATTGAAAGGTTTTTCGACTGATGCTTCACCTCATTGTAACACAGAGATAATGTTGCGGAAGTTGAAAGATTCTTTTCTTTAAGGAATGAATGGCCCGTTGAAAGCGACATCACATCTGAGGAGTATTCTGTTTCAAAGCCTTTTGTGTTTTGGTGGCTCAACGACAGCGTGAAGTCCGTTTCCCACGCCTTCACGTTGAGATTATAAGATGCCCCAAGTGCTAGTGTGTTCACATCCGACTGTCCTATCGAGAATTTGTTAAGGTCTTTGTTCATTGTATAGTTTGCCGACATAGACATGGTGTGGTCGAAAGCTTCGCCAGGCAAGTTATATGTCGGCACGAGGCTGAAGCTATGAAGCAAACGGTTAACCTTTGTCGTGTCGTTTACCTTCGTCGTTCCGTCAGCCTGGTCTTGAAGATAGCCATTATACATGGCCGACAAGTTGAAGTTGTTGCCAAGCCGTAGCGATGCCATGGCATTGTAGACATATCCTTTTGTTGTGTAAAGTTGTTGCTTGGCAAGGTTGTCTGCTTGCCCGGAGAATGAGCCGGAAAGTGTTAGGCAGCGGAAAAGCGTCGTGCTGACGTTCAATCCAAGACTGTGGTAATTGTTTGAAGTATAATATGTGCCTAAGGAAACGTAATCGGGCTGCAATATGCGGTAGCTTACCGAGGCATTCATCCACGGAAAGTTAAGATTCAGCGTTGCGTCTCCGGCAAAGCGCATTGTCGTGGTATAGTGAGGTTCAAAAATCTTGTCAAAGCGAGTTGCATCGCCAGAAGTTACAGTCTGCGACTCTCTGTCGGCTGTAAACGCCGACGTTGCCACGTTCGCAGAAAGCGAAACATGGTTCTTTATGTTGACCAGGGCTTTCAATCCAACAAGGAGATTTTCTTGCGGATGACAGTACTGGTGCCAATATTCGTCTATGGAACCCGGCGAATCATAAACACGAAGCAGATATAGATCAAGGCTGTTGCTCCCCCAAGTATAGCCGGTAGAGAATCCCCATGCCAACCGACGGTATTGCGGCTTGCGTGGGTTTGGATCTTCAGGATTATCGTTTACGGCCTTGCGCAAGACACCATAAAATGCAGATGCCCTGAATTTGGAACCGTGGTATTCTAGTCCGATACCATTAAACGACATGTTCAGAAGATAATTTGAGAATGGTATTGTTGACTGTCCTATGTGAGCTGTGAAATTTTTATAGCTCGGACTGATGTTAAACGAGAACTGCGGATAGTTGAAATGCAGATTATCGTTAGAATAATAAAAGGCAAACGGCATGGATATGCCATAGAGGCTGATGTTGAGATTGGCAAACAGCGAATTGCTCAGCGGCGACATGTATCCTGCTCCACTTGTGGAGTGGTAGTATGTATTGTTTGTGCCTATCGAACCCGTTATAATAAGGGGATCGCTTTTCCCTATTTGGGATATGTCTTGTGCCGAAACAGTCGTCGAGCCTACAAGACAAGCCACAACTAGAAATGCCGTAGTCAGCCTCCGGGACAGCAGTTTCTTTATGTATATTGGTGATGTGTCTGTCATTTGCGTAGGTCTTTTGTCTAGCGAAACGTCTGTCCGCCTTAAGTGAATGATTGTTTTGCTGTAAAGAAACCGCCCGTCCGCCATTTTCAGCGGACGGAGGATTTCCTTCAGTTATTGTTTTTTGCAAAGACGTGGTCGCATATTATTATTTAACAACCACTTTCTTCTTTATAGTTCCTGCAGCAGTCTTTACCTTAACCACATAGACATCAGCAGCCAAACCAGTAAGGCTTACACGCTGTCCGGAGAGTGTATAAACTTCTACCGCACCATTTTCTGCACCTTCTACATTTATGCTGTTGCCTTTAACAGATATGCTTAGGTCATTGCTATTGTTCACATTTTCAATGCCACTTACAACGGTATGCAGAATGACTGGTTTTGTGAATGTCCCGGCAATGTCGCTAAAGCGAATCTCGTCGCTGAGGTCTGTAATCGCTCCCGTCAGATTATCATGAAGTTTAAAGGTAATGTTTTCATTTGCCTTTCCGTTCACAGTTATCAGGATGCGCCCATTAACGATGGAACCTTCACCACGACACTCATCACCGACGAATGCTCCAATAGTGTGGCGTCCTTCTTCAAGGTCTGCCGAACCCTTAGCGATAATAGCCATATTGTCTGCAAATCGACGGCTATCATAATTCCAAATACAGTTACGTTCTGCCACGCTATTTACATCTGTATTCTCGCTCGTCACCGACGGCAATGAGCTTTCGTACGAGAATGTCATGGTTTCACTGCCTTCCGGCAAATAGATGAGATAGCCTTCGCCTGCTTTCCACGTCTTGATAGTGCTGCTCCATGCGCCTTCGGCATAAGTAGCCATACCGTCGCTCTTCGACAGGACGACGGCGTTGTCGGGCAGTTTAATATATTCAAACACGTCATCGAAAGAGTGGTTCTTGCAGTAAGGATTGGCCACCCAGTTCCAATAGGTAGAAACGGCAACGTGAGTCGTATCACTTCTATAGCTATAACATTCGGGTATGATGAAGTCCACTGTCTTACCTTCCTTCACTTGCATCTTATAGCAGTTTCTCACTTCTAGACATTGCAGGTCGCCGAAGAATCCATATTGTGGGTCGTTGTATACCAAGGCCGACTGACTACGCAGCTCCTGAGCATTGTCGAAATACTTGCTCACGTCCACGCCACCGCCATAGAGCGACACCCAGTGCCATCCGGCTTCCTTGTTGAGATGCTGGGAAACATTGAGCTGAGTTTCGCAACCATAGTTCTGATAGGTAAGGTTCACCATGCCCTCTCCGACACGTTGCGGTGTGATGATCCACTCGTTGGTACCGGCTACGCGTTCGAAGGAAGCCAATTCCACTTGGTTACTAAACGAAAGCTTCGCATCATATTCGTTGAGGATGTAGCCATCGGGTACGGTCTTAGCCACAAGGCGCACGTCAGTGTCTTCCATACCAAGCTCCACTGCTTGAAGATATATCGATTCCAAGCCTTGAGAGATAACGAGTTTGTAGGTCACACCATATTCATAAGCCTTGTTGGGCACGAACGTACCGGCATCGTCAAAACCTGAAGCGGTGAAAGGCATGTAGAGACGCACATTGGTAGAGCCATAGGCGTTGACTATTGCTGTGGAATTGTCAGCATCAATAGTGAGGATCGCGTCCTTGCCTTCATCCTGCACTTCCTTCATGCTGATATTGAAATTGTTCTGGTACCAACTGAGGAACTCTTCGCTCTTCTGCGCTTCGGCATATAGGTCGCTACTGTCGTAGTTGTTCAATAAGATGCGGTAGAGATTGGTCTGTCCAAACTGGCTCGAAAGCATTTCCTTCAGCATCGGGTTCTCTTTTGCCTTTATAAAGATGCTGTCATTAGGAATAACCTGCACCACTACCGGTATCTGCGTGTTCGGAATGTCTTGGTGAGAGACATACACCGTCACCGTTTGGCATGCAGTCTTGGCGGTGATAGTATTGTCATCGTTAAGTTGCAGCGTTGGGCTGTCGTAACTTTCTTGTCCTATCGTATAGGTAAGACCTTCCGTCTGCGTTGTTGCATTCTCGGGAAGAATCTTGATGGTGTGCTTAAGATACTGAGTAATCTCCTCACCGTTGATGACAACGATGTCCTTATACTGCTGATCGAGCGCCTCTACGGGTTGGACTACCTTTACTGTCACGGTCACCGTACCACCGTAAGCCGCACTACCAGTCATGGTATAGGTGCCTGGCTTCACTGGATTCCAACAACCATTCTTGCTGATACTATCCAATTCTAGCCAAACGATAGCCTCTGCGTCAGACGGTTTCCACACCACTTCCTCCGTAGCATCTTCTGGCATGATGGTAACAATCTCTCTCAACTTAGCGTCAAGGTCATCAAAGTTGCCAACAGTTACCTCGATGGTAGCATCGGGATAGTCAGGGTTGATTTCTAAAGAGGTGATGGGTTGGTGGATATAAACACGAGTCATGGCTGATATTGAACCAGCGTTTACTTCCAGGTAGTTCGACCAAGTATTAGGTTGTAACGGTGTTAAGATGTTGTTCTCTACTTTCATGTAAGCCACAGAGTTGCCTACAGACCATTCGAAGGCATCGGGCATGGTAGCGTTGGCCGGTTCACATGTCATCACCGTTGTCAGATCTAACGTTTCGCCCATATTGATGTCAATCCTCTCAGGCAACATAATACTTGTGAGCGGCGTATAGGTTAAAACTTTGGGGTTGGATGGATTGACAGAACCTACGGTTTCATCGCCTCCCGTCACCTCAATTGTTTCGGCAAGCGTAAACTCAGTCTGACGCCATCCAGAGCGGATAACAAACTTCACTTCTTTACCTTTGTCTTCAGCCGCCACGCCGATGCGGACAGTAAAGATGGTCTGACCACTGTTGAGTGTCGTACTGGTTGCGATAGCACGGCACTCATCACCGATAAATGCTCCAAGGTTGTCGTTATCGCCAAGGGTCACTGCCTTTCCATCAGCATCCTGCAAAACGGCATAGACCACGGCATGATAGGCATACTGGTTGGTATTAACGTTCCAGTCCCTGGCCGCATTCATCCGGAACACAGCAAGGATTAGCATTGCTGTTAGGAGAATTGCTTTTTTCATCTTGTTAATTAGCTAAGTTAATAATTGGTTTCCTGTTCTCTCTATATATTATTTTTGTGTATGGTTCTCAAGACAAGCCTCTTTCACTCTTGCTTATATCATTTTTCTCCTTGCGTGGTTTCACATTACCTTTTATAAATAAAGAGTTCTGCCTTGCTGGTGAATTTGTATATACCACAATGCGCTGATGAAAGAACCCTTCTACATTGGTCGGGTTAAAACAAACCGTTACGTGAGCAGTGTCAGCCGGATAAATTATCTTTCCCGTTGATGCGGCAGAAGTGCAGCCACACGATGTCCTAACATTGGTTATAGAAAATGGGACGTCACCGTTGTTCTTGAATACGAAAGTGTGTGCCACCATTCCTTTTTGCTCCTTTATCTCGCCGAAATCGTAAACAGTGCCGCCTTGCCAACCAATCTCCGATTGTGCAGAGACCGGCATGAAAAATCCAATTGCAGCAGCCAACAGACCTATTGCCTTGCCTGTCACGCCAGCCTCTGTGTTTGAACTATTTTTTGCAGCCTTTTCCTGCGACCGTATTTCTGCAAGGTGCTTTTCGATAATCTCGTCAACTTTTTGATACGAAATGCTGCGGTTTATTGTCTTGGTATTTCTCTCTTCGCTCTTCATAGAAAGTATAAACGTTGGTTTTAGTGTGGGTTCAACAACACGTGCTTCAAATAATTTCACTGCAAAGTAACAGAACAACAAATGCTTTTTATAGGATAAATTTTTCAAAAAATAGCCAATTCGTTACAAACCTCCTTAAACAAGGGCTTTTTAATAGATATTTCATATGAAAACGACAATAATATTCTACTGAACATTACCTTTATTATTCTTTTTTACATATATTTGCATAAACAAAACCTAGGATATAGACACGTTAATGAAGGAACATAACACAAGTACCAAGCCATTCAAAAGGACAAAGAGAGCCATAATCATTTCTGCTTTTGCAGCAATTCTTTTTGTTTCGTGTGCGCAGCATAAGCAACGCCCCGACATTTCTGAGCAAAGAGCGAAGGCTGACAGCGTGACACAAGCTATTGACGACACAACACAGCTGCAAACACTTGTTTCAAGCTACAGGCAACAACACGATGCCGTCAGCGAAATGATGGCTTGCAAGCGGCTAGGAAAGATTTTACGCGAGAACAACAACTACCAAGAAGCTATTGACTGCCATCAACGGGAATACACGCTTGCAAAATCTCTGCACGACACCATTGATATGGTGCAAGCCCTTAATAATATCGGAACAAATTTTCGACGCTTTGGCATTCTTGACGAAGCCGCCAACTACCACTATCAGGCTCTGACGCTCTGCAACGAATACAGCGACAAAGAAGATAAGGTGGCTAAAAAGAATAAGGTAATGTCTCTCAACGGCATCGGCAACATTAGTCTCACGCTTAAAGACAGTCTCACCGCCGACTCCGTATTCCGCGCTGCCCTTGCGGGAGAAACGGAACTGGGCAGCGAACTAGGACGCGCCATAAACTTCGCTAATCTTGGCTCGCTTTTCGAAACTGGCGGCAATACAGATTCTGCATGGGTTTACTACCGCAAATCTATGAAAAGCAACATGGCGGCACATTCAGACCTAGGCATATCACTATGTTACAACCACTTCGGTCGTTTACTAGAAAAAGCAGGAAAAACACAAGAGGCCATAGTTCAATATCAAAAAGCCTATTCTCTAATGGAGAATAGCAACGACAAGTGGCACTGGCTGGAATCGTGCCTAGCACTAGCACGCGTACAGGTGCAAACAGGGCACTGCACAGAAGCGTTAACTTATCTTGCAAAAGCTCTTGACGAGGCAAAGAAACAAAACTCCATAGAACATCTATCTGAGGTATACAAACTCTATTATCTTATTTATAAAAAAGAAAACAATTACTGCGAGGCTCTCGATTGCTATGTAAAATCAAGCAAATACAATGACAGTGTGAACAGCGAAAAAAATCTCGTTCACATGCAGAATATACGCGTAAAATACGAATACGAACGGCGACAAGACGAGATAGACACACTGAGCAGGAATTACCAGTCGGAAAAAGTGCTGAAACGCGTAGGCATACTGTCTGCCGTAGCCATAGGATTACTTTCTGCCATAACGGTAATCTTCCTTTGCTATGCCATAAAATCAAGGAAACACAAGCAAAAACTCATGGAAGAAAACGAGAAAACCATGACATCGTTTTTTACAAACATAACACATGAGTTCCGAACACCACTTACTGTCATATTGGGATATGCCGACCGAATGTGCAAAGGACAAGTGAAAGACAAAGAAATTGGCCGAACAGGAGAAACAATAGGCAGGCAGGGGCGAAGGCTTCTATCGCTAATAAATCAAATTCTCGACATATCCAGAATAAAGGCGAAGGCTGCAGCGCCAGAATGGTACAGGGGAGACGTTGCGTCCTACGTTTCTATGTTGCTCGATAGCTTCACGGCATTAGCAGAATCACGCAACATCGAAATTGTATACGCACCGAAGCAGGAAAAAATGTCAATGGACTTCGTCCCCGACTATATACAGAAAATAGTATGCAACCTTATGTCTAACGCTATTAAATTCTCAAAGCCTGATAGCAATATTCTTGTAACTACAGCCATTGATGAAGGTAAATTCACACTGCGAATCGCCGACTTCGGAGTGGGGATGTCACAGGAAGACAAAAAACACATCTTCGATCTCTATCATCAGAACAACGACGGTCTGAGCGATATGGGGTCTGGAATAGGTCTTACACTTGTGAAACAAATCACAGAACAGCTCAATGGCACAGTAACTGTTGAAAGCTCTCTAGGAAAAGGCTCTGTGTTTACCGTCATACTTCCTGCCACCTGTTGCCGAAATGTGAAGGAACTCTCTACAAACCAGCCCGCACGCCAACAAATTGCAGCCGACTCAATACAATATACGGGAATAGTAGAGGATGAAGATGAAGCCACTGTGAAAAAAGAAAACGCCACAAGATCCATTGCCCTAATCGTGGAAGACAATATCGATGTGGCAGAATACATACAACTCTGCCTGAAAGACAAATATCTGATAAGATTTGCGCAAAACGGCAAAGAAGGATTTGAAAAGGCCCAAAAGCTTATGCCTGACATCATTATCACCGACCTCATGATGCCCGTAATGGATGGTTTGCAGCTCTGCACCCAAATACGTCAATCCGAGATACTTAACCACATACCCGTAGTCATGGTCACAGCGAAAAGCACAGACCGCGACCGTATTCAAGGCCTCTCAACAGGTGCAGACGCATACATTAACAAGCCTTTCAACGCCAACGAACTAGTCGTAAGCATAGATAACCTGCTACGTCGACAAAGGCTGATGCGCGAAAAATACTCCAATGCCGTGGAAGAGAAGCAGGAGAAGCCAGAACAAAGTCTACAAAAGAATGAACGTGAGTTCCTGCAAAAGCTAACAGGCGTCGTTACGGAAGCTATGCCTAGCGGTGACCTTTCGGTAGACAACATTGCATCACGACTTTGCATGAGCGGACAACAGATGCGAAGGAAGCTGAATGCCATAACCGGAGAAACACCCGCCTTTTATATCCGCCGCATACAGATGCTAACGGCCAAAAGGATTATTGACAGCGACAAGAATATTCCTATAAATGAGGTAGCACGCAGCGTGGGATACTACGACATGTCGCACTTCACACGCGTGTTCAAATCAATGTACAACGTCACACCATCGCAATATAAAAGCGAAAGCACCGTAAAATAAAATTAAGCTCCCTGTTCCATAGCACAGAACAAAAAGTTTATACACGACATTTAAACAAGGCAAGCGTCAAACAAAAGCACTGCAGTCAGGGACTGAAAAACAAAGTCCGACCGCAGTGCTTTTTTCTTTACGCCATACCCAAATGGCCATCATTCAGGCACAAGCTTATATATCAGTTGCCATTAAAGAATACATAGAGAGCAATCATAACAACGGCAAGGCTCACCCATGCGATGATTACGCTACGTTCAGTTTTCTCGTGAACCTTAACAATTACGTTTTGTTGCTCGTTTGCCTTCTTGTCATAGATGCTTACAATAAACATCATCACCACCAATGCTACAAAAATATAAAATGAAAGGAGCATGAAATGTACATGTTCCGCCATGCCAGGGATAACCCAAAGATATAGAATCCCGGCACCTATACTGAATACCGTGCCGAAAGTAAGCGTCATATTCGCGGCAAGTGTTGTGCATCGCTTCCAGAATACTCCCATAAGGAAGACTGCTGCCATTGGAGGAGCAATAAAACTGAGTACAGACTGGAAGACATTGAATAGATTCATTCCCTTTATTCCGTCAACAGCCACCGTAATTATTATTGAGACAAGTGCTCCAACGATAGTTACGACGCGTCCTGTTCGACGTATCTCCTCCTGTGTGGCCTGCGGACGTATGTTCTTCACATAGATATCCATAGTAAATACAGTGCTCAAAGCATTCAACGCAGAGCCAATGGTGCTGACAAGAGCTGCCGTCAATACGGCAAGCACCAGTCCCACCATGCCGGCAGGAAAAAGTTCATACACAAGTTTGAGATAAGCATCGTCGGCATTCACCTGAGTTCCGCCGAAATAGCCAGTCTGCACCATGGCATAGCACACAACACCAGGAATGATGTATATAGCAACATCAAGAATTTTGAGCCATCCCGTCAAGTTTGCGCCCTTCTGTCCCTCAGAAAGATTGCGAGCGGCAAGCACGGGCTGAACCATAGACTGGTCGGTGCACCAAAACCAGACCCCCATTATCGGATAGCCAAGAAGGATAGGAAGCCAAGGAAAGTCAGGATCACTGTTGGGTTGGAAAAGATTCCAGTAGCCTGTAGGCACAATATCAGGATTGGCAAGAGTGGCTATACCTTGGCTGAAGCTCTCGCCTCCGAGTCGCCAAATGCCTACTATAGTAAGTGTGGCGGAAACAACGATGAGCAGAACCATTTGGTAAACATTTGTATATGCCACAGCTTTCAGACCGCCCAAGATAGTAAAGAACGCGGAAATGGCAAGCAACAACAAGGCAGAGAGCCACATTGGTATGCCAAACACTTGGCGTATGATTATGCCACCAGCAAAAAGCGTAAGAGCGAGCCATGAAATTAGTATGGTTACGATAGTATACCACGCAAGGATATTGCGCGTTGAATTACCGAAACGAAGTCCCATAAACTCGGGAAGCGTAGATATTCCCGTGCCAAGATAACGCGGAGCGAAGACAAATGCCAAGAGAGCGATGAAGACAAAGGCGTACCAAGCAAAGTTTCCCGACACGATACCTGTTGAAAAGCCTGCACTTGCCGAAGCTATCAACATCGACGGACCTACGTTAGTGCCCCACATGGAGAATCCGATGTGGTGCCAGCGCAGCGAGTTTTCGGCAAGAAACATGTTTCCACCTTTTTTAGCTTTTGCGCTTGCCCACATTCCGATAGCAATAAGGATAATAAAATAAGCTGCAAGTATTATCCAGTCAAGTGTATCAAGGTTTTGTGTATTCATTGATTTAGATTTTCTTGTTAATGTTTAAGCGGCATGGCAGTTCCCTGCCACGCCTGTTATTTTCATTTTTTAATTTATTTGCCCAGTAGTTCCTTAGCCTTAGCAACGGCAGAGTTGGCATTGTCGCTATATCCGTCGGCTCCAATCTCGTCGGCAAAGGTCTGCGTAACAGGGGCTCCGCCCACCATCACTTTCACATCCTTGCGTATGCCGGCATCCTCAAGGGCCTGTATAACATCCTTCATATAGGTCATTGTCGTTGTAAGCAACGCACTCATGCATAGGATATCGGCATGATAATCCTTTACTGCTTCCACGAATTTCTCGCTTGGTACGTCAATACCTATATTTTTCACCTCAAAACCACAGCCCTCAAGCATTGATGCTACGAGGTTCTTGCCTATATCGTGAAGGTCTCCCTTGACCGTGCCAATGACTACACGCCCGAGCGATGTTGATGCTTGTCCGGCAAGCATCGGTTTCAGAATTTCTAGAGCTGCCTTCATGGCACGTCCAGCCATTAGCAACTGCGGAACGAATGCCTTTCCGTCTTGGAAACGTTGCCCCACCTCGCTCATGGCACGTATCATCTGCCCGTTTATTATGTCTTGTGGCACAGCACCCTCATCAATAGCACGCTGGGTGGCATCGGCAGCCTTATCGGTCTTGCCTCCCAATATGGCCTCAAAGACATCGTTGGCAGCAGAGCTTTCATCCTTTTTTGCTGAAGGTGCATCGTGGTCTATGCCACATGAGCATTTCTCCGTGTGGGAATGGTTATGGTCCTCATCAACGTTATTTCCTGTTGCAACATCAGGTTGCGCTGTCGCCACGGCTAGTGATGCCAAACTTTTCACTTTCAGTTCGTAACCATTGCCTGCACCTGGACGATGAGGGGTTATGCGCAATCCTTCCAGCGGCTCCGTCAGCCTAGCTATCTCCCTGATATGAGTATCGTCAGTGCCGCAACATCCTCCGACAATGTTCAGAAGATGAGCCTCGACAACAGGCCATATCTCTGCCTGCATCATCTTTGGCGTGTCGTTATAACGGCCTTCGGCATCAGGCAAGCCGGCATTGGGGAACATACTGATATAATAGTTTGTTTCCTCTGCCATCCTCTGTATTATAGAAGCCATGCGGGCAGCATTGAGCGAGCAGTTCAATCCGACGGAGAATACGCAAGAATCGTTGAGCGACTTTACGTATTCGGGTACCGACTGCCCGAGCATATTATATCCGTTGTCGCCAGCAACAGTAAAACTCAGCATAACCGGCAGACGTCGGCCTCTCTTCAACATAGCTCCCTTGCAGCATTCAAGGGCTATTTTTGCATTTTCTATGTCAAATATTGTTTCTAGAAGAATGGCATCCACGCCACCATCGAACAAAGCCTCAACCTGTTCGTTATATGCAGTGCGCAGAATGTCTGCATTGAAGCCATCTTCAGCGCCAACAGAGAGAGTCTTGCTCGTAGGACCGATACTACCAAGCACATATCTAGGCTTGCGTGGGTCTAGAAGTGTTGCCCTGTCGGCTTCTTCACGGGCTAGTCGGCAGGCGGCTAAGTTTATCTCCCTAACGTAATCCTGCAGATGATAGTCAGCAAGACTTATGCGTTGTGCGTTGAACGTATTGGTCGTTATGAAATCTGCACCAGCCTCAAGGAATCGACGGTGTACCACAGCCACGATTTCCGGCTTGGTTAGGCAAAGAACATCGTTGGCTCCCTTTATATCATACTGAGCATCCTTGAACCGTTCGCCGCGGAAATCTCTTTCGCCAAGCCTATACTGTTGGAGTGTTGTTCCCGTTGCCCCGTCAAGCACTAAAATCTTTTCCTCTGCTTCCTGAAAGAGTGACGGACGTCCGAGCGTTGTTGCCGTCCAAGGCAAGGCTGATATTTTTTCTTCCACAGCAGAAGTGTCTGCTGATGGATTCTCTATTTTATCTATGATGGCGAGAACTTCTTCATCGGGAGTGAGAGCCTTGTCTGCTTCAACCTTCCCGATAATGCTATCAACGGCCTTGTCTGCTTCTGTTGCAGCAATGCGTATGGTATTGCTTTCCGCTGCCGGTTCAGGATTGTCTTCCTGATATTCTTCAACAATGCGCATTGCCTTTTCCACCTCGTCTTCGTTATGGAAATCCATCTCAATGTGCACACCATTGCCTCCGATATTGTCAAGTAACGGGCGCAACTCATCGAGTGTAACCCAACAAGCCATAATGCTCTTTCCGCCGGCAAGTATCTTCTTGTAGAGATCATACCACTTTGGCGAACCGCCCTGCGGCTCTCCCACACCAGGAGTCCACTGTATTGCATTCAGTTCCTCTATCTCAAGCAATGCGGGAAGGTGGTGCATTGCGCCCACACCGTCGAGGTGATAGAGCGTATAGTCTATCTCTTGGCATTGCTCCCGTATGAACGGCTGCACGAAACGGCGGTAGTCTTCCACACTTATCATTGTGGATATGTCACTCTGTAGCTTTGTCATCTTTCCCGGAGCCCATGAAGAGAAGTAGCAGAAGGCCATTTCGTCCCCCTCGCGGATGATGTCGTAAAGCTCATCAAATACCTTGAAATAGATGTCATTTATCTGCTGCATCTGTCGCTCCAGAACGTCGGGCTGCATCACAGTGTCAAGCAAGACTTTGTCTGTGCCCTTCATTGCAGCCAGCACATCCAGACCTTCCATAAGATCCGGCATGCCCACGAAGTAGTTTCCGTTAGCCTTTTTCTTGCAGGCGCGCAACAGGTCTTTGTGCAGTTGCCAGTTTTTGTTGGCAGTATCGTTTATGTCAAATTTTATATCGTCGGTATAGTTTGGATTGGGGTGTATCCATATCGTGTCCTCTCCACCTTCAAACACTCCGCCCAGTATGGCTGCCAAGGAGCCAGGGCCCAGTTGTGTGTTTGCCACAGGCAACATATCGGCTTTCAATGAGCTGTGAGCCACATACCAGTCAAGGTATTCTGCACGCCATTCGGGATCGAACCATTTTTGGTCAAGGCTCTTGGGTTCTGGAGGCATGGGCACATCGGCATGGGGTGTCACGCCGTTTTGGAAATGTTCCCACATATTAAGCACGATGCCTTTATGATTCCACCAGTTTATATACCGTTTCTTTGTTTCTTCTAAATTAGGTTTCCACATAATCTTTTTATGGTTTCCGCCTTGCGGGAAATGGTCTCGCAAAAGGCGGTAAGTTATATTGATGCGTTTTGTCAGAAATTTATTCCTTTGAAATTGCCGTCAACAGTTATTTCCTCCACCTTGCTCATGTCCATATCGTCGGTTGAGTCAACCTGCTCTGGATACATGGGAATTGTGGCACCGCAGCGAACAAACACTGGCATCCTTTCAAGCGGAACTTCAACGTTCTTCAGCCATTTGCCGCCATCGGCCACGACGTGACGCTCTCCTGTAAAGAAATCTATCCATTCTCCTTCGGGCAGATATATGTCGCGCACGTTTTCGCTATTCATAACCGGAGCAATGAGGAAGTCATCGCCAAAGTAGTATTCGTCGTCTATGTGCCAGCATGTATTATCTTCGGGATGGTGGAAAATCAGTGCCTGTACGATTGTCGAACCGCTCTTTGTTGCTTTCTCACTTTCCCGGAGTATGTATGGAATAAGCTTATAGCGGAGATTCCACCAACGTTTAACAAGGGCGGCGATGTTTGGATAGAACCAAGGCTCGCGTTTGTTCGTTCCGTGATAACGTATATGCGAGGAGAAAACGCCAAATTGTGTCCAGCGCATATATACATCGTCCTGCACAATGGAATTCATAAAATTAGGTAACGTGTGGAATCCCGGCACGTCGTGGCTCCAGAAGGCAAAACCAGACAATCCGAAATGCAGCCCACCGCGCAGCGAGCCCGCCAGTCCTTCCCATGAACTGCAAGAGTCGCCTCCCCAGTGCAAGGGGTATCTCTGGCATCCAGCCCAAGCCGAACGTGCCCATACTATGCCGTCGCCCGTAACGTCTTTCGTTATCTCATAGGCTGCTTTCTGGTAGAGAAGCGAGTAGAGATTGTTAAGAAGTTCCGGCGACATGTTCTCGTATATAGCATCCATGTGTATGTTTTCGCCGAAGTCGGTCTTTATACACTTCACGCCCATGTCGAGCAAACGTTTCAGAAGTCCCTTGTACCAATCTGTGGCCTTCTTGCTTGTGAAGTCGATTGTGCCTGCATAGTCAAGTGCTGAGAAGTTTGAACCTTCTGATTCCTGCTGTTTTGTAAGTTTACAGATATAGTTATTCTTGCGTGCCTCATCTATCTGCTCCGCATCTTCAGCAACATAAGGCAACTGCCATAGGGAGACCTTAAAACCCTTCTTGAGCAGTCCTTGCACGAAAGCCTTGGGATCAGGAAAACGCTCTTTGTTGAATTTCCATTCACAGAGCCAGTCTGTCTTGAACCAACCTGTGTCAAGATGAATCACATCACACGGGTAATGTTCTTCTCTCAGGCGGTTGCAGATGCCGTTAACCTCGTCTGCACTAAAATATGTCATGCGGCTCATCCATATACCAAAGCTCCAAAGCGGTGGCATTGACGGATAGCCTGTCAAGTCGCGGTAGCCGCGGATTATCTCTTCAACAGAGTCTCCTCCGATGAGGAAGGCATCTATTTGCGGTTGGTCGCTGAGGAATTCTACTGAGCGTGTTGACACTCCTGCAAGTGAAAGCTTGCTGTGTGCTGTGGTATGATAGAATACTCCATACATACGACTAGACACGTAGAATGGTATATTCTTGTATGTTCGGCGATTGTTCACGCCTTGTCCGTCTTGGTTCTTTAGGAAGAAAGTCTGCCCGCTGAGGTCCATTTTCGCAAATCGCTCGCCCGTTCCTGCAAAACATTCATTCATTTTGCATTCAAACGACAGTGTTGCCCGCTCGTCTTTACCGTTTAGCTTGCAGTAGCCAAGTGGCAGTGCATCATAACGAGGCGGCGAGAAATGGTCGTAAGCAGCCAGTCTTACCTCGTGTTTCCCATCGGGCCAGAACCGAATATCGAGTGTTTCCTGCGGATCGGGGAGCAATGTGCTCCAACGGTCAAGCTCCGGTTCACGCAAATTTATGAGGGCGCGCATTATGCCACCGCCATCGCTTATCACCCATTGCCCGCCTTTTAGCTCAGCCTTCAAGGGGGAACGTTTAACACGCTGGCTCATCTGCAGCATATCCGATGTGTCTGTCGGTTCTTCACCGCTTGTACTCATAAACAATCTCAGTATACCGGGTTCATACTGACGTATTATGAGAGTGTGTGTTTCCTGTGCGGCTTCAGTATCGGCTGCCATATCATTGGCTAGCTTCTGCTTTTGGAATGGCACGCTAACAAGTATGTCGCCGTTCTTTTCCATTACGGACGTTGGCTTGTAAGCTTTCCATAAAGACTCGTCGCGCTTCAGCTCGGTATCGAAGTCCATGAAGTCGAACAGATGGTAATTAGTTGGTCTCATAGTGTATTATTATCGTTTATCGTTGTTTTTCTGTTTGTTATTTCCTTCCAGTCCTGCATTTTCTTTAATGGCCTTTTCCACTTTTGGCCCGTTGTTCTTGAGCTTGAGACTGGGCCCAGGTTGATTGTATCCGAATAGTTCCTTTGGACACCAGTTGTTGGAAACGTCAAAACCGTCGGTGGCTTCGTCGAAATATATGTAGAAGGCACGCTCGTTGGTTGCATAGGGGGCAGAGCACAAGTCTTCTATTCTGTTGTACTTTATCTCTGAGTTAGGCTGATTTGACAATGTATATATTCCACCCACATCATAGAGTTGCCGTCCGAAGTCATGAACATAGTTGTTGTTTATCTTGTTGTTGTGCATTCCGCTCTCACGCGGTGTCCATCCCCACCCTACGCAGATACCTGAATAGTTGACATGGTGCACCTCATTGTGAATTATATCGGTATTGCTCACGTAGCCTGCACCTATGCCCACACAACCCCAGTCTTCGTTTGTTGCGTCAAAGACTTCGTTGTTTATCACCGTTATCGAATCGCAAAGATCGCCTAAAACGGCTGGGCTATAAGGCACATGCGTTTCGAAGCCTCCGTCGGGGAATGTTCCGATTAGTATGCCATTGCCGCCTATGTCCTTGAAATGACATCCTTTTACAGACGAGGATACAACGGCTTTCTCGTAGTCAAGTGCTGTTGCTGAGAGGTGTGTGAAACGGCACGCGTCGAAGTCGATTGCTCTTGCGTGGCGCACACTGATTGCCGTCTCGGGACGTGCTATCCACGCTTGGTTTTCAAGTGTGGCCTTTTCGGGCAAACCGGGTTCTGCAAGTTTATAGGCGTCTATCATGCGGAAACCGCCCTGCAGTGTGACGTGCCCTTCGTTCAGCGGACGTGTCCACGCTGAATGGGCAAAGGTGACGTTGCTGAACCGTATGTCATGGACGGTTCGTTCACGCCATCCGTCCACCTGCACAAGATTTTCCAGCACGGGGGCGATGATTTCCGCATTGGACATATCCTCACCTTCACGTGGAAGATAATATATCTTCCCTGATGGGTAGTCTTGATACCACTCGCCTGGTTCATCGAGCAGCTGCGGCGCATTGGAAAGGAAGTATGATGAGTTGCCTTTCTCGCCTCCTATTACTGGCTGCGGCCAAGGATGGGCAAATTCAAGCTGACTTTCAGGCTCGTGGAATGAGACTTCTGTCTGTCCGTTTCCCAAGTTCACCATGTCTTTTACGCGGAGTATCGCTATTGCCCAACGCTGGTGTACGGTCATTTCCAACTGCCCCATATCGTCAAACATCTCTTTTGGTGTTGGTATCGTTATGGTTCGACGCATTGCGTTGAAGTCTACCATACGAGTCATCTCGCCCTGGCGTCCTTGTTGCGCGCGTTGTGCTTTCTCACCATTCACCCACAGTTGCCTACACCACACTATTCTGTTGCCCTGCATCGGTGCTTCTGCAACCCATACGCGACTACGTACGTTTGCGGGCAAACGGGGGTCGCTGCATCCCTGCCGCCATGAAGTTATGGCGACTCCTCCACTAAGCACAGACGTACCGTCTGAGGCGCCCTGTATCACTGTTGGCGACAAGCTCGTTCCCGAATCTTCTGGACGCAAAAAGAGCGTCTTTCCGAGCCGATAGTTACCACTTGCCAAATGTATCGTTATTCCGCCGTTCACGTCTTTGAGCTTCAAGCGCCGCCATTCGCGCGCCATTTTCAACGCTGCCGCAGGGGTGCGCAATGGTTCAAGCTGTGTTCCTATCGCTGTGTCGCTTCCTTGGGGCGAGACATAAATGTCGCCAGCTTTCACATCAAGAAGTCCTCCGGCAAGAAGGGCAATAATTATTGTCGATGCTTTCCACATAAGGGAAGATTTAAGTTGGTTAACCGTGAGTAAATTCTCTTTTAATGACGCAGAACAAGCGTGTAATGTACTATAATTCTCCTATTAAAATATAGACAACGCATAATCTTTAAGTTTTCAAATACAGCTGCTATATCATTTCTTTGACAATCTTGTATTTTCTCCTACGGGAACAGCATACATTTGCCGCGGCCTTTACAAGAAAACCCCACGGCGTCTTTTCACAAAACCCACAGGCTTACAACTGCAGGCAAATACAAAAAAAATCCCCGACCATTGAAAAAGGGTTTCCATTACTTGTCTTTCAATGGCCGGGGGTATAAGGTTAGGGCTAGAAGCCCTCTAATATAATGCCTCCAATACTATTTGTTGTCTGTTGGCTGCTCGCGTGCTTGCAGACGCTTGCGGTATTCCTTTGGAGAAGCTCCAAAACGGTTTTTCACGAATTTCCCGAAGAAAGATATGTTGGGGAAGCCCATCTCATCGGCAATTTCCTTTATCGTCATGTCGGTATATTTCAGCTTTCGCGTAATTCCCTCGGCAAGGAAATCGTGTATCCACTCAAGTGCAGTCTTTCCGCTGACAGACTTGCACACCGTTGAGAGGTATTTGGGAGTTACACACAGGCACTCAGCAAAGTATTTCACAGAGCGGTCGTTGCTCTTGTTCTCGACAAGCATCTCGATGAAGCGCTTAAAGAGCACCTCTCCCTGACGGAACGGACCTGTGCCCCGGCGCTCATAAATCAGCGGAGCAATAAGGGCAGCAAGTTCATAGAACGCGCATTGGAACAACGACTGCATGATTTCCTTGTCGTAAAAGCCATGAGGGTGTTCAAGCTTATACTTCACTAAGCCATGGAAATACTCCACGAAAACGCGGTTTTCCTCCGAGAGGTGAACTATTGGGTTGCGGGCAATGAAAGACATTATGTTCCACATATCCTTGCTGACAAGCATGTTGTTCTGCATTGCCTCATAGGACAAGCCTATCACCTTCGCCTCATAGTCTGAAGATGTTATGCTGCTACAGATATAGGAGTTTGGCAGACAGATAACAAGGTCGCCTGCCTTTGCCTCAACATCCATGCCATTCAGATTAGATCTGCTCTGCCCTTTAACCACATCAACAATGGTCAACATGTCAAGACGCACCGTTTCCTCAACTTGAGGGTGGTGAAAACTGTCCATTATAATTATATCTCCGTCGGAATATTTCACCAATCCGTTGTCTACCAAGAAATCAATGTCTACGTTGAGCTCTTCTGCCATAAGTAAGTATCCGTTTGAGCGTGTCTTGCATCACACGCAGTTAATATTCGTTTTTATATCACAGGTGAAGCCTTGGGCTTCATTCTTCCCAAGAAAGAAGAAAGTAAGAACAATCCCTCTCGTGGGGTTCCAACTTCGCTTTTGGGCGTTTTTCAGTTGCAAAGGTAATGATTTTATAATTACCTCCAATTATCTTTTATAGAAAATATATGTTCTAAAGGTTATATTTAAACCTTTTTAAACAAAAATAGTGGCAAAAAAGAAAAGTAGCACCTTTTTATGTACCGATTATTTGATACTTTTGCAATAATACTACGTGCATAAGCGCTATCAACCACTTAACAAGAACAATCGATATACTATGTTTGAAAAGCAACTTACATACGATGACCTTGACATTACCGACAGTGAACTTTTCTTGCAAATGGGCTACGGAGAAGCTTCTCCCGATGATGACATCCTGCATGAGATAGATTTACTCAAGAGCGAAGTGAAAACGTTTCTGAAACCGCGGTTTGGGTTTGTTACCTTTGACGGAGGAGAACTGGATACGGATAAGAAAACGCTCAGCATCGGCGGTAAGCTTTTCAACGTCGGGCGCATTATCACATCGCAATTGCGTGGAGCGGAGGCTTATGCCTTTTTTGTGGCAACAAGCGGTACAGCTTTTGAACAGTTCCAACGCAGACTAGAGGCTGAAGGAGACATGCTACGTGTGTTTATTGCCGACTCTTTAGGTAGCATTATTGCCGAAAAGACAGCGGATGTCATGGAGCGTTGGCTACAGATATTCATAAATTCACGTGGCTGGAAGCACACGAATAGATTTAGTCCAGGCTATTGCGGGTGGCACGTTTCACAGCAACAGCTGCTCTTCCCCATGCTAGGAGAAGACAAACCGTGCGGCATACAACTGTCTAGCTCGTCACTCATGGTGCCGATAAAGAGCGTTAGTGGAATAATAGGACTTGGCGCAAACGTTAAGAAGTTGGAATACACATGCGGTTTGTGCGATTACGCCAAGTGCTATAAAAGGAGAAAGAAAAAGTAAGCAAGCCTTGGCTTACTTCTCCTTATAGATTATCGGATTTGCACCGCTAGTAAGGTTGAGGGCTTCCGGATGCTCCTTTATATAAGAGTCTATGTGGCGCATACGCTTTTCCTCCAATATTTCATCGACAGCAATCAGGATGCCCGTCTCTTCCACGTCACCAAAGCCGTCGTTTATCGCTGTGCCGAAGAGTTTCATCGTCGGACTTAGATTCATATAGGCATTGACGAGGGGTGGAATATTGTAGCCCATCTTGCGTATCTCGCGGTTAAGGATACGATAGTCTGAGCGAAAATCATCTTCGCAAAAGAGTGCTTCAAGTTCTGCCGGGTCGGTTTCCATTTTCAGCGGCTCCATTGGTATTACAAGATTCTCTTTATCATCAAAATGTTTCTTCAGGAAATATAGTATCATGTCGCGTCCCTTGCGTATATAAGAGGGATACATTGTCATTTTCCCGAAGAAATATTTCACGTTAGGCATGATAACAGTAAGAGCACCTAGCCCATCCCATAAATTGTCAAGGGCAAAGAGACTCTTTGCTCCCATACGCGAACTTTGGTAAGGCAGAGAGACAAACGAGCGTCCGAGCTCTATCGTGCGTGGCATGTATTCAGACATGAATGTGTCTGAGAAATGAAACATATGACTCGTTGCCAATATCGGTTGTCCCTTGGAGTCTATGTCAACGTCTGTGCCGAGAATATATCTATATCCGCCGATAATCTCCTCCGCTTCCGGGTTCCACACAATTAGCTGCTTGTAGCAGTTGTCCATGATGTCAAACTCGTCGATATCCATACTCTTTCCCGTACCTCCACCGGCCTCGCGGAAAGCGATTTCGCGCAGACGCCCGATTTCTTTCATCACCTCGGGAGCATTGTGAGCAGTTACAACATATATCTCGTTGTTGCTCTTGTTTGTCATGCGCAATTGGCGCTCTGGGGTAAGCTCGCGTTTGAGTAGTTGTTTGTCGATGGGCTGGATTATCTCTTGTTCCATTTCTATATTTATATATTGCTTTTTCGCAAGCCTGCTTAAGGCCGCGTATCTTTTTTATGCTGTCTACAATGTATATACTATATCCTCCACATAATGCGCCCATTCTTTCGGGGAGCGGCTCTTGTCGAAGGTTTGCCAAGGTATAGGTTTGCCTATTGTTACAGTAAAGTCCTTGTGCACGTTCTTGTACATCTCATCTACTAAGAACAACATTGCTATGTTGAATTTTATGCCAAGACGCTTGCACAAATTAGCAAGGTTATAGAAGAAATTGCTGTTACGGCCGCCAAAATGTATTGGCACTACGTCACGTTGATATTCAACACTTTTCGTTATAAAAGTTTTTGTCCAAGGCAAGTCATGTATTTGCCCGTCTATACGACGGGAGCAAAGTCCTGCAGGAAACATCAGCATGTGGTTCTCACTGGAAAAACCCGCTTCCACCATGGCAGGAAAGCTACGGCTTTGTTTTCCTGTCTTGTTGATAGGTATACATAACGGCGCTAGACCTGGAAGGTTCATAAGGAGGTCGTTTACCAAATACCGGAAACGCCCTTCGTAGTGACGGCCTATAACTGCTCCGAGAGCCACACCATCAATACCTCCAAGAGGGTGATTGCTGACAAAAGTGTAAAGACGTCCGTCATTGATGGGAGGCAGATTTTCCACTCCTTTTACGTGGAGTGTCATGTCAAGATAACGTACACAATCTTCAAGCCACTCCACACCCGTATGTTCACGACTTTCCCAAAGAAAAGCGTTAACTTCCTCTTGGTGGATTATGCGCTTGAGCCATCTAGTGAGTATTCGCGGCACATAGCGTGCACGAGCACCCATCTTGCTGGCCAAGATCTTGTCTATGTCTATAGTCTTTTCGGTTACTTCCATTTCGCTAATACGCCTCTTGTCGCTATTCCGCCAAGCATACGCATGCCGGAAACTACATCTTGAGGATGTCCCTAATATCCTTTTCCCCTTTCTATGCTCATGCAAAAATAAAGCATCTTTTCCAATTATCTTGCTTTTTTAACGAAAAAGTTGTTCCAAGCGGCCCTTTTACATCAATTTGCAACATTATCATCATAACGTTATTCGTAGATTAGCGTCGTTAATTTGTCGGCAACAAAGATTTCTTGAGCTACTTGTTGGATTTCCGAAGAAGTAATTCTGTCGATATCGGCAAGAAGCTTTGTAACATCCTTGCAGCGCCCATAGTGAAGGTATGCTTTCCCGAAGTCAAGAGCAAAACTCTCGCGATTGTCGCACGCCACTCCCAACTGACCCTTTATCTGACGTTTAGCCATATTAAGCTGACTATCCGTTAGCTGGTGAAGCATGAGTCTGTCCAACTCGCGGCGCACAAGACGCAGACAACGTTTAATATCTTTAGGGTCACAGCCGAAATATGTGCACCAAAGTCCTGTATCGGAATAGCACACCATCGTGCTTTCTACGGTATATACAAGTCCGTTTTTCTCACGCAGCGACACGTTAAGGCGAGCGTTCATGCCTGGTCCGCCGAGTATATTATTGAGTAAATAGAGGGCCGTGCGACGTGGATCGTGTGCACTAAACGCCCTATTGCCCAACATTACGTGCGCTTGATGAGTTCCTCTGTCGTGATGTATCTGCTTGGGCACATAAGGAGGGAGCGGCACTATGGATTTTGTAGCTATTTCCAAGCGATCTGTTTCTGAATCTACGGCATATTTATTTAAAAGTCTAACAACACTTTTAAAATCAACGTCACCATAGACAAAGAATACTGAATTTCCGGGTATATACATGCGCCTTACAAAGTCAAGAGCCTTTTGCGTTGTATAAGAACGTAGCACATCTGCATGTCCAAGGATGTTGTTGCCAAGAGGATGCCCATCAAATACAGCACTCTCAAAGTCGTCATAAATCAGTTCTGCAGGGGAGTCGTTATAACTTTCTATTTCATCACATATCACTTCCACTTCCTTTGTAAGTTCGCACTGCGGGTATATACTATGAAACACCATGTCAGAAAGCAATTCTACTGCACGCGGGAAATACTCCTTCAGTATTGCGGAATAAAAGAACGTGTCTTCCTTATTCGTGAATGCGTTGAGTTCTCCGCCAACAGTCTCCAAGCGGTTCAGCACTTGCATTGCCGAACGGGAGGCTGTCCCCTTGAATGTCGTGTGTTCGCAAAAATGCGCCATACCTTCTTCACTCGGGCTTTCATCACGTGTACCGGCACATATACCATAGCCACAATAGACTACAGGCGAAGCAGAGGGAAGATGTATTATACGAAGACCATTTGGAAGTGTTGCTGTATTATATTCCATAGATGCGTTTTCTTTCATGCAAAGTTAGCAAAAACATGCGAATTTCAGGTTGTCGGCCGCACAAAACATTGCAAACGCTTTTCCTCTACATATCTATATTTGCGCTATTGAACAGATATGCAAAAAGTTGGCCATCGGAGTCCGTTTCAACGAACTGCGATGGCCTCAACACTTGTATGTTATGAAAAATTTGAGAGAATGAAGCTTCACAGCTTCGGTGTTGTTTTACTAAAATGATTATTTTGTGAAAGCATAGAAATTTGTCTTCATTTCAATACGGTTGATATGGCTTCTGCCTTTTTTAAGGTATCCATTTTTATCGTGTCACCCATTGCAACAGACGGACCATTCTGCACTTTGGGCTGCAGTGCTGCGGATGTAGGCAGAGGTTCTTCTGGTTGCATGAACGCCATTTGGGAAGCGTTTCCTAGGGTTAGGATTATTGCCACCACTGCTGCGGCCTTGAACAATGGGGCAAAACGTTGACGGAACGGTATCACACGCGCCTTGACTGTTTGCGACTGTTCTACAATGGCTTCCATACGTTTGTCGAAATCATTGCCCAAGACTTCATGTTCCTGTTCCTTGGCATATGCGAACAAAGGTCTGTATGCAGCAAGGCTTGCAGGTACATTGTCCTGACTGAAGAACAAACGGAGTATTTCCTCCTCTTCAAGAGTGGTCTTACACTCCCAATAGCGTTCCATCAGCTGTTCGATATACTTATAATCCATATTTCTGTTTTTCGTTAAACTTTTGTTTTACGGCTTGCCTAGCTCTGTAAATGTTCACTTTAACCTGTTCCTCCGTTATGGAGAGTGCTGCTGCTATTTCTTTATACTGCTTGCCTTCGAAATCACGCAACTGCATACACGTTTTTTGTTTCTCGGGCAGACTATCCACAATTTGCCTCACTGTGTCAAGCATGTCGCGTTGTTCTGCTTTTTCATACGGAGTAGACGAATTGGAAACCCGTAACTCCATACTGTGTTCGTCAAGCGTTTCTTCATGACGCGACATCTTTCTTGTCTTGTCTAAGGCGATATTGCGGCATACCGCTAAGCTATAAGCCTCTATTGAAGCCAGTTCACAAAGAGAGTCCCGACGATTCCATACTTTAATAAGGGTGTCTTGAACTACGTCTTCTGCCTCTTCCCTATTCAACGTAATGCGTAGGGCAAGACGATAGAGTACGTTTTTCAACGGCAACACATCGTTTCGGAAACTGATTTCTTTCATTTGCCTCTAATCTTAAGACGATTGTTTAATGGAGAAGTTACAGGAAAACGTTTTTTTCTTTACTCTTTAACGTTTATTTGTATATAATAGTTCCGTTTTCCGCCTTTAGGTCGGTTTCCTTTGTTATTGCTACGTTGACAACTCCGGCAGAGATTGCAGCAAAAGCGTTATCCAATTTGGGTATCATGCCGCCTGCTACAGCACCGCTGGCTTTCATTTCTTCATAACTTTGGCTATCCATTTTGTGTATAACACTATCTTCATCATCTGGATTGGCAAGCACTCCATTTTTTTCAAAGGTGTAAACGAGTGTTACGTTTGCATATTCGGCAAGGGCTTTTGCCGTTTCAGAAGCTATTGTATCGGCATTTGTGTTAAGCATGGTTCCATTGCCGTCATGTGTCAGCGGAGCCATAACTGGTGTCACACCATTTTCAATAAGCGAAAAGAGCTTTTGTCCATCAACTTTCTCTACATCACCTACGAAACCGTAGTCAACATCCTTTACAGGACGCTTATGTGAACGGATGACATCCATGTCTGCCCCTGTCAGCCCCAAGGCATTCTCTCCCCGAGCCTGTAGCTTTGCTACGATATTCTTGTTCACCAGTCCACCATAGACCATTGTAACAACACGAAGCATTGCTGCATCGGTTATCCTTCGACCGTTGACCATTTTGCTCTCTATGCCCAAACTTGCGGCTATGGTAGTGGCGCTACGTCCACCACCGTGGACAAGGATTTTACGTCCTTCTAGTTTACAAAATTCATCGAGAAGCGTTGAAAGGCGTTCCTCGTCTTCAACAACGGCACCGCCAACCTTTACTACTGTTATATTTTGCCTATTCATTATTTTTCCCCTTTCTATTTCTATTCCAAATAAGTATATCCATAAAGTCCGGAGCGGTAATTGGAGAGGAATTCTTTTCCTTCTTCAAGCGAAAGCTTGCCCTCGCGTACGCTTTTCGTGACCCAACGTTCAAGCTGCCGCACCAGTTCTTTAGGTTTATACTGTACGTAACTGAGCACCTCTTCCACTGTTTCTCCGTCGAAAATCTGGTCAATATGGTATTTCCCGTCTCTCACGGAGATATGAACGGCATTGGTGTCACCAAAAAGATTGTGCATGTCACCAAGTATCTCTTGGTAGGCTCCAACTAGAAAAACTCCAAGATAATATGGCTCTGCCTTACGTATTGCATGCACTGGAAGTATATGCGAAAGATTACGGTTGGTTACAAAATTTGCTATCTTTCCGTCGCTATCGCATGTTATGTCCTGTATCGTTGCGCTTCGCGTGGGTCGTTCATTGAGTCGTTGTATAGGAAGGATGGGGAAAAGTTGGTCGATAGCCCAGCTGTCTGGCAAAGATTGAAACAGAGAGAAGTTACAGAAATATTTGTCGGCAAGGAGTTTCTCCAATCCTTTAAGCTCTTCTGGCAAGTGTTTTTGTGTCTTTGCCATACTGTTCACCTCACGACATATGCTCCAATACATTCTTTCTATCTCTGCTCTCGTCTGCAAGTCAACCATTCCATGGCTGAAAAGATCTAAAGCCTCTTCGCGTATCTGCTCCGCATCGTGCCAATCTTCAAGCATGGAACGCGGGTTTAGATTGTCCCATATGTCGTAAAGATCCTTTACGAGCTTGTGAGCATCTTTATTCGGTTCAAAATCCTCGTTCATCTCCGGAAGGGATGCTGTTTCAAGAACATCAATAACAAGTACCGAGTGGTGGGCAGAAAGCGAGCGTCCGCTTTCGGTGATAATATTTGGATGTTGTATGCCATTGGCGTTGGCTGCCTCAATGAAAGTGTAAAGACAATCATTAACATATTCCTGTATGGAATAGTTCACGCTACTCTCGCTGCTGGATGAACGCGTGCCGTCGTAGTCAACGCCCAATCCACCACCACAGTCAACAAAATCAACGTCATACCCCATCTTATGCAGTTGGATGTAGAATTGTGACGCCTCTCGCAGAGCTGTCTGTATACGGCGGATCTTTGTTATCTGACTTCCTATGTGAAAATGTATAAGGCGCAGACAGTCCTTCATCCCACGTTTTTCCAATATTTCTAGGGCTGCAAGGAGTTCAGAACTGGTCAGTCCGAATTTACTTGCGTCTCCGCCACTCTCTTCCCACTTGCCGCTACCTGATGAAGCCAGTTTTATACGTACACCAAGGTTAGGCTTTACGCCAAGCTTTCTTGCTGCTTTGGCTATTATGTCTATTTCGTTGAGCTTCTCCACAACAATAAAGATTCTCTTTCCCATCTTTTGTGCCAGAAGAGCCAGCTCGATGTAGTTTTGGTCTTTGTAACCATTGCAGATGATGAGCGAGTCGCTTTGACATTGCACCGCAATAACAGCATGCAGCTCTGGTTTGGAACCAGCCTCAAGTCCAAGATTAAATTTGCGTCCGTGGCTTATTATCTCTTCTACGACAGGCTGCATCTGGTTCACCTTGATAGGATATATAACGAAACACTTTCCTTTGTATCCATATTCCTTTGATGCCTTTTCAAAACAACTGGAAGTTTTTTCTATCCGGTTGTCAAGTATATCAGGAAAGCGCAAGAGTACTGGTGGCGTTATGTCGCGCAAGGCGAGTTCATCCATAACGTCACGAAGGTCAATCTGCGTGTTGTCCTTACAAGGCGTGACGTAAACGTCACCTTTCTCGTTTATTCCAAAATAAGATGTGCCCCAACCGCCAATATTGTAAAGCTCCTTGGAGTCTTCAACTGTCCATTTCTTCATTTATCGCCTGAGTATTTTTTCGTCACTTCCTTTCTTTAAAAAATTCTTTCTCTTATACACGAGGAAAAAAACTACTAGTCCTTTTCCGTCATATCTAGTATTTCTTGTGCAGCAACGTCTATCTTGCCCAATGTGTCAAGCACACTTATATCATAAGTGTATTTGGCTTTTGAATAGAATGGTTCACGAACAAGGAGTTGTTCTCTTACAAATGTTTCAACCTCCTCTGGTGATTTGTTCTGCAAGAGTGGACGCACGCCTTTCCCCATCTTCAGATGTGTGCATAGCACCTCGGGCGTTGCTTTCAAGTAAACGGTGTCACCCTGTTTATTAAGATAATCCATATTATCATAGAAGCATGGAGTTCCACCACCGCAGCTCAGCACGATGTCTTCAAACTCTGCCACTTCATGCAGCATATTGCGCTCAACAATTCTGAATCCGTCTTCTCCGCTTTCTGCGAAAATCTGCGATACCGTACGGTGCATACGGTTTTGAATATACCAATCCAAGTCGTAGAACATCAGTCCCGCATCTTTCGCCAACTGGCGCCCTAGGGTTGTCTTGCCGGCTCCCATGTAGCCTATAAGGATTATTCTCTTCATCGGCACGGATGATTGCGACTAAATGTCATTTCTTCACTGTATTGTTTATTATCTCCATACACTCATCGTATGACAATTCTTCGGCACGCTCGTGCATGGCCTTCGGCAACCGGTAATTTTTCCCGTCGTATGCGAGATACGGACCATACTTGCCTTTCATCACCTCCAGCTTTGAATCCTCGCTGAACTTCTTGAGATGGCGCATGTTTTCCTCTATGCGGCGGCGTTCTATCAGAGCTACTGCCGTGGAAAGCTTTATGGTAAGCGGATCTTCGGTGGCGGGCAACGACACATATTTCTTGTTGTGAAGGATGTAAGGACCAAAGCGTCCTGCACCTATCACAACGGGAGTTCCTTCAAATTCGCCTACTGTACGCGGTAACTTAAATAGCTCAAGTGCCTCGTCAAGGGTTATTGTTTCCATACTCTTGTCCTTTGGCAACTGTGCAAAGCGAGGCTTTTCTTCGTCTTCTGCCGTTCCTATCTGTATTACAGGACCGAAGCGACCTATTTTTACGAATACAGGTTTACCTGTCTTGGCCTCTATGCCTAACTGACGCTCGCCCGCCTTGTGCTGCTGACGGCTGTTCATTGTTTCTTCAACCTTCGGCTCAAAATGGGTATAGAAGTCTTTGAGCATGTCTGTCCATTCTTCCTTTCCGTCTGCGATGGTATCAAACTCCTGCTCCACTTTTGCCGTGAAATTGTAGTCTAGCACGTTGGGGAAATTTTCCAAAAGGAAATCATTTACAACCATTCCTATGTCGGTTGGTAAAAGTTTGCCCTTGTCGCTGCCAACGGTTTCCTGCTTTTCTGTCTGGCTTATGGTGTTTCCTTTCAGAGTATCAACAGAGAAGGAACGGTCTTCGCCCTTACGGTCTCCTTTTTGCACATAGCCGCGCTGCTGTATTGTGCTGATTGTTGGAGCGTAAGTTGACGGGCGCCCGATACCTAGCTCTTCCATTTTGTGCACAAGGCTCGCCTCCGTATACCGCTGCGGACCTTGGCTGAAGCGTTCCACACAGGTAACTTCGTTACGCTGCAACTGGTCTCCTTCTTTCAACGGCGGCAGTTGGTTGGTTGTATACTCGCCTTCCTGCTGGTTATCCTCTTCAGACGACTCATGGTATACCTTCAAAAATCCGTCGAATTTAACAAGCTCTCCATTGATTACGAAGTGCTCTTCGGCCATCTTGCCGTCAGCCTGAAGGATGTTTATACCAACAGTTGTCTTCTCGATTTGTGCATCTGCCATTTGGCATGCAGCCGTACGCTTCCATATCAAATCATAGAGACGACGTTCCTGGGCTGTGCCTTCTATAGTCTTTGCATCCATGTAGGTCGGTCGGATTGCCTCATGTGCTTCCTGCGCCCCTTTTGAGTGTGTATGATATTGGCGCGTCTTGTGATATTCCTCGCCCCATGTTGCGGTAATCTCTTCTTTGCAGGCATTGATGCAGAAGGAGGAAAGATTCACCGAGTCTGTACGCATATAGGTTATCCGTCCGTTTTCATAGAGATGCTGGGCTAACATCATTGTTTGAGACACCGTGAAGCCGAGTTTACGCGCTGCCTCCTGCTGCAAGGTAGACGTTGTAAAAGGAGGAGCCGGTGTGCGCTTGACGGGTTTTTTCTGAACGTCGTTTACGGTGAACTCTGCGCCCTTGCAACGCTGCAGGAAGTTGGCTGCCTCATCATGCGTCTTGAAGCGCTTGTCTAGTTCCGCCTTAAGTTCAGACTTTTTCCCTTCTTCACCAACGAATGTGAACACAGCGCTCACACGGTAGTACGGCTCGGAAACGAATGCCTTTATCTCGCGTTCACGCTCAACAATTAGCCTTACAGCCACACTCTGTACACGGCCTGCAGAGAGTGCGGGCTTTACCTTGCGCCACAATATTGGCGAGAGTTTAAAGCCAACAAGACGGTCAAGCACACGGCGAGCCTGCTGAGCATTCACCAAATTCATATTCAGATAACGCGGATGCTTTATAGCTTCCAATATAGCAGGCTTTGTTATCTCATGGAAAACAATACGGTTGGTATTTTTCTCGTCCAGCCCCAACACTTCACACAAATGCCACGATATGGCCTCTCCCTCGCGGTCCTCATCGGATGCCAGCCACACCGTTGCGGCATTCTTGGCAGAAGCCTTTAGTTCTGAAACAAGTTTCTTCTTCTCCTCGGGTATCTCATAATTGGGTTGGAGGGTTTTCAAATCTATGCTTATCTCTTTTTTCTTAAGGTCACGAATATGACCATAGCTTGACATCACTTTGAAATCCTTGCCCAAAAACTTCTCTATCGTCTTCGCCTTTGCGGGGCTCTCTACTATTACCAGATTCTCTTGCATATCTTCTGTTCGTTTTTTGAAGTCTGCCTTGCGGGCAGGCATTCTTTTATTTTGGCGGCAAAAGTAAGAAAAACTTTCCCATATCACATTATATAAGGTATTAAATTTCTATTTTTTTATGATTTTATCTTTCTTCCTGCCCTTACGATTAAAGCTTCCTTGTCAAAACGGATTATTATCCGTAATTTTGCTGCAATATTATTGCATGCATACTCTTAAACATTATGGACGTTAATATTGAACAGTCGTGGAAAGAACATATCGGAGCGGAATTCTGCAAACAATATTTTGTTGATCTCGCAGCATTTGTACGTAGCGAATATCTCCACACCCAGTGTTTTCCCCCAGGCAAGCTCATCTTCAACGCTTTCAACTTATGCCCGTTTGACAAGGTGAAAGTGGTAATCATCGGGCAAGACCCCTATCATGAGCCTGGGCAGGCACACGGACTGAGTTTCTCCGTTGCCGATGGAGTGCCGTTTCCGCCTTCTTTGCAAAACATTTTCAAGGAGATTAACCTTGACACTGGCGCAGAAATGCCTAAGTCCGGCAATCTGACACGATGGGCAGAGCAAGGTGTGCTACTTCTCAACGCAACGCTTACCGTAAGAGCACATCAAGCAGCTTCGCACCAACGCAAAGGTTGGGAAACATTCACAGACGCTGCAATAAAAGCTCTCAGCCGAGAGAGAGAAAACCTTGTGTTCATACTATGGGGAGGATACGCACGCAGCAAAGCCACGCTTATAGACACGTCACGACACATGATTCTTCAGTCGGTACACCCTTCACCTTTGTCAGCTAACCGCGGCGGTTGGTTCGGCAACCATCATTTCTCACGCTGCAACGAATACCTAGTTCAGCATGGTATAGAGCCAATAAAATGGTAACGGAACAACAAAGAAAAATGGACAAAAACTATATACCAATCCTACAAGTAGGCGATGTTCTTCTATCGCCAGACATCATAACAGAAGAATTCTGCTGCGACCTTGACGCTTGCCACGGCATCTGCTGTGTCGAGGGAGACGCAGGTGCTCCTGTAACAATAGAAGAGATCTCACAGATAGAAGATTCGCTCGACACCGTATGGAACGAGCTCTCAGCCCAAGCCCAAGCAGTAATCGACAAACAAGGCGTGGCTTACGCTGATCGTGACGGTGACCTTGTAACAAGTATCGTTAACGGAAAAGACTGCGTCTTTACATGCTACGACAACGGATGCTGCCTATGCGCCCTTGAACGCTCATGGCGTGAAGGCAAACTGACAGACTTCTGCAAGCCTATAAGCTGCGCCCTCTACCCTATCCGCGAGAAACAATTGGGCAATGGCTTGACAGGACTGAACTATAACCGCTGGGATGTTTGTCGAGACGCCGCGGCCAAAGGAAAAAAACTAGGCTTGCCTGTTTACAAGTTTCTGCGGGGTCCGCTCATAAGACGATTCGGGGAAGATTGGTACAGAGAATTGGAGGAGGTGGCAGAAGCTTTCACTTCTTCCACCCGATGAAGATAAATTCATAGCCAAATCCACGACTTACTTCTCTTTTAACAGTAAACAAAGGATAAACCAACAATGTCTATAAAAAGAGGAAAGCAGTAAGCCAATCTATTATCCTCATAATTATATTTTTCTTATATTTTCTCATAACACTCTAATTTTAAAAGTTAAAGTTCTGCATTAAAGCGATTTTAAAAACTGATCGAACTCTTCATTCGTACAACTCTTTCCCTGTATTTTCTGTAATGGTCGTTTATCCTGTCATTTATAGCCCCTGTTTTTCATTTCAATTCCATAAGACTTAACCGTTCCAGCCATCGGGCAACGGCTTTCCCTGCCTGTTCAGGTTAATGTTGCGCCGTTGCGCCCCTTATGGCAAGGCCTTTCTCCACCCTTGCGCCCTTGCAAGCATCGGCAATGTACTTTTCCGTGATAGACAGTCCGCTGCCTTCGTGTGTGCAGAACAGGATGACAGTCTTGTTTGTCCAGCGGTGCTTCCCGATGAATGTATAGACCGCCATCGGCATGTCGCCCCACCAGTTGGGATAGCCGATGAATACCACATCGTAATCCTCCACGGCTATGTCATCCTTGATTGCCGGACGTGCTCCGGCTTCCTTTTCTTTCTTAGCAACCTCCACACAGGCATCATAGGTCTTCGGATATTCCCTGACGGATACAATCTCGAAGAGCTTGCCGCCCGTGTTTTCGGCTATCATTTCAGCGACGATACGGGTATTCCCTCTCGTGATGTTGCCCACGGCATAGTTTTCTCCCGTGCGAGAGAAGAACGCCACCAACACTTTCGTTTTTGTTTTCACACTGTCAGTCTCTTGTTTTTTGACAGCCTTGTCTGCCCTTCCTTGTGCGCATGACACGATGACACAGAGGATGAACAGCAAGGACATGATTGTTGATATTGTGACAGCAGTACTTCTGATTATTCTGTTCATAACCGTCTCACTTATTTGAGATGATTATTGAAAAACTCAGAGAGTTTGGAAGTCACTTTTTTCACGCATTCCGGTTTCCAATATAATTGGATGTGGGAGGCTCCGGGAACAAGATACATTTCCTTGTCATTCGTTCCTGTCGCCTTGCTGTAACATTGCTCGGTCATATAGAACGTATCGGCCAAACTTCCGGAAATCATCAGAAGCGGCTGGTTTATAAGATACATACCCTCGCTCGCATCGAATGCCATCAGTTCAGGCAAACTGCTCTTGGTAAACCGGAAAGTTGAATAGGGATGCGCATGTGTATGCATGTAATAAAAGTATCCCTCCCGATAAAGGTCAAAAGGCAACATCTCAGCCTGTTCCGGTGTCATTCCGCTCATGTCTCCGACATATTCGGTCTCACCTACTTCAGATTCCCGCTGACGAGCGGCACAAGCATCGGCAAGCCGCTGCTGCACATCATCCGTTTGGGTGTCGAGGAATCCGTTGCGGCGAACCAATCCTGTGTTGAACATGCTCACGGTGGCTACAGCCTTAAAACGTTTGTCTGTCTGTGCGGCTTTCAGCGTGTAACCGCCACCTCCACATATTCCGATTATACCGATACGGCTGGCATCCACTCCGGGATATTGAGCCAATATGTCGGCTGCCCGGCGGATATCCTCTATACGATTGGCAGGTTTGTCGGTATGCCTCGGTTCTCCCTCGCTCGCCCCCTGATAGGCGGCATCGAATGCAAGGCACATGTATCCTTGTTCCGCCATAAACTGGCTGTAAAGCCCGGCTACCTGCTCTTTCACGCCGCCATTGGGATGAGCGACCACAAGCGCGGGATATTTCCGCACCGCATCATAGTTTGCCGGAGTATATACGTTGGCGGTGATTTTGAGTCCGTTCAGCATATAACAAATGGGATGGATACATACCTCTCCCTCGCGGTTTTCGGTAATCGCATTTTCATAAACCAAGCCCCAAGGATTCCCGTTGTGACTTTTAATCTCTTTTGCTTCCCTGTTTACGAACGGTACCTGCCGACTGCCATTTTGCTGTGCATTGGCAGCGTTTGAAATTGCAAGTGTACAAAGTGCCATGATAATTACTTTCTTCATCTTATTGTTTATTGTCATTGAATACATTATTATTGTAAAAGCCCCATCTTGCGCAGCCATTCCTCCACACCCCGGGTATTGCTCGGCATC
>CAVLBD010000031.1:0-37044 GCA_963661195.1 bacterium
GTATCTTGACTTCATGGTGCGCCGTTGTTGCTTATAACTACTACTCAAACAAGATTGATAAGCTTACTTACGCTCTTGATGAGGTTGGTTACACTATCGCAAAGACATACGAAGCTAACCATACAGAAGAAGCTTAATCTTTATTACTAACCCTTTAAACTTTTATTACTATGGGTAAGATAAAGATTAAGAAAGCCGACGTCTGGATTGATATGACTCCGATGTCTGACGTTATGGTCCTTTTGCTAACTTTCTTTATGTTGACTTCAACGTTCGTAAAGAATGAGGCAGTTAAGGTTAATGCGCCAGGTTCTGTGTCAGAGGTCAAAGTTCCAGAAACTGAAGTTCTGCAAATTCTTGTAGACAAGGACGGTAAAATATTTATCGGTCTTGATAAACCGGGATATATGCAGGAAATGTTAGACGGGTTCAAACAAAAGTTTAGTAGCTTGACGCTTTCTTCAAAGCAGGATGCAAATTTCAAAGCTCTAGCTTCTTTCGGTGCCCCGTTGACAAAAATGTCTGACGTGCTCAAGCATGAAGCATCTGACATCAACAACATACAGAAGGAAATGGGTATTCCAACAGACTCTATCAATGGAGGTATGAGTGAATTCCAATGTTGGGTTGATGCAGCACGTAACGCTTCGTTTGGTGATAATATGAAAATCGCCATCAAGGCAGATGCTGCAACACCTTATAAGGTTGTGAAAAAGATGATGTCCGAACTTCAGGATATGAGCGAGAATCGTTATTATCTAATCACTACTTTAAAGAAGGAGGCTGAATAATATGGCAAAGAAAAAAGGATCAAGACAGAAAAAGGTCCAAACTCGCGTCGATTTCACCCCTATGGTGGACATGATGATGCTTCTTATTACCTTCTTCATGCTCTGTACTTCTCTGAGTAAGCCTCAGTCAATGCAGTTGACGATGCCTAGTAACGACCAAAATGTAAATGACAATGATCGTTCTGCAACTAAAGCTTCTCAGACATTGACACTCTATTTGGCTGGTAATGATCAGATTTATCACGTTGATGGTATTGTTCAGTATGATAATCCTTCTTGTCTAAAAAGGACGACTTGGGGTGCAGATGGTATTCGTAGCGTGTTGATAAATCATAAGACAGAGGAGGGATATACTCCTGTTAAAAATATAATGGCAGCAAAGAAGCTTTTAGATTCAGAGCGCGCCAAAGACAAGAGTATGCCAGATTCTGTTTATAACCAGAAGCTTGACAAGATTAAAAAAGGTGATTTGGAAACAGGTAAAGTTCCTGCTCTGACCATCATCATCAAGGCTATGGACACTGCTTCATATAAAAACCTTGTAGATGCTCTCGATGAAATGCAGATTTGTGCAATAGGTAAGTACGTTATCGACAAGATTAATGATGATGATCTGCGTCTTCTAAACGCAGCTCATGTCAAGTAATCATTGTCAGGTAATTTGTTTAATGTTTAAAGAATAGACAAAATGGCAAAGATTGATCTTATATCAAATGAATGGGCTGATATAGTCTTTGAAAACCGCAATAAGGTCTATGGTGCTTACCAACTGCGCAGGACAACAGGCAAACGTAACATCTGGTCTATGGTGTTTGTTGCCGCAGTTGCTGCTATAGCTTATTTAGGTCTTGCTGCATACAACTCATATCAGGAAGCCCAAAAAGCTAAATTTGAGGCAGAAATGGAAGCATCTCTTTTGGAAGCAAAGAAAGAGGCTAAGGTTGAGAAGAAGACGGAAGCACCCAAGGTTGAGAAGGTTCAGCAAGTAGAGAAAGTTAAGTCTTCTATAGCTTTTACTCCTCCTGTTATCAAAAAAGACTCTGAAGTTAAACCTGAAGAGGAAATGAAGACACAGGATGAATTGAAGGAGACTAAGACAGCTATTGGAGCTTTCGACGTGAAGGGTAATGATGAAGCTGGTGGTACAGTTCTTAAGGCTGTTGAGGAAATTGCTACTCCTGAACCACCTAAGCAGGATGAGGAGCAGAACAAGATCTTTGAAGTTGTAGAACAGCAACCTTCATTCCCAAGTGGATCTGTAAACGGTTGGCTTAGTGAACACATTAAGTATCCAGTTGTAGCAGCCGAGAATGGTATCCAAGGTCGTGTGGTTGTGCAGTTCGTTGTTGAGAAAGACGGTTCTGTATCTCAGGTTAAAGTTGTTCGTGGCGTTGATCCGTCTCTTGACAAAGAGGCTGTTCGCGTTATCAGCAGCATGCCTAAATGGATTCCTGGTAAACAGAATGGTGTATCTGTACGTTCAAGGTTTACAGTTCCTGTAACATTCCGTCTGCAGTAATATACTATTTACATAAATCATTAAAAAGAAGAGTAGGGAAATTCCTCAAAGAGGGTTACCTCTACTCTTCTTTTCTTTTTCAGTTTCTTTTAATTTATAAGTATTGTGACAGAGACACAATATTCAAGACCTAAAATTATTCATATAGATATGAAGCACACTACATTTACATATTTGGCTCTGGCTATAGCATTATTGGTTTTCTTTGCATGTTCGGGGCAGAAGTCCAAGAATGCACGAACAGACACGTATTCGTCTGGCACAATGACTCTAATGTGTGATGAAAGCTTCAGTCCTATTGTAACGGAAGAATTAGCTGTATTTCATGCTATGTATCCTCAAGCAAAGGTTACAGCGCAATATACAAACGAGATAGATGCGTTTAATGCATTGCTTAAACAACAGACGCATCTAATAATTACTGCTCGCAATTTTTCTCAAAAGCAATTAGATTATTTCAAGTCGATGAAAATTCAGCCGCGTTATTTCCCATTGGGATATGACGGTTTGGCATTTATTATAAATACGAACAATGTTGATTCTTGTATAACGGTAACTGACATCAAACGTATTCTTTCAGGCAAGGCTACAAAATGGGATCAAATCAACACGGGCTCAAAATTGGGTACTATAGATGTTGTATTTGACAATAAACAATCGGCAGCTGTTCGTTGGGCTGTAGATTCAATTCTCGGAGGCAAACCAATAAACAGTCCGAATATTTCTGCAGTGAAGACAAGTGCTGAGGTTATCAGCTATGTAGAAAAGACCCCAAATGCAATAGGTATTATAGGCAGTAACTGGCTTAATGACAAACGCGATACAACAAATATAACATTTAAAAAGAACATAACAGTAATGTCTGTTTGTCAGATGCAAAAAGCTACCCCCATGAATAGTTGGAAACCATATCAGTTATATTTGCTTGATGGTCGTTATCCTTTCGCTCGCACAGTCTATGCTTTATTGGCAGACCCGTTCCATGGCTTGCCTGTGGGCTTGGCCAATTTTATGCAGTCCCCTCAAGGACAAAAAATAATTCTCAAGTCAGCACTTCTTCCCTATCGCGGTGATCTTGAATGGCGAAGTGTTCAGGTAAGCAACGAATAGTTCCGATTCTCAACAGAGCGTTACCGAATTTTTATATGTTTGTGCTATAAATGATAGTGTTTGCGAACTTGATTTCTGAGAACTATGGACTTGTCTAAGTCTAAAAGTTGCTTAATATTTACATTATCGGAACAATTTATTCAGAAGAAAAGACCTACTTCAATTAAAAAACGATTATCTTTGCAAAGATAATAACAGTGATTAGCTTAAATTTAATATGCAGCAATGTTTTGCAACTAATCCTGCTAACGGCAAACGTTAAAACAAACAAGAAAACAAACGAATTATGAAAGCGATTAAATATTTATTTATTGGAGCCCTGATGACAGCAGTCAGCGGTTCCGCAATGGCACAGTCTACGGTTAAAGATGCCGTAACAGCCATAAAGACCAACAAAGACAAGGCTGCCGTAGCTGCAATTGTTAAGGCTGTCGTTAAGGAAAATAAAAAAGATGTAAAGGCGCTTGCTGCAATAGGTCGCGCTTATCTTGACGTAAAGGATACTGCTAATACCCGCAAATACGCAGAGATGGCAGTTCAACTTACCGATAAGGCTAAGAGTGGTAAAGTCGGTGATGGTTACATCCTTTTAGGTGATCTCGCATATTTTAATGATGACCCAGGAACAGCAGCGCAGAAATACGAAGCAGCGACATACGCAGATCCGAATAATATTGCAGCCTATGTTAAGTATGCTCGTGTGATGCGTGGTGTATCTCCCGATATGGCCGTAGGTCAACTAGAGAAAGTGCGTACGCTTGATCCTAGCTATCCCGTTGATGCAGAAGCAGCACATATCTATTATGAGGCAGCAAAGAAGAACGGAAGCTACATGCAGAAGGTGCTTGACTATTACGGAAAAGTTTCTCCTGCAACCCTCTATGCACATGAGCCAAGCTATCTAACGGAATATGCTCTTGCTGCTTTTGCAAACCAAAAAAATGAAAAATCAAAGGAACTTGCAGTTTATGGTCTTACCCAGAACGCACGCAATGCAGGTTACAATCGCCTTGCACTTTATAATTCTTATGAGCTGAAGCAATATGACGAGGCTGCAAAATATGTAGATGCGTTGTTTAATAAGAGCGATTCTGTAGAGCTTACAGCAAACGATTATAAGTTTGCAGGATTGACATTTAGTGCTCTAAAACAGTATGATACAGCCATTAGCTATTATGATAAGCAGCTTGCAGCAAGCACTGATGATAATCAGAAAGCAAGCGTATTGAAAGACCTTTCAGATGCTTATAAGGCAAAGGGCGATTTTACTACATCTCTTGCAAAGTATGAGGAATATCTTAAGGTAAATCCTAAAGTTGGCATTAACGACTACAATGGCTTAGCAAACATCTACCGCAATCAGGCAGCTAATCAGACGGGTGCTGCTCAGCAAGCAAGTGTAGATAAAGCCGTTTCAATTTACAATGAAATGATAGAGAAGTATCCAAGTAATGCTGATTTCTGCAACTTCATGGCAGCTCGTACTATCGGAATTACCGACCCGACTCAAACAAAGGGTGCAGCACGTGCTTACTATGACAAGCTTGCTCAGATTATAGAAACCAATGGCGTAAAGACTGATGCAGACAAGGCTCGCCTGACTGAGGCTTACACTTATTTAGGAATCTATTATTATAAGATTAAGAGTGATTCTGCTAGCGCAAAGCCTTACTTTGAGAAGCTAATACAGATTGATCCCGAGAACCCGACAGCAAAGCAAGTTCTTGAAACATACAAATAATTTAGAAATATAGAGTTCAGAATAAAAGTCCGCAACGTTACTCTTTTATCGTTGCGGACTTTCTGTTTAAAGCCCGCACTCTTTTCTTTTAATAGCCGCACAGATTATTATGGAATACCTGCCAAAAGATCCTGCAATCCTTGTTTCTAGTATAAATATGCTCTTGCGTGACGAAGAATATGATTCTTTGGAACAGTTGTGTTACGCCTTTGGACGAGATGCAGAAGAGGTAAAATCTTATCTCCAAGCATATGGATATGTTTATAGTGAGAGCCAAAAACAGATGCGTCCAAACGGATATGATGATGAATGCTGAAGGTAATTGCGCCTTTATATGCAATCCTCTCAACCTACTAAGCATAAATAAGAAATGATACCCCGCGAAAGTATAGAGACCGCTTATTGCTTCTTGCACCAAAAGGAGCGCGTTTATGCTCATTCTGATATGGAATGGCAACGCGATGACATAGAATATGCCATCGTGTCTTTTGTAGATGAAATGAATCCTGAGCTTTATGCAAGGCTTTCTGCCGGAAGAGAAGATTTCCTTTGTTCCCACAATACATTCCAGAATGATATGTTGCGTGCTCTTGACATGTTGGAAGAAATGATGCAATAGGCTATGAAATGCCTATAAGTCTGTTGTAATGTTAGACATCATTGTGACTATGTTGTTTCCCATGCCCAAATTGAATGCCATTAAAGAGGACATGTAAATATAATTACGTAACTTTGCATTGATGAAAGCGAACAGGCAACGCAGACTATCAGCAATGTTTTTATTGGCAGTCATTCTGTCAATGCAGATAGTCCTATCGTTTCATCATCATGATTACATAACTCCACAGGTTGAAACATGTAGCGATTGCCAACATCATGTGCATCATGCCGGGCATTTCACCGCCCAAACGGTACATTTGCATGATTGTCTTCTGTGTCAGTTGCACACGCTTCCTGCCGTTTTACCCTCAGGTGCGCATGTGAAGGTTGCCTTCACTACGGTAGAAAAAGCGTACACATGGGACTTTATTTCTTTGGAAAACGCCATAGGCGGTGTTTCCTCACCTCGAGCTCCTCCTTGTATTTAAATGCATAATATTTAATCATTATGGCATTGTATGTCAGTGTTTTTAAAGGATAGACCGTAGTTTTATGGACTATCCTTGTGAGATGTGCATTTATTACAAGAAAATTATTTAATGAAAGAGACAATATATTTTTTATTGCTTACGAGCTTAAGCCCGTTGGCAACAGCCCATGCTATGGGCATAGTGGAGAATTCTTTTGTAGTGGAGAATGAAACATCCGAAATGGATTCAACGCTACATCAACCTATGACAGAATCATCGGTTAAACTTGACGAAGTGTTGGTAACCAGTTTCGTTGGCAACCAAAGCCTTTCGCAGTCGCCTGCTCCAGTAAGCGTGATATCGTCACGCCAACTAGAAGCCCGCCCATCTTCAAACATCATTGATGCGATATCACATCAGCCAGGCATATCACAAGTAACTACAGGCAGCGGAATTTCTAAACCTGTAATTCGCGGCCTTGGTTATAACCGCGTACTTGTTGTAAGCGACGGCGTACGGCAAGAGGGCCAACAATGGGGCGATGAACACGGTATAGAAATAGACCAACATTCTGTTAATTCCGTTGAAATAGTAAAAGGTCCTGCCAGTCTGCGCTATGGCTCAGATGCCATGGCTGGAGCAATTGTGTTTCGCAACTCCCCAGTTTTGTTTGACGGAGAAACAAAATTCAATATTCAGTCAGGCTATCAGACCAACAACGGACTATTTGACTATTCGCTAAACATGCATGGCAATAATAGAGGATTCGTGTGGAATACGCTCTATAGTGGGAAATTTGCCCATGATTACAAGAACCGTTATGATGGATATGTGGCAGGTTCAAAATATCGAGAGCAAAGCTTTTCGCAGATGTTGGGGCTAAATCGTAATTGGGGCTATTCTCATCTTTTGTTCAGTCTTTACCACATTGTCCCTGGTATTGCAGAGGGACAAGAACCGGGCGATAAGGGATATGGCTTGGCAGCACCTTATCAGAAGATTCTTCATGGCAAGGTTGTATCAGACAATTCTTTCCGTCTTGGCTCTGGCTCGCTTAAAGCAATAGTAGGCTATCAAAGAAACAGTCGTAGAGAGTTCGAGGAAGAAGACTCCGTTACAGAGTGTGGCTTGGATCTATCGCTACATACGTTTACTTATGACGTTCATTATGATTGGCAACAGTTCGACTTATGGCAGTTTTCCGCTGGAGTAAACGGAATGTTGCAGAGGTCAAAGAATTCAGGAACTGAGTATATAATTCCAGACTATCATTTATTTGACTTTGGCTTATATGCTATGGCAAGTACCAAGCTTGGCAGGTGGAATCTTAGTGGTGGCATCCGTTATGACTGTAGGCGGCTTCATAGCCTTGAACTTCCAACAGAAGATGGAGACATGGAGCAAATGCGTTTCTCTGATTTTAGGCGTACGTTCCAAGGATTGTCGGGAAGTGTAGGTGCAACTTGTCAGTTAGCAGAAAGACTAAACATGAAACTGAACCTATCGCGTGGATTCCGTGCACCAAATATAAGTGAGCTTGGTGCAAACGGAGTGCATGAAGGGGCGCAGCTTTACCAAAAGGGTAATAGCAACTTAAAGCCAGAAACGAGTTGGCAGTTGGATATAGGGGTTGATTACTCAACATCTTTTGTTTATGTCCAAATGGCTCTTTTCGCTAACCGCATCAACAACTATATCTTCAGCAGTCGTCTAGCCAACGCAGAAGGCAAGCCAACAATGTTAGATGGCTTGTCTTTATATCAGTATAACTCAGGCGATGCCCGTATTTGGGGAGGAGAGTTATCTGTAGACATTCACCCCACGGAACACCTTCATGTGGGTAATAGCTTTTCTTACGTAAATTCAATACAGTTACATCAGTATCGTGCAGCAAAGTATCTGCCTTTTACTCCTGCCCCCAGATGGAATGCAGATGTTAAATACGAATTTGTGTGCAGAGGTCGCACGTTTGACAATCTGTATTTGAAATTAGCTATGGAGTGTAATTTCAGACAGAATCACTTTTATGCAGAGAATGCAACTGAAACCGCAACTCCGTCTTATACATTGTTTCATGCATATGCCGGTACAGACATTCGCCGGCACGGAAAGCGTATCCTTTCATTGTATCTGTCGTGTGAAAATATCTTTGACCGCGCTTACCAAAACCATTTGAGCCGTCTGAAATATCTTGGTGAGAATCCCATTACCGGGCGTCAAGGTGTCTATAACATGGGACGTAATGTCGCATTTAGAGTTGTTGTGCCAATTTCCTTAGGGGCTGCACCATATTGATTGGCGTTGGTTTTGAGGAAATGTTAGTCTTATAAAGATATACGCCCTGCTTGCGAAGTATTGCACAGGCGGGGCGTATTGTTATTGGATATAATATGCAATCTGCTTAAGATTACTGCTCGTTTTTCCAAAGTTTTGTCATGTCTTCCAGTGTTTTTCCTTTGGTTTCAGGCACGAGCTTCCATACGAATATTGCTGCAATGATACATATTGCGCCGTAAAGGCCATATGTAAACCAGTGGCCGAAATCGTCTCCCTCTGTAAGATGCATATTGAACAAAGGGACGAAAGAAGAACTTACGATAAAATTGAAGACCCATTGGAAAGCCACAGCAATGGCAACGGCAGCACCGCGTATGGTATTCGGGAATAGCTCTGCAATGAGAACCCATGCTATCGGTCCCCATGAGAACATGAAGCTTGCGCTATATATCATTATGCAAATCATGGTTATCGTGCCCAATGCAGGATTTCCAAAGGTTAGAGCAACTCCAAGTGCACCAATAGCCATGCCAATAGAGCCATATATTAGCAAGGGCTTGCGACCAAGTTTTTCAACAGTAAACACCGCGATAAGCGTAAACGATATGTTTACGACACCCATTATTACCGTCTGCACCATAGGATTGTCCATTCCCATGTCCTGGAAAATACGGGGAGCGTAGTATAGAACAGCGTTTATACCAACAGCCTGCTGGAATACAGAAAGCATTATGCCTACAAATAGACACATAAAGCCGTAAGACATGATCTTCTCTGTCTTTACGGTGATTGTATTCTTGATGTCATCGATGATATGGCGTGCTTCCGTAGCTCCGTTTATCCTTGAAAGTATGGTGAAAGCCTTAGTGTCCTGTCCGACCATAACTAGATAGCGCGGTGTCTCGGGAACGAAGCAGATAAGGATAGTAAACAAGCCAGCCGGAACCATCTCGCTGCCGAACATGTAACGCCAGCCAGTTTCTATCGTCCACTGCGATTCGGTAAGGTTGGTTATGGCGCCGCTTACTGCATCGTAAATAGGGTTCGCATGTGAACCGAGAATAATGAAATTAACGAAATATACCACTAGCTGTCCAAAGATAATTGCAAACTGATTCCAGCTAACAAGCATGCCACGAATATTGCTAGGCGCAACTTCGCCGATATACATCGGGCATATTGCCGATGCCATTCCCACGCCAATACCGCCGAGAATACGGTAGAAGTTGAATACAATGAGCAGCGTCCAGTTTGCATCACCTTGTGGCAGAACATAAGACTCCGGCTCCATTGAGCCCCATGCGGATAGGAAGAAGCATATTCCGGCGAAGATAAGTGAACGCTTGCGCCCTATTTTGCTTGCGAAAACGCCAGATAATGCACTTCCGATGATACACCCAATTAGTGCACTTGATGATGTGAACCCATGCATGAAATCGCTGTATTCAAAATCCTGTGCCCCCTTGAAGAAAGCCTGTAGACCCTTCTCTGCTCCAGAAATGACAGCCGTGTCGTATCCGAAGAGCAAACCGCCTAAAACGGCAACCATTACGATTGAAATGAGGTATGCTTTGCTCCCTTTGTCGGAACTAGGCATGCCCGTTGTAGTTTGTTCCATTGTTGTTTTTCTTTTTTATTTAGGTTAGTATTATTCTGAATTTCGCGTCAAGTTGCTTCCATTGGCAAGCCAAACGGCATGACCTTGAAATTAGAAGCAAAGGTAACACTTATTGTCGAAAACGTGAACACCTGTTTTTGTCTTTTATGGAAAAATCACAGGCAAAAGAGCTTATTCCACATCTTTCGGCATTTTTTCCACCTCAAAAACAACAGGGTTGTGCCCTTTTTGCATTGCATATAAAATTTAAGTCGATATTTTTGCGTAAATTTGCATCCATGCAATGTTGTGTGGCATGGATGTTTGTGGATATGACGTTGCATAGTAGTTAGGAATATAGACGTAGATGAAATTCAAGGAAGTAGTAGGTCAGGAAGAAGCAAGACAACGTTTGCTGCAACTCGTAGCCGAGCATCGTGTGCCTCACGCCATGATGCTTTGTGGCCCAACAGGGTGCGGAAAAATGGCACTTGCACTTGCTTTTGCCTCATTTCTGTTGGGCGAGTACGATGAGACCGACCCTCTGCAAACCGAGGCAATTAAGTCTTTGCCGCAAATGCAACCAGAACGTCGTCGCAACGCCGTGGCAATGCTTCATAAGTGGTCTCATCCAGACCTGCTTTTCTCATATCCCGTGATAAGACCGAAGAATACCGGTAATGAACACAAAATGCAGAGCGATGACTTTGCAAGGGAATGGAACGATATGTTGCTTAGTGGAGTTTATTTCTCTCTTGACCATTGGCTTTCAGCCATGGGCGCGGAAAATCAGCAGGCCAGGATTGGAGTAGGGGAGAGCGAACTTCTCATACGGAAGCTTAGCATGAAGTCAAGCCAAGGCGGATATAAAGTCTGTATAATTTGGCTTCCGGAAAAAATGAATGGCGAATGTGCTAACAGTCTTCTCAAGCTAATAGAGGAGCCCCCCTCACAAACCGTCTTCATAATGGTGTGCGAAGAACCTGAAAAGCTGCTAGAGACAATACGTAGCCGTACACAACGTTTTGATATAAGGAGAATTCCAACAGAAACAATTGAGCGTGCGCTTGTTGACCAACGTTGTGTAGCTCCAGAAATGGCGCGGCGGATAGCGCGTGTGGCAGGAGGTAGCTGGCTGACCGCAATGGCTGAGATGGATGCGGGAAACGAGAATCTCTTGTTTCTCGACATGTTTATCCTGCTCATGCGACGGGCTTATATGCGAAACATAAAGGATCTAAAGAAATGGAGCGAACAGGCCGCATCTTACGGACGAGAGCGGCAGAAACGTATGCTTGAATATTTCATACGGCTCGTAAGAGAGAATTTTATGTATAACTTCCACAATCCAGAACTGAATTACATGACGGAAGACGAAGAGAAATTCTCAAAGAAATTTTCTCCATTCATAAACGAGAACAACGTTGTGGAATTGGCGGAGCTTTTCGATCGGGGAATACGCGAAATCGGTCAAAATGCAAACGCAAAAATCGTTTTTTTCGATACTGCTCTAAAGACAATCATGCTTCTGCTCCAGTAGCTTAACTAGAGCCAAGCAAACCAATATATAACCCCAATTATAGATTATCAAGAATAATATGGACTTTAAAAATATGAGATTTACTGTCAGCGACGGATGCTCACGCGGATTGTGTCGTAAAGGTTGCGGAAGACAGAACCGACAGTTGAATACATACGACTGGCTTGCTGACGTTCCAGGCAATGCCGAAAGTACTGACCTTGTTGAGGTACAGTTTAAAAATACAAGAAAAGGATATTATCATAATGTGAACGGACTTGATCTTAAGAAAGGCGACATCGTTGCCGTAGAAGCAAGTCCAGGACATGATATAGGTGTGGTCACCCTTACAGGGAAGCTCGTGAAATTGCAGCTGAAGAAAGCTAACTTGAAGTCAATGGACGATATCAAGCGTGTTTACCGCATAGCGAAGCCTGTAGACATAGACAAGTGCAAGGAGGCAAAAAGCCGCGAACATGGTACGATGATACAGAGTCGCCAGATTGCCAAAGAGCTGAACCTGCAGATGAAAATAGGAGATGTGGAATATCAGGGTGACGGGAACAAAGCAATATTCTATTATATAGCCGATGAACGCGTTGATTTCCGCCAGCTGATAAAAGTGTTGGCCGAGACATTCCATGTGCGTATAGAGATGAAACAGATTGGAGCCCGACAGGAAGCCGGGCGTATTGGTGGAACTGGTCCTTGTGGACGTGAACTTTGTTGTGCTACATGGATGAAGAATTTTGTGTCTGTCAGTACTGGTGCTGCACGTTTCCAAGACATATCGCTAAATCCGCAGAAATTGGCAGGCATGTGTGCTAAGCTAAAGTGTTGTCTTAACTATGAAGTAGACAATTATATGGAGGCAAGCCGTAAAATACCAAGTCGCGAAGTTATACTTCAGACGCTTGATAGCGATTATTATCTGTTCAAGGCTGATATCCTTGCAGGTATGGTGACGTATTCAACCGACAAGCGCTTGGCGGCCAATTTGGAAACAATCAGTGCGCAACGTGCAATGGAGATTATCGAAATGAACAAGCGAGGCGAGAAGCCTGAAAGTCTTAGCGATAGTGATGCTCCTAAAGACGAATCAAAACAGGTAGATCTCTTGGCTGGAGAAAGTTTGACGCGTTTTGATAAAGCGAAGAAGAAGAAAAAAAATAAGTCGCGTGGCCAGAAGATGCAGAATGATGATACTATTCAGCAGGCTCAAAACAAAGAGATTAAACAGACAGATGACGCTAATGAAGGAAATGCCGGAGGACAAGGCAAATCAAAGCAGCATCAGCCAAAACAAAAGCCTCAAGGCGAACAGCGTAGACCACGCGGAAACAGACCACAGACGCGCTCAAACGAAAAGGAGAAACAGGGGAATGACAATGTTTCGTCAGGCAATGGCCCCAAGAATGCACAAGGTGGAAAATCAAATGATGTTAGGGCGAACGGTGCGAACCAAAGTCGCAAGAATAACCGTCCGAGACCTCAGAACAGAAATTCACAGCAGGCAAATGGTGAGACAGAAACAGGAAAAGCTAACAAGAACTCCTAGTATACAGGCAAAACATCTGTTGCTCGTATGCACAGTTGTCGTGTCTGTCTATATGGCAGTAGCGGCATTGTTGTCCTGTTCGTCAAACGTTGTATACTCCTCTTACGAGCATTCCCCCTTGTCTGGTTGGGAACGTAATGACACTTTGGTGTTTAACGTTCCTGCTGTAACCAACTCTTCAACTTATAGGCAAAGGATAGGTTTGCGCCTGACTGGCAGCTTTCCTTTCACGAGCCTTAGTCTCATTGTAGAACAACACGTCTATCCTTCAGGTAAGGTGGTCGCTGACACGCTGAAATGCCCAGTTACAGATGAACGTGGCAATTTCCTAGGCGATGGAATCAGTGCGTTTCAGTATTCCTTCGAGTTGAGAGAAATGCCCCTTAATGCAGGTGACTCACTGCATGTGACAGTGCGTCACAATATGAAACGCGAGATATTGCCAGGAGTTTCAGATATAGGTCTGATTATGGAAAGGCAGTAATACACACACTAATAGAGCAAATGATTTTGAAAAAGGTTGTATAAAGTTTAGTACATCCTACTTTCATGGTTATCCATATGGTAAGGCATTCACCAATTGTCAATACTTTGAATATGACTGGGCGGTATTAAATGGTGAGCCTTTCAGCCTCTAGTTCACGATGAATTTCATATTATTTTTTGAATAACAAAAAAGGAGGGCAAATCAAATTCTGATATGCCCTCCTGAAAAGAATGTCTGTTTTTGAAAAAGACCGATTGGCAGTCTTGTTTAACTCAATCGGCCTTAAAGATTATGGTGATAATTACTTCTTTATAGTCTTCATCACCTTACCGGTGCTGCTGCGGACAATAGTTACTCCGTGTGCAGGCTGTGCAATGCGGCGACCTTGCACATCGTAGTATTCGGAAGATTCTCCGTTGTCTGCCTCAATGTTATTGATGCCAGTTACTGTTACTGTGGCATCGTTTGAGAAGTCTGACTCGCCATAGTTATACACCGTTGTCACATTGTAGGTGTGTACGCCCGATTCATCGGCCACATCGGCATAGCCGGTGTTGTCTGATTGTCCGACATTCGTCCTATCTCGGTATATTTTGAAGTACTTAATCTCAGGTGCTCCCTGAATGAAGCTTATGTCGTCAATCATACAAGCCAAGCTGCTGTATGAGTGGACTATGGCGAAGTAGCGTGTACCCTGAGGCACATCAAACGAGTACTTCTGCCATTCGGTGTTAGCAATCGGTAGATCCTTTATCTTCGTGAAGCTGTTAATGCACGTGTCGGTTGATGACGTGTAGTATGACAGTTGTTCAACACTTCCTAACGTCAATGCCCAGAACGATATGGTTTGAGCCTCGCCGTTGAGCAGTGGTGAGATTAGCCAGTCGGCAGTCTCGGGATATGACGGGAACGAGATAATTAATTTTTCGCCTGAATGAGCTTGGAATGCGGCTCCATTGTTTGCCACATCTGCCACCATCCACGACTTGGGCTCATTTGAATGTTTCCAGTCGCCTGGATAGACAGACATACTTCCGTCGTTATCGCAGTTGATAAGAGTCCAGAGTCCCATGTTGTCGATTGTGCCGTCATCATAGCTTTCAAAGTTCTCTGTTGCAGAGCTGCCGCTCGTTTCGGGTGCCGTCCAATGCAGGTTTGTCGTTTTTCCATCGGTTGTCGCCGTAAGGTCTTTTATTGTCGGCATTGTTGTGTGTTGTACGGCGAATGTAGCCTTGTTGGTAGTATTGTTGCTCATGTCCTCATCGACGGTATAGTTAACCACAGCATAGACCTCGTTTTCCTCTGGGTCGCCAACATTATAAGGATAAGTAAACCCTACTTTGCCAAGCTCGCCTGGCTCCAACTTTGGACCTTTTAGCGTATTCGATTCCTTGCCGTTGACGTAGAGTGTTACATCGTAGCCGTCGGCTGTGTTTCTACCGATGTTAGAAACAGAAACCTTGATGTCGGCATTGGCCTGCGCAAGCAATTTCGACGGAGCCGTGATGGAAGCCTCAAGATCATTGGCTTTAGCGTCGCGCACGGCTATGCGGTCAATAATTATTGTAGCAAGGTCGTACCAGTCTTTGTAGTTTGAAGGTTGTGTTACGGTACCGATAAATTGCAAAGCGATGTATTTATCGTTGGCATATTTAGCATCGAGCGGCACATAGCATACGCGCCAGCCTTCTTTACCGGTTAGCTTGCTGTAATCGATAACTGTACTAATCGTATCGGTTGTCTGACCGTTCACGTTGATGCCAATCTTTATTGATGCGTCAGCGCCAGGGCGTGCGTAGTACATAAATGTCAATACCGGATTCGTTGCGCCATTAAGATTTATCTTACCAGAGTAGAAGGTGAAAGTCTCCGGATTGTCGCCATAACTGTAGGCATAGAATGCTCCGTTGTCATCATCAGCACTCATTCTTTTTGTCAATCCCAAGTAGATATCTTCGTCGGCTGTATAATACCAGAAATTGGTTTTATCCCCGTCAGGGAACGATTCAACGAACGGCAGCTCATAGCTCTTGCCGCTGATTACCGGGCCTGCAGTTGCAGCGCAGCCCTCACCACCAGCAGATTTTGCCGTTATTCCATAGTACACTGTACCTTGTTCACCTTCCTGATCAATATTCAAGGTGCAAGTGTTGCTTGCGAGATTACTCTTCAATGTGTCACCGAGATAACCATCTGAGTCAACGCTATAGACGTTGTATGTCAGAGCTTTTGTATCTACATATCCACTGTTGATCCCTATACTGCCAGGATCATTCCACGATATTTGTGCTGTGCCGTCGAGCGTATAGGCCACACTGGTATTCGTCGGTGCCAAAGGCACGTCAATGCCTACGTATGCGGACGCTTTGGCCTCAAGTCCTGCTTTCCCTTCTGCATTGTATGCCACTACGCTATATGTGTTGATGCCGTTGGACAATGCGGCATTGTCGACTATGCTGTAGATCTTTGCTGGGTTAGGATTGCTGATAGAGCCAGCGACAGTACTGTCTTCACGGAGCAGCTCCACCTTACTGAGTGATGATAGAGACTCTCCTGCTATGGACTTGTCGGGGGTCTTGAACGACACTGTTGCCTTCATTTCGCCCTTGTCAGCGGGTGTTACCGTCAACTCCGTAACTGCCGCTGGCGCAGTAGTTCCCGGTCCAGCGGTAACACTGAGGTCTAAATACCGTATGAACTTGCATCGCTGACACATTGCAATGCGATGCGGTATGTACCGTCTTCTGAGACGATAACTGGCACTGTAAATGTGCTGAAATTGTATGATGAGACAGTAAACGATTGCACTTTCTTGAATAGTTTAGTGTCCTCATTGCGTCCAATCATAACGTTCAGCTTCTCATTCAGGCTGTTGTCCCAATCTCCGGTGTGAGCCTTGAACGTAAGCATAGTCACATTGTCGGCTTTCAAGTTAATTGGCGGCAATACTATCCAGTTGTTGGCTGTATCGTAGCAGTAGTAATTGCTGTAAAGCAGTACGTTGCCTGCATCCTCATTATCGTAATCGGTGGTCACTTCCCAGTCATAGCCTGACTTTGATGGATCGATTGTAGAATAGTTGTTGAGGTTTCCTGATTCAAAGTCATCGGTGTATGGCAGTTCAAACGGCTTGCCGATGAGCACGCTATTGCTTTCTGTCGGGTCGCTCTCTGTAACATAGTTGACAGCTGTAACAGTATAGTGATAATGCTGTAATGTGTCACTTGGCAAAGTCTCGGTAAACGAAGTGTTCTTGAGTCCTGTTGCTACGGTGTCGCCCTGTGGATAGCGTACAACATTGTATGTGAGACTCTTCGTGTCGAGGTAGCCGTTGTGAGTAGTGGCGGTAGGTGCTCGCCATGTGAGTTTAGCCTCATAGCCATCATATGTGAGGGCTATATTGCTTATTGCCATGGGCTGGTCGTAACCGGTATACAGATATTTTCTTGCGCGCTCACTTTCACCGTTGTCATTCTTGCAGAAAACAAGTATGATATTGGCTCCAGCCTTCAATGTGAGGGTCTTTTTAATTACTAGTCCCGGTGTGCCAGTGCTTGTACAGAGTGTGTCGCCGCCGCAAAGAATATAGTAGTCGAGGTTTCCGCTCAAAACGTTGCCTGCTACGGATTTAGACGGCAGTGTGAAAGTTACATCGCCTGTAACCTCTCCATTTGCAAACGAAACATTTAGGTCGCTGACAGTTTCCGGCTCGGCTCCAGTCTTCACCTCGGGAATATATAGGCTACCGAATTCAGGAGCATCGGCAAACTCTTTGATTAGTGTCGCCTCACCTGTGGCGGTATCAACAAGATATAGTCTCGATTGTGCTCCATCAACCATTGCTGCCCAATACATCTTTCCCGTTGCGGGGTCGATGGCAGCACTCTGTAAATATGGATCAGGGGTTACGCCTGTATAGCCGATATTGGTAAGCTGGCCTGTTGCTTTGTTGACTTTTGCAAGATAGCCATTGCCGGTAATCTCAAATAGTTCGCCCGCTTTGTTACATGCCAATGCGGTGACATCAGAGTCGATTTTGCAGATCAGCTTACGGCTTTGGCTCTCATAATCGAAAGCGGCAAGTTCCATTCCGTCCATATCCTGATTATATGTACATCCATAGACATATCCGCTTGTGGGGTCGTAGGCGGATGCTGTTGTTATGAAGTCCCGGTTGATGGCTGCTTTTGAGGTCAGACAACTCCAGTTGTTCATATCGTAGATGCTCAGAGTACCAAAGAGGTAGCCCCATAAATTCTCGTAAGTGATGTAGTGGAAGCGTCCATTGTAGAACGCAGCACCGCCATTGGCAAAGAAGGCACTGTTTTGCTTAACATAGGCGATGGTATTGTTGTCTGGGTCTGTATCGAAGCTGAACACTCCGAACGGCACGTCGCTTGTTTCCTCATAGTCCCCCCATGACGGTCTGGACAAGACTGTGCCCAAAATCATAATATTGTTGGTGTCGTCTGCCCGTTTCACAAATTGTTGCAAAGGTTTTGTTTGTGCCGTTCGACGTTTAAGTTGTTTCGGTACTTGTTGAAGAGTTTCTTTCTGATAGCTCTTGACAGGTTTCAGAATGGGATACCTAAGCCTTGGGTTTTGGTCAGCTTGGCTTAGCATAAGATGTTGTGCGGTCGTCACCAGTTGCGGCACTGGTTTGCCGTTTTGCAATTGCGGTGTTGGTATTTGCCGTTGGGAGCTTGCAGTGAGAATACCGAAATAAGCCAGCATAAAAGTAAATAATCTCTTTCGCATAAGCATAAATAATTGAATATTGATGTGTTTTTGCCACAAAATTAGCAAGAACAGTCAAAACAGATTGATATTCAACGTCCTAGCTTGACTTTATTTTCAAATAAAGTCAAAGTTTTATAGAATTATGCCTTTTTCAACTCATTGACATAGGCCGATGGGCTTAGCCCGGTAACTTCTTTAAACACCTTTCCGAAGTTGGTACGGCTTTTGAACCCTACGCTTGCAGCAATAGCTTCTATTGTCATGTTGTTATAGTTTTTCTTATCGGCCAGTCTATGGCAGACCTCCTTTATGCGGTAGTCGACGAGCAGCCGCGAAAAGTTCTTGTGGAAATGGTCGTTGATGGCCTGCGACACTTCCCAATATTTTGCGTCAACGAGCTCTGCAAGAATTCTTACAGTGAAGTCTGGTTGGTAGACCTCAGTGTTGTGGTCCATTACATATCGTATGCGTACGGCAAGATCTTCAGCTTCTGTCGCAGTAACCGTGCGAAGTGGTTTCTGATGTGTTTTCTCTTTTCTCTTTCGTTCTTCGTCTTGCCGAAGCAAAGTTTGGTAGCGTTCGTATAATTCATGGTTATGCAGGCATTGCCATCGATAGAGTCTTGCAATTATCAAGCCTCCTATAGAAGTAAGTATGAGGACAATGACTAGTACGACAAGTATTATGCGGAGCATATGCTGCCGTTTTGCTGCTTTTTGCGCCTCTACACTCATGGCGCTCAGCCGCTGCAGCAATGGCATGTTCTTGATTGCCTCGATATGCGCTTGCGTATAGAGCGAGTCGCGTATGTGCATCTCCAAATCGTTATAGTGACGGGCCATTGCTGAGTCGCCCAACAGACTGTAAAGTTTGTTGAGACCTCTGTACACTCCAAGTAGCACGTCGGTGGCAGTGCTTCTCTTGCTTTTTGTTTCCATCTCCTTGTAACACTCAATGGCCCCAACAATGTCGCCTTTCATTTGCAAAGCTTCACCCATGCCGCCCATTGCCATCATCTCACATCTGTCGTGGTTTTGCGTCTCATCAATCAAAGTTTGTAGTGACTTGAACATGGCGTATGCCTGTTCGTAATCACCATCGTTCAATGACATGTAAGCCTGGCAGTAAGCAACCGCAAATTGTGCCAATGGCAACTTTGACAACCGCATCTTGAGAAATCGACTAATATATGGCTTAACATCGGGCCATACTTTGTTGCTGTTTGCAAACTCGGTCATATTGATGGCGGTAAGGACAAGTTGTTGGTTGTCGCCAATTTTTTGTGCCGCATCGAAAGCCTTGCGGTAGTTGTCTAATACCAACCCTGCAAGCTCGGAACCTTTGTCAAGCTGTAGCGCCATGAGATAAAGGCTAGCCTCGCCAAGGTAGATGCGTGGCAAGAGTTCGTTAAGCCCGTAGTCCGCGGCTATGCGCTCGGCTTGAACTATGCTTTCTGTAGCTCGTTTGTAATCATAAATGTAGTATGTATAAATTATTTGTAGGTTGTGGAATGCCTTTGTGTAGTAGCTTAGAGATACGGAGTCGCGGTGACCATTGGTGTAGCGGTCGGCTAACACGGAATAGCACACAAGGGCACTATCGGTTTGACCGCGATGAATGAGAAAGTCGTTGCCGCGAACGATGAGCATAGAGTCTGACAGATGAGTCCAGCGATAGTAGAACGACTTGTTGAAGTCGCCATTGCTGCCGAAGGCATAGCTATTGCAAAGCAGTAATGTCAGCAGTAGAATTATATGTCCGACTAATCTGTGCATCTTTTGTTAAGTCTTTATTGGGCATGGGTGATAGGAGTGGCATACCACAAATAAGAACCCCAAAATTATAAGTGACGGTGAAATAATAAGTTGGTTATTCTTTTTCTTTATGGTTTTCTTTGTCTTGTTTGGTTCCTTGCTGCATCAAGTCGAAGGAATATGAAAAGCAAAATGGTAAATCCCCATAGTGACGAGCCTCCATAGCTGAAAAATGGCAGTGGAATGCCTATTACAGGCGTCAGCCCCAATACCATACCAACGTTAATGAATACATGAAACAGGAATATACTGAGAACGCAATATCCGTAGATACGACCAAATTTAAAGGGTTGGCGTTCTGCCATCTTTATTAGTCTTAATATAAGTGCAAGGAACAAAAGTAATACTGTTGCCGACCCCATAAAACCTTCTTCCTCGCCAACGGTACAGAAGATGAAGTCCGTGTCTTGTTCTGGGACAAATTTCAACTTGGTCTGTGTGCCATTCAGAAATCCTTTGCCTTTGAGACCGCCAGATCCAATAGCTATTTCACTTTGGTGTACGTTATATCCTGCCCCCTTCAAGTCCTCATCTAGTCCAAGCAAAACATTGATTCTTACACGCTGGTGTGGTTCCATGACATTATTCAGGACGTAGCTTGCAGAATAGAAAAAGGCAACAGAGCCTAAAGTGAAGATGAGAATAAGAAAGTAATTCCGTATTCTAGTGTAAAGAGCCCTATATAGGAAATAAAAGACGAGGGCTGCGGTTATGAGCAACTGGACATAGACAATATTGAACGGAATAACAAATTCTGCGAAAAGAATGGCAAGCGAAGTAATGCCTAGGGCATATCCAGTTATTTGCCATGCTTCTTTCTTGTTCTTGCAGTATATCCTAATCATTCCTGCAGCGAATATCTGCACTAGTAACAGGACGACAAATGGTCCTATCGGAGTAGGTGTTCCTTCAATCATAGTCTCGCCGTAGCGTATTCCTACAACGAAATATACAACCATGGCAACACCGGTAAACAGAATACTCCCAGGCATTCCTTCTCTATATAGCATAAGGAAGAAAGATAGATAGACAAGGGCAGAACCTGTTTCTTTCTGCGCGACAATGAAAAGCATGGGCAATAGAATCACGCAGCATGCTGCAATAAAATCTTTTAATCTGTGAATATCAAAGCCATAGGTGCTCATAAGTTTCGCTACGGCAAGGGCTGTGGCGAATTTTGCAAATTCTGCAGGCTGCAAGCGTAGTGGTCCTAGCACTAGCCATGAGCGTGAACCTTTTATTTCATGAGGGTTGAATATAGTGGCAAAAAGCAATAAAAGCAGAATAGCATAGATGACATAAGAGAAAGTGTCGTAGAATTTACTGTCTAGCATCAAGATGACGAAACCTAGTGCTATAGATGTTCCTATCCATACTATCTGCATACCTGAGCGTGCGCTAAGGTTGAAAATGTCGTTGTCGCCATAAGTGTAGCTTGCACCGCAGACGCTTACCCATCCACAGACGAGCAAGGCCACGTAGATGGCTATTGTCCACCAGTCAAGTGAACGTAATATACTAGGTTGTTTATCTGCTGCTTGAACCATAAGATATATGTCGGTGTTGGAATACTTCAGCCTCTTTTTCAGATGCTGGCGAAAGTTTTCCGTTAATATACTGTTCCATCATTAGTCCGCCGATGGGCACTCCGTAGTCTGCTCCCCATCCTCCGTTTTCTACATAGACGGCAATTGCTATCTTGGGGTTGTTCATAGGTGCAAAGCCCATGAATACTGAATGGTCATGCCCTCTGTTCTGTGCAGTTCCTGTCTTTCCGCAAGCTTCAAATGGAAGGCGTGACAGCATTTTGCATGTACCGTCCATTGCAGATTTGCGCATTCCTGCTACAACGATTTCGTAAGCTCGTTTGCTGGCTTTAGTGAAATGTTGTTCGCGGAATTCAGGTTTAAGAGATTCTCCCTTGACTTTTTTTACTACATGCGGGGTGTAGTAATAGCCTCGGTTGGCTATTGTTGCTCCAAGATTGGCAATTTGGAGTGGGGTCAGGTTCACTTCGCCTTGCCCAATGGAAATGCTAATTACTGTTAGTCCGTTCCATGAGCCATGGTACGCCTTATCGTAAAATTGGGCGTTAGGTATCAAACCGCGCTTTTCTCCAGGCAGGTCTATTCCTAGCTTATATCCGAACCCCATGCTTACCATGTAGTCACGCCATATATTCATGGCATCCTGCACGGTCTTATATTTCCTTCTATTGCCCATCATGTAGTAAAGTCCCCAGCAAAAGAAACCATTGCAGGATGTTCCTAAAGCAGGGACTATGCTGAGCGGAGCTGCATGTCCATGGCATCCCACGTGGAGACCGCGGTATGAAAAACCGTGGTTGCATGGGAATGCAGTGCCTGGTGTTATGATGCCTTCGGTTAAAAATGTAAGCCCTTGTGTTGTCTTGAACGTTGAGCCTGGTGGATATTGGCCCATTATTGAACGGTTGAGCAAAGGCCGATAAGGGTTCTTCATCAGATAGTTATGCATTTTTCCACGTTGCCTTCCTGTCATTAAGCGTGGGTCATAACTTGGCGATGATACCATGCATAAAACTTCACCTGTGTTAGGCTCTATGGCAACAATACTGCCTATCTTTCCTTGCATTAGTCTCTCTCCAAGTGCTTGTAGTTGATAGTCAAGTCCAAGAGTTAAGTCTTTGCCGGCAATAGGCTTTGTGTCAAGCCGCCCTTTTTGATAACTGCCCTGTATGCGTCCGTGTGCGTCACGGAGCATTATATGTATGCCTTTTGTACCACGAAGTTCCTTTTCATAGTATTTCTCTATACCTAGCTTGCCGATATAGTCGCCAGGCTGGTAGTATTTATCTTCTTCAATGTCTGCTTCAGAAACCTCGCTTACATCGCCCAATACATGTGCAGCGTATGGAGACAAGTATTGGCGGATGCTTCTCTTTTGAACGTAGAAGCCAGGAAAACGATAAATCTTTTCTAGGAAGACACTATACTCGCTTGTAGAAAGCTGTGTCATGAAAAGCTGTTGTGTAAAGCGCGAATATCCAGGATTTTTTGAACGGTCTTTTATGTCCTCCATCCTTTTAATGAAATATTCCTTTGTTATTCCAAGAGATTGGCAGAATGCTGCAGTGTCAAGCCTGTTGCGCTCTTCGTTCATGATAACCATGATGTCGTAGGAATGCTGGTTATAGACGAGTAGCTTGCCGTTGCGGTCTGTTATGATACCTCGTGCGGGATATTCAATCTTTTTTAGAAAGGCATTGCTATCGGCATTTTTCTTGTAGTCCTCACTCATAATCTGCAGAGCGAAGAGGCGTATAAGATAGACGCATATAATAGTTATGGCCACTCCTCCTATAACGTAACGCCTGTTTCCCAATTCAAAATCCTTGTTCATGCTTTTCCTCTTTTTGTTCTTGTAGCTTTAGTCTCTTCTAACATTTTCTACAACTAGAACTAAAAGTATTGTCAATATGGAGCTACCTGCAACGTTATACAACCATTGTAATGGGTTGAAAAAGCTGAATGCCTCAAGACTAAAAAATACAATGCAGAATATGGTTACACATATCGATGCGTATGATATGTATTTACCAGGACTTAGTGTGCGAAAAGATGGTGTTACATCGTCTTGATTGTCATGGGCGATGAATAGATTGAGAATATATGGTTGTAATAAAGCAACTAATGTCATAGAGGCTGCTGCTAGCCCGGGGGTGTTTGAAAACGTGTCAACGCTTAGTCCCATGGCGAATCCCCATAAAAGTGTTGCCCAACGTGGTGAGAAACGATTGATGCGTAGCAGAATATATATGTAAATCAGTGGGGTCGCGCATCCTAGCAACTGAATATGGTTGAATACTAGCACTTGGGCGAGTGCTAATATCACGAACATTACTGCCCTTTTTATTATGTCAATGCTCATTATTTCTCTTCTTACTTATTCTACAGATTAAATTTTCTCGCAGTTTCCGTTTCGTAACTTATTTTCTTGAATCTTGTTGGGGCTTTAACGAATCTTGTGCTGCTTTAAGCAAGATTGCTTTGTCTTTCAGTGTACTATTGTCAATGACACATACATGTCGTAGATTGCCGAAATCTGTTGATAGTTTTACCTGAACGCGGTATGAAAGACCATCTGGCGAGTTAAACACATGTAATATCTTTCCGACCATAATACCCGCTGGGAATATGGATGAATATCCGTTTGTTACAACATAGTCTCCAAGTGCGAATTTTGCGTGCCTTGGTATGTCGTCAACATAGGCAAGGTCTGACGGGACACTTTTCCAGTGAAGAAAGCCGAAATACCCTCGTTTGCGGATGGTGACACTTATGTTTGACTTTGCATTTATTACGGGTAACACTATGGCATAGTGTGCCGAAGCCATATATACAACCCCTACAACTCCAGTTCCGCAGGCTACGCCCATGTCTTCGTATACTCCGTCGGCGTGTCCTTTGTCTATGGTAATAAGGTTATCTTCTTTATTTATAGTACTTTGTATTACCTTGGCTGGAATTATTTTTAGACCTGCCAATGCTTCCTTTTCACTCTTTTGCAATTTTAGCGAATCACCATTATTGTGTGCCAACATACGAATCAATGCATTGTTCTGCTGCTCAAGTATGATATTCCGCTCGCTTAATGCCTTGTTTCTTTTCGACATGTTAAAAAAAGAAGTTACGGCAGAATTGTATTCGAAAACTTTCCCTGTTATGGCATTAGCAGACGAGAAATATACGCTACTTTGGTAGTTGTTATAACTGAAAAGCATTACAAAGCTAATGATTTCTAACAGTATGAAGAGAAACCAATGGTTGTAGTTCGCAAGAAAAGCAAGGAGATTTCGCATTGTGTAAAATAAAAAAGGCTAGATGGCAGAAAAGCGGGAATACTATAGCAGATATGTCTGCACATTCCTAATCGCTTTTCTACGACTCTATACCTTTTCGCTATTATTTGTCTGATATTTAATTCACCCGATTTATCTCATCAGGAACGAGAAACGGTCAACGTTCTTCAAAGCAATGCCTGCACCCTTTGCCACACTGTGCAATGGGTCCTCTGCGATGTGGAACTTGATGTTTATCTTGTCCGTAAGGCGTTTGTCAAGGCCGCGTAGCAAAGCTCCTCCTCCAGTAAGATATATGCCGTTTTTCACAATATCAGCATATAGTTCTGGTGGAGTGTTCTCTAATGCAGAGAGTACTGCATTTTCTATTTTTGCTATTGTCTTGTCTATGCAATGGGCAATTTCTTGATAGCATACAGGTACTTCCATCGGTAGTGCAGTGATGCGGTTCGGCCCATGTACGATATAGTCTTCAGGAGCTTCCTCGCCAAGGTCGGTTAGAGCAGAACCTACGTGTATTTTTATTCTTTCTGCCATACGCTCGCTGACTTTTACGTTATGCTGACGGCTCATGTATTCCTGAATGTCGGCAGTCAAATCATCTCCAGCTGTGCGTATTGAGTTGTTGGATACAATGCCACCTAATGATATAACGGCTATCTCTGTGCTTCCACCACCGATATCTACTATCATATTCCCTTCTGGGGCTTCAACGTCAATGCCTATGCCGATAGCTGCAGCCATTGGCTCAAATATAAGGTAAACATCGCGTCCGTCTGCATGTTCGGCAGAATCGCGCACTGCTCTCAGTTCTACTTCGGTAGAGCCGGATGGCACGCCAATAACCATGCGAAGTGAAGGTGAGAATAGGCGACTGCCGGTGTGAACCATCTTTATTAGTCCGCGCATCATCTGTTCGCATGCTGTGAAATCTGCAATCACTCCATCGCGTAGCGGTCGGATGGTACGTATGTTGTCGTGTGTCTTTTCGTACATCATCTTGGCCTTTTCGCCGACAGCAATCATCTTGTCGGTGCGCCTATCAAGGGCAACAACTGACGGTTCGTCAACGACAATCTTGTCATCGCTGATGATGATAGTGTTGGCAGTGCCAAGGTCCATTGCTATTTCTTGTACAAATGAAAAAAATCCCATGTTGTTTTGTACTTCTTTATGTCTGTTCTATTAGCATTTCTCATGCATCTTATGCGTAATGGCAAAAGATTTTATGCATGGCGTGCTTTTTATTTTTCAAACCAAGTGTGAATGGCTGTGTCGTAATGGCTACTAACACCGAATGCACGTGTGGCAAAAGTTCTACGTTCTTCAAGTGTAGTCTGCGCTCCATTCTTGTTTAGGATGTCTAGTAAAAAACTATATTCTGCTTTGCTTGGAACTATAACTACGTCTTTGAAGTTCTTTGCACCGGCACGGATAAGGGATATTCCACCAATGTCTATCTTTTCAATTATGTCTGCCTCGGATGCACCGCTTGCCACAGTATTTTCAAACGGGTAAAGATCTACGATGACCAAATCAATTTCCGGAATCTCGTATTGTGCCATCTGTTGTTGGTCTCCTTCGTTGTCGCGGCGTCCAAGTATTCCACCAAAGATTTTTGGGTGCAGAGTTTTTACACGGCCACCGAGAATTGATGGATATGTGGTAACGTCTTCTACAGCCTGACATTCGTATCCTAGAGATTCTATGAATTTCTGCGTTCCTCCTGTAGACAAAAAATTAACGCCTTCAGCATTGAGCTTTGCTAAGAGTTCGTCAAGTCCGTCTTTGTGAAACACAGAGACCAATGCTGTCTTGATTTGCTTTGTTTCAGCCATTATTTTTATAATATGTTGTTAAAAATGTATTTGGCTGCAAAGTTACAAAATAGCGACAAATATTCAAGTCTTGAAGCCTAAAATATTCTATGTTTTCTGGTTTTTGTTGATTTTTGCTAAGTATTGACCTTACGGCATTGCTAAGTTGTATGCCTGCGTTCTTTAATGTTGCAACCGTATACACTTTGAAACAACATTTCTAGATGCGTAACAGAGTTGAAACCAAGGTCTTTTGCTATTGTCTTAAGCGGAACGTTCGTCTCTGTCATGGCTTTGTCTGCAAGTGCAAGCTGGCGTACATTTAATAACTCGTCAATAGTAAATCCTTTTATGAAAACGAGGTAGTCGGTAAGATATGCTTCCGACATTTGCATTTTTGTGGAAATGGATAGTATTGTTTCTTTGTTAGCTATTGCAGAATGTGTGACTTTGATATGCTTATCTATTGCTTTCTCAAGTTTTTCCATTAGGCTTCCGCATTGTTCGCTGCGCATTTGAAATTGCCGTTCGTAGAATCTTTTGCAATATGTTAGGAATATTTTTGTCTTTTCTGCAATAATTTTATACGAATATCGATCATACCCCCATTCCGTTTCTTCTTTTATAGAGTTTAATTCTCGTATAAGAATATCTTTTTCGCGATGTGAAACGTGAAGAGACTCTTTGTAATTATAATGGAAGAATGAGAATTCATTGGGTATATTATAGTAATCAGAACAGCCAGATAACTTCTCGCTGAACAATAATGCTATTCCTTTTTTCTTATAGTCGCTGCAGATATTATGATTTTGTTGATAGTCATTGGCTTGTGGTTGAGGTAGATAGAAAGATAAAGTCGCATTATGAAAATCGTAATAGTGGCAACCTTTACTTTTAGTATTTTGTCCTTCTTCCAAGATCGCAACGAAATAATTGTATGTGTCATGTGGCAGCCTGTCTAGTGGCAGAACCATAGTCTGTCCTATGCTGCAAAGAAATTTACCCATCGTATCCCTGTTTTCTGTTTTTGAGGGGTATTGTTAAATAAAATAATAGCTAAATATTCTTGTTTATGCTTGGTGCTTTCTGTATGTGCTTGGTGTTACTCCCGTGACCTTTTTAAAAAAACGGTTAAAGTGTTGTGAATATTGGAATCCCAATTCGTATGAAATTTGGTTTATGGTATCTTCTGTTCCCAAAAGCATCTCTTTGGCCAAATCTATTATCTTGGCATGGATATAGTCTATAGCTGTTTTCCCTGTTTCTTTTTTTATTAGATCTCCGAAGTAGTTAGGTGATAGGCAAACCTTGTCGGCAAAGTACTTTACAGATGGCAAGCCTTCTGTTTTGGAATGGCCTTCATAGAAATAGTTGTCAAGCAGTTGTTCGAATTTTACGGTTACCGTATGGTTGCTGACCTTGCGCGTATAGAATTGCCGTGAATAGAATCTCATGCAATAATCTAGAAGAAGTTCGATGTTCTTTGAAATGAGTTTGCGACTGAATTGGTCAATAGGCTGGTAAAGTTCTTGTTTAATCTTATTAAGACAGTCGACAAATATGCCTTTTTCTTCATCGCTTAAATGCAGTGCCTCGTTTGATGAGTATGAGAAAAACGAATAGTTTCGTATTTCTTTCCCTAAGGGGGTGCCCTTAATTAGGTCTGGATGGAAAATAAGTCCTGTGGCTTTTGGCAGAACATGGTCGCTTATGGATGTTTCTACAACCTGACCTGGAGCAAAACTCGTAACAGTACCTTCCTCGTAGTCGTATTTTTGTCGTCCGTATGTTATTAAACATCCTTTCGTATCCTTCAGAAAAATGGCATAAAAGCCATAATTTATAATGAAATGCTTGGGCATATTCGTTTTTCCGCCAATTTGAACGATATTAACCAAAGGGTGTAAGGTTTCAAAACCAAATGTATCGTTGTATTGGCTGATGGTGTTGATCTTTATAATTTCGTCCATATCTCCTTCGTTATTTAGATTTTTTCAAGGCATTGTCAGTCTTTCTGCAAAGATAGTGCAATCTTTTATACGATAAATCTTTTAACAACAACAATCAGTAATAAGGTTACACATAAAGGCAAAAATGGTTATTCCTTTTTTCTGTTGCATTGGAAGACAACTCCTTGCCTATTATTCGAGGATATAATAAGGAAAATGAAAGCAACAATTTTTTATTGGAATAGAAGTCTTTCTTTGAATAATGTTCCATTTCTCATAAAAAGGAAGCTCGTAGCATGAACAAAATTTTTATGCTACGAGCTTTTTGAATAACAGAGTTGGGTTTGGAGTTATATCTTCTTATGCCCCAAATTCAACATCTCTTACTTATTGTTTTTTTATTTTGCCACCTCTTTTGTTTTCACGGGAGTTTCACTTAGAGGATCAAAACTTCCCATTCCTCCAAAGACACTATTCCATCCGATGGTTTGCACTACGTTTGGATTATTTTCTTCGTCAGAAGAGGCAAGTCCCATCAAATAGCATTTCTTATCCCAAACACTTTGTGAATATTCTGTGCTGCCTTCAGCAATACTTGTCCTTGTAACAATGTCCTTTCGGAGTAAGTATTTTCCATAGAATTCGACAAGAGCTTTCACCTTGTTGTCTGCATATTTTGATTCTCCTGTTTCAATATCCGTTGTCGTAGTGAAATTTTCGCTAAGTGTAAGAGCTTGCGGCTTTGTTAATCCGCCAGTCTGTGTAAACGGATCCGATTCTGGTGCACGCGATCCCATATATACAGCGGGATCAATATATAACTCTATGCGATGTAAGGGTATGTCGTTTAGTGGTGTTACACCTAGATAGTGACATGTGTTCCCGTTAAAACCTGTGAGTGACCATGTGGAAGGTGCACCGTCAATCTCGCTTTGACCTTCTCCTCCGTCAAACAACATCCAACGATGGCAGTCATCAAATCTTTTTCCTTCATAGGCAAGTTCTATTCGACGCTCATATAGAATGGCCTCAAACATCTTAGCGCGATCGCTTCGTATAGCAGGGTCAAGGCCACAATCTCCCTCGTATCCTACTCTTTGGCGGATTTTTACGAGTGCGTCCCATGCTTCGTCAAGATGGTTTGCGCCACAGGCAGCTTCTGCATAGTTGAGCAGAACTTCGGTATATCTCATCCCAATCATAGGCTGGCCGTTACGTTGAAAGCCTTGACTTGAATCGAATACATACATAGGGGTCATTCCTAGACTGAAATCTTGTGATTTTTTTCTCACATATATGCTTTTACCACTTCCTGCTAACAGGTCTGAGTAATAGCCGTTGCGTGTAGGATCATTTGCTTCCTCACTTGATGGATACCATGCATAGTTCTGTAGCTGGTATTCATTGCCTGTTCCGTAGGGACATTTTTCAATTAGATCTCCTGTTATGCTTCCACTGAATTTCCATTCTGTTCCGGGGAAAGCAAAGGTCCTGTAGAAACGGGGATCGCGGTTAAGGAAGAATAGTTTTTTGTCATATGTATATTCTCCTGTTTCTTCCGGGCGTTTCCCGTCAGCCATGGGAAATGCGTCAATCATCTCTGCCGCAGGTGTGATACCACCGCCTCCACCGCAGTTTGATGGGCGCAGCTTTTGTTCTGTGCAATTATATAATTGGTCTCCAGCTTCGCCCGATGCATTGTTACATATCGCGATGTAAACAGCTTCTGAATTTTGATTGTCTCCAGAGTAAATATTGCACCATATTTTTGCCCAGTTGCTGGCATTCGTTCCTGGTGAACCATAATACGATAGCCCGAAATGCCCTTCGGCAAGTTTCTCAAGTGCTTGCTTGTTTAGAGTATAGGCCTGTTCCCATCTTGTTACGTCGTCTCCGCGGTTAAAGACTGGCGATGCATAATAGTTTGCTACGTATCCGGCAAGTGCAAGCGCACATCCAGATGTAATGCGCCCCCAGTCATTAGCCTCTTCCTCCCACCGTGCAGGGAGCTCTTGTGCTGCTGCTGTAAGATCTTCAATTATGAAATCGAATGTCTCCTTTGTTGAACTGCGTGCCACGCGCAAGTCGGTTGTGTCGCTTAATGTGGTACTCTGCAGATCGCGAATTACAGGAATTCCTCCGAAACGTTTGAACAAACGGAAATAACGTGTGGCGCGAAAGAAGCGAGCCTGTCCTATTGCCCAATTCTTCTGCAGTTCAGACAAGCCATCAAATTTGGGAACTTTAGCTATGACATCCGTACATTCTCTCATTTTCTTCCAAGGACTTTCATTTGTTCCCGTCCAAAAGAATTTAAAGATATTGGTGTTGTCCCAAATCTTTGTGGGATCAGACAAATAACCATAGCCATTGCTTCCATAGCCAGCGAATTCATCAGCATTTACTGACATAAAATCAGGGAAGCCCACAGGCCATTGGTCACTAGCACCGTTTGTGCATGTGGAGTTTCCGCCTTGACTGCCACCGTTGCTATTGTAGTCGCGGAAATAAGGTAACGAACCTTGATAGATATAGTTGAGCCTTAGTTTGACAGACTCCCAATCATTATAGACATCGTTTTCGCCGAATTGTCCGTATGGACGTTTCTCGGCAAGAAAGTCATCGCTGCATGAGCAGATAGCAGACTCAAATAATGTCGCTAAAACAAATAAGCCAAATATACGTGTCGCATTCTTTATCTTATTGTGAATCATATATATATATTATTTTAAGGTTGTATTTTTTTTGTAAAAAGAGCGATTACGATCTTAAAACTAGAAAGTAATGTTGACACCCATGGTGATTTTGCGTGTAACAGGATAGCTGCCATAGCTTCCAGCAAAGTTGTTCCAATATCCACCAGGGCAGGCGTTGTAAAGGCTGAATGCGTTCTGCACAGTGAGATTTACGCGTATGGCATTCAAACCGATAGCCGAAACGTATTTTTTAGGCAAGGTATAAGCCAAAGAAATGTTGCGCAAATAAAATTCCGCAGCAGACATACGCCAAAAAGTGGATGCCTGAGAGTTTACGCTAGCCTTGGTATATCCTAAGTTGGGATACTTACCATTGGGATTAGCGTGGGCTATAACATTGCCACTAGCGTCAAGAACATCTTCATATATGAACATGTCATTCCACATGGCTGAGACATTTGTCGTTTCCATGTTGCCAAATGACTCTTTATACATTGTTGGCATCATGCAGTAAGCTCCCCATTCACCTTGAAACGTTGCATTGAGCGAGAATGATTTCCATACGAAGTTCAAGTTGAGATTTGTCTTGTAAGGGTTGTCTTGTCGCCGTGATATGCGCACAATGTCATTCTCTGTGTCAATTTTCCCGTCGGGAGCAGTATAGTCTCCGTTTTCGTCTTTCGGACCGCGTACGTCCTCGTATATTAACATTCCTGGGTGAACTTGATCTTGCGAAAGGCCAAGATAGCTTGTAATGTTGTATTTTTGAAAATATTCTTCAATTTGTTGATATGTTCGGAACATTCCCATACATGATAATCCCCAAAGGCCACGGTCGGTGCGCTCACCATAGACGATACTGTTGAGCTTAGGATTTGTGTCCCAATAGTATTTTTTTACCTTGTTGTCATCGTAGCTTAATCCAAGTCGGGCAGATACATACATATCTTTATTTATGCGTTGACGCCAACCAACAATGGCTTCTATTCCCCACATGTCCATTTCGCTATAGTTTTCCGGTGCAGGGTATGTGCCTGCTGTTCCTGGCATTTTGTTCGCGTTTGGCACTGCAAACATTTCGCGTCCCTTGTCATAGTACCCGTCAAGAGATAAAGACAATCTGCTGTCAAACATCCTAAGATCAATACCGAAGTTCATTTTTATATTTTTGTCCCAATGAAGGTCTCGGTTCGTTCCGCTCTTCTCGGGTAATTGGAATGCGCGGTTTGACTCAACAGAATAATCAGTGCCGAAGATGGAACCCCGGTTGGGATTGTATGAGTAAAGCTGCAACCAGCGCCAAGCTTCCACGTTGTCACGTCCCATTATGCCATATGAAGCGCGTAATTTCAGAAAATCAATCTTCAGCTTATCTTTCGGGAACCACGATTCTTCGGAAACCACCCATCCTGCAGAGAAACTAGGAAATGCTCCCCAATAATTCTCTGGCGCAAATTTTGCCGCCGATGCTTGTGAACGGATCAAAAATTCAAAAAGATATCTGTCTGCGTATGCATAGTTCAGACGCCCAATATATGCTAGGTTGCCGCCGTCTGTCTTTCCCCAAGTAGAATTTTTTTGTGTGTCGTCAGCTAGAGAATTTGACGTTCCGTCTGTGAATGGTAGTGGATGCGTTGCCTCGGCATAAAGATTGAAACCTTCACTTTCGCCTCTTTCAATAGAGAATGTTCCGCTAACATCATGCTTGCCGAACTTGCGTCCGTACATGAGCATGAAATTAAGCTGATAGCTTTTGTTGCGGCTCATGGTGTTGTTTATGTATGAACTTTGTCCGCTATTTAAAACTCTTTTTTCTAGATTTTCAAACGATGTGTACTTGAAGCCTTCAAGAGTCGTTTCGTCATAGTCTACAAGAGGGTCGTTGTCAATGACTGCAGTTGGGTCTGTAACATAAAGGTGATGCCCAGAACCTCCTCGATTCTTTACACGGTAGACAATGTTTTCCATTTTTATTTGGTTGTCGTGCGAATTGCTAACATTGCGTGAGTATGTTACTCTTGCACGTAATCCTTGCAGCGGTTTCCAAAATCCCAAGTCTGCTTCTATTGTTCCCTGTATAGACATACTGTTTTGGCTTTGCTGACGGTTGTTCATAGACTCGTATAGCGACTTGTAATTGTAGTAGTTCTGGAATGAAGGATCATTCTGCATTCCAGAATGGTAAATGGGGTAGCCATTAATCTCGTCGGGTACGTATGACGGATTCTTTAGCATATACAAGTAGTCTTCTTGACTTCCTGCGCCAGAACTTGAAGTCTGATGCATGTCTTTTTTTGAGTCATCACCACTGATGGAAAGGGTCGCTTTTACGAATTTCCCGATTTTTGCCGTTATTCCGGCACGGTAGTTCCATCTGTCATAATTTAATTTCCCTATGTTTCCGTCTTGTGTTTGGTAAGTTACTCCAGCAAAGTATGTCGCCTTCTCGTTTCCACCATTCACGTTTATGCTATGCCGTTGAGAAAGAGAGCCGCTCCAGTATTTATCAAGAAGGTTATAGTTCGTATTTCTCATTTCCTCAAGTTCGTCGGCTTGAAAGAAATCTAATTGGCGGTCAACGGTCTTGTTCTGTTGTAGCGCATTGGCAGCTTTTGCAGCGTTATAGATTCGTCCGTAGTTATATCCGTCAAGCATGTCTGCATGTTTGATGGCATTTACATAGCCTAGTTGCGTTTGGTAGGATATGCGGGGTTTCCCTGCCTTGCCGCGTTTTGTCTTTACGAGAATAACTCCATATGCACCGTATGCCCCATAGATTGCAGCTGATGCATCCTTCAGAATTGTTATACTCTCAACTTCGTCAACGTCAAGATTGTTAAATTCTTCTTCACCCTTGTCGCCGTCTTGATAAATAAAGTCATCAATGACATATAAGGGCCTGGGGTCAATGTTTCCGCCTGCAGCAGCTCCATTCATGTCTGTCTTTGGTATTAGGGATACTGCATCGCGGGCAGCGCGTATCGTTATTGTTGCATTCTCACCAGGGCGTCCTGTGCTTGGCATTGATACGTGGAGTGAAGGTGACAAGCCGATTAACGCTTCAGATAAGTTGCTTACAGAGAGATCTTTAAGGGCTTCGGGGTTGATAACTTCCACTGCTCCTGTTACGTTCTTCTGCTTCAATGCTCCATAGCCAACCACAACGACTTCATTGAGACTATGCTCATCCTCCTTCAGAACAATTCTCATCTTGTCGCTGATTTTCCCGATGCTTTGTGTCGCATATCCAATATACGAAACAACTATCTTTTTCCCTTCGGGAACATTTATCTTGAATTTTCCGTCTATATCTGTTACGGTTCCGTTTTTAGGTTGCCCTGCTACGATTACTGTAGCGCCAATTATTGGCTCACCGTTCTCGTCAAGTATAGTGCCGTTGGCCGTTCTGGTATTTTGCCCTAATGCGGTCAAACTCCACAGGAGGCTTACGCAAGTTAATAGGGTATATCTATTTGCTTTCATAGTCTTTATCATATTATATTGTTACTCTGCTGATTTTATGGTTTCTAGCCATCGTGGATCTCCACCATTGTTTGAGGAAATCTGATACTCTTGAGGAGTGAAGTCTATGCCGCCGTTAGGCTGTGATAAATCGAGCTCCTGCGTTGTGCTTCCTTTGAAGTTAGGGTTGTATTCCGATGCAAAAGGCGCCCCGCTGGAGTCTTTTGAAGTGCGGTTCCTTTTTTGGTCATCCGCCCCATCATTCCAGAAGAAATTGAAACGATATGTGCGTGTTCCGCTATTAGTCATTCGGTAGAGTTGTGATACGTTGTAGAATATTGTGTGGTCAATGTTTAGTGTGAATCCATAGCTAACCTTTACATTATTGATAAATCTCCATCCGCTATGGGTGGTATCGTCATAGTAACATTTTACGAAAGTACAGTTATGGAATGTCCATGCGTGTGTGGCAGAGCCTGGTGTATTGTCACCGAACACTTTGTCTGGCTGTGAGCTTGATTCATTTTGGTAGCGTATAAAACAGGCAGAGGCATTGTCAACGGTGTTATATATCGTACTGTTCTCAAGAGTGATGTTCTTTACCGATTTTCCTGCCTTATAGAGGTTTATAAAACCGATACTCGACTTAGTTTCGTTCCTCATCTGTACGATGCAGTCGCTTAGGGTGAAACTCCAAAAAGCACAGCTTACGCAATTGTCATATAACATGGCGTGTGGTAAGTTTTTGAACCAACAGTGCGCTATGTATATAGGTTCCGTGTTGACATAAATATCAGTAACAGGTTTTCCATCGCGGGTATAACCCCTATTTTCGCTCTTTATTGAATCAGGCAGACTGTCTTTGCTCATCGCAATGACACCAGCGGATGTTGATTCAGAGAGGTCAAAGTTTATATACTTCAGCTTGAGCATAGTATATGTCTCAAAATGTGCATCGCCAACAAACTTTACGATAGGGCGCGTTATCTTGTCTCCGCGAAATGTTATCTTCTGCTTATTGAAATCAATAGGGGAGGACATAGTGTAATCGCCTCCTGGCTCAAGCTCTATTGCTACCTCATCTTCGGAATATGTGATTGGATTTTCGGTCAAAAACTGACTTATGTCACTTCCATTGGGGATGGTTGCAACGGAAGGTACAAGTGTAGAATAATTGTAGCTTCTCGTTTCAGGATCATCCGTATTGCCAAGCTCTTTGTTACCAAGTGTGCGCATAGTCAATAGGTACTTTGAATCCTCTGCAATGTGAACAGAGAATTTTGAGCCATCAACTATTTTCTTGTCATAACCATCGATGATAACCGGATTTTCTGGGTTATCCACGTTTGTGAATGTCACTTCATGTCCTCCTGCACCCGCCACAAGTGGCCAAGAAAGGGTCGCAGTACTACCGTCTGTGCTCACAGTGAATGTAATGTCCTGCTGCTCTGGCGTTTTCATTTGTGTGTTTCTTACTCCTAAATCGAAGCCGGCTGGTGACTCATACCCATCGGCGCAACCACAGAATAAGGCGAAGGCAAATGTTGTCAAAAGCATCATTTGCGTTGCTTTAGTCTTTTTAATATACATACTACTTCTTGTTATTAGATTATAATGTTAAAAATCTTCCGTCTTTGGTGGTCTGTTAATTTATGTGTAGTTGTGCTGGTTATTCGATGTATTGTCGGCAAATTTATACGAAAAAGTGATATGCTTTAATGAAAGATATTTCTTAAAACATAGAAATGGCAATTAGTCCACAATTTACGGCGAATATTACACGTAAAAATGATTGTAAATAAAAATAAAAAACATTGATGCTAATTCTTTTCTTGGTATCAATGGTTATTTATTGGCATGTAGAATGTATTTCATCTGGGTAAATTACATTATTAAATAATGTGACTCTTCTTTTTCTCCCCCTCGCCCATTTCCCTTTTCCTCCGCTTGCTAAGTTTTTTTAGCCCGCACGTAGATAATGTTCCCCGTGCGGGCAAATAAACCATTGGCCGCTGCATAAAGTTGTTTTTCTGTTTCGTTATCGCGAACAGTCAAAA
>CAVLBD010000032.1:0-34980 GCA_963661195.1 bacterium
GTGCCTGGTCGATGGTCACTTGCAGTCCCTCGCGTGCCGTGTCGGCATTGGTGGCTGCTGTGTTCGCCTTGGTGGTTGCCGCCTCGGCACTGGTCACTGCCGTGGCCACATCGCTCTGAGCCTGTGCTACAGCCGTAGATACCTCGCTCTTCATTGTGGTGGTGGCATCGGTGGCAGTCTGCGCTGCCGTGTTCGCCTTGGTCGTTGCCGCCTCGGCATTGCTGGTGGCAGTGTTGGCGTTGGCGGTTGCCGTGTTGGCCTTGCTGGTGGCTGTGTCCGCATTCGTGGTAGCTGTCACGGCCTTGGCTGTCGCCTCGTCTGCCTTGCTGGCGGCTGTGGTGGCCTTAGTGACGGCATCGCTCAGGTCTACGCACTTGTTCCAGTAGAGGGTCTCCGTGAGGTCATGCCCCACGCACACCATCGTGTCGGGGTCTACTCGTTTGCATACATACACGATGCAGTCGTCGATGACGATGTAGTCGTGCAGACGGTACTGCTGGGTGGCACTGTATGCCGTGCCTACCTTGGTAAGGATTACCTTAATGCTTGTCGTTGTACTCATATCCAATATTTTAATATTTTAATATTTTCATCTTTTAATCTTTTCATCTTTTCATCTTTTCATCTTTTCATATTTTCATCTTGTAAAGACTATGCTGCCCGAGTCTGCATCGTACTTGATACTGAAGTCAGCCACAGCCGTCACCTGTGCCTCCCATTCGTCACGTGTGCCGGTATATCCAGCCGCCACCGCCACGTCGTAGGCATCCTGTCCGTTAAACTGGCTTCCGGCTATGCGGTAAGCCTTCTGCGTGCCGTCGTCTGCCGTGCGCACCAGCAACAGGCAGTCGCCGCTCTGCATGGACTCTATCTTGTCCAGTTCGGTTACTTTGATGGTCTCGCTCATATCCTACTCTCCTGTCGTTATTTCTATACTTGACGTGTCTGCATTGTAGGCCACGCTCACATGCGCTGCCCTCACTGCCTCGTCACCACGCTTCTCTGCATCACTGATGGCCGCTTCCACTTTTTCCTGCATCGCGGCCGTGGCACTGGCGGTGTCGCTCTCTCGCTTCGCCTCTGCCGTCTCGCGAGCCTTCTCCGCCTCGATGCGTGCGTTCTCGTTGGCCACACGCAGGGCCTCAGTGTTGGCACGCTGGTTCTCTGCCGCCTGTCGTGCCGTCTCGTTCTCGCTGCGGTGCTCCTCCGATGCTTCGCGTGCCGCCTCGCTCTCCTTAATGGCACTGTCGGTGGCTTCGGTAGCCGCCTTCGCCTCGTTGGCCAGCTTCACGGCAGCGGTCACGTCGTCCACAAGGTCCGAGACCACCTTGTCGGGCGGCAACACCACCACGGCAGTGTCCATCTCCACGCTGTCCTCGTTCTCGTCGGGCGTGAAAGCGGTGTCGCCCGAGGCGTTGTTGTCCACGATGCGTATCTGCTCATACTCGTTGCTGCGCCAGTCAGCCCCGAACAGCTTGCCCTTCACCTCAAGGGCATACGTGCCGAGGGAAATCTGGTCGCCCTCCACGTGGGCAAGGATAACATTGTCCTCGCTGGCACTTATCTCGAACTCCAGGGCCGTGCGCCTGTACGAGTTGGCCATCCTCACCACGATGTCGGTGCAAGCAGGAAGGGGGAAGGCCACCTTCTCGCCCTCCACCATCTTCACCACGGGAATCTTCATGGTGAAGTCATTGCCTTTTACTATACTTTTCATTTGCAAATGGGTTTATAATAATGTTATAATGCTATTCTAAGTCTGAAGCAAGGTTATAGATGAGGAACTGGAAGTCGCCGTCGTTGACCGTCTCGTCGTCACTCACCCACACGTCTATGTATATCTGCGTCTTGGCCGTGTCCGTCCACCCTACGTCCTTGACCGATGCCTTGGCAGGGGCTTCTGTTCTTGTGTTGGTGTTGGAATCATAGACACCACCCATACCCGTAAGCATTATGCCTATCACGGTATTCAGATACCATGATGAGTATTGGTTGTATGCAGCAGACCATGATGTGGGCAACAGCAGACGATATACGCCTACCCCTGTACGCGACACTTCTATTCGCCCGTTATAGGTCATCTGATAGATGTCAGCCGTGTAGCTGTTAGACCAATAGATTACAGACCCCTTGGCAAGGTACTGCATGGTATACTTCGGCAGGGGGGTGTAGTAGCTGTAGCTGTTCTCCACCACCCATGCCACGAACGTGCTGTCATACCCGAGGCCGTGCAGTACCATGCAGTGCCTGTATGCGATGGAAATCTGATGCACCGACTGGCCGTTGGTAATGAAGTACTGGCTGTCCTCCTTTGTCTTGATTGTGGCCACGGAGGTGGTGTGATTGGCTATGCGTATCGTGCGGCCTATCTGCGTGCTGTCCCACTTGAGGTCGAAGAAAGAAAAATCTTCATCGTTGTAGACATAGTAGTTGTCGGTCTTGGAGAGATCTTCCCCGTCCTTGATAGTGGTATACCCGGAGCGCATCGTGCCGTTCACGTTGACATCCGTCACGTTCAGATTGCCGATCGTTGCGTTCTTCGCGTCTATCGTGTTGCCCTGTAGGCCGTCCACCACGATGGTCTCGGCATCTATCACATCGGCACTCAGCTTGCCGTCCTCGAACATCGCCACGGCCTCGCCGCCCTTGGTGGCCGATACCTTCACCTGGTCGCCATACAGTTCTACTTGTCCGTCCGTGATGCTGATGCCAGCTGCCTTGAGCGTCTGCTTGTCCACGAGGTCGCTCTTGCGCTCGGTGTATGCCGTGCGAACTGCCCCGTGCTCCAGCTTCGGCTGTGCGATGCAGACGGACGATGTGCCGCTTGTGGGGCGCATCAGTCGCATGAGGACGTTGGTCTGGTCACTCGCCTGCGGCTTCCAGTGTACCCAGTATCTGCGCCATTCGGGAGTGAGGGCGGTTGCGTTCCATCCGTCCGTTGCAGTCCGCACATCGCCCTGTGCATTCTCCACGTAGCAGTCGGATGCCGACGGGTAGAGGTAAGTCTGTAGCTCGCCGCTGCCCTTCGCCATGAACGACAGCACATAGTCCCCGAGGGGAGTGATACCCATGCCGTCCGTCTTCCACTCCAACACCTCGGTATGGTCGTCCGTGGCAGTGCTCTCTATCGTGGCAAGGATGTATGCCGTATCGCCGTCGTAACCGCCCGACACTACTGTGCCTTGTGCCAGCGTGAGGTTGTCGCCCACGGTAAGCGAGGCGGTGTTGTCGAGCATGTTGCCGCCCACATAGTCGTAGTCGTGCTCCGACAGCGTCCATCCGTTGTACTCAGATGCCTCCTCCAGCATCGGGCGGCAGATATACCCCTCTGCCACGGTATAACCCGTGGCACGGCAAAAGAGGCACACCTCCATATAGTCGTACTTGGCCGTGGTGGGTATCTCTATCTTTGCCTCCAGTCGTGTCCACTTGCCTGCCTCCGTCACGTTCTGTCCCTTGGTATATCCCGCAGGACCTTCATAGCCGGCAGGGCGTGAGGTGTCGGTGATGCTTCCCTGCCACAGGAACTCCGACACAAAGAGGATGGCAGAGGGTGTGGATGTCTTTGCCCAGTAGGACAGGATATAGGTCTTGCCCTTCTCCACCTTGATATTGCCCTGCGGTGAGCTTCCGAACCAACGGAAGCCGACATTGACATAGGTGTCTGGGTCTGATGTCAACTGGATGCTCCGCCCTCGCATGGCTGGCGTGCCGTCCATGCCGCTGGCTATCTCTATGCGCTCGGCTGGTGCACCCTCACACTCCACGCCACCCGACATATATACCCATCCGTCCTGCTTCGGGGCATGACTGCCCGTGAGGATATTCCTACGGCCAACGGCCTCCGACTGCACGGTAAGGCTTATCTCGCGTGCCGACTGAGTGATGGCGGAAGTGTAGGCGGTAAGTTTCTCCTCGGTGTTGAGGGGGAGTTCGCTGATGGCTTGGTTGGCGGCATCGGCAGACGACTGTGCCTTGTCGGCTGCGTCCTGTGCGTTGCCCGCTGCGTCTTGCGCATCGTCTGCTGAGTCTTGTGCGCCTTGCGCCTTGTTGTAGGCATCGTCGGCCTTGGTCTGTGCCTTCGTCACGTTGCTGCTCACCTCGGTATACTTGTTGATGCTCTCCTGAGCGGTCGAGTACACCTCGTGGTTGAACTTCGCTACGTTAACCGAGAACGGAATCTGCACATAGTAGGACACACCGCCATAGATGGCCTTAATCTGCGCAAAGCCGCTGGTGTTGCTCACCTTCGAGCCGTCGATGGTCTGCGAGGTGATGCTGCTGCCACTGATGGTCACGGTACAGGTGTCCGTGCCCTTGGTGATGGTGGGAGGTATGTGCAGCCCCTCCTGCGTGTCGTTGGCAAACACCACGCTGGCGGTCACGTTCTTGCCGCTCTGCCATGCCTGTAGGGTGGCACTCTTGCTGGCGGTGTCGCTCACCACTCCGTTCTTGTCGGTGTCAAACACCATGGGGCTTCCGCTCAAGGTGAACTCGATGGCATCGTTGCCGTTCTGTCCGGGGTCGCCCTGCTCGCCCTTGATGTTGCCCACGTTCGTCCATGAGGTGTCGCCGGCCACCCACAGATCTCCGTTGTCGTCGAGGTAGCCGTCGCCTGCCTCTGCCTTTTTCACTCGCCAGTCCCAGTCGGGAGCACTCACATACTCGGCCACGGAAGGCGTTGCCGCAAACGTACTGTCCGATGAACACTTGTCGGCAGGGAAGTCGGCACTGCTGTCCACGATGACATACGTGCCGATGTCTCCGTATGTGCCGATGGCGGCATAATTGGTGCAATGCTTCTTGCACTTGCCCTTGATGGAGACGCTCGTTCCGTCGTCTCCGTTCGTGCCGTTGCTCACGATGGGCAGGTCGAAGGAGGCGAGGGTAGAGCCGTCGGTGTCTGCCACTCGCAGCTTCAGGCTGGTGATGTCGTAGGGCGTGCCTACGTTCGACAGCGTGACGCTCGATGCCGTGGCTACAAGCGTCTCCGTGCCTCCGTTCTTCGTGGCATACCACCTCATGTTGTCCGTCACGGTCTCCACCTTGTTGCCCGTGCGCTTCTGCAACGTGAAGGTTATATTGCTGGGTGTGCAGGTCTTGCTCTCCTGGTCACGCACCATAAACTGGGTACTGGGTATTACATCGTACATCACCACCACGGGGTCTATCGTGTTCGTTTCGTCCCCCTGGAACAGCTCGTACACATCGGTGTTGAACCTTACCTTGGCTGGGGAAATGACGGCCGTCACGGTCTTCCACTGGTAGGGGTTCACTATCTGCACACCCCCTTCGTCCACACTGCCCGTCTGATAGGGCGCACCCATCTCGTGGTAGTAGGTCGTACTTGGGGCAGTGTCCGTGTCGTTGTCCTCGCTCGATGTACTCTGCTTGATAAGGTTGCCGTAGCTCTTCCAGCGTATCTGGTCGCCAGCCTGCACTATCACATCATCAGACTGGGGCGCATCGGGCTCGCCTCCGTCCTCTGATGGCTCGTACCCGTAGAAGTAGCGACTGGCCACAGCCGTGCCTCCGTCGTCCGTGCTCTTGCCCTCCATGGCCTCGAATATGGCGGCAAGGGATGATGTGCCGCCCGTTTGAGTGATGGCAAGCAGCACGTCGCCCCACTCCAGATATTTGGCTTCCTCGTTGGCAAACACTCCGTCGGTGTATACAGGCACGTTCGATGCACTGCCCAGGAAACGCTTCACGTTCGAGAGCACCACATAGTCGTACAACTTGCCGTCGTCAAGGACTTCCTGCCCCACGCCCACCACAAGCCGCCAGTAGTAGCGGTTCTGCAAGTCATCAGACTTCTGCCCGGCCTTGACATTAAAGGTTTGGCACAACGCCATCATGCCCACATGCCACCAGTTGGCTGTCTGCGTCGTTCCGTCATCGGCAGCGGCATAACACTTGTATGCCACCACCTCCTTGCCCTCCGTGTCGTACACATACGCCACCTTGGCTATCCTGCTGCCCGCATTCGAGAATATGGTAGTGCCGCCGCTGTAGCTCACCTTCCTTATCTCTGCCTGTGAGGCAAAGAACTTCGTCCTTGCCGTGAGGTAGTCGACATAGAGGTGGCTCTTGCCGTCACTGCCCATATACAGGTCGTAGCCCTGTGCGCCCACTATGGTGCGGTCGGCCTCGGTAGAGTTGCGGTCGTGGACGCGGTCCACTACTACCGTCCCCAGTATCGTGGCATCTCCACTCACCTGCGCATCTCCCTTCACAAACAAGTCCTTCACTGTCGCCACTCCGTCCTTCGCCATGCCGTATAGCTTCTCCGCGCCCACGGCAAAGCCTTTTTTTAGCCAGATGAAGCCTTGCGCCACATCGTCGTAGAGCTTGGAGAGGAAAAACTTCGTACCATATCGCCCTATTAGGTTTATTAATTGTGCAGATGTATATCCGCCCGAATCAGAGTTATTTCCACTCGCAATTATACTCGCGACATCTTCTTTGAGTTGAGTAATCGTTCCTTTGATAGCTTGATTACCAATAGTGATTTCTTGAACGAAATCAAAGTCAATATTTGTTTCAAGTTTCAATACACGGGTATTCAACGTATATCCATTCCCATCGTCATATACTATCGGCTGTCCTATTTGTAAGCAAGGATTCTGTTCGACGAATACTTGTGGGTAAGACTTAATCGCATAGTTATTCAAGTCGGATTGTAATCTCTGTATTTCCTCGATGGCTGTATCAAGCAATCGTTTCTGAGCATCCTTGTAATATATTGTATCAGCCATAGCGATGTTATACATCACTGTTATATTGCAATTCAAAGATGGTAAGCTTTCTCCTCGGGGAATAAGCATCTCAGTTACGTTTGTCGGTATAATCAGGTCATCATCTTCTTGATAGATAATTTCATAATCGCCTGCCAGAATGTGGAATTTTTCACGACTTACATCATCGCTATCAGTTGAATAAATATCTAGCTTGTGATATATTAGCTCAAATCCAACATAATCACCATTAGTGCCGCGCCCGGCAAGTGGAGTTGTAAGTGCACCCGTTTTAAAGTTCGCTTCGAAAGAGCAACCGATATTCTTGCCATTGATAAGCATATCGTCCGTTGCTTCAAAATCATACCAATAGTGTATTACGCCATCATCTGTTGTTGTATTGATAGGCGTTTTGCCGCTCACTTCCTCTGTTGTAGGATAGGCAAGGCGCATATACCACACAGTAAACGTTTTGTATGCTGCGACCGAACCATCTGTATAGTACTTTAATGGAATTTTTTTGTTATTCTCGTCAAGCACATACTTTTCTCTCCCTCGCACATTATACACATAAGTATTGAGTGACGGAAAGATTTGGGAGAAATCAAGCACCTTGGTAAAAAGTGGCTCATTCTTACTCTTACGCAGGTCTAGCGTAGAATACTCATCTATCGTGTAAGCAACGTCCTTGCCGTCTATCTCAATCGTTCCATTGCCTTTTGCGAGTTGCAATCTTATGTCAGAGGATGATATATTTTCTCCCTTGTTATTTACTTGTGTGATATTGCGAGTACCACCAAAGATGGCGAAGTTATTATAATAACTTTCCTTGCTACTGCTTATTGATGGAATACCAACGTTTTCGCCAACCTTCAAGGTTACAGAGGGTAAATCATCCCTCTGTATCTTGCCTATATATACAACCTCATTATCATAATCAATATGCCATTCGCAATTATCGCCAATAGCATTTACAATCGCCGTGAGTGCAGAGATAAAATCATTCTCACTGAAAGAAACATTGACCGTATTAGCGTTAGATGAATCATATTGTACAACCCAGCTAGCCTCTCCGAAAGAAATCTCTTTATTCAAGAAATCCTCAATCTTGCCAGCCATCGTGCTCATCGTACCGACGAAAGACCAGACGTGTTGCTTTATGTCCTCGTTTTGAGAGTTTTTAGTTTTTATGTAGAACGGAATCTTAGAAAGTAATATCATCGGATGCTGAAACTCGGGCGTGTATTTCCAAGACATCTCATCTGATTGTGTAGGCTCATAAGCTTCCAAGAGAAGAAACTGTCGTGTCACTTCTCTTACGCTATCTATCTTATATGTATGCTCAATATATGCGCCTACAGGCAAGATGACTTTTTCTGCCGAAGTCCAAGTTAAAGAGATATAGTCTGATTTAGACATTTCTTGATATCTCACAGCCGAGCTGGTTATCTCGGCTTGCATCAGTACATTACCTTCTATATCATAGATATTAATCATAACGTTCCTCTATCATTTGGATTATATTCCGTCAATTTTATTGTAAATTTACCCTTTTTTAGACCATAGTCTCCAAACTGCGAACACTGTGAGTAAACAAGTTTAAAAGTTCGCTTTAAACAAGGTACTTTCATGCAGATTTGCCCTGAGTAAGCAATTTTCCGCAAGAAAGACTCATATTTGCTTAGATAATCATCTTGAGTTGAGCCTTCGAGGAAAAACGAAATGCTTACATCTCGTTTATCCATCTTTACATATTCCGAAGTGGCAATGACTGATTGCCCATGCTTCAAACGGCTATCGTTCGATACAAAACTCTTTACAGGAGCAGGAGTTAACAAGGCTTCTCGCCACCCCTTAACAAGTGTTATCCCATAGTTATCAAGGTCAATGTAAGCCGTATCTTCTTCGCTGGTCAACTTTATATACGCCTGATTTTTCATAATCTTAGTATTTATCTTTCATTAGTTTATACATGCTTGCAATATCCTCGCGAATGAGAATAATAGGAGCTGTATTCTTATTAATCGCTTCCAATTGCTCTAATCCTTGATATTGTATATCTCGCATTTCCGAAACGTTATTAGCCGTCTGCTCGGCATACATTCGCAAAGATGAAACATCCACGCTTATAGCATTGCGCACCTCATTACCTTGCTCAACCGCTATCTGCATTGCATAGCCAATACCTATAAGACTGCTTGCTTGGTCTTCCGTGATTGCTTCTATAGCTTTCGCCGTGGCTGATTGTTCTGATTGAGATGCTCCGGTTATATCTACTCCTATTTGACTAAACTGCTCATCAAAGTATTTCAATAGGTCTTGCAACATTGGGAGTTGGGTCTCAGCGTCCTTCATAAGTTGTTCTGTTGCCTGTTTAATCCCGGAAGATAACTGCTTTTCATCCATCCCGCCTATGGAATATGCTTTATACAGTTCTTTTACCTTATCTTTAAAAGAGCTAAAGAGGTTCTCTGTTATGGCGGTTTTCACAATTTCTTTTGCAATGTCTTGAAATGTGTCAGAAGCGTATTCTTTAAACTTATCCATAATATCCTCTCCAGTATCAAGCCAATCAAATAAAGCATCCGTTAAATCATCCGTTAGTGGAGAGAAAGCATCAGAAACATATTCCTCAAGCTGCTCGTTGAATTTATCATATTCTTCCCTAAATTTAATCAGTTCTTCGAGAGTTTCTTTTGTTTCGCCTACAAGCTTGTCACCTTGTGCTTCGATGACTTTGTTTGCAAGCTCTACATTAATAAGATAATTTTCATCAAATAAATCTTCTCCGTAGTTCTCCTTAACCCAAGACTGCAAATCTTGTGTTTTCTGCGAATGGGCACCAATACCAGTTCCGAGGAAGCCCTTAGTCTTAGCTTGTGTTTCGATACGCAAATTGTTGATAGCGGCAGTTGTCCCTTTTGAATAGTTATCACTATTATCAATTATGGTTCCTATTCCTTTCCCTATAAGAGCCTCTACACCGCCAAAAGCACCATCAACTCCCCATCTTGCGATTTCGCCTATCCAAGAATCCATATTCACACCTATGGCTTCAAGCCCTGCCGATACTAATTTTCCTGGGAGACTAATTGCTTTTCCTACCATGGAGCCAGCCCATTTAAGGGCATTCGTAAGCCACCCACTACCTTTTTCGTTTTGATATATCGCTTGCGCTTGCGTAGCGGTTTCCATATAGCTTTCCAGGGCACTTTGAGAATAAGCATAAGCATCTTTTAAGTCTGACAAATCAGTCGTGGCAAACCATTTTTCCTTGGCCTGATTTGCGGAAAGCGCAGCAAGGCGATATTCGTTAACGGCATTCGTAAGATTGTTTACCTGTTGTATTTCTTCGGCATATTCCTCATATTGTGCATGGCTATCCTTATATAATGAAGACATTTTTTGGAGGAGCTGAATAGCAGCCGATATAATCGTAAGAATAACGGATGCCTTCTCAATAGTTGAAATAGCTTGTGCTCCTGTTGCAGCGACTGCTTTAATGCCATCACTTGTTTGAGTTACAAAGGTCAGAACGCTGCCTATTAAGTCAAGGATCTGTCCTTCTGTTCCTCCAATCGTGTTGCCGAGATTTGTAATTGAATTTGCAAGTTCATTAATTTTCTCGTTTAAATTTTTTACTGATTTCAGGTATTTGTTTTCTTTCTTATTCCTTTTATCCTTTGCTTTTGCAAGTGCCTTTTCTGCTTCTTCCCTCGTTTCGTAGGTTTTCCCTAACTTCTTCTCAACTTTATTAGCGGCTTCCGCTATACCTTTGCCTGTCTTTAGAGCCTTGATATATTTTTCCAATGCAGCAACCTGCTCGTTAGATACTTGGTATTCAACCCTTGCCGTTGCTGCTTGCTTAAATGGATTTTCTCTACCCAATAACTCATCTTGCATCTGTTGCAAGGTATTCGTATATTCTCGCAACTGGTCAGGCGACATGGCTTCTGCCGCCTTATCTTTGTATTTATCAAATAGTTCTATAAGGCTATTAAGCGTTTCTGTGCTTACATCATTTAAATCCTCAAAAGCGGCAATATATTCTGGATTTTTCTTCAGCTGCTTAAAGTCAAAATCCACGATAGCCTCACCTTTATCCTTTCGCGCTTGTGCTTCTGCAAGGATAAGATTGTCTATTTGCTTTTGTAATTCTTTTTTCTGTTCTTCGGTTGTGGCTTTATTCAGTTCTTTTTCCGCTTCAAAGCGTGCTTCCTGTATTTTCTTGATGTCATCGTTAAACTGTTTTTCAATGTCAGCACGCTTTTGATTTTCATCTTTATATTTATCCGTTATAGTCTTGAGACGCTTTATCTCTTCTTGGTTCGAAGATTGTATCTTATACTTAGAATATTCATCATATTTTGATGCTATTTTAGACGTTTTTGTGCTATCTAAATCTATTTTTTCATCCCAGTTCCGCACCTTGCCGCCTTTTGCCTTGATAATATCTTGGCGAGCGTCAAATTCTGCTTTTTGCCTATCTCGTTCTGCTTTAACCGCCGCTTCTTTTTCTTTCTCAATCTGCTCTATTTCCTTTTGTAGTTGACGATTGCGCAGAGCAAGCACCTTTTCTTCACCCTCTTTAAGTGCTTCTATTTTTGCATCAGCTATCTTCTGCTCAATGTCTTGCATCGCCTGTAAGCGAGCATAATCATTCTTATATTCAACCTCATCAAGTTTGCCTTCTGCTTGTGTTACTTGAGCATCTTGCTTTGCTTCTTTCTTAGCAGTTTGTTTGTTTTGATTTGCCTCCTTGCGCTCTGCAGATGATTGCTGTCTAATAAGCATCCGTTGCTCAGCATTCATCTGAATCTGAGTTTTCAGAACGTCTTTCCTCAGCTCACGCTCGGCAGCTATACTGGCAAGCGATTGCGTGTGTAACTTCGCATTTTTAGCACTTAATTCTGCAAGTTGTTTTTGTTGTTCTATTTGTTTTTCATATTTCTGTTTAATGAGTTCTTTAGTCGTTTCTATAGCCGCGATTTTTTCCTTACCTTGAAGCGTATATATCTTATTTTTTTGTTCGGCTATTTTTTCATCAAGTTTAAGTTGTTCTTCTGTATTCTTCTTTAACTCTATCTGCGTTTGCTGAATTTGCCCAGCAAGTCGAGCGGCTTGTGATGCTTTCGATAAGACCCCACTTAATTCATCTCCAAGTTCTTTTCCTAATTTGTCATCAGTAAACCCTTTATAGAGCGTTTTAACAACACCAGTTCCAGCCGCGAGCGATGCTTTAAAAGCACTGATAACCGTTTCCCCTGTACCTTTAAGACCATCCCATGTCTTTTTTAAGCCATCAGTAAACGTGTCCCAATCCATATTGAGTACACCCTTTATAGTTGTCCCGAGACCACTAACAAGGCTTACTGCTGCTTTTACGGCGGTCTTGAACGTTTTTATAAAGTTATTGCCGAAATCCCTCATTGTACCGTTATTATCGGCAAAGCAATGATATATATAACTACCCAGTGTAATGACTATATCCGTTACAGATTTCGCAAGAGAACCGAAATATGTCATTAGTTTGGTGTATACTTGTTGACCTTCTGCGGATTTCGTCATCCATGTATGCACAGCTTTGAAAGCAAGTGCAACGGCAGCAATTACTGCACCAACTGGTGTCGCACACATTGCCCATAGAGCTTTTGTAACAGCTTTAATAGCAGTCAAGGAACCAGAGATGGGAATGCCGAGGCCTTTAAACGCACCACTAATAACATCTATCTGTGCTTGAAACTTCCCATTAGCCGTTATTGCATTAAGAACACCATCTTTAAAGTCACTTAGGCCAGCTTTTGCTTGTGTAAATTCAGCATTAAAACGTTGTCCGAATGATGAGCCGCTTATTTTTTCTTCAAGGGCGTTAATAGGCGTGAGGAGCCCATTCTTTATTTTCTCTCCAAACTCAGAAATTTTCTGCCCGGCATCAGCCAGCTTATCTCGAAGCGTTCCTATAAACGTCTCCTCGTTTTTTTCTCGCAGCTGGCTATTAAGCTCTTGAAGTTTTTTCTTGGCATCATCAATCTTTTGAGCGAGCTCTTCGAGTTCCTGCTTCTGTTTCGCTGAAAGATTATCCTTATTGGCGAGCTTATCGTATTGCGCTTCATAATCAGCAAGCCGTTTCTTCGTGTCGTCAATCGCAAAGGAAATATTCTTAACATCTTCTGCATAGTTTGCGAAACTTATAGTCCCGCTTCCTTCACTTGCTTGCTGAAATTCCTGTAGTTTTTCTTTGGCTTCGGAAAGTTTTTCTTTTGTTGACTCAATTTCTTGATTTATGGTTCGCAGAGCCTCTAACTTATCACTCCCGAAAGTCATGCCTGAATTAGCCAACGCATCAGCTGGTACAACTGGTATAGAGAAACCGCTACCTACAGACAACATGTCTTGTTTGCGCCGCTGCAATTCAGACATTTTTTTTTGCAAAGCATCTATCTCTATTGATAACTGCTCATAACTCTTAATTTCTTGCGAATTGGCAGATTGTATCTGCTGGGCTGCATTTCCTTGAGATTGGGATAAATTATCATGGGCTTTGATAAAACTATTGAGTGCAGCCTCGCTTGCCTCAATAGCTTTCTTTTGCGCCTCGTATTGTTGGTTTATGGCTTGTGTCTCTGCTTGCCATTTCTCTATGTCTGTACTATTGGTAATATTACCTTGCTGGTCAAATTCATAACCATTGCCCAGAGGATGCGAGTTGTGCTCTTCTCTCTGTTGTGATAGTTCGTTTAGAGCTCGTTTTTGTTCTTCAAGCGCAGTTGTTTCTTGCTCAACAATACGTTGATATTGTTCTTCTGTTATATTACCCTGTTGCAGATTATTGATTAGTCGCTCGAAGGTCTGTGTTTCTGCCGAAAGTACTTCTTGTTGTTGCTGTCTTACCTTCATATTCTGTTCAACAGCGTCTGTCTCTTGCCTTAATTTTATGGCATTATCAGCATGAGACACCCCCTCCGCCAGCGTTCCTGCAGCATTGGCGGCAGACGCTACGGTATTTGCGGTTTTTGCGACCGTATTCGCCTCTGATGCTGCCGCATCCATTGCATTGGTAGCAGAAGAAGCAATAGAAACTGCATTCAATGCTTGATATGCACCACTGACTTGTGAGATAGCATTGTGAACATCGTTATATGCCGCAGAAAGAGATCTTGCATCTTCTTGACTAACTTGCAAAGCCTGTTTCTGAACATCTATCTGCTTCGCAATTGAATTAAAAGCATTTGAATTTTTATCTGTCTGCGACAATTGCTCATTAAGCTTGCCTATTGTGCCTTGAATAGTTTCTACTCGCTTGTTGGCGTTATCTATCATCTCGGGTACTTTCTGAATACCCTTAGACGCTTCATCCATGGCAGATTTCAAGACCTGCATGGCTTGCTGCGTCTTCGAAGCAATATCACTGTCAGACTGAGCAATATTATTCAATGCCTTTGTCATTCGTTGTGATAAGGCATCTGTATCAACTCCAACACGACTTAACCCATCGCAAAGTTTATCAAGGGAAGATTGAATATCGGTAATATCCATCTTTCCACTAATACCCAATATCTCTTCTGCTGCCATCTTGTTTATTCTTTTCTTTCTACATCATACCCATAAAGAAGTCATTAGCACTAACCGAGCCGTTAACTTTATGGAACTGCCTGTTTGTTTTGCTGCGATTATTATCTCTTAGTTTGCTGCTTACGCCTTCACCTTCCTTATCATCTATTTTAAATGATGGTATTGAACGGTTTAGCAGCATAATTGTAAGGTATGAGCGATTAAATACGGCCTCTTCGTAACTCATACGAAAGTACTTCATCACTCCTCCGATTGTTGCCCATGGCGAGTCGTTATCGGCTCTGTCATTATCTTCGTCTGGGTCAGGAAAGTGATAGAGGTTAAGAAAAAATTTGCATTAAAAGAACTGCTAATAAATTTTATCAACTCGTTAAACGATATAATATCCATGTTCTTACGGATATATCTCCCCCATAATCTACGGACCCATTTTTTACGAAAAGCACAGACGATAAATATATCACACATAAGCATGGCATCTTTGTTGCGCTCGAATAGCTTTTGAATGATATTGATTTTCTCCCCATCTTTCCATGATGGAGCTTGTATATCGTTTGCGAAAACGCCCATCTCATAAATCTGCATCAATGTAAGGGGTTTTACTTTAAACGAAAATCTGCCCACCTTAATTTTTGCGGTCGCTTCACGTAAGGTCTGCGCCACTTTTTTCTTTTCCTCTGTCTTCATCTCGTAATAAAACAAAAACAGCGGTGCGGCTTAGGAAAACACCTGTTGCCTCACCGCTGTTGCGATTATTAATCAGATTACCTTGTTCCTATCCGTTAATATCAGACGTGAATGCCCAGCGATGACCGCTCACCTTGTCACCTTGCGCATCGAACACGGCCATCTGGCGACATTCGATATTCAAGTTTGGCAAGCCACTCTTACCAATAGAACCACTTCGGGTAATGGTGAGCTTCATCTTCGACCACTGGAAAGTTCGAGATGGGATATCGTCCAAGTCCTTAGTCACAATCTGAATAGCCTTGTAACACTCATTCTCCGTAGGAGCTTCATTCTCCCACTTGTTATCGTCTGCTGTATACCCGAGGAGGCTTTCAAAATTCTCTTTCGAGAGGTCGTAGGTCTGAATAGTAAAACCTTTTGTCGCGGCACTTGAGGTAAGTACAGCATACGGATCTTCCGAATCCTCGATTTCAACATCAGAAGTGGAAGGTGCGGAATCGTTGAATGTCATGCTTCCTGTTACAATAGCCTTTATTGAGTTTGGGAACGAGGCAGGATAGCCACCGTTAGCCACACAGTCGGCAAAAGAGAATGTCTTAATGCCGAATACACCATTCTTAGCCATAATTTATTCTTTTAAATTGTTATATATTACATTAAACTTCATATTCACGTAATAGGTATCATCATTATCTTTCGTTGGCCTTGATACAGAATATAGATTAAAGTAACATCCTCCAAGATAAATCTCTCCATCGTCCAATAGCCCCACTATTTTGTTTGCATAGTTCTTTAACCTTGCCGTATCGGGCAAATTCTGAGTTGTTTTTGCGCAATGTATATTCACATTAATTACGCCTTCGCTCACTGTCTCATCATACACAAATGGCAGATGATTTACGGCTATATAGTCGCCTAAAGGAAAATTCTCGGGCACCTCATATTTGAAAAGCCGTCCTTTCCCAAGCCCGAATGCCTTGCTATTAGATGCAAGGAACCGATATAGAACTGTTAGCACATCATCTCCCAATATCATTATCTGCTTTCGGATTTTATCGTTTCAATTATCTCTTCGAATATTTTCTTCATCTCGCTTCTTAGATAATGCTTCGTCAATTGCAGCACATTATAGCCGTGGTTATCTTCAACATACTTGCCATATCGCATTCCGGCAATAATTACCAGGGAGTAACCTTGTGGAGCGATAACGCCTTCTTTCTGTGCGTATTCGGCGAGAGCATTGCTTACGCCCTGCTGCCCCTCTTCCGCTGCTTCGGGCTTCGGCAGTTGTCCTTCTTGTGAAGTTATTAGTTGCCCGTCAAAGTATAAAGCGAAAGATATAGAGTTCTTCAGATTTCCTGTTCTATCTTTATAGCCTTTATTATCCTTCGAGTAGACAACAGCGTCTTCAGCAAGTTGCAATAGCCGTACATTAAGATAAGATATTAGCTTTTCTCTTTTCTCGTTAAGCTTCTTCTGTAACGCTTCACGCCCTTTTATCTTTATCTCAACTTTAGCCATATATCATAGCCATAATTTCAAGTATCGACTTTTGTACGTTACGAATCCTTTAACTTCCATCTCTCGCTCTATTGTTCCATCTTTCTTGGTTATCTGCACCTTATCTCCTTCTTTGGGTAGGATTTGATAACGTTTCTTATTTAGTGGTGCGATGACCTCGTAAGAATAGATATATCTCTGGCCATCATTCAATGTTATAGAGCTCGCCTTAGAATTGGGTATCAAGACGCATTTCCCAAAGTCTATATACCTTAGTTCTATTGGTTGTAATGAATCTCCGTTTTCGTCAATTGTCCTAAAAGGTTCGTTTCCGTCATCATCGAAGTTGGCAGAACCATCATTGTTCATCCAATAGCATTTACCTCCAATCTCTATATAGCCGGAGCTGTAAACCTTTGCGCAAACTTTCAACGAATCTTCATAATTCATCTTACCATACCTTTAGAGCCGTAAAGCCGTAATCATCCGAATCATTATCTATAACGAGGTCGGCTTCCAATCCTGCGTCTTTAGCAATCGATTTAACCATGCTGTCAATTAACGTTTGTTTCTCCTTGTAAGATTGCGATATACCGCCAATATTTTCGCTTGACAGGACTCTCATCTTGTAGAGCATGCGCATTGCAGCATAAGCAACCGGTTTCTTCAAGCTGACAGAATAATCATCATCAACCGAAGCTTCAACGCCAAATCTTGCTGCCGCATCAATAAACATCTTTTCCAAAGCCTCATCAGAAGTGGAAAACGGTTGTATCTCGCTTGCTATCGCCTCTTGAATTGTCATACCAACCTCCGTTATACGCGAATATATATTAGTCACCAACCTTCATAATGATGTAATCGTCTACACCGTCGAAAACGGGCTGCATCCACAACTCGTTAGTGAGGTGGTAGCCTGTCTTGTCTCGCCAGTAGCCAACAAGATTATCATCATAGGTTGAGTAGGAAACACCAGGAATTGGGTCAATAGCCTCCAAAGCCTCAGCGCACTTTGGTACGGCAACCTTTTCGGCACACATTGCCACAACACGATTATCGGGGATAAGATTGTAGTTCGTACCGTCCGGCATCTCTACATACTTATCCTCATCAATCTGAATTGTTGGCAAGAGAATAGAACGCAGATAGATATTCATCTGGTCAACCGAAATGATTGGCACACTCGGATTGACTTGCAGCGTGCCAAGGTTCAGCTTAAAGGTATCTTTAACCTCCTTAGCTTGGCACATCGCATAAAATGTACTCTCAGACATACGGAGGCGGAGGATTTTGCGACCTTTTTTCTTTGCCTCATCCTTCAAGTTCTTAATATCTATGAATGGAGTAGCGTTCTCTGCTCCCCAGTTTGTGGCAGAATCAATCGTTTTCACGCCCAAATCAAACGTATAAGATACGTTAGCCTTTGAGTTATTTGCCCTCGAAACCGTCTGAGTGCCTTTGAATAGACCTTCGAAATAGAGCATATCAATGCGCTTATGCGGAGATATTACAGCACGCTCAAACGGCTTGAATGAATAAGTGATGAGTTTATCATACTCAGCATTCAATGTCGCCTGTGTGTAGTTACCACGCCCCGCAATATCATTGTACTTGCCTTCAAGGTAGTGCAGTTGGTCAAGATAATCATTATCCAACTCCCATTCATCAGCAATGCGACCGATAGAACCAGTTAACTGACCGAAGTCGGGCATCGTGTGAACAGGACGCTCGGCATTCTTCGCGACAACAGAACCTACCATAGCGGCAGTATATTTGGCGATATTCGCCTGATAAACCTTTGCAGCGCAATACTCAACGGGTTTCATCTCTGTCTTCCACTCAGCCTTATAAGTGGAAGTCTTCATGTACTCATCGATATACGTCTGAAAGGACTTTGGGTCTTGTAACGTCTTTAATATGCTATTCATATTATACTCCTTTCTTTGATTTACTGAATCTTGAACAAGGCTATACCGTTCTCATTCAATCCCTGCTTAATATCATCATTAATCGGGAAAGGAAGAGTATTCTCTTCAACCTCCATTACTGTAAGTGTTGGTGTCGCAGCGAGTGAAGCATCCACATCTCTAAGGTCAAGCGTATCGTAAGAGAAGCCGAGCAACTTATCGTTTACCTTGTCATAATCTGATACAACCGTCTTTGCGCTCACTGCGCTAGGCAAAGCGGCGATGGTAAGAGTATCTACACCATCAGCGGTAACAACCGCCGAAATCTGTGCACCAGCGATAGTATCGCCAACCTTAAACAATGAACCACTTGCAATCTTCAATGTAGTAGCGTTCGCATCTGCCTTTTCCGTTACGGTTGCAGTTTTTACGACCTGCGCATTGCCAGCTGAAGTCAGCTTAAGAACGGTACCCTTGGGCAGCCATTTAAGCGAAGAAGGAATGTTCGTGCGGTCTAGATCATAACCACCCTGCCGCCTTGTGCATTTTTCCTCCCACCATACAGCCTCCTTGATATTATCGGGCTGCGTTTTGTGCATGAAAAAACCTCTGTTTGACATAATTGTTCTTTTTTAGATTAGCAATACCGTTGATGATTAATTCTGCTTCGGAGTATTGCGTTCCGCGAATCCTTGCATTCGTTTTGCAAAGTCATCCTGTGCTTGACTTACGGAAGCCACCCTTGGTGCTTCTACATACTGTCCGCTTGATACGAGAGATTGTTTAGTGGTCACCCAATCATCGGTTATTTTCTGTAGCGTAGCGTCCAAATTGTCTTCCTTGTCGAGCGAATAACGGGAACGGAAAACTTCAGGAATATCCTTTATCTTCGGGTTATCCTGTAACAAAGATGTAAGACGCGTTTTTTCTTCTCTCTCCTTAAATGGGGCGAGAGCCGTTGCAACAGCATCGTCTATCGCTTTCTGATTATTAGCAACAGACTCAGCAATCATTTTCTGAACCTGTTCGGCGGTAAGCATCCCAGTTTGTTGAGTGGGAGACGGTTCTATTGTCTTAACCTTCGGTTCTGTAGGGGTAACCCATCCTTCGTACTTTTTGCCCGTTTCCGAGACCGCACGATTAAACATAGATTGCATCAAACCTACGAATGGCTCAAAAGCCACAATAGCGTCCGTAACATCTTCATCCTTTGACTCATCTGTCAGACCGCGATTTGCAACAATCTGGTCAGCCAGCCTCGAAAGTTCGTCCTTCTTCAAACCGTACTTTGCAAATGACGTTTTGGCAGAAGCAAGCACTTTTTCTTTTATTGCCATAATATTTCCGTTTTCGTTAATTAATATTTTTCAGGCCAAAATTATTATATATTTTAGTAATCTGAAGAAAACTTATTAGTTATGTGTAAACAAATTGCTTATAAGGCGGTTTGTTGCCGTTTTAGGGCGTTTTTCTTTTGCTGATATAAACTTATATTGCATTCCAACGCCCCGACCTTATTAACAAGGTTTGTATATCGCCCACGTTCACCAAACGGGCAGTCCGTAATATAATCGGTTCGGCCATGGATAAATTCTCGAACCTCATACTTGATAGCAGTATTTAACCTGCGTCCTCTCTTGTATTGTCTTACTTTCATATTTTGGGGCTTTGTTGATTTTTCACTTACACACCTTACGCATCTGTCTGACAAGCTTGGCTCTTATATTAAACCCTTTCCTTTTTTGTTGGGTCTTAATTCGCATTCCTTTAGAACCCTGTATTTTCTGTTTGCAGGGGTAAAATTAATAAGAAAAATTCTGCTAATCTATTAATTTTTTTTAATTTTGCAATCTTTTTATTAAAAAACTAAACTTTGCTATTAGTTTATTTGTCTATTTGAATAGTTATTATTAATTTTGCGGTATAGAAATTAATAACAAGTTTAATCATTAAATATAGGAGAAATAGCTATGCTTACAGACCAATTAAACAAGAACGTCCTGGATTACATCATCAAGGATGTAGAGCTAACAATCAATCGCCTCGGCATCAACGCAACTCTGTATATCAGACAAGATAAGGATTATAAAGGTAATGCATTCGAGAAGCTGGTAAGCACAAGTTTCCAGACAATGCCGATGCTCTTCAAGGAGATTCACATTGAGGCTGATTACAACATTAGGGATATGGCTGAAAAACCTGATAGCTTCATGGAGGTTACTCTTAATCTTGACTACTACTATCGCACTTTCGATGGCGGTACGAACGGACACAATCTCGGCAGAGTCATCTATGAGGTTGATAAGGGATATAATAAGAAAGGCAATGACACGAAGTATATGTCAATGTACGTTCTCAAGGTCAAGTCAATTGAAATTTAACGACAAAAGAGATGAATGCAAATAAAGAAGAAAGAATAGAAACCCTACTTGCATTAACGTTGGGCGTGGTTGCCATCGCTTTATGTTATGCTTTTCTGTGGTTTTCCACAATTTTTGAATAAAAAAACATTAGACATACACATTATGAGAGTAAACACATTCGGCGTTATGCCGCAACATTCAGAAGCAGCTACCATTGTAGCCGAACCAACAATCGGAGTTAACGAAACTCAATTCTTCGACTTCGAGAAACAGAAATGCCAAAGCCTCACTCTTGAGCAACTGGCGAAAACGAATCGAGAAAACCGTGGCGACGATAACACCCCCATGCACGGCATCTATCACTTCGCTCTTATTCAAAAGCTAGTAGATATGTGCGCAGAACATGGCTATAACGCCGATGTCTATGATTTATTCGCAACTAACAATCGAGATAAACAAACTCCAGGCGTGAGTCTTTATCCTGAGTTGGAGGCAAAATTCGGGCAGCGAGCAGTGCAAGCGCATACACTTCGCAGGGTGTACGCTAATATCCGTCTCACCAACTTTGATAACGAGGAGCTCACAACCTGTCTTGCTATTGCCTACACACAGAAAGGTATTCAAGTTGGGTTCGGGACGAATGTTAAGGTGTGCCACAATCTTAATATGTTGGGGCAAGGCCAGTTTGTTGCCGACTACAAGATACATAACCACTACGCAAGTGGAGATAATTACAAGACCGACCTTAACGGAATACTATCAACCGTTGGTGGTTGGCTAACTGACGCTGAGCATATCGTTATCAGCGAGAAAGAAACCATCGAGAGAATGAAACGGATAATTCTAACGGCAGAGCAGTTGTACATGATAATCGGCATGCTTACAAGTATGCGCGTTGCGTGTGATACCAATGTTAAGGAGATAAGATACACAGGAGGCATTTATCCGTTGAATCAGGCGCAGATTTGCCGATTCACGGAAGATTTACTGGTGACGCAACATAGAAAAGGCCGTATCAGCGCATGGGATCTATACAATTCTGCGACTGAACTTTACAAGCCGATAACGGCTGAAACGAACCTTATCATGCCACAGAATATGGCAATGGTGCGTTTTCTCAGAGAACAGGAAATATTTTAAGTGATAACAAGGCAAGGGGCAACGCCCCTTGCTTTCAAAAAAATAACACAACATGGAAAATTACAACATCAAATTAAATCTGATGAAGCTCAGTAGAGCTGGCATCATGCAAATTCAGGGACGCGGCGAGGTGCTTCGTTGCTTGGTTATTCCCGTGGCGGAAAACCATCTATTCGTCGGGACAGATGAAAACAATCGTCCTAAATCCGCATATCTTGACGTAACGGCTTGGGCGATGAGGAATCCTAAATATGAAGAGACGCATCTTATCAAATATTCTTTGCCGAAAGATGTGAGAGAACAAATGAGCGAAGAAGAAAGGAAAGTTCAACCTATCCTCGGAGGCATGAAGCCAATGAAAGCCGAGATACGCAATGGTGCATCTAATTGTGATGCACCATTCGCACAGGTTGGTGATATTGACGACTTACCCTTTTAGCTTGCAACTACTTATTAGAGTAGGTTTTAAACTGGTTTTGAATTACTGAATCTATGAGAACAAAAATAGCAACATGGTTTGAGGTTGGCATTCGCTATCGCAAACCGCAAGAAGATGGCTCGGAGAAAGCCGTTACGGAGAGATATGCCGTTGACGCACTCTCCTTTACTGAAGCTGAGAGTGCAATCATTGAAAAAATGACCGCTTGTACCAGTGGTGATTTTCAAATCAAGTCCGAGGTACAAGCAAACTATGGCGAAGTATTTTTCTCCGATAAGGACGAGGATGATAAGTGGTACAAAGCCAAGTTATCATACATAAACCTTGACGAGAAGAGCGGTAAGGAGAAGCGTACCAGCGAAAACTACCTTGTGCAAGCTAAATCAATGCAAAGGGCGTTGAATAACATTGGCGAGGTGATGAATAACTCGTTGGCTGACTATAAGGTCGTAGGGCTGGCAGAAGCAAAGGTACTTGACGTATTCGAGCACCAAGTAAAATCGAAAAACAAAGAGGAGGAGTAAACAATGGGAAGATCAAAGAAAAATGGCATAGAAATGCCGATAAATACCGAAGGTGATAAACCGTCTTTGAGCGAGGGGAACGCCCAACAGAGCGCAAGCAATGCGGCTGAAACACAAGAAGAACAGACCTTATCTTTGATTGAGGTTGCTGATTGGGCAGCGCAGCCATCTATCTCTGCTGATATGAGTACGCTCGGAATCGTTGCACCCTCGGATATTGAAGTAAGAAAGGGCAGAATGTATATCGACACTGGTATAACTGTCAAGGATGGTTATTCTGGGCTGATATTCCCAACGCCGCTTAACGCTGCCTATGGTATTGAAACTTCTGTAGGCTATCGCATGATGCATTCAGACGTTATCCCGACGAAGGTCTATGGGAAAGTTAAACTGGTACTGAATATAGAAGATGAAACGTCGGTACGAGTATGCACAGCTTCAAGTACTCGCTTCTGTAATTTGGTAATACCTAAAGGAGCACCACTTGCCGAATTAGTTTTGTTTAAACAATAATACAAGGAGCAGAAAAGGATTTAGCCTTTTCTGCTCCGTAATTGACAATAATATGAAGAGCGTAGAAAAATTCAAAGAACTTAATCTACAATATAAGTTACTACGTAAGAATGCTATGGTGGTTAGTATTGAATTACAAACCAATATCGGGGCATATTCTATCAAGAACCAAACCGTGATTAACAAGATGCTTGACTTACTTATACTCGAATCGCAGAAACAGATAGAAAGCGAGGTGAACAAATGATAAATAATTCAAGCAGACCAACGAGAGCAAAACGTGTGGTCGTGGTACAATTCCAGGGGGAAGAGCCTGAGACATTCCGCACTTGCCCAGAGATTTATCTAAAACATAACAATAAGGAATTGGGTATTTGCCTAAATGCGCTTTGGAACGCCCTCGCTAAAAGCGGACACTATGAGAATAAACGCTGCCGCATCAGATACCAGAATATAGAACAGTTAAAAGCATTGATATGGGAATAAGCTCTATCTATGGCGATAACAAGCGAAACAACAAGCCACGACATATCGAATCGCTAATTCAGCGACAAATGGTTCTGTGGTTCCGCTTACAACACCCACGGTATATTATCGCAGCCGTTCCCAATGGTGGGCGGCGAAATGCCTTAGAAGCCAAGATAATGAAAAGCGAAGGTGTGCTGGCAGGCTTTTCCGACCTTGTTATAATTGCGGATAGAAGCGTTCTGTTCGTTGAGGTTAAAACCAAGACTGGCAGGCAAAGCGAGCTACAGAAGAAGTTTCAGACTGATGTCGAGCGATTGGGATTCCAATATTCGATTTGCCGTTCCTTGCAGGATTTTCAACTAACCGTCGAAAGGTTCCTGCGAGATAAATTTTCCGTATAATAATGATGATTATTAGTAGAGAATAGCAGACTGGGCTATAGCTCTGTCTGCTATTCTTTTGCGAAACCTAATCTATACTTTGTTGGATAAGAAGTACAATGAAACGTTACATAGACATTATGCGTGCCCAGTATCCATTCCTCCCGTGCGAAAATCTTAAAGATGTCCTTTTTCCAAGCATATTCATTGCGAGACGGACTCAACGCAAACGAATCAACTTTTAGTTTCGCTTTTATAGCGTCTACCTTCTGTTCTGTTAGCTCGTATATGCCTTGCCCAATAGGTACATATAACAGCATTTCGCCATTATCATATATCTCTCCATTCTTTAGCGTAAAATCCTGTGATTGCCCGAAAAGCGTAATGGGCACAATGCTGAGATATTTATCACCATAAGAAGCACCCAATAATACATAAGGGTGCCATAACATAACCTGCTTGCCATTAATATCTTCTATATCATGATTGGCATATTGATATATCGTTTCTGATGTAGTGTCGGGAACATTATAGATATGTTCCAGGATTTCTTCTTGCGCTTGCATGGCACAGACGCATAGCAATAACAGGAGTAATGAAAGTATTTTCTTCATAAGCACATATTTAATTCATTGGCAAAGGTAATGAAAAATCAATGATTGATATATTCCGCAGTAGCTTTTTCTCTAAATTTCTTTACGCTCGCGCCACAAAGCCTTAATAAATACTAATTATTAATAGTTTCTTAGCATTTCTTTTGTCTATCTGAATAGTTATTATTAATTTTGCGGTATAGAAATTAATAACAATAAAACATGATTACAATCATCAACAAGTACACAGGCGATGTCATTACAAAGTATTCAAACGCTTTGGTTAGCGAGGCAACCGAAGATAGCTTCATCGCAAACGTCAAGGGTTCTGCTTCATTCAGAAGCCGCTGGCACGCAATCGTTGATTACTTCCAGTTTCTAACAGGAGCAGTACAATGTACATTGAAAGATGGCTACGCAGTGAAGGAATGTATGAGATAAGTTAAACTAAATTATAGGAGACAAGATTATGGCATTAGCAGTTAGCATGAGAGGCTTGAACCAAGTGGTTGATAAAATCAACGCCCACGTCGGCAAGCACATGGTTTCAGTTTCAACCAAAGGTAACGCCGCCTTGATTATCCTCATTGGCGAGGACATAAAGAAGTACGACCGCGTCATTGATGCGATATTCTTCCTCGAAGGACTTGACGAAGGCATAAGCTTAATGAGAGGAGAGCTGGGATAAAGTAGTTAGCCACAGCAGCAGCGGTTTAAGCTGCTGCTTCACAAAAACACAGATATGAAGAACTTAACAGAAAATGGTTACACGGTAGAACAAAGCATCAGTGGTTATTGGAGACTGCTGAAAGATGGAGAGTTGATATACGACGACTCTGCTTGCGAAGACCTTAATGAAGATAAAGAAACGGCAGAAGCCTTCTTTACTGAGTATCTCAAAGAGATGGATTTAATCTAACACACCATGACAAAACTCGAAGAAATCAAGATTTTGCAATCACTGAAAGGTGACACCTATTTCGCACAGGAATTTGGATCGGACATTGATAAGATGTGCGAGAACATTAAGAATGACTACCCAATAGAACTCGGTTGCCAGTATGCGGCAAAGAGTGAAGTATTACAAGAGCAACTTAAAGCTCAGCAAGCCGCATCAAAAGACAGGCTGCTCTCGTTTGCCCACGACATCATCTATAACATGGACGATTGTGATGATGAACTGTACGATACGGTTAAAGGTTACGTCGGCATAGACGAAATCATCAAGTTTAAGCATTCGCAGAATATGGAGCTCAATGATAAGGAGATTGATTACCTCGTGAAGATGTTGTAATAAGTATTACCCGTTGGGGAAGAAACCATATCGGAGCGATACCGACAACGGGGCAAAGGACTCATTACTCCTTGGGTAGTCTTACAGATTTTCGGTTAACAGTTACCTTTGAGCCGTTTCCTACCCACATGAAGCAAAGAAAGGACTGAAAGAGGAAAGGGTGAGCAAACACCTAAACACCGCTTGGAAAGGGAGCGTTATTGCCCTCCCGTCAGAGTTTGGGAAAGACGATAAATAACAAGCCGTGAGCATACATGAAAAGCCGTGACGATACACGTAAAAAGGGTGGCGTGTTAGCCACTTGAAACAAGGAAACACGTTGGAGCAAACGTTAAGTTGGAGATGGTGACTTTATAGAACCCGTTGGGCGAGAACGTTAAGCGCATAATTTTAATCAAAAAAGGGAACTATGCGAAAGTTGACAGAGGCACACGTTTATAACTGTTGCGAAGGGTGCAAGCATCTTCACATAAGAATGAGCAATATGGGTTTAAGAGATACATACTATTGTGGTAGCAATATAAGCCCATACAACAAAGGCTTCGGTTACGCCTGCTTTAACTGGGAAGAAAGATGAGACTTACAGAAACAGATTATCAAAATCTTGCCGAGCAAATCTTTGGAGGCGCAGACGTTGCCACCATTGAAGGTGATGACTATCTCGAAGTGCATTGCGATTACGAAGAGGAAGGTTACAGAGAAGATGACTACCATTGTGGATATGGCAACGGTACAGGAGCATGGGTGACCACTGCGGTATACCTTGATGTAAGGAGCTGGTCATGCACTGATGAAGACGGCGAGGAAACGGATTGCGATTTCGATGAAGATAGGTTATATGACTGTATACGCCAATATAGATTATAAATAAGAATAAAAATTATGATAAAAATACCACAATCAAACGCAAATGAACAAGCTAAGAATGAGCTTGTGCAATGGGTACTTGACAATATTAAGGATAGGAAATCCGTAGGAATATTACAGCGCACCGAAGGCTGTTGCGCTGGCAACTGGTGCGGATGGTCGCCTTATGATGGCGATTGGCATAAGGCTTCTTTTGAAATCGTGAAAGAAGTAGTCAGGGAGTTCCGTAAGCAAGGATGGCTGGTCACAGAAACAAACTCTTGGCGATATCCATCCGCGCACATAACATTTGAAAGGTAAAGATATGGCTAAAACACAATTCTTCATTGGTGCAAGCGGAGAAATGCCCTATTACATCAAGACTTCATCAGGCTGTGAGATTTATAGCGATGACCGAAAGCTACGCATCGTCATTTCAAGGGTTAAGTTCGCAGACGATATACACTACAACGTCACCTATTACGTGCGCTTTGGCAAGAATTGGGAGAAAGGTAGTGATGGGCGTTGTGTAGATAGCATAAGTAGGTATCTTTTGGGAATTTCCAAAACGCCAAATTTTAGTAAGGCTTCAGCCGAAATGAATATAAAAACACCAACAGCAATGCCCGAATTATAAATTCAAAACAAAGAGAAACCATGAAACAGATTATTATCAAGACTTGGAAGGAGTGCAAGGAGAAGTACCCAGATTCAGTGATACTGGTGCGCTACTTCGACTATTACTACACGCTGAATGAGGATGCTCATAAGCTACAGCCCTGCGGTTGCCGCGTATACATAGACACAGAACATGATGGTTTCGAGTATGCGTCATTCGTCCACTACGAGTTAGATACAATGCTACCACGGCTTATCAGACAAGGCAACAAAGTAGGCATCACGGATATTTTGACTGAGTCAAAGAAGAAGTAACAAAAATAACATCGTTATGAAAAACATTTATCACATTCATCAATCGTCCAACTCTTATTGGGAGAGCCACTGGACAGACACAGACTACTTCCTTTGCGATAGCGAGGAAGAGTATCAGAAGTTACTGATAGAGTACAAGAACAAGCGTGAGGAGGTTGTGCGCAAGTACAATGAAGACCCGAACAACTGGAGTAACAGATGGTGTTACAACAATTTCCATTTCTACGCTGAAGGAAAGGTTCATGCCAACGAGTACTACTACGCCCACGAATGGTGTGGCAAGGAGTTCGATGCCTATGGGTTTGGTTGGCACGAGACGCTCGAACGTTCCAGCCACAACAAGTATTTCCTGAAGCCCGGCTCAGTGAACAACGAGAGTGTAAGTGATGCCGTAGGTAGGTTCACTGGGTATGGAAGCTAAACAAGAAGGATATGACTACGAATGAAATAGTTACAGTTGCGGAAGACAACGGATGGGCTGTTAGCATGACGAAAGGTGCAGAAGGGAATAGTGTACTTTTCTCCAAGTATTCCCCGGCCGGGCAAGATTTCAATGTATGTATACACCTATATGAGGACACTGAAGACCTTCTCTGTCAGCTCAAGGAGTATCATGACAATTTTGATGTTGATTACAATACCTGCATCTGGCTTGACGATGAGGGGCACGGAAAGAACGGAGCGCCATACCACATGAGGGACATCCTTGATGACATGGAGGCTTGCAAAAAGATGGTTTACGAATTATACGATAAGTTGGACATATATGAAAAAGAGCGACTTGATAAGAATCTGTGAGACAAATCTCGATTGTGACTCCAATTGCGAGCGATGCGCGGTTTACGCCCACTACATAAACACGAAGGAGGATTAGCTATGAAGAAAGTGTATCTATTGTTTGAGACAGACCAATGGCGCTCTACCAGTAGCAGGGAGTTGGTGTTCGTTGGAGACAGCGTAGGTGAATGCTGCAAGGCGGCTTCAAGAAGAGGAGCCGCCGAGGAACAGGTAATACAACTGCAAGAAATGCGGCAAAGCCTGTACAACAAGGATTGTGAGTACAAAATAAGGGAATGGGAGGTAAATGGATATGAGGTTTAAGGTTCACATATAGGAGACACGTGCGATACAACAATAATGCAAAAGTAATCAAAAATATTTGGTTTTCTGAAATAAAAGTACTTAATTTGCGATTAATTAACAATAAGACACGCTTGGTGCTATCGTTGGAGGTATAGCAGAAGCTATGTATGGAGTACCATTTGAGATTAAAGAAAAAGCTCTTAGCTTTCTTACGCCCGATTTATTAGATGTAGTAACTAAATTTGAAAAGAAATATGACAACAAACAAAGAAGAACTAATTAAGCATTGTCGATATTACAGAGGCGGTGCTAACCCGAATACCGATGCCGATATGGCTTGGTTCTGGGATATGGAAAGGGTATATGTGGAAAATGAGGGAGTATTCGAAGGAGAAGAGGGGTATTACAAGAATATCAAAGGCAAAGAATATAAAGGCATACCTCATTCTCTTCTGATGATAATGTTCACATCCTGGGGAAAATCAGCTTATGACATCAGGAAAGAGATAGGCAACTTTTATAAACTGATAGATGAGTATCTCTTCATCCCAAATGACCATTTTCCCGAGGATAAGATTCCAAATGAATTATAATAAGTAAGGTGTGCCATTTACGACACACCTTCTCTTTTTAATACCCGATATTGCTATCTTTCACATAGGATAAATCTTTTAATTCCTGACCTACGACTTCGCAATCAATGTAGGTCTTGCTTCCTTCTTGATAAACCTTTGTTATGCGCATTCGTGTTCCACGCTGGAATAAGGTTTCGTGTTCCGAGCTATATGTGGAAAAACGTTCAATTCCATCCCAGCTTCTTTTTGCACCATTGCCATAGGCTGAAATAGGCTCAACGTATGCAGCTTTCGTTCCTTTTGGTGCGTATATATTGAGTATGACGCTTCGAGAACTGAATCCCTTACCTTTTCTGCTTCCAGTTGACATAAAACCGCCTTCTTGCATTTCCATCCCAACGAGGTCTTGTAAGTTGCTTGGCATAGAACCGCCAGCGAATCTGATTCTACTTTCGATGACTTCAATGCCACTACCACCACGAGTGAACCACATATCTGTGGGCAGTTCATTCTTTTCTATGTAGCTCGTGATATTGTTTACCTTTTCTATGAATCTTTCTTTCTTCTGAGGGTTTGAGTATTCCCTTCCTTGCAATGGTTCATTGACATCACAATAATGCATTGTGTATTCATATACATAATCCTTTTCTTTCTCTGTTGCACCAATCCATTGTTTGCCAGCAGTATCAATGAGAGCTTTATCTGCTTTAGCCCCCGAGCCTTTATCCCAAACGGCAGCATCCTTGCGAGCTTGTGAGAATGCATCGGTATCAAACTGCACATTCTTTGCATTCCGCTTTGCTTTGGCATTAATAAGGGCTTCCTTCTTTTGCATTGCCTCGGCAAGCAACTGGTCTGCAAGATTTTTATCTTGCGCCACAATCGCATTATTGAGGTCATAAACCATCTTGTGATATATCTTGCTCTGTGTTTTGTAGCTTTTTATATCAGCATATAGTTTATTTATGTTCGCCCAATCTATTGCGTCGTTAACCTCATTGAGCTTCTTGAAATAAGCAGCCTGTGATACCTGCCAAGTTGCATATTTCTGTTGAACTCCGTGCATATTGCCACCCAAGAAATCTTCTGCCTCAAATTTCAGCTTCTTGGCTTTCTCTTCAAGCGACAGCCCTTGCCACTGGGTGAGTTTGTTTTCTACGGCATCATAAACACCATGAAGTTCTTGTGAAGTAAACTGCTTATGCCATTTATTCACATCGGGTATGAGCTTAGCAAGAGAAGCTTCATCTACTTGTATTGCTTTGATTTGCTTTGCAAGCGTTTTTGCAGCTTCTCTTGCTTTTGCATAGTCTGCTGCTTGTAATAGTGCCTGAACGTTAGAAAAATCCATCTCACCGTATTTCTGAGCGGTTTTCAGTATATTCATTGCTACCTTTCGGTCAGTCCACATCATCTTTGTCTGATAGCCACGTTTGAACCTGTCATAGATAGCAGACACTTCTTTTACGCTTTTCTTCTCCTTGATAGCCGTGCGAATGGCATAATAACGCTCTGCGAGGTCTTTGCTATTAATGGTGTCTACAAACTTGCCACCAAGCAAATTATCAACCAAACCATTATAGTAATTACGGCGATGCTTATCCCATCTGCTCTGTATTTTATTAATCTGCTCCAGCGTTCGACTTGCGTGTCTTTTTTGTGCGGCTTCAAGTATAAGTTCTTTTGCAGACTTTGCGCTATAACCCATTTCTTTTTGGCTCTCAGCCGACATAAATCGCTGCCAGTACTTTTTATTATCAGCCAAATGCCAAGCCAGCTTATCGCCACGAAAAGCCTTCATAATGGCATCTTCGTTATTTTCGATATACTTGCGGTATTCATCGGGTACGTCAATGACGGCAAGGGGAGAAACGTAATTGCTCATATCTTCTCCGTTTATCAATCGTTTGTAGAACTGTTTCTTTTCGTCACCTTGTAACGTGATTGGGTCACTCGTGCATCGGCATTGAGGATGCCAGTTCAACCAAATAAAATCCTTAGGGTATCTACCTTGTAGCTCATCGCATATATCATGGTCTTTCTCTGGGTCATGTTGTGGTGATACATGAATCCACTGTCCTGTCACGAATGGCTCTTTTCTCCACCTTTCATTGTGCGCTTTGAGGTACGCTGCGTTTATCTCTGTTCTTGCCACTCGTAAAGCATTCTTGCGAGCCGAACGATATACGCCTACGCCTACCGCTTCCAGCGGCTCGTTTGCAAAGCGAATTTTATCTTTAATCACCTTGCGCCTATACCATTTAACAACATCTTTTTTTGTGCCGTTTTTGAGTCGTTTAACTGTGTGATAGCGGCGATACATCATATCGGGATTGTTAAGATATTGCCGCAACTGTGAGCCTATCTTAGCAGCCGATTCTCCTGCCGTTATTCCATCGGCAATCACATTCGACATGGCCATTTCGAACTCACTTTTACTCTGCTGGCAATAATTCCAAACTACTTGCGAAAGGTTGAGTCCCTCCTTTGAATGCAGCCTATTCGAGATGAAGGTTTTTGCCGCCGTCTCTCTCGCTACTTTAAGCGCATCATTGGATAGTATCGTGAATGCCCCTATATCTTTTTTATCGTGATTATAGGCTAAAGTAACACTATCTGTAATACCGCTTTCGTAGCATAGCAAGCTATTCTGGAAATAGTCATTGAATATGTTGTTTAGCTTTATCTTTAATTCGGGGAAATTATCAAAATTAAAGAGAGCATCGCCTTCTAGCACTCCTTCATCATAGCCAAGAGATAATAATTTCTTGACAAAATTACTATACAGCATGCCCAGGCGGACATTGTATTTCACAAAGAGTTTATTCAGTTCTTCTTTCTTCTGCTTAGATGATAACTTCCCTGCCATTTATCACTTTTTTGATAGCTTATGCTTTAAAGCCAATCCGTCTTCACCATAAAGATTAAACGCCATCTCCTTAGCTATTTTACCATTAGAGTAATGAACTTGCACATATCCCGACGATTTGGTTATAACCTTTTCTATGGTCCCTATACCATATTTGCCAGTAACCGTACTTCCTACGGCTATCTTTGTTGCAGATTTGGGTTTACTTACTTTCGCCGTTTCTTTTAGCGTACCATTTTTCTTATCATTGATAAGCTTTTGGATAGTTGACGTTTTCATATTGATTTTTGCCTCCTTAATGCCAAGTGTTTTGGCTTCAGCCAACAGATTATCATGCTTTTGCAAGCCCTTTGCCATCGCGGCTTCTTTCGCCGATGTATCTATACTTATCAGTTTATTATTCTTATCAAGAAAATGCACAGACGAATTAGTCACTTTGGCGTTCACAAATTTCTTCATCACGAAATCTTCAGCTTCTTGCTTCTTATTTTGCGCAATCCAATCTGTAATTTTGCCATCTTTAGTTTGGCTTTTTGGAATCCACACTTGCAATGTACCTGTCTTATTTGATGTCATATATGAGCTATAACCTCCCTCAAATGCTACATCAATATCATATATCAATTGTATCATTATAGCCTTTTCGGTTTCCTTTAAAGGTTCAAGCCCCCTCTTGCTTGGGGCTTGCTTTCTTGTGCCTCCGCTACCTTTTGCCATAATTATTCTTCCGAGTTATTTTCTACTGATTGTTGAGCCGTTGCAGAACCAACTTCAAGCATCGCTTGTTGCATCAATTCGTTTTGCTGCTCTTCTTGTATCTCCTTCTCTACCTTATCCGCATCATCATTGAGCGGATTGAGCTCAATACTACGTCTCTGCGAAGTCGAAGATTTACCGCCGTTGCTTTGTGTGATTAACTGCATCAGCTCCACGTTATTCTTCGGAATGTAAGGCTCAAAAACAGGCTCGAAGTCTATATTTTCAGCAATACTCTCATCTATGCCCTTAGCATAGATGCCAGTATTACAGATACCGTTAGCCACAATATTGCTCCTGCGCGTGAACATTTCACCATAAAGTTCAGTCTTATTGCCCACTTTCAGAAATGGATCTGTGAACATAAGGCGTATTGCCGCGCCACTGGTATTATTGCCCAGCGTCTTCATATTCTCAAATGATATATCAGGCGTTTGAGTGAATGAGAAAATAATATTGAGCAGATAAGCAATTTCACCTTTCACGGATTCAGGCGAGTGGTCCCATGATAAGACGCTCATATGAGTTTCCTTGCCCCCTTGGAAAACTGCGCCTTGCTCGCCTTTCTCGGCAAAACCTTCAAGCCTACCTTGAATGAAATACTTTGGTGTACCGAAATAGTCGTTGGTATCACCCCAGTTGGAGATGCATACTTCTGCGCGGTCTGCTGCCCATTGTACATCTGCCCATTCTGATTTATATTGACGGTAATATACCAGTGGTATCTTGGTGAAGCCGTGTGCCTTTGCATCCTTCAACGTCCACCCTCCACCACCATTGATAAACTTGTACACATAGCGGTCAGTATATACGTCGAAATGTAACTCCGAGGCTCCTTGCTCATCAAAGATATAATACTCACGCCCGAAACCATCCATACGATGCCAGTCATTAAAATGTGGATAAAGCTTATCTCCATTCAGCGGAGAAAGTAACTGTACTCGTATCTCGCCACTAAGCTGCCCGTTCTCGTCAGTAGTCATATACCACAGCTCAGCCGCTTCGCACTGAGAGGAAACGGTGCGCACAAGTTGCTTATCAAAATACTTCATCTTGTTATCATGATAGCAATGCATTATCGCATCATAAAGCTGTTGCTGCTTGCTATCAAGAGACTTTACATAGTTGCCGTGTGAATTAGCCTTATAGGTTACGGGGTTGGTAAGCAGAAAACCGACAAGACGTTCAACGATAATCTGCTGAACGGGCAAGGCGATACATACCCTATCAACCATCTCCGTTTTATAAATCGTCTGCCCTGTCGTAGGGTCTTTTTGATCGGTTGGCACCTTGATTTTTTTCTTCTTGCGCTTATTTAGGTCGAATACATCGTGTTTGTACGGGTCCCACTGGCGCATAAGCGTTTCAAAGCTATCATGTTGTGGCTGCTTGCGAGATACTAACAACGTGTGTACCGTGTTAGCATCATTATTGGAAAGAATCTCGTTTATACTCCTCATATTTTTGTGGCTTTGCCACAAAGTTAGCAGAATAGCAATTATTTTCAGGGATGTTTACTGCTTTTGAATAAACAACTTTTGTCGCATAAGATATATAATTAAGTGTATTATCGACTTCTCCTTATGTGCCAATAATTGCACTCTGGGCAAAGGTATGCGGCATAACCTGGCAAATCTATTTTACGAATTATTGCTGTCCGCTAAAACTCAAAATAGCATAAAAATTCGGCCCGAAGCCTTTTAAAATGGAACTTCGAGCTTGCTTTTTCAAAAAGTAAGCCCAGTTAATCAAATAGACTTGGTTCGGGAGGCGTTTCCTTGGCCTCTTGAACCATTTT
>CAVLBD010000033.1:0-34281 GCA_963661195.1 bacterium
CCGTTTTCTTTTTGTTTGTTGTGCATTAGCCCGCGGTGACAAGAATAAAACGCCGTGTGGAACCCAGTGAATCGCCGCGGGCAAAAATTATTTTCTTCGCATGAAAATAGCGCAATTCAAGTTGTATTGAAACCAAAAGTTTTGTGTATAACATTCTGTTGACGGTTAACAAAGTTTAAAACATTAGGCAATAGCAACTCCTTTAATAAGATTCTCTCTATATTTGCAGCAGAATTATCACGGGGTGCTGAGAAATTGGCTGAGATTATACCCATAGAACCTGATGCAGATAATGCTGTCGCAGGGATTAGATATAACCGAACAAATGGCCCCTACTCCATGTTGATGTATATGGAATAGGGGCTTTTTTCATCCTTAAAGGTCTGAGGCCGCATATATATGGCTTCCCGTGGTAAATGAATTTGAAAAGTGGAACATTTACTAAAAAGAGGAAGACATATATGAAAGTAAACATCAACAGTAAAACAACAGAAACTCAATCTGCTAATCTCAAGCAGCTTGCTACGGAATTGCGCCTTGATGCCAAGGGTGTGGCCATAGCCGTAAATAATAAAATCGTGCCACGAGACAATTGGGAAGGCACGCCTATTGTTGAAGGCGCAGACATAGTTATGGTAAAGGCCTTTTGCGGAGGATAGCGGAATGTTGCAGTTTATATCCCATGCAACGCCCATTATCTCCTGTATTGAAGGTATAAGTCTGGCATTAAGCGGAGGCTGCAAGTGGATACAGTTCCGAATGAAGGGCGTTTCTGATGATGAAGTGCGCCCCATTGCGCTGCAAGTAAAGAAAATGTGCAAAGAAGCAGGTGCAACCTTTATAATTGACGACCGCACCGCACTCGTAAAGGAACTGGAAGCCGACGGAGTGCATCTTGGGAAAAACGATATGCCGATAAGCCAAGCGCGCCGTTTGCTTGGAAAGGGATTTATAATAGGAGCTACCGCCAACACTTTTAATGATATCCAGCAGCATTATAATGATGGTGCAGACTATATAGGTTGCGGTCCGTTCCGCTTTACAACAACCAAGGAACGCCTTTCACCCATCTTAGGTCTGGATGGTTATCGGGATATCCTTGCGCAGATGAAACGGCAGTCTATAGATATCCCAGTTGTTGCCATCGGCGGCATAACCCGTCAGGATATACCTCCTATCATGGAGACAGGGGTAGCCGGAATAGCTGTGAGCGGAAGCATACTAAATGCCGCAGCCCCAGTAGAAGAAACACGTAGAATAATAGAAACCATAAACAAACATTCACTATGGAGAAACTGACAATTGCGGGCAAGGAATTTTCTTCCCGTCTTTTCCTCGGAACGGGGAAGTTTAACGGCAACGTCTTAATGGCTCAGGCTATAGAGGCGTCAGAAACAGAAATGGTAACGGTGGCAATGAAGCGAATAGAGCTAGACGACAGTCAAGACGACTTGCTTACGCACATAATGAAAAAGCCCGGAATACAACTTCTTCCTAATACCAGTGGCGTGCGCAACGCTGAAGAGGCTGTATTTGCAGCGCAGATGGCGCGTGAGGCTTTTGGCACAAATTGGCTTAAGCTGGAGATACATCCCGATCCGCGTTATCTGTTGCCGGATTCCGTGGAAACATTGAAGGCAACGGAGCAACTTGTGAAGCTCGGTTTTGTGGTGTTGCCATACTGTCAGGCCGACCCTACACTCTGCAAACATCTGGAAGAGGCAGGCGCAGCTACTGTTATGCCGCTCGCTGCCCCCATAGGCACAAACAAAGGCTTGCGCATGAAAGATTTTCTTCAGATAATAATAGAACAAGCCACGGTGCCTGTTGTTGTTGATGCCGGAATAGGAGCGCCAAGTCACGCGGCAGAAGCAATGGAGATGGGAGCGAGTGCCTGTCTAGTAAACACCGCAATTGCAGTGTCAGGCAATCCGGTAGAAATGGCTAAGGCCTTCAGAGAAGCTGTAGTCTGTGGGCGCAGGGCTTATGAGGCAGGGCTTGGTGCCACAAGCGACTGCGCGGAAGCAAGTTCACCACTGACAGCATTCCTTAACTAAAATACAAATAACCATATAACCTATGCCACAAGACAATAAAGCATACGCCAAGAGGGAAAAGGCGTATATGCAAGGAAAAATTTTCCCTTACATAAAGGTAGGTATGACAAAGGTCAACTTGACACCTACTGTTTTCAAAGATGAGCGTGGCATCCCGCGCACTCAGCCCAATGCACCAGTGTATATCTACGACACTAGCGGACCGTATAGCGATCCCAAGGCGGACATTGATCTGAAAAAAGGTCTTCCGCGCATGCGTGAGCTGTGGATAGTGGAACGCAATGACACGGAACAGCTGAAAGAAGTGACAAGCGACTATGGGAAGGCGCGGCTCGCCGACCATTCGCTTGATAGCTTGCGCTTTGAACATATCCGGCTGCCGCGACGTGCAAAGCCTGGCAAGAACATAACGCAGATGGCTTATGCCAAAGCAGGAATCGTAACTCCTGAAATGGAATACGTGGCAATACGCGAGAACATGAACTGCGAGGAATTGGGCATTAAGTCGCACATCACACCAGAATTCGTGCGCTGCGAGATTGCCTGTGGCCGTGCCGTTCTGCCTGCAAATATAAACCATCCGGAGAGCGAACCAATGATTATCGGGCGAAACTTCCTGGTGAAAATAAACACAAACATTGGTAACTCTGCCACAACCTCCAGCATTGAGGAAGAGGTTGACAAGGCCGTGTGGTCGTGCAAGTGGGGAGGGGACACGCTAATGGATCTGTCTACGGGAGACAACATACATGAAACTCGCGAATGGATAGTGCGCAACTGTCCCGTTCCTGTGGGAACGGTTCCTATATATCAGGCATTAGAGAAAGTTGACGGCAAGGTAGAAGACCTTTGTTGGGAGATTTTCCGTGACACGCTGATTGAACAGTGTGAACAGGGCGTGGACTATTTCACCATTCATGCAGGTATACGTCGTCATAATGTGCATCTTGCCGATAAGCGGTTGTGTGGTATTGTGAGTCGTGGCGGCAGTATAATGAGCAAATGGTGCTTGCTCTACGACAGAGAGAGCTTCCTTTATGAGCATTTCGACGATATTTGCGACATCGTTGCGCAGTATGATGTTGCGCTTTCGCTTGGCGATGGCTTGCGTCCCGGCTGTATAGCAGACGCAAATGATGAGGCGCAGTTTGCAGAACTCGACACCATGGGAGAACTTGTGACGCGTGCATGGGAGAAGAATGTGCAGGCTTTTATCGAAGGTCCCGGTCATGTGCCGATGCATAAAATAAGGGAGAACATGGAAAGGCAGTTGGACCATTGCCATGAAGCGCCATTCTATACGCTAGGCCCGCTCGTTACAGATATAGCCCCTGCCTACGATCATATTACCTCCGCGATAGGTGCGGCACAGATAGCTTGGTTGGGAACGGCAATGCTATGTTATGTAACGCCGAAAGAGCATCTTGCATTGCCAAACAAAGAAGATGTGCGCACGGGTGTTGTGACATACAAAATAGCAGCCCATGCCGCAGATTTGGCAAAGGGGCATCCTGGAGCGCAAATCCGCGACAACGCTCTGTCTAAGGCACGCTTTGAATTTAGGTGGCGTGACCAGTTCCATCTCTCTCTCGACCCGGAACTGGCATTGAAATACTTTGAAGAGGCAGGACATACAGACGGCGAATACTGCACTATGTGCGGTCCGAATTTCTGTGCCGCGAAGTTAACGCACGATCTAAGAAAGTTTAGCAATGATGAACGTTCAAAGTAATCCCACAAAAGAAAGCCGTTATCAGCGACAAATGCTTGTGCCGGAAATCGGAGAGGAAGGCCAACGAAGGATAAGTTCTGCCAAAGTACTACTTGTTGGGGTAGGGGGGCTTGGCTCTCCAATAGCCACTTATCTGACAGGAGCCGGCATCGGCACGCTGGGAATAATGGATGATGACATCGTTAGCGTTACGAACCTACACCGTCAAGTGCTTTATAGCGAAGACGAAGTAGGAAAATTGAAGGCCGAATGTGCCCGCGACAGATTGAAAAGACTGAACGGAGATGTGGATATAGTTGCGTATGCTGAAAGACTAACGCAAGACAATGCTGAAGATATTATCGGGCAATATGACGTGGTCGTTGATGGAATGGACAATTTTGCTACGCGTTTCATCGTGAGCGACACATGCCAGCGTCAAGGCAAACCATATGTCTATGGTGCAATCCGCGGATTGGAAGGACAGGTAAGTGTGTTCTGCAAAGGCAGATGCACGTATAGGACACTCTTTCCCGACGAGGTCTATACGCTCGCTATGCCGCACCCGGGAAAAGCCGTACTAGGCACGACACCAGCTATAGTGGGCAGCGTTGAGGCTACACAGGTACTGATGCTTGTTTCAGAATTCGGCTCTCCGCTGATTGACAAGCTATGGACTATTGATCTAGCTTCCATGCAAAGTTATACAATAGAACTATAGTAACGGTGACTTTATTTACTAAAAAGAAAGGACAAAAATGTTTTCAGATGAACTGAAGAATATAAGTTGGCAAGAAACAACCGAAAGAATTGCCGCCATGACAAGCGGTGACGTGATGCGTGCGCTGCACAAAGAACATTGCGGTGTGGATGATTTCATGGCTTTGCTATCGCCGGCAGCAGAACCTTACCTTGAAGATATGGCGCGACTCTCGCGCAAATATACGGAGGAAAGATTCGGAAAGACAATGTCAATGTTTATACCTTTATATATAACAAACTCTTGCTCAAACTCTTGTGTCTACTGCGGCTTCCACCGCGAAAACAAGATGCCGCGCACAATACTCACGGAGGAGCAGATTGAGAATGAGTATAAAGCGATAAAAGAACTTGCGCCTTTTGAAAATATTCTTCTCGTAACGGGGGAGAATCCTGCAAAGGCCGGTGTGTCGTATTTGGCAAAAGCCATTGACATAGCAAAGAAATATTTTTCGAACGTAAAAATAGAAGTTATGCCACTTTCGGCTGAAGACTATAAAACTCTTGCCAATCATGGCATGAACGGAGTGATTTGTTTTCAGGAAACTTACAACCGCGACCATTACAAGCTATATCATCCGCGCGGAATGAAAAGCAAGTTTGAATGGCGCTGCGACGGTTTCGACAGAATGGGGCAGGCTGGCGTTCATTCCATAGGCATGGGAGTATTGATAGGCCTGGAAGAGGAATGGCGAACCGATGTGACAATGATGGCTTACCATCTGCGTTATCTGCAGAAACACTATTGGCGCACAAAATATAGCGTTAACTTTCCGCGTATGCGGCCTGCGCAAAATGAAGGGTTCAAGCCAAACTGCTTCATGACAGACCGGCAGTTGGCACAGGCAACTTTCGCAATGCGCATATTTGACCATGACGTTGATATCTCATATTCAACGCGCGAACCAGCCTTTATACGCGACAACATGTGTACGCTCGGTGTGACTACTATGTCGGCAGAGTCAAAGGTAAACCCTGGAGGCTACCATACTTATCCGCAGGCCCTCGAGCAGTTTTCTGTTAGCGACGGCCGGACAGCATCGGAAATAAACTCCCGTCTGAGGGAGCTCGGGCGCGACCCGGTATGGAAGGACTGGGATGCATCGTTCGACCTAATGAGAAAATCTTGACGAATGACAATCGTAATAACTCTTCCGTATTTCTTCGACGGGGAAGCCAAACATATAGTTCAGCTTCTCCAGTCGGGGATTGATTTGATACACATCCGCAAACCTCAAGCACCGGCAGAGGAAACGCAGCGTCTTCTCTTGGATATACAAGCAGAATATCGCACGCGGCTAGTCTTACATGACCATTTTCAACTTGCTGAAACTTATGGCCTTTACGGGGTTCACCTAAACAGCAGAAATCCTTTTCCGCCACAAGGATGGACAGGAAGCGTAAGTCGCAGTTGTCACACGCTGGAAGAAGTGGCGCAATGGAAGCCGAGATGCAACTACGTTTCTCTTTCTCCTGTGTTTGACTCCATATCCAAGCAAGGATATCGCTCAGCTTTTTCTATTGAAATGTTGAAGGAGGCAAGGGCAAAAGGTATTGTGGACAGTAAGGTGCTTGCTCTTGGTGGTGTTACGTTTAACTGCATAGATGAAGTGCTGAACATGGGGTTTGGCGGCGCAATGATATTGGGTGATGCATGGAAAACGGTATGTATTGAAGAAAGAGGAAAAGAGCAAAAGCCCCTTTATGTTCCGGGGCTTATGCCTATGGCTATGTCTATAGCAGGCTCTGACTCGTCGGCAGGGGCCGGTATTCAGCAGGATATAAAGGCCATGATGAGTGTAGGTGTTTATTGCGCCACGGTCATTACAGCAATAACCAGTCAGAACACCTTAGGTGTGCAGAATGTTATGCCTGTTTCGGCAGAGGTTGTTGAAAGCCAACTTAATGCAGTGCTTTCTGATATGAATGTTTGTGCAATAAAAATAGGTATGATTCCAAATGCAGACGTGGCGCATACAATTGCGACTGTGCTTGAAAAACACAAAAGGCATTGCAGATGTGATATCATCTACGACCCTGTTATGGTATCAACCAGTGGGCGTAGACTTATGACAGAGAGCACAGTGAATACAGTCAAACAAGAGTTGCTGCCAATCTGTACTTTAGTCACTCCAAACCTTCCTGAGGCGGAATGTCTATTGGGGCATACATATCTTGACGAAGCGGATGGCAGAGAGCTTGCCTGCGGATATAATGTTCCTTTTCTTGTTAAAGGTGGTCATAAGCGGGCATCGGCTAATGCAATAGATATCCTTTTCTTTCCAGATGGCACAACGGAAAAATTTGAAAGTAAAAAGATTGAGTCGCATAACCTTCACGGAACAGGTTGCGCCCTCTCGTCTTCTATTGCTGCTTTCATGGTGTTAGGCAAGCCATTACCCTCGGCTATAAAGTTAGGCAAGCAACTTGTTTCTGAAGCTATAGCGAAAGGCAAGGATATTGCGCTGGGCAGAGGAAATGGTCCACTGCTGTTTTAGTTTTATGGAGGTGAGTTCCGACCTCTATAAAACTGTTTTTTGAATAGGAACCTTAGGTGAAAAAGATTCTGCAAATTGAGTCTTTTCTTTCATTTGTTTTTGTTGCAGGCACAAGGGCCTCAAGGCTTAATGGGCACTCTACTGCTATATGATTGCAAACGTTTGCACGATGATATAAAAAAATCCAACGTTTTGATATTGAGAGAATAGAAAGTTTGCATTATTTTTGCAGTAAATAACCTATGAAGCGAAAACTGTGGCAACTACAATGAAAGACATAGCCGAGTATTTCGGTGTTTCAATTTCTACAATCTCACGTGCGCTTAGCGGAAGCCAGCGTGTGCGGCAGGATTTGCGTGTTGCAATTTGTGGCTATGCCCATGAGCATGATTTTTATCCCAACAATCTTGCGAAGTCATTGCGTAACGCTAAGCGTGAGCCCGTGAAGGTAATTGGAGTAATTGTGCCAGAACTTACCCACTATTATTTCTCTTCTGTGCTGACTGGCATAGAGGAAGCTGCATCGGCCCGCGGATATCGAATCATCATTGCCATGAGTAAGGAAGACTACGACAAGGAAGTGAAGATTTGTCAGATGATGGAAGCGCAGCAAGTGTGCGGAGTTATAGTGTCGCAGTCCAAGACAACAACCCAATATGACCATTTCAAAGCACTATTGAACAAGGGGATAACACTTGTGTTCTACGACCGTATCTGCACAGGAGTCAATGCTAGCCTAGTGGTAGTGGATGATTATATGGGGGCTTTCAATGCTGTTACTCATCTTATTCAGACGGGTTGCCGGCGAATAGCCTTTTATGGAATGAAGGTAAATGCGGAAATTGGAAAGAATAGATACAACGGCTATCGTGATGCTCTGCTTAAGGCAGGATTAAAACCAGATGAGCATCTGATTTGTGCATGCGACAATAGAGCGGATGCCGAGCGGCTGACACCAGAACTCTTGGCGAGTCCCAACAGGCCAGATGCTTTTTTCTGTGTCAATGACGACACTGCTATTGGAGTCATGTATACGGCCAAGCGCATGGGATATGATGTTCCAAAGGATATATCTGTGTGCGGTTTTACAAATGGAGAACGTGCCGTGGCTTGTGACCCACAACTGACTACTGTTGAACAACGCGGCGTGGAGGTTGGCAGACAGGCAGCCACGATACTTATGGACAAAGTAGAAAAAATAACCCCGCAAGATAAAATAGAGAAGCGCGTAGTAAGGACAAGGCTTGTGGTGAGGGGCAGTTCACGTTGAAAAGGAAATAATAACATAATCTCATATACCTAATGAAACAGAAACAGGATTTAAGCTTTTGGAAACTATGGAATCTAAGCTTCGGCTTCTTCGGAGTACAGATTGCCTATGCTTTGCAAAGCGCAAACATTTCAAGAATCTTTGCAACACTCGGCGCAGATCCTCATTCATTGAGCTATTTCTGGATTCTTCCCCCGCTTATGGGAATACTTGTGCAGCCGATAGTTGGAACATTGAGTGACCGTACTTGGTGTCGTTTTGGACGGCGTATACCATACTTGTTTGTGGGATCTGCCGTGGCGGTGGCCGTGATGTGCCTTCTCCCAAATGCGGGGTCGTTCGGAATGGCTGTAAGCACGGCAATGGTCTTTGGGCTTATCTCACTCATGTTCCTTGACACTAGCATCAATATGGCTATGCAACCTTTCAAAATGCTCGTGGGCGATATGGTGAACGAGAAACAAAAATCTTTGGCATATTCCATACAAAGTTTTCTTTGTAATAGCGGCTCGCTAATAGGTTATGTGTTCCCGTTCTTGTTTACAGCTCTTGGAATTGCCAACGAAGCCCCTAAAGGAGTTGTTCCTGATTCGGTTATATATTCTTTCTACATCGGAGCTATAATTCTGATTCTGTGCGTTCTGTATACGACACTCACGGTGAAGGAGTGGAATCCCCAAGAATATGCAGAATATAATGAGCAGAAAAGCGATGAAAAGGTGGAAGCTAAAGCCAATTGGATAGACTTGTTGAAAAATGCTCCCGCAATGTTTTGGAAGGTTGGATTGGTGCAGTTCTTTTGTTGGGCGGCATTCATGTATATGTGGACGTATACAAACGGAACAATAGCAGAGACTGTGTGGCATACAACAGAGGTTTCATCGGCAGAATACCAGGAAGCCGGCAACTGGGTTGGCGTTCTCTTCTTCTGGCAGGCTTTGGGTAGTGTGGCATGGGCTGTTGTTCTGCCAAGGATCAAGAACGAAAAGTTTGCTTACGCTGTGAGTTTGCTGATAGGTGCTGTGGGTTTCGGCATAATGCCTTTCATCCAAGATAAGAATATGCTGGTAATTCCTTTCCTTCTAATAGGTTGTGCTTGGGCAGCAATGCTGGCAATGCCATTTGCTTTTGTAACTAACGCACTTGAAGGCTATGGGCATAAAGGTGCTTATCTAGGATTATTTAATGGTACAATCTGTCTTCCACAGATTGTTGCCGCAGCAGTAGGAGGCTCTCTCTTGGCGATGGTCGGTTCTCATCAGTACAATATGATGATCGTTGCGGCTGTATTCCTTGTGCTGGGCGCTTTGAGCGTTGGAGCAATAAAGACGGGAAAAATCGCGCAAAATAAAGGTTTAACAAGAAAATCAGAAAATTAAATTACCATGACAATACATTTCACAATACAATATGCGACGTCATTTGGGCAACAGCTAAAGTTGCATGTTGTTGACCCTAGCGTGACTGAAGAAAACGTTTATGGCATGACGACCATTGACGGGCAGACATGGAATTGCGAAATAAACATTTCGGATACGTCTTCCCTCATAGATTATTTTTATACAGTGGAAAACGGTGATGGTGAGGAACGTCGTGAATGGACAACAGTGTGTCATCGGTTGGAGCTTAACCCAAAGAAACATACCGAATATATGGTATTTAGCCGTTGGAACGAAATACCTCATGATTCGTATTTGTATAGTTCTGCTTTTACAGACTGCGTGAACAGACGTAGTCGTAAACCCTTTTCGCCATCATTGTTAAAGAGAACGTTGCGCATTGTTGTGCGTGCTCCGCAGTTAAGGGCAGGAACACGTCTTGCCTTAGTGGGCAAAGGTGAATATCTTGGCAATTGGAATACAGACCATTCTTTGCCAATGAGCGAACATAACTTTAATGAATGGGTTATAGACATTGATGCAGACAAGCACGATGGCACACAGATGGAATTCAAGTTTGTGGCATTCGATGACAAAGGGGATTTATTTTGGGAAACATGTCCAAACAGAGTGCTTGATATTCCACAAGAAAAAGCAGACAATGTGTGCGTAGTTGAATTGGATCAGGCCTTCTTTGAGATATGCAATGAAAAGCTTGCCGGAACGTTAATACCGGTGTTTTCACTACGTTCAGAGGGAAGTTTCGGCGTAGGAGATTTCGGTGACCTCAAGAAGATGATTGATTGGGTAGCAGAAACGGGGCAAAAAGTACTTCAGTTGTTGCCCATAAACGATACAACCTCAACCCATACTTGGACAGACTCCTATCCTTATTCCTGCATAAGCATATTCGCTTTGCATCCTCAGTATATGGATTTGCGTCAGTTGCCTGCCATTACGGATAAGGATAAAGCCAATGAATTTGAATCTTTGCGCCGGGAGTTAAATGAACTTTGGCAAATAGACTATGAACGTGTGAACGATGCCAAGAACCAGTATATGCACGAAGTATTTGCTCAAGACGGGCAAAGTGTATTGAAGTCTCTTGATTTTAAACAGTTTCTCAAGGAGAATGAACACTGGTTAGTGCCGTATGCAAAATATTGCTCTCTTAGAGATATGCACGGAAACGTTGACTTTTCAACATGGCATGGCTATGAAACATGGAATGAAGCGGAGCGCGGAAAGCTCTTGAACCCACGCACAAAAGACTTTTCCGAAGTTTCATTTTATTATTACGTGCAGTTCTTGCTAGACAGGCAGATGCGTGCAGCTCATGAATACGCTAAGGCTCGTGGTGTTATCCTTAAGGGTGATATCCCTATTGGCGTGAATCGTAACGGATGTGATGTGTGGCATGAACCGCAATACTTTAATCTTAATTCACAGGCGGGCGCGCCGCCAGACGCTTTCTCCATAAACGGACAGAATTGGGGCTTCCCGACTTATAACTGGCAAAGGATGATAGACGACGGTTGCCGTTGGTGGATACGCCGTTTCCAGAATATGTCGAAGTATTTTGACGCATATCGTATAGACCATGTTCTTGGATTCTTCAGAATTTGGGCTATTCCAACAACTTGTGTTCACGGGCTGCTCGGTCAGTTCGCGCCTTCTTTAGGAATGACACGTCAGGAGATTGAGGGCTATGGGCTTAATTTTCAAGAAGAGTTGTTCACGAAACCATTCATCGCCCGTTGGGTTGTAGAACGTATCTTCAAGGAACATGCAGATATGGTTACAGAGAAATATCTAAACCATGACCATGACGACATCTTTAGCCTAAAGCCTGAATATGACACAGAACGCAAGATTGAAGCTGCTTTTAAAGGAAAGGAAAATGAAGAAGATACGTGGATACGTGATGGATTGTATGCACTTGTAAGCAACGTTCTGTTTATTCGTGATATCAACAATGCAGCGTTGTTCCATCCTAGAATAACGGCTCAGATGAATTTTATGTATGAAGCGCTTTATGACTGCGACAAAGAAAAATTCAATCGCCTTTACAATGATTATTATTACCGCCGCAACAATAACTTCTGGTATAACGAGGCAATGAAGAAACTGCCTGTGCTCGTTCAAGCAACGCGTATGCTCGTTTGTGCAGAAGACTTGGGTATGGTGCCCGATTGTGTGGCGTGGGTTATGGAGCAGTTGCGCATACTCAGCTTGGAGTTGCAACAGATGCCAAAAGACCCAGCGGTAACTTTTGGAGTACTTTCCCGTAATCCGTACAGAAGTGTATGTACTCTGTCTACACATGATATGCCTACACTGCGTCAATGGTGGGATGAAGATAACGACCGTACGCAACAGTATTATTCAACAATGCTTTATCGCAGTGGCAATGCCCCACACCCTCTCCCTGGATGGCTAGCTAAAGAAATTGTATCCAACCAGCTTACGTGTCCGTCAATGCTTTGTGTCCTTTCGCTGCAGGACTGGTTTGCAATAGATGAGGCTTTGCGTTTGCCTGATGCCAATGGAGAGCGCATCAATATTCCTGCTAATCCTCATCATTATTGGCGCTATCGCATGCATGTAAGCCTTGAACAACTTCTTGCAAACAAAGACTATAATGATACGGTGAAGGAGCTGATAAAACAGACGGGGCGTTAAGAGAGAAATCTTTTTAAAGCTATTGCAGATACTTCTGCCAATTATTAAACAAAACAATCATGAGAAAGATAATCCTATCAATGGCCGCAATGACTTTTACGCTATTCGTTGCGGCACAGTCGGTAACGTCGCCTAATGGTAATGTAGCTTTGAAGTTTTCGCTAACGCAAAGCGGACAACCGACTTATGAATTGTCCTACAAAGGTAAAGCCGTATGTAAGCCATCTCATCTAGGACTTGAATTGGCAAAAGACAAGCATGCCTCAAAGAGCGATGCCGAAACAGACTTGATGAATGGCTTTGAGGAAACGGACTATAAGACCTCGTCATTTAATGAAACCTGGAAACCTGTTTGGGGTGAGACTGCGACTATCCTTAATAACTATAACGAGCTCGAAATTTCTTTGAAACAGGCAGAGACCAAGCGAAACATAAAGATTCGTTTTCGTGTCTACGACTATGGAATGGGATTACGCTATGAATTTCCCCAACAAGACGCGCTCAACTATTTTGTTATCAAGGAAGAACATACTCAATTCGCAATGGCTGGCAACCATACTGCCTATTGGATTCCTGGTGATTACGACACGCAAGAATACGAATACCAGATTACTCCTCTTACAGGAATAAGCTCAGTCATACGCCGTGACCGGGAAAAATATAAGAGTAACTCCTCAACAACAGTGTTTTCAGATACAGGGGTACAGACATCTTTGCAGATGAAAACGGCAGAAGGACTATATATTAATATCCACGAGGCCGCATGTTTGGATTATCCAACCATGCATCTGAATCTAGATGAAAAGACCCTTACTTTCGAATCTTGGCTTACTCCTGACGCAGTGGGGCGGAAGGGATTTATTCAGACACCGTTTAACACTCCATGGAGAACAGTGCTTGTGAGTGATGATGCCCGTGATATGCTTTCCTGCAAGTTGACGCTTAATTTGAATGAGCCATGCAAGATTGAGGACACATCATGGATACATCCCACGAAATATTGTGGAGTTTGGTGGAATATGATTGTAGGTGTCAAGTCTTGGGCATACACCAATGATTATCCTTCGGTACGTCTAGGCATGACAGACTATGCACATTGCAAACCCAACGGCACGCATGGGGCAACTACGGCAGAAGTGAAACGCTATATAGATTTTGCGGCGAAGAATGGACTAGACCAGGTGCTTGTGGAAGGATGGAACGTAGGATGGGAAGATTGGTTCGGCCATCAGAAACTAGATGTCTTTGACTTTACTACTCCATATCCTGACTTCGACATTAAATATCTTAATGACTATGCTCATTCAAAAGGCGTGAAATTGATGATGCACCACGAAACATCTGCCTCTGTTCTCAACTATGAACGGCATTTGGAAGAGGCGTTCAATTTGATGAACAAGTACGGATACGATGCAGTAAAGACGGGATATGTCGGTGATATCATCCCTCGCGGAGAATATCATTACAGTCAGTTGATGAATAACCACTACCAACGTGTAGTGGAGGAGGCGGCAAAACATCATATCATGGTGAATGCTCATGAGGCAACCCGGCCTACAGGCATTTGTCGCACGTGGCCAAACCTAGTGGGTAACGAAAGCGCACGAGGCACAGAATACGAGGCCTTTGGCGGAAGTGTACCTTATCATACAGTAATGTTGCCGTTCACTCGTTTGCAAGGAGGGCCAATGGACTATACCCCCGGCATATTTGAGACAAAACTCTCTGAATGGAGCGACAATAAGAGCTTCGTACACTCTACGTTATGCGGACAATTATCGTTGTATCTAGTGATGTACAGTCCGCTTCAGATGGCTGCAGATTTGCCAGAGCATTACGAACAATATGACGATGCCTTCCAATTTATTCGTGACGTAGCGTGCGACTGGGATGACTCCAAGTATCTTGAAGCAGAGCCAGCCAAATATATTACTGTGGCACGCAAGGCCAAAGGAACAAACGACTGGTTTGTTGGTGGAAAAACGGGAGAAGAGGCGCGCATTGCCGTGGTTAAGACTGATTTTTTGGAGAAAGGTCGCAAGTATGACTGTGCCATTTACCAAGATGCTCCAGATGCCGATTACGAGAACAACCCGAAGGCATACAAAATTATACACCGAACCGTTAAGAGAGGCAATGTGCTTAAAATACGCGAAGCGCGTGGCGGTGGCTTTGCAATCTCGCTGAAAGCGAAATGATAACATCCAACTTCCTTTTAAAACGAAACAGAAATGAACATAAAAGGCATAATCTTTTCAACCGTGTTGCTTTCTATCTTTCCGCAAATGGGCGGTGCGCAGCGTATGTTTAAGGAGATGACTTATTCGAAAGAGAAAACAGTTTTCCGTCTAAACGCTCCTGATAAGGTCTTGTTGCGCCTCTACTCTTCAGAGGATGCGGGCCGTGCATTCAAGACGCTCAAGATGAAAAATACTTCTGACGGTGTTTGGGAAGCTACCGTAAAAGGGAATCTTGACGGGAAGTTCTATACGTTTGACACAGGTCATGGAGAGTGTCCAGGGCTTTTTGCCACGGCAGTAGGCGTGAATGGTAATCGGGCTGCCGTTTTAGATATGCGCTCTACCGATCCCGATGGATGGAACAACGACCGTCGTCCACCATTAAAGTCACCTGCAGACCTAGTAATCTATGAGCTACACCACCGCGACTTCTCAATCGATCCATCGTCGGGTATAGCCCATGGTGGCAAGTTTCTTGCCCTTTCAACTCCCAAGGCAATAAACTATCTCCAGCGGCTCGGCGTAAATGCGGTGCATATACTGCCGTCGTTTGACTATGCTTCTGTAGATGAAACTCGCCTCGATGTTCCTCAATATAACTGGGGATACGATCCGAAGAACTATAATGTTCCCGACGGAAGCTATTCAACCGACCCTTTTAGCCCCAAAGTGAGGATAAAGGAGTTTAAGCAAATGGTGCAGTCTCTCCATGAGGCAGGAATAAGAGTCATTATGGACGTTGTTTACAACCATACGTTTGATATTGCAAATAGTAATTTTCAGCGTGTCAATCCCGATTATTTCTATCGTAAGGCAGCCGATGGCTCATATTCAAACGGCTCAGGTTGTGGCAATGAAACGGCTTCAGAAAAGCCGCTTATGCGTGAGTATATGATTGAAAGCGTGGAATATTGGGCGAAAGAATACCATATTGATGGTTTTCGTTTCGACCTTATGGGTGTTCACGATATAGAGACAATGAATGAAATACGGCGCGCTGTAAATCGCATAGACCCAAGCATATTCATTTATGGCGAAGGGTGGAGTGCTGGAAGTTGTGCCTATCCGCTTGAAAAGCTGGCGATGAAAAGCAACACCAGCAAGCTGGATGGAATTGCGGCCTTCTGTGATGATATGAGAGATGCCTTGCGCGGTCCGTTTAATGATGATACAAAAGGAGGCTTTCTCGCCGGAGTTGCTGGCAATGAGGAGAGCATTAAGTTTGGTATTGCCGGCGGCATACGCCATCCAGGCATAGAGATGTCGAAGGTAAACTACAGTAAAGAGCCATGGACAAACTCGCCGACGCAGATGATAAGCTATGTAAGTTGTCACGATGACATGTGCTTAACCGACCGTCTCCGCGCGAGTGTCCCAGGAATAACGGAAGAAGAGCTTATTCGCCTTGACCTTCTTGCTCAAACGGCTGTGCTCACTTCACAGGGTGTACCATTTATTCTTTGTGGCGAAGAGATGCTCCGCGACAAAAAAGGGGTGCATAACAGTTATAACTCTCCTGACAGTATAAACCATCTAAACTGGGATAACCTTCAACGCTACCCAGAAGTATTCGAATACTATAGCGGACTTATCTCCATGCGCAAGGCACATCCCGCTTTTCGCCTGGGTGATGCGGATAAAGTGCGAAAACACTTGCATTTTATCCCAAGTCCAGCAGGAACAGTTGCCTTCATGTTGAAAGACAATGCCACTGGAGATGAGTGGAAAAACATTGTGGTTGTATTGAATGCCAACAAGACCGTATCCGAGATTCCCGTTCCTGAAGGCAAATATACTATTGTAGTGAAAGACGGAAAAGTTGATCTCCGTGGTATCTCCGTGGCCAAAGGCAATACCATAAGTGTAGCTCCTCAGCAAGCAATAGTGATGCATGACTGAAACCATGCAGACACGGCGCAAAAAACTTAACAACACATTTTTATGAAAAGACTACTGACCGCCCTTCTAATGGGCACAACGCTAATGATGAACGCAGCAACGAAAGTAGACCGAATAGAACCCACCGACTGGTATGTGGGGATGAAAAATCCAACCTTGCAACTTATGGTTTACGGCAAGGGCATACGTACTGCTGATGTTACCACCGATTATCCAGGAGTGCGCATCGACAGTCTAGTGCGCTTGGATAGTCCAAATTATCTTCTCGTTTATATGAACGTTAAAGATGCAAGACCAGGCACAATGAATCTTACGTTTAAAGGCGAGAAAGGCAAGGAAACGGTAAAATACCTTTTAAAGGAGCGGCAGATGCGCGGTGAAGAGCGCATGGGATTTACCAATGCAGATGTGGTTTACATGATAATGCCAGACCGTTTTGCCCGTGGTGGCAACGAGAAAGGCAATGTTAAGGGATTAAATCCTTATACAGTGAACCGCAACGAGCCAAGTTTGCGACATGGAGGCAACATAGAAGGTATACGTCGCCACCTTGACTATTTCAATGAACTTGGGGTTACAGCGCTATGGTTTACGCCTGTGCTTGAGAACAACTCGCCTGACCACGGAAAAACAAGCACTTATCATGGCTATGCCACAACAAATTACTATCGTGTAGACCCGCGTTTCGGCACAAACGACGACTATCGTCAACTTATATCAGAGGCACACGATAAAGGACTAAAGGTTGTTATGGACATGATCTTCAATCATTGTGGGTTTGAACACCCGTGGGTGAAAGACATGCCTGCAGCCAATTGGTTTAATTCTCCCGAATGGCTTGCGCCAGAGAACCAAGCAAAAAGTGTGAAGGTAAAGAATATTGACGGTACGGCGCAGGTAAACGACAAATACCTGCAGACAAGTTATAAACTGACGCCAGTGCTTGATCCTTATGCCAGTAAGATTGACCTGCGAGAAACTGTCGACGGCTGGTTTGTGCCCACAATGCCAGACCTTAACCAGCGCAATCATCATGTTATGACCTACCTTATTCAAAACAGTGAGTGGTGGATAGAAACCGTTGGCATCGACGGCATACGTATGGATACCTATCCTTATGCCGACCGTATGGGCATGGCGCGGTGGATGGAAGAGCTCAACGACGAATATCCAAATTTCAATACTGTGGGTGAAACATGGGTGACAGAACCTGCATACACGGCAGCGTGGCAGAAAAATTCAAAGCTGAGCACGATTAACTCAAACCTCAAGACGGTGATGGACTTCAGCTTCTTTGACCGCATAAACCTGGCAAAGAACGAGGAAACCGACGGTTGGTGGAACGGTTTTAACCGCATCTATAATTCTCTTTGCTATGATTATCTATATGAAAGCCCGTCAAGCGTAATGGCATTCATTGAAAACCACGATACCGACCGCTTCCTTGGTGACGGAACAGACACTCTTGCATTGAAACAGGCTCTTGCTTTACTGCTGACTATAAACAGAATTCCACAACTTTACTATGGCACGGAGGTGCTTATGAACGGTACAAAGGCAGTAACAGACGGTAACGTGCGTCGTGATTTCCCCGGAGGCTTCCCTGAAGACACGCACAATGCTTTTACGAAAGAAGGGCGCACGAAGGCCGAAAACGCAATGTTCAATTGGGTTAGCCGTTTGCTGCATTGGCGGCAAGGCAATAAAATCGTGACTGAAGGAAAGCAGACGCAGTTTATTCCCTATGACGGTGTTTATGTAGTGGCACGAACTTTGGGCAACAAAGCCGTACTTACAGTGCTTAACGGTACGGGAAAACAGAAGAAGATGGCAGTTGCTCGCTACGCAGAAATAATAGGTCAATGCGTTGAGGCCACCAACGTTCTTACAGGACGCAAGGTGAATATTTCAAAAGACGTTACACTTCAGCCGCGGGCAACAATGGTTCTTGAATTGGAAAGATAGGATGAAAGACTAATGGCTTGCATGCAAGCACTAAAGAGAAAAAGCAAATGAAAAAAAATATTTTATTATCACTGGCAGCATTGGCTTGCCCTACATTGCTGATGGCTCAAGGATGGCCTGCAAAGTGGCAAGGAGTGATGTTGCAAGGCTTCTATTGGAATAGCTATGATGCCACGAACTGGAAAAAGATGGAAAGCCAAGCAGACGAGTTGTCGCAGTATTTCAAACTTGTCTGGATGCCTCAAAGCGCAAACTGCGGCGGAGAGTCCATGGGCTATGACGACCTTTATTGGTTCAATGACTACAATAGCGCATTCGGAACAGAACGGGAATTACGTTCAATGATTTCCACTTTTAAGCAGAAAGGACTGGGAACGATAGCCGACGTGGTGATTAACCACAGAAAGAACGTGAGTAATTGGGTGGATTTCCCGGCCGAAACATACAAAGGGGTAACCTATCAGTTACAGAGCACAGACATCTGTGCTGACGATGATGGGGGCAAGACTGCTGCTTGGGCGAAAAACAACGGCTATTCACTAAGTTCCAACAACGATACCGGAACGGGATGGGACGGTATGCGCGACCTTGACCACAATAGTCAGAACGTTCAAACAAACGTCAAGGCGTATCTTGATTTTCTGCTGAACGATTTGGAATATGCAGGCGTGAGGTACGACATGACAAAAGGCTACGATGCCAAGTTTACCGGCATGTATAATGCAGCAGCAAAGCCGGAATACTCTGTGGGAGAATATTGGGATGGCGCAAAACAACAGGTGGCAAATTGGATTGACGGTACTAAGATTGACGGCGAGGCGCAGAGCGCAGCCTTCGATTTCCCGCTTCGCTACTCCGTTAGAGATGCCGTAAACTACACAAACTGGACGAAATTAAAGAACGGTGGCTTGGCGACAGACAAAAATTACTCGCGCTATGCCGTGACTTTTGTAGAGAACCACGACACCGAGAAGCGGGAAGACGCAGCGCAAGACCCTATTAAGTCAGACACGCTTGCGGCCAACGCTTACATTCTTGCCATGCCAGGTACGCCATGCGTCTTCCTTAAACATTGGATTGACTGCAAGGCAGATATAAAGAATATGATTATGCTCCGTAACATGGTTGGAATTCACAATCAAAGCGAATGGGAATGTGTGGAAAGCTCTGTGCCACGTTACGTATTGTGCACCACAGGAAACAACGGCCGCCTTATGGCTGCTGTCGGGACAACGGCCAACAGCTACGTGCCCGAGACTTCTGTCTGGGCTTTGGCTGCCGAAGGAACACATTACCGCTATTTTCTTGAGCGCACAACGGAAACGGCATGGGCAAGTCTGCCGTCGGGTGATTATTCCAACGCTGTTTATGTAACATTGCGTGCCATCTCGACAGACGATGACGCACGGATAGTATACACTCTCGACGGAACTGCTCCCAATGCCAATAGCACAACGGTTGAAAACGGACAAATTATAAGTTTGCCTAACGGCGAAACGACGTTGAGAGCAGCAATCCTTGTTAATGGAACGGTGAAAGGGGAGATAGACCGCAAGTACAATGTTACATCGTTCAAGCCTTATTCCATAACACTTAACGTCAATACTGAAGAAGCAGGATGGAGCAGTATGAACGTTTGGTCGTGGGGTGGTGACGGTTCACATTCTACCTCAGCAACCTCTTGGCCAGGCGACAATGTCACGACAACGGCAACATTAGGCGGAAAATCATGGTACACGATGAACTATACGATGAACTCTGCCGACGATTACGTTAACTTCGTGTTTAATACCGCCAATGGTAGTGTTCAGACGGTAAACGTTCAGAATGTCAATGCTACATCATTCTTTATCGTTTCTGCGGAGAAAGACAGCCAGGGACACCATCTCGTTAATGATGTAACGGGAGATTACGTTACAGGCATAAATGCTTTGGAAATAACCTCTGTGGGGCAGACGGGAAAAACGCTTGTGTCAACTCTCGCAGGGCAGACGGTTAGGCGTTTCGCCTCTACAGTTTCACTGCAAGAAGCCGTTTCCGGACTTCCTGCTGGTATATATGTTGTTAATGGGAAAAAGATAGTTAGATAGCCATAGGCTTGAGACAAATAAATATGTGATGCGGGCGCGGAATGTCCTTTGTTGATATTCTGCGTCCGCATCTTTTTGCTATTTCAGAAGGAGGTCGTAGGAGATATTCGTAAACCATGCGCGCTTTATTTAAAGACTAAACGGGCCAACTATTTATAACCCACGGCAATAGAAAAGAAAGCCCATGGGCTTTCTTTTCCAACTGGCTGGCGACATACTTTGAATACAATGTGTTCGTGAAGCCATAGTTGAAAAAAACGGTATGCTAGTTATGGAAATGGAGGAATTTTAGTAATTTTGTCTTTCATTAAACTCTAACCGCCGTTAATGCCGGCCCAAACAAAAAACATAATGAACTTTCTGGAAGAGAAAATCCTTGCCGACGGGATAGTGAAGCAAGGAAACATATTGAAGGTGGACAGCTTCTTGAATCACCAAATAGACATAGACATCATGCGTCAGATTGGCTATGAGCTGAAACGCCGTTTCCGTGGCACACCTGTTACGAAGATCTTGACTATAGAAGCCAGTGGCATTGCCATAGCAGCGTTCCTTGGCGATTTGTTTGACGTTCCGGTAGTGTTTGCCAAGAAAGGCGAAACGGCCAACAGTACTGACGACAAGTACATGTCGCATGCTTATTCGTTCACTCATAAGAAGATGAACAACGTTTTCGTATCGAAACCCTACATGTCGGCAACCGACAAAGTGCTCATTGTTGATGATTTTCTTGCCGATGGGCAAGCCGTGTCTGCTTTAATCGACATTGTTAGCCAGGCAGGAGGAGAAGTTGTCGGTGTGGGCATAGCAATAGAGAAAGGGCAGCAGAAAGGTGGACAGATACTGCGCGAAAAAGGATACCGTGTGGAGTCTATAGCCATAATTGACGGTATGGACGACAATACCGGCAAGATAACATTCCGCAGTATGCAGTGAAAAGCTATTCCCCGCGTAGCAATGCCTTTACTTTTTTGCGGAAGAAAAGGTAATAAAGTACTGCCGCTATTGTAAGGCATATGGGAAATGCTGTCCATATACCCGTTATTCCGAGATGCATGCGTATGCCGAGCAGATAGCTGGTGGGGAGCGACACGACAAAATATGAAACGAAGGCGATGAACATCATCGGTTTCACATGTGCTGTGCCCCGCAGAGCGTTTGAATAGATGCACTGCATGCCATCACCGAATTGGTATACAATCATTAGCACAAGCACGGGAGCGCACATGTTGGCCACTTCCGAACTGTCGGCAAACCAATAGCCAATCTCGTGTCGAAGCAGAAAAACAGGTATGCTGACCACGGCACCTATGAATAGAGTGATGTGGAAACCTGCCGCTGCAACAGGGCGCATTTGCGCATACTCTCTCTGCCCGGCGAAATAGCTGACACGCACTGATACAGCGGCTGCAATGCCGTAGTAGACCATGAAAAACAACTGCGAAACGGTAATCATTATCTGATGCGTAGCCAATGCCGCAGTGCCAATCCATCCAACCATAATGCCTGTAAGGGCAAAGGCTGACGATTCCATACCCATCTGCAGGCATACTGGCCAGCTGATCTTGTTTATCTCCACAAATCTGTGGCGAGAAAACGTTGCAGTAGAGAAGGCAAGGCAGAAGTCTCTGTATCCTTTCTGTCTGAAAAACAGGCAGAAAGCCATGGCGCACATGGCAACACGGCTCACCATCGTTGAGAGTCCTGCTCCCAGAAGTCCCATATCAGGAAAAAATGCCGGTCCGTAGATTAGAAGATAGTTGCCGATGATGTTTAGAATGTTGCCAATAATCATGATATACATGGAGGTCTTTGTGTTGCCTATTGCATCGAAAAATTGCTTTAAGGCGTTGAACCAGCAAACGAACGGCACAGACACAATATTTACAATCATGTATGGGCGCATGAGTGGCAATAGCTCTTCCGGTTGCCCCATACGGTGAATGCAGAGAAATACGGCAACCAAAATGGCGACTAGCAGTGCGGCAAGCGAAGTTGCAGCGTAGATACCGTTCTTGAGAGTCTTGCCTATATTGATGGTTTCGCCGCGGCCGTACATCTGTCCGATCATGGGTGTAAGACCATAACTGAATCCCAAAGCAAGCACAAGTATTATTGCCATGATAGTGTTCACGAAGCTTGCTGCGGCAAGTTCATCTACACTATGGTGTCCCACCATAAGGGTATCGGCAAAACCAAGCACGATAGTGCCCACTTGGCCCACCACGAGCGGAAGCCCAAGGCGCAGTAACGTGCCGTAGTGGCTACGGTATATGTTATTTTTGTAAAGCATCTTTATGAAATGAAATAGCTGGATTTGAGGTGTGCAAAGGTACTCCAAAAGGGGGGAAAGATAAAATATAATTTGTGTAATTGCCCGTAAAGTAGTAATTTTGCCCAAATTTAAGGCATGGTTTTCCCTTAAAGCCCCGGCAGCAACGGACGCATTGAGGCTGTAGCGCTGCCTTGAAATTTTTTAAAACCACGAACCAGTAATGTCACAAATAGAAATAAGGAAAGTCGTGACAAAGCGCGACTTGAAACAATTCATTGATTTTAGATACGGTCTCTACGAGGGTTGTCCGTATGACGCCCCTAATCTGTTCAGCGATGAACTGAATACGCTGAGTAAAGACAAGAACGCAGCGTTTGAATTCTGCGAGGCAGAATATTTTATGGCCTTTGATAAGGAAACGGGGAAAATGGTAGGTCGCGTGGCTGGAATCGTGAATAGAAAGGCGAACAAGAAGTGGGGAAGGGAAGATCTGCGCTTCGGTTGGCTTGACTTCATTGACGACTACAACGTTTCACGTGCACTCTTTGATGCGCTTGAAGACTACGCCCGCCGCATGAACATGACGCATATCGTAGGTCCGCTCGGCTTTACCGATATGGACCCGGAAGGAATGTTGACCAAAGGGTTCGACCAACTTGGCACGATGGCGACGCTCTATAATTATGAATACTATCCAAAGCATATCGAACAGCTCGGTGGATTTGAAAAAGACAACGACTATGTTGAGTATAAGTTGATGGTACCAAAGGAAGTGCCTGAAAAATACGCGAAGGTGGCAGCACTCATAGAGAAGCGTTATAACCTGCATGTGAAGAAGCTCACAAAGCATGAAATTTTCAAGGAAGGCTACGGGAAACGCATTTTCGAGATAATAAACGAGACATTCTGCAATCTTTACGGGTATAACGAGCTTTCTGAAAAACAGATAGAGCAGTATATTGACATGTATTTCCCACTTGCCGACTTGAATCTCATAACGTTGATTGAGGATTGGAATGCAGACAAGAAAGTTGTAGGTGTGGGCATAACATTGCCATCGCTCACGCTGGCGTTGCAAAAATGCCGTCGTGGAAGGCTTTGGCCATTCGGCTGGTGGCATGTGCTGAAGGCTCTTAAGTTTAAAAGTGCCAAGATTGTTGATTTGCTGCTCATTGGTATATTGCCCGAATATCGTGCCAAGGGAGCCAACTCGCTGCTTTTCTCTGACCTGATACCCCGTTATGTAGAATACGGATTTGAGTGGGGCGAGACACACGTGGAGATGGAGACCAACGATAAAGTGCAGAGCCAGTGGCAATACCTCGACTGCGAACAACACAAGCGTCGCCGTTGTTACATAAAGGAAATAAAATGAAATGTTGGTGCGTAAGCACCATAACAGATAAAAGAAAGACAGAAGTCCATGAGCGAAGATATCACCGAAAGCCTTGCTACTGCCAGCAACGGGCAGGAAGAACATGTAGAATATACCGACGACAGCATACGCCATCTGTCGGACATGGAGCATATACGCACTCGTCCGGGTATGTATATCGGACGTTTGGGCGATGGCTCAATACCAGAAGACGGTATCTATGTACTGCTGAAGGAAGTGGTAGACAATTCTATTGATGAGTTTCGTATGAACCAAGGGAAGCGCATTGAAGTAGATATTGACGAACATCGCATGGTCTCTGTGCGCGACTATGGCCGAGGAATACCGCAAGGTAAACTTGTTGAGGCTGTCAGCATGCTTAACACCGGTGGTAAATACGACTCAAAGGCGTTCAAAAAAAGTGTCGGTCTCAATGGTGTCGGCATTAAGGCCGTAAACGCTTTGAGCTTGAATTTCGAGGTGAAATCATATCGTGACGGTGTCGTAAGGATACTAAAGTTTGAACGTGGAAATCTTAAAGACGACAAAACGGAAGAAACGCAAGACGAAAACGGAACATATATCCACTTCGAACCAGATGCTACGCTCTTCAAGAATTTCTCGTTCCACGACGACATCATCGAAACAATGCTCCGTAACTATACATATTTGAACACGGGGTTAGCCATAATGTATAACGGGCGGCGCATTCTTAGCCGCAACGGACTGAAAGATCTCCTCAACGACACAATGACAAACGATGGGATTTATCCCATTGTGCACTTGAAAGGAGAAGACATAGAAATAGCTTTTACCCACACAAACCAGTATGGCGAGGAATATCATTCTTTCGTTAACGGACAGCACACAACGCAGGGCGGAACGCATCAAACGGCGTTCAAAGAACATATAGCAAAGACAATAAAGGAGTTCTTTTCAAAAAATTTTGAATACACGGACATTCGTAACGGACTTGTCGGGGCTATTGCCATAAATGTGGAAGAACCAATGTTTGAGAGCCAAACAAAAATAAAGTTAGGCTCGCAGACAATGAGTCCTGATGGCGTAACGGTAAACAAATATGTTGGAGACTTCATAAAGACAGAGGTAGACAATTATTTGCACCGCAATAGTGATGTGGCAGAGGTAATGCTCCAAAAAATACAGGCCAGCGAGAAGGAACGCAAGGCTATGGCCGGCGTGACGAAGCTGGCACGCGAACGGGCAAAGAAAGCTAATCTGCACAATAGAAAATTGCGTGACTGCCGTATTCACTATAGTGATGTCAAGAGTGACCGTAAGGAAGAGAGCGCTATCTTTATAACAGAGGGCGACTCTGCAAGCGGAAGTATAACAAAGAGCCGTGATGTTAACACGCAAGCCGTTTTTTCGCTGAGGGGAAAACCGCTTAACTCTTTTGGCTTGACAAAAAAAGTGGTTTACGAGAATGAGGAATTTAACCTCTTGCAAGCTGCTCTTGATATAGAGGAGGGGCTTGACACTTTGCGTTACAACAAAGTGATCGTGGCAACCGATGCCGATGTCGACGGTATGCACATTAGATTGCTTATAATAACGTTTTTCCTGCAGTTCTTCCCAGACCTGATAAAGAAGGGGCATGTTTATGTATTGCAGACTCCTCTTTTCAGAGTCAGAAACAAAAAGACAAAAATAAAGTCAAAGCAGGTCAAAACATCGTCTTCTAGTAAGGGGGACTTTATTACTCGCTATTGTTATACTGAGGAAGAACGTCAAAATGCCATTTCTGAACTGGGTCCAGACCCGGAGATAACACGTTTTAAAGGTCTTGGAGAAATAAGTCCCGACGAGTTTAAAAACTTCATAGGGCAAGATATGCGGCTTGAACAGGTGACGTTACACAAGACAGACCAGGTGCAGAAGCTATTGGAATACTATATGGGTAAGAACACTCCGCAACGCCAAAACTTTATAATTGACAATCTTGTTATAGAGGAAGATATACCTGAAGAAGGGGAAGTTTTTTGAAAATGTGCAAATCCAATATGCCTATGGATAGAACAGGGCAGAATCATGATGCATTGGTTGCATAAAAAAGAAAAGAAAGACAATGAAAAGACATTTATTCTTGGTATTGTTTGTCGTGTTACTTGCGACAGTACATGCTTCGGCGCAATTGAAAATAGATAACGACAGTCCTATACGCAAACTGCTGCAAGCGGAGTGGCTTGTCAATAAGTTCTATGTAGACTCTGTTAACGAGGAGAAACTTGTTGAAGACGCCATACGCGGAATGTTGGAAAAGCTCGATCCTCATTCGTCTTACACCACGCCAACTGAAACAAAACAGATGAACGAGTCTTTGCAAGGAAACTTTGACGGTATTGGAGTTCAGTTCAATATGGTTGAAGATACGCTTCTTGTGATACAAACTATATCCAAGGGACCTTCAGAACGTGCAGGAATAGTAGCCGGAGACCGCATTGTGGCGGTTAATGATACAGCAATTGCCGGAGTGAAAATGCCTCGTGACAAAATAATGATGCGCTTGCGTGGGCCGAGGGGTACGCTGGTAAAGCTATCTGTGGTGAGACGTGATGTTAAAGACACTCTTGTCTTTAATGTTAAACGCGATAAAATCCCTATAAAGAGTCTTGATGCATCATATATGATACGCCCTGCAGTGGGCTACATCCGGATAGCAAGTTTTGGAGCAACGACCTATGATGAATTTATGGCCGCCGTAACAAAGCTGAAAGCAGCGGGGATGAAGGACCTTATCCTTGATTTACAGGAGAATGGCGGCGGGTATCTACAGGCGGCTGTTAAGATTGCCAATGAGTTCTTGCCGAATAAAGATCTTATCGTTTATGCAAGTGGACTGAGTTCTCCCAAGGCGGAATATTGGGCAAACGGCACGGGGACATTACTTGACGGGAAAGTTGTGGTGCTCGTCAATGATTTCACTGCTTCTGCGGCAGAAATCGTTTCGGGAGCGATACAGGACAACGACAGAGGACTTGTCGTAGGGCGCCGTACCTTCGGGAAAGGATTGGTTCAACGCCCGTTTGATATGCCTGACGGATCAATGATTCGTCTTACCGTTGCTCATTACTATACGCCAACGGGCCGTTGTATTCAGAAGCCATATAAAAAGGGAGATTTGAAAGACTATGCACTGGATTTTGAAAAACGCCTTAAACATGGTGAGCTGACTAACCCAGACAGTATTCATTTTGCTGACTCTTTGAAGTTTTATACCTTGCGCAAACATCGTGTAGTTTATGGAGGTGGGGGAATAATGCCCGACTATTTCGTTCCGCTTGACACCATGACGTATACTAAATATCATCGCCAACTGGTTGCTAAGAATATCGTGACAGATGTAATACTCCGTTATATTGATAACAACCGTAAGGCTCTTAAGAAGAAATATCCCTCTTTCGATAAGTTCGAAAGCTCTTATAATGTTCCCCAAAGCGTATTTGATGATTTAAAGAAGCAAGCGGAAAAGAAAAGCGTTAAGCCCAAGGACGATGAAGAGGAACAGCGCACAATGCCATATCTCTCTAATCAGTTGAAAGCTCTTGTCGCGCGTGATATATGGGATATGGACGAGTATTTCCAAATTATTAACCAAACAAGCCAAATCGTGAAGAAGGGGCTTGAAGTTATAGAGAAAGAATAATGGATGGGGGTTATCCGCAGTCGTCTTTTACAAACCATCCGTTGGCTTTTATGAATTCGTAGCCTATTCGACACCGTAGGCAGTCACGGTGGTCGCAATATTCCTTTTTCAGCTGCACGATGGCTTGGCTATCGGCAGCTGTTTCTATTTCCATGCCACACTCGCGCCACATTCGTATGATATTATTGTCTTCTGCTTTAAGTTCTTCAAGGAAGCGAAAGGCGCGGTCGCATAGCTCTTCGTCGTCATGCTGGCGGCCATAAGCGAAGAGAATAGGAATTACCGTGTTTAGAATAATGACGTTTATTGAATTTTTCGATAGGCGTTTTTCTGATTTCTTGCTTTCTTTGCCAAATGAATAATGGGTTTCCCAATAAGGCGTAACACTTGTGTCGAATTTTTTACGCAGCATATCAAGTGTATCACAGGAAATGATGTCTGCAAGTCCAGCCTTGCGGCTATAATAAAGATTGGCAAGTTGGGCTATGCGTATGTTTGGAAAATTTTGTGGACGTAGACGCATGAACTTCCACTGGTTGGCAGACATTGTCGTAAGTGAGAACTTGTGTGAGAGGTATTGGTATTCTTTGCGTAATTTTGTGAGGTATTCATCGGACAAAGCCTCAGCGCGGTGACGCGGTGGCAAAGAGTCTGAATCCAAGAGACCGGCTTGACCCAAAAAGATTGCTTCAATTTGAAAAATGTCATCGCGGTGATGGGCGGCACTCTGCAGCGACAATGTTTTTGCCCATGTCTCGAAGCCTTCTCCGTTGACCCCGAAACCGAAGTTGCGTGCAAGCGTGGTGAAGTAGGCATCTTCCCAAGAACCATTGCTGCTTTTTACACGTTCTGCAATTGCAATGGTCTTCTTTTCAAGACGTTCTGTCTGTAAGACGCTCATCCAGCTGTGCAGCATCAGTTTCGAAAGTCTTGGAACTATACTGTGGCATGGCGGGAAGCGATCTTCTGATAACAGACTTGCGTAATTTTCTTTCACATATTTAGGCACATCCATTTGCATCTGATTTACAGTCTCGCCTCGGCTCGTCTTTACCGAAGTGTTGTCACAGCCAACAACGTGCAGTATAGTGTTGTCATAGGCGGAGTCCTTGTCGTGTCCATGCAGATACCAGTCGGAAGCCTTGTCGTGTATCTCAATGTTGCCCACCCAAATTATTCCGTTAATCTTTATCTTCGCATTGAAAAAGTCTGGACCTGCATTTCTGTTGTAGAGCCCAGGATCTATTATTTCCACACTATCTCCCGTGTTAGTGGTAAGTGGCTGTAGCGGAAATATTCGGTGTTTCCATATGTAGTGAAGAAGAATTTCCATAGTCTTGACGGATTATTATGGTTAAGCTTTTGCGAAGATAGTGAAAACCTTTAAAATGCGTGGAACGGTAAAGCTTAAATGCATGTTGTTGCCCCTTTTTTTTATTGCAAAAGTATATAAATAGCATAATCAATGTTGTTTTGGAAAACATTGCGTATATTTGCAGTTGGCAAATGTTAGAACTTTACTTCGTCACGTTACTCTATAAAATTACAAACCGATGTGGCGTGGCGTCGCTTTTGCTGGAGCGTGCCCATTAAGGGAGCGCACCTTGAATTTAATGTTTGAACAACAATGACTTATTCAATTGAAAAAGTAACAACGTTAATAGGAGCCCGAAGGTATGGTGAACGCTCGGCTGCTATAGGATTTCTCTTGACCGACAGCCGCTCCTTGTGTTTTGCTGAGGAAACTTTGTTTTTCGCTTTGAAGTCAGAACGTAATGATGGGCATAATTTTATCCCCGACCTTTACAGACGTGGCGTGAGAAACTTTGTTGTAGACACGTTGCCCGATAATTTCTCTTCAATTTATGCAGATGCAAATTTTTTGAAGGTTATCAGTCCAATTGAAGCTTTGCAGCGACTTGCTGAACGGCATAGGGATGAGTTTAATATTCCTATTGTAGGAGTTACAGGAAGCAACGGAAAAACCATTGTTAAGGAATGGTTGTATCAACTTCTGTCGCCTTCTTTTAGTGTTACACGCTCACCGCGTAGCTATAATTCCCAAATAGGTGTTCCCCTGTCAGTATGGCTTCTTGATGAGAAAAGTCAGGTTGGAGTATTCGAGGCCGGCATAAGTCAGCCCGGTGAGATGCTTGCTCTTCACGATATCATACAGCCAACAATAGGAGTTATAACGAATATAGGTACTGCTCATCAAGAAAATTTTTCGTCAGTAGAGGAGAAGGTGAGAGAAAAGCTCAAATTGTTCCATGATGCAGAAATGATTGTTTATCCTGAAGATGATGATGTTATTGCACATTGTGTAGGGATGGAAAAATTTAGCGGCAAGCATATTTCTTGGTCAACGAAACATTCTGGTGCGACTTTGTTCGTAAAAAATGTTGAGAAGAAAGAAAACAATACAATCGTTACATATATATATAATAAAGGTGAAGAGGCTAGCTTCTCTTTGTCGTTTATTGATGATGCTTCGGTAGAGAATTCCGTTACTTGTGCCGCTGTTTGTCTAGCTTTAGGACTTACACCAAGCCAAATTGCTGAGCGCATGCCACAAATTGAGGCTGTGGCGATGCGTCTTGAAGTAAAGCAGGGACAACATGGTTGTACCTTGATAAACGATTCGTATAACTCAGATATTAATTCGCTTGATATTGCACTTGATTTTATAAGCCGCCGCCCTGATCATAAGGGTCGCCGTCGTACGCTTATACTAAGTGATATCCTTCAAAGTGGAATGTCACTAGAAACTCTTTATGGGAAAGTTTCTGATTTGTGTTGTAAGCGCGGCGTTGAAAAATTTATAGGAATTGGACAGGACATTATGGCTCAAGCCGACAGTATAGCTGTGGCAGAGAAATATTTCTATCCAGATGTGCAAACGTTTGTAAAAAGCGAAGTATTTGTCTCGTTGCGTGATGAGGTTATACTATTGAAAGGGGCACGCACTTTTGGCTTTGACCGCTTGACAGAACTTCTTGAACAGAAAGTGCATGAAACAATACTAGAGGTAAATCTCAATGCCCTTGTTGCCAATATTAACCATTACCGTTCTTTCTTAAAACCAGAAACGAAATTGGTATGTATGATCAAGGCTAACGCTTATGGAAGTGGAGCCGTGGAAGTGGCAAAGACGCTGCAAGAACACCGGGTTGACTATCTTGCAGTTGCAGTTGCCGATGAAGGGGTTCAGTTGCGTAACAATGGCATCACTGGGAATATCATGATAATGAATCCGGAAATGACAGCCTTCAAAACAATGTTCGACTATGATCTTGAACCTGAAGTCTATAGTTTCCGATTGTTTGATGCTTTGGTTAAAGCAGCCAGACGCGAGGGTATAACCAACTATCCTGTACACATAAAACTTGATACTGGTATGCATCGTCTTGGTTTTAATCCAGATAAAGACATGGATGAGCTTATTGATCGTCTTAAAAAACAGGATGCTATTATTCCGCGCTCAGTGTTTAGTCATTTTGTGGGGTCGGATAGTGATGACTTTGACAACTTCTCAAAGATGCAGTTTGACAACTTCGACAAAGCAAGCCTAAAGTTGCAGTCTGCATTCCCTCATAAAATTTTACGCCATATTTGCAATTCTGCTGGTATAGAGCATTTCCCGGAACGTCAGCTTGACATGTGTCGATTGGGACTTGGACTTTATGGTATTGATAGCCGAGACAATCATATTCTTAATAATGTATGTACACTGAAAACAACTATACTTCAACTACGTGATGTCCCTGCAGACGAGACTGTTGGCTATAGTCGCAAAGGACATCTTACGAAAAATAGTCGTATTGCTGCAATACCAATCGGATATGCAGACGGACTTAACCGTCGACTTGGGTGCGGAAATTGTTATTGTCTTGTAAATGGGCAAAAAGCCCCGTATATTGGCAATATATGTATGGACGTTGCTATGATAGATGTTACTGGTATTCATTGTAACGAAGGTGACATGGTCGAGATTTTTGGCGACCACTTGCCTGTGACCGTCCTCTCTGATGTTCTAGGAACAATACCTTATGAGGTCTTGACAAGTGTTAGTGAACGCGTAAAGCGTGTGTATTATCAAGATTGACCTTTGTATGATTTTACATTTTAGGGGAGTTAACGTTCGAAATATCAAAAAAAATGTTATCTTTGCAGTTAGAAAAACAGAAAACAAAATAATTTAAATCTAAAACAAAAGAAATGGCTTCAATACAAACTACTAAGATGTCCAATTTCCGGTGGGTGATGTGTGCGATGTTATTCTTCGCAACAACGATCAACTATATGGACAGACAGGTGCTGTCGCTTACCTGGAAGGATTTTATTTCACCAGAATTCCATTGGAATGATGAGATTTACGGTAATATAACTGCTGTATTCTCTATTTTTTATGCCGTTGCAAACCTCTTTGCGGGTAAGTTCGTTGACTTTATGGGCACAAAGAAAGGTTATTTCTGGGCTATTGTTGTATGGTCGCTTGGTGCCGTAATGCATGCTGGATGTGGCGTGTTTACTGAATTGTGGGTTGGTGCAGATGCTTCTGCAGGTTCTGCTGCCGCTGCACTTACAAAACTTACGGGTGATGTTGCCGTTGTTGTTGCAACAACAAGTATGTATGCTTTTTTGGTTTGCCGTTGCGTCTTAGCCGTAGGTGAAGCAGGAAACTTCCCTGCTGCTGTAAAGGTGACTGCAGAATATTTCCCGAAGAAGGATCGTGCATTTGCTACTTCTATTTTCAATAGTGGAGCCTCTGTTGGCGCTCTAGCTGCTCCAGTTACAATTCCTGTGCTTGCACAAATCTGGGGATGGGAAATGGCATTCATTATAATTGGTGTTATTGGCTTCATTTGGGCTGGTGTATGGGTCTTTCTTTATGACAAACCTGCAAAATCTAAGTTTGTCAACGAGGCAGAGCTTCTCTATGTAAATCAAGATGAAGAGAATGATGCTCAAACTAAAGCAGAACAAGCTGCCAATGATGAAAAGGAACCGCAGATGAGTTATGTTGAAGCATTTAAGCATCCGCAGACTTGGTCATTCGCATTCGGTAAGTTTATGACGGATGGCGTATGGTGGTTCTTGCTATTTTGGACACCAGCATACTTCTCTGACCAGTATGGATACAAATCATCATCGTCAATGGGAATGCTTCTCATATTTACTCTTTATTTCATAGTAACAGTCTTGTCAATTTTTGGAGGTTATCTGCCAAAATTGTTTGTGGAGAAAAAGGGAATGAATCCTTATCAAGGACGTATGCTTGCAATGCTTATTTTTGCATTCTTCCCATTGCTAGCACTATTTGCACAACCTTTGGGGGATGCGTATGGTCCTTGGTTGCCTGCAATAATCATCGGTATTGTTGGTGCTGGACATCAAGCATGGTCGGCAAATATATATTCAACTGTTAGTGATATGTTCCCAAAATCTGCTGTTGCCACCATTACAGGTATTGGTGCAATGGCTGGAGGTATCGGTTCTTTCCTTATTAACAAATGTTCTGGTAACCTCTTTACATATGCGGAAGAACAGGGACAGGCATTCCAATTCTTGGGCTTTGAAGGCAAGCCTGCTGGCTATATGATTATCTTCTGTGTTTGCGCAGTGGCATATCTTATAGGTTGGGTTGTTATGAAGGCTCTTGTTCCAAAGTACAAACCTATTGTGCTTGATTAAAGCATATGTTTGCGTGAGAAACGAGGCCCACGCTATATTATAATACAAAAACATATTTTTGCCCTGCATCTTAATAGAAAGATGCAGGGCATTTGCTTGATTTTTTTGGAATATCACTTTACAATCTATTCTAAAATAGGATTCTCTTTTGGAATAGATTTGGATTCTACAGAAATTAGCGTTTATTGTATCGGGACTATAGGTAGTGTTAATGTTGGAGAAAGATTATTGGATTATCTGATGTCTTGTGTGCTTTGCCTAGAAGTTTTTATAAATATTGGTAATGTCTATTTGGCATAAGTTACAAAAATGCATGCAGCAATAATGAGTGCGGCCAAGATGGAAAGAATTACGAATAGTATTTTAGCTAGTTTTTTGCGTACTTTCATTGAAAAAAGCGAATGTTGCTTAAACTCTTCTGCATCATCGCGGTGTTTATGGTGATGATGGTGTTTGTGGTGTTGATGCTTTTCATTCTGCATAGTTTGGTTCTTTAATTCTTTTATTGCCATTTTTGATCTATTAGCCTTATGTGGTATATCCACTTTGTATTATTTGTTATATTGCAAAGTTATAAAATTTGAAGAAGAATACAAAGTATATTGACTTGCTTTTGTACTATTTGTAGCAAGTTTGTGAAACTTTTGATAAATACTTTTACTGATTTTAGAAAAATACTTGTTTAAGAGTTTGCAAAATCGAAAGGTTTTATTACCTTTG
>CAVLBD010000034.1:0-31928 GCA_963661195.1 bacterium
TCTATTCCTAACCAAGAAACACCTTGCCATCAAACCTCTTTTCTGACTAACAACAAGCAATTTCTGATTTGGGTGACGCATTGACGAAGTCAGGAAATATGAGCAATGCTAGATAGAAAAAGAATGCCGGTCATCCGCTGCACAAAGCAACGATGACCGGCATTCTTAGTATTGAAGTCAATAAAAACTACTGACTATTTTGAAACGAATTTCTTTCCGTTTTGAACATAAATGCCAGGAACAAGTTTTCCGTCCATGCGGCGGCCCTGGAGATCATACACAGCAGAAGCCTTTGTATTGTCTGATGAAACAGAGCTTATGCCCGACTGTGTTCCCCATACAAAGGTAGCCACACCTGATGCTGTAAGCGTGCTACTCTTATCGTAGTCGAAGTGATAAACTGACAATTTTCCGCTCTCAGCAGAATTTGTTGCGGGGAATGAAGAGCAACCCTCAGATGTGTCAATCCATACGCTGTAATTTCCGTCAAAGCAGTAATAGTAATATGCTCCAGCCCAACCAGCTGTCTGTTGTCCGTTAACAAGACCGATAGAGTCATTCTCTACGGTAAAGAGCATTTCAGCCGGCGTTGCACTAGCACCGTCGAACTTCAGACCATAAATTGTGCTTGAACCGCATGTATACTTAGTGAGTGTTGTTGTAGCAGAGTGTACGGCTGTCGTTTCGGTTTCGTCAGAATAGTATGTAAGCGTGCCTGTTGCTGTCCAGTCTGCTGTTAGTTTCTGCAGCTTTACCGTTGCGCCAGTATAGATATACTGTGTAGAGCCATACCAAGCAGTGAAGTTGTCGAAAAGGATTGAACCGTCTTCAAGCACCTTTCCCTTGAAACCAGCCTTGCTGTCAATGGTATCTGAGAGAGTAAAATAAGTATTGAAGCCTTCCAATGCCCAGCAATCAATGACATTTGAGGAAGCATCGTAGTCGCCTACATACTGGCATCCATAGCCCAACAGGTTGTTTATCGCAACACCATCGTCGTAAGCAGAGATAGTAACGGTGTGTCCTGTGGGCAGAGCTTCCCATGTTGAGTAGTTGAACCACTGGTAGCCATCAGCTGTGGCAATGTAGTTTCCGTAAAGGTCAGACTGTGAACTTACGGCAGCGTGGCTCATCAGGCAGACAATTGCTGCCAATACTGAAAGTGTAATTCTCTTTAACATAAGCTGATACTTTAAAAGTTAAACGTGTATATATATATATTTCTTCTTTTCCGTTTGCTGGGCTATATGCAATGAAATGGCGGCGTATCAATCGTCCCATTGGCCGTAAACCTGCACGAAGCCAGTGTATTTGTTGCTGCATATATAGCCATAGAGGTATATATATTTCTGCGCAAAATCTATCCATGAGTAGGGTCCGTAATTGTAGCCGCCATACCAGTCGAGATAGTCTATGCTGCAGTCGCCAACATTCCAGTTGTATATATAGTATCCGTCGGCGTCAACACCAGAAACGACGTAGTTTAGCTTGTAGGTTGAATAGTCGAAAGCATAGGCTCCCATTCCTTCAACAGGCACCATCTCGCCACATAGCGTCTCTATCTTGTCGGCATTGAACTTTGCCCCGTCGGGTGTCAGCGTGAAATAGAAGTCGTTGCCTGAACCCATGAAGTTTGAAATATAAAATTTGTTTACGCCCTCCAATGTGTAGATGTCGGAGTATGTTGTTGGAAGGACGCTCAGTCCGTAATAATAGAACTTTGCATTCTGGTGAATCTTCTTCCACTGCGAAACGATGACGTAGGCTTCCATCATGGTAGAACCGTCTTGCTGTGCATAATGGTCAGCATCCTTCTCGTCAACGGAAAAGCGGAATGAATATTTAGTGCGCGGTGTCAGTCCGCGAGCCTCTACGCTTATCGTATCATAAGCCTGACCTGCTGAAAAATGTGCAGAGTCGGGCAATTGTATGGCTGCAGTGTCGGCATAGACAGTGTGTAGGGCTACGCTGGCAGAACGTGTGGTGTCTCGACGGCCAACCACAATCTGAAATGCCGAATCCTCAGGTTCAAGAATATACTCGGCGGCATTTGTTGAAGCAAAAAACGCTCCTTGAGCATCGCTTTGTGTAGCTTCTCCTGGCGAATAGCTGTCAGAGTCGGAACACGCCACAGTAAGGGCGGACAACGTAAACGTGAGGGCAAAAGCCAAAAGGGTATGTATGCTTGTATTCTTCATCTCTCGTTATTGTTTTTATCTGTTTTTTTCAATTGCGTTCGGTGGGGCTTTCCATTGAGGAAGCCTCGCCCGATGGGTCAATATTCTGTCTGCGCCTTCACAGCGTTTGAAGGATCGGGGTTAAGCAAAACGCTGGGGTTCTGATCCTGTTCATACTGCGGTATGGTATAGTTAAGCCATGGCGCAACATATCCCTTGCGGGAATTTAACTGATAATCATCAGGGAAGTTCGAACCGTCGTAGTAGCGGCATATCTGCTTGGCCAAACGCTTATAGTCGAAATACACAAGTCCTTCGCCCCAAAACTCTATGCGCTTCTGTATCATCAATTCGTCTGTGAAGTCATCAAGGCCTGAAGCTTCGCATTTATAGGAGCCATCGGTGTATCGCCATGTGTTCATGAAACTCTCAAGGGCAGCTTTTCCTGCCGCAAGGCCTTCGCTGTGAGCCACAGCCTCAGCGTAGATGAAATACATCTCTTCCACTCGCATAAGCGGAACATCGCAGAGCACACCAACATTATAGTCGTCAACATTTCCTGAGCCAGGGTGGAACTTCAGCGAAGCCAAAGTGTCGAGCGAGCACCACGTCGTGTCGTTGAGCAGAGTGCTGTAGCCAGCGGGCACTTGCTTAGCGTCAACGTCAGAGGGAGCCACCCATGATTTCTTGCGCCAGTCGGTGTCTGGAATCTTATTGTAAAGGGCTCGTCCGATACAACGGTAGCCTCTTCGTCCGTTGTTGTTGTGATACATGTATGAACCCCACGAGAACACGGGCGATTCGCTTGACATATTGCACATCCAGCTATACCAAATACTTCCTATCTGCTCTTTTGCCCCCATAGAGGCTGCCCACATCCATGCTGTATTTGCGGAGTTGAAACCTGTGCGTGTGTCATACCACTGGCTACGCGAGAGCGGTTGATAGCCATCTTGCTGCATTGCCAGTTTTGCACATGCGGCAGCTTTGGCATAACATTCCTGTGCTGTTGTCACTCCGAGCGGTTGGTAGCCATCGTTATCGGCCTCATGCTCTAGTTGCAACGCTAGATCTGCAGGAGCATGCTCAAAGCGTGTAGCCATTTCCAGCCAAAGACGTGCCTCAAGTCCGTAGGCCACGCTTTGGTCCGGCAGACTCTTGGCGGTACGTTTATAGCCATCTAACAATTTTTCGGCACGGGTCAAGTCGGAAAGTATAAAGCGATACATCGTATAGAACGGGGCACGCGGATTTTGCTTGGCCTGTTCATCAGTGGTAGCTTCGGTCACTATAGGCACGGTAAGCCCCAACACATCGGTTGCACGGCTATCCAAAGAAGAGAAGCCTGTGGTTTTGTATTCAAACAGGCGGGCCATGTCTAGGTATGCCAAAGCTCGGTAGCTCAACGCCACACCCACGGCTTGATTTTCGGCGGTGGTGGCATTTTGCTTCGTCCCCCACTCGCCTATTATCTTGCAGGCATTGGCATTGAGATAATAGTAGAAATAGAAGGAATAGAAGGGATGGTCGTTGAGATATGTGCCGTTTGCTATCCAAGAATAGTAATAATCAAGCGAAGAACTTCCTATCGGGAAATCTTCGCACAGTATGTCTCGTATGAACATCTGGCAGGGATAGCCCCAGTCATCTGACGTTCCTGACACACCGTAAGTGTCATGCATCACCATTATGGCATTGAGCCCATTGGTAAGTAGGGCGGCAGGATCAGACGATTGGTCGATTTGCTGCTGAGTGCCATAGTCTGTGGGCAAATCTTCCTCCAGACATCCTTCCAAAGACAGTGCGGCCGGCAGAAATAGTGCGGCTATGAGTGATTTCTTCAGTATTTTGTTCATGTCTTTATGTATTCCGTTGTTTTGCTTATATAAGTATTTTTGTAGTTCCCTCTGCTGGCGTCAGCTTAGAAGCTGAGCGTCACGCCGCCAGATATGGTGCGGGAGAAAGAGTAGTTTTCCGTTCCAGGACTTCCGGCATAGCTTGTACGTGGATCAAGTCCTTTACGTTTTGACCAAAGATTCACGTTGTCTGCCGATACATAGACACGCAGTTTTGAAAGTCCCCACTTTCCAATGAGGTTACGCGGCAGGCTATAGCCCAAGTTCACGCCGTTAAGACTCAAGTAGCTTCCGCTGATTAGGAAGCGGTCTGAAGTGGAGTTCTGATAAATATCGCCAAACTGGAAGCGAGGTATATTGCTGTCAGTATTGTCTTTACTCCAGGCATTGAGCACATCTTTGTGGAAGTTCTGTCCGGCAAGCTGTGCGTTCGGACTGTGCATTAGCGACTGGTATCCATAATCGAACACCTTTCCACCAAGTGAGAAGGAGAAATTGATGTTGAAGTCGAAGCCTTTATAAGAAAGACTGGTGCCGAAACCGCCATAAATGTCTGGGGTTGGATCGCCGCAGGCATAATAGCTAACGTCCTCGTAATTGGTTGTTGTGGTTATGTTCCCGTTGGACTCTGTCTTATACCACATGGAGTTTCCCTCATTGTCAACACCAGCATACTTTGGCAGTCGCCATGTATAGATGGAAAGTCCCTCACCATAGAAATAGTTGCCCGACGTATAGCCGTTATGACCGTCAAGAACGGCCTTCTTGTTGTCTTCGTAAATTTTTGTTATCTCGTTACGGTAATGAGTGACATTGAGGTTGAGTGACCACACGAAGTCTTTGGTCTTAATAACGTCGCCCGAGAGATCTAGTTCTACTCCGCGGTTTACCATATTTCCAACATTGGCATAGTAGACTCCTGTTCCCTGAGACATTGGCTTGATTATCGTGCTGAGCATATTTGTGGTCTTGCGGTAGAAATATTCAAGGCTACCGCGAAGCCGACTGTCAAACATGGAGAACTCAGCACCAATGTTGAAGTTTGAGTTTGTTTCCCATGTGATGCTTTCGTTACCCTTGGTTGCAAGCATAAGAGCAACATTGTTGCTTGAGTTCGTTATAAGGTAGGTATCAAGATATTTGCTAGACCCGATGGCATCGTTTCCTTGCTGACCGAATGACATTTTCAGCTTCAATTCCTGCAACCAGCTGCTGGTTGGCTGCATCCAGCTTTCCTTACTTATTATCCAGGCCGCACCGAAAGAGTAGAAATTACCCCAACGGCTCTTTGGAGAAAAGCGAGATGAACCATCGCGGCGGTAGGACAACTGGGCAAAGTACTTGTTGTCGTAGTCATACATGCCACGGAAGAAATAGCCCTCAGTGTTGTATTTGCTTTGGTCGGAATTGCCGTATTCATTCTTTATCGCTCCGCTAAGCTCCTGATTGCCAAAGTAAGAGAACATCTGTGTGCGCGTTGCAATGATGTCTTCAGAAGTTTGGCGATAGTTCTCATGGCCGAGCAAAAGAGTCATTGTGTGCAGACCGAAAGAACGAGAATAGTTCAAAAGTTGCTGGAAGTTGACCGTATAATAACGATAGTGGCTTTTGCTTATATATCCTTCGGGATAGGTGTTATGGCTTGTGCCGTAGAAAGGCTGAACGGTGGATGTGTAGCGGTATTCATACGTGTTTACTGTTCCGTTTACCGTAAGTTTCAAGCCTTTTAGGAAGGTTGGGGTAATGTCAACAAAGCCATTTATGTTGAAAGTATTGCCAACTTGATTCTTTGTCTGAAGCTGGTCGTCCTTGAGTTGGTTCTGCGAATTGAGAACATAGCGAGAGCATCCTGCGTTTGTTCCATCACCGTAGTCCATCATTTTCCCATTTGAATCGGTCATGATATTGCCTTGTCCGTCGCGCAAATAAAGGGGATAGATTGGCGCAATCTTAGTAAGGGCATAGAAAATGTTATTGCCCGAATCGCTTGTCCCGTCGGAAGAATAATCTACTACAGAATGAGCGTAGTTAACATTCGTGCCTACCTTCAGCCATTCCGAAGCCTTGTAATTGGCTTTCACGCGGGCAGTGTATCGTTTGTATTCTGATCCGTATGAAATGCCGGGGTTATCAAGATATCCCAAAGAGGCATAAAACTGAGAGGCTTCGTTTCCACCGTTGATATTCACATTGTACTCTTGACGAAGAGCCGTGCGATAGGCTGCTTTCAGCCAATCATCGGGACGCAAAGTATATTCTTGCCCATTGTAACTCACCACGCGGCCAAGCGTTGCGTTAGGATTGAGACGACCATTATCACCGATAAGATACTGTCCCTCCGGCACATTGTATACATTGTAGCCGAGTCCACCAGCTGAGGCATCGTCTCCCAACATGTTTGTATTGGCTGCCACATGAGCCGCCGCGGAGGTACGACCGTCTGAGATATATTTGTTGTAAAGAGCCTTGTACTGCAGTTCATAATACTGCCCCGGTTCGGTTATCATGTCGTAGGTTTTGGATGCACGGCTTACGCTTCCCCATTTAGCATCAAGGCTTACTGTTGTACGTCCCTGCTTGGCGCTCTTTGTCGTTATCATAATTACGCCATTTGCGCCACGCGCTCCGTATAGAGCATTGGAGGCGGCATCCTTGAGAACAGTAATGGATGCGACGTCTGCCGGGTTAATGTCACTCCATGCCCCATAGTAAGGCGATCCGTCAACCACGATTAGCGGCTCCTGTCCGGCATTGATACTACTTATACCACGCACGAGTATACTTGGAGTGGCGGTGGGATCCCCACCAGACTTATACATCTGCACACCAGCTACTTGCCCTTCAAGGGCATCAACTACGGTATTTGTTTGGCGTTGTGCTATCTTGTCGGCACTTACTACGCCTGCCGAACCTGTAAAGGAGCTACGTTTCTGCTCACCATAAGCAACGACAATCACCTCATCCAATTCTTTGTCATCTGAATGGAGCTTAATCTTCATGTCGCTAGCTGCCTTAAGCTGCTGCGTCTCCATACCTACGTAACTCACCGTAAGGCTGGCACCACGCTTTACCCCAGGAGGCAGAGTGAATTTTCCCGAGATGTCGGTTACAGCACCCGTCTGTGTTCCCTTGACAACAACCTGCGCGCCTATAACGGGCTCGCCATTGTCATCGGTCACAACTCCTCCAAGCCCACCTTGACTCTGGGCGGATACATATCCTACCGCCGAAAGCAATAGGGAAACCAAATAAATCCTTGTTCTCATATCTAACTGCTATGTGATTATTCCTTGTATATATATGTATGTTGTCCCGTTAAAACTATGGTTGTTCCTGCATATTTTACAATCAATTTCGATTACAAAAGTAGTGCAAAGCATTAACAACTCCAAACATTTTTACACACAATCTACGTATTATTATTACATTTTGGATTTTTCTAGCATATTTTCCATACCAAACGACTACATACACAATAAAAAACACATGACTTGCGTTAATGTATTATAAGGAATTATCAAGCAAAATATGAGAAAACCATTCAACACCATGCACTTCACGACCGTTATTCTTGCATTCCTGATTTCAGCAATTCCAGTATACAAACTGCAAGCTTGCGGGCAGAAAACTCCAGTGATGAATGTTTCAAAACTGTCCGAGGCTGACCCTATGTCACTAGGCACGAAATTCGACGAAAAAATCATCACAAAAAATACACTATCTATATACAAAAATGATGATAACGCTGCTGACGTAAATAAAAAAAAGAAACGCCATAGCCGAAAGAACAAAAGGCGAAAAACTTTCAGACAAATTATTGAAGAAAGCGATAGCCTGCGTCTTCAAATGCGACTAGCCGCAGAAAAAGGATATATGCTGCAATGGGCAGACACACTCTACCGCAAGTTATTTGTTAAGACGACAAAAGATTCTATAAAATTACGCCAATACTCAAAAAAGCTCCAGAAGGTTGACAACAAACTGAAGTTCATTGACAACATTTTGGCAAAGAAATATAACAAGGTAAAGTATGATACGCTATACATATCACGCCCGCCATATCGCTGGACCATTAAATTGCGCGGCAGCTTGTCGGGGGCAACACTACAAACTCTGACGAATAACGATAAAACAAAGGAAGATACTCGACTGCATTCTGCATGCCGAGGAACAATGAGCGTTGGGGCAACTTATCGCGGACTAGGGTTAAGCGTATCTATAAATCCAGGAAAACTTGCAGGAATAAACAAAGATTATGAATTGAACCTAAATTCATACGGAAACAAATTCGGCTTTGATATAGTATTTCTGTCAAGCAATACTCTTAAAGGGTATCAAGAAATAAACAGCATTCGCACTGACGTTGACAAAGGAACAGTAAGTCAAGATGCCCTAAACATCAACTTATACTATGCTTTCAACGGCAGACGTTTCTCCTATCCTGCGGCATTCACACAAAGCTACATACAGAAAAGAAGTGCTGGAAGTTTCATGATTGGAGCAAGTTTCGATGGAACAAAGACACGTGTAAACGACAATGCCGACAAGGGCACGATTCCATCAAAACTTACTCTTGTGGAATTTGCAGTAGGTGCAGGCTATGGCTACAACCTTGTTCTCGGGAAACGATGGCTCTTCCACCTTTCAGCATTACCGACATTTACTGTCTTTGCACATAGCAAAATGGAAGAAACAGGAGATGTACAACGGATGAAATATAAATTTCCGAGCGTGATTATTACAGGACGCAGTGCTGCAGTATATACTTGGCGCAACAAGTTCTGGGGCCTCAACGCTGTTTGGAATTTCTCCACGCATGGCGATGAGCGCTACCTAAAGATTAGGCGCGTCAAATGGATGCTACGCACAACATTTGGCTTCCGCTTCTGAACCTGCTATCTTATATATTCAATCTTACTCTCGTCACGTGGCTTCTGCTCTGGTGTTTCATTAGGATAGCCTACGGCAATAATATATGCTATCTCGTAGCCCGAAGGTATATTAAGCTTCTCCAGATAAGGTTTGCAGTCTGCATTTGTCTGCAAAAATCTTACAGGACCTCCTAGACAACATGTGCCAAGTCCCAGTGACTGGGCTGCAATTATCATGTTCTCCCCCATTAGTCCGACGTCAACCTTCCCGCTTCCATCGGCAGGAGATGCCACCACGATTATTGCAGGTGCATTGCGGTACATGTTCTTGAAATTCTTGTCGCGTGCCACTTGTTCCGGCATGGCCTTGCGGAAAATCTCTGTAGTACCGTTTATGAAGTCAGCACTTTCAACGACCCTTACAGCCCAAGGTTGTTTGTTCATGCCATTGGGCGCATTTACTCCGCATTTGGCAATAGTAGCAAGTTTTTCATGTTCTACTGCTTTGTCAAGGTATTTTCTGACAGAACGACGCGCCATTATTGTCTTTATCACTTCATTTTCATTTGCCACGCTACCGCATTGCTCTTGCGACATACAGAACTGCGGCAAAGCCAGCAGCCCACAAACCAACATTGATGTTATTTTCATATCATTATACTTTAGAAGTATCTAGGTAAAACCGCTATCTAAAAAATGATTTCCAAACAGCAATATACCTAAAATGCAAAATCCCCGACCACCAGACGGCACTAGATGTCGCCAGACAATCGGAGATTCTTTTTATTTATTTTACCTTAAAAACGCGTGCAAACAAATGATGCCCATAACGTTTTTGCTTATCTAAAATATTTTTACGCCCAAGGATTCTCTGTTGGATACGGCAAACTCTTCGGCTGATTGTAGGCGATGTCCTTTATGCCAAGATACTTGAATACCTCGAACAATGTCTTTCCGACATGTGAGAAAGCAACGGCTCCATGATGAGGATAACCCTTTTGGATAAGAACGTGACGATAGAAACGTCCCATTTCAGGGATTGCGAAAATACCTATGCCGCCGAATGAACGTGTCGGAACGTCAAGCACTTCACCTTCTGCAATGTATGAACGAAGATTACCCTCAGAATCACACTGCAAACGATAGAATGTGATATCGCTCGGAGCGATATCTCCTTCAAGAGTGCCGCGTGTGAAATCAGGAGTGCCACCGTTCTCAAGCAATCTGTTCTGAATAAGCTGGAATTTTATGGCGCGTGCCTCACACATCTTGCACTGTGGTGTGTTTCCGCAATGGAATCCCATAAAAGTATCCGTAAGTTTATAGTCGTATTTCTTTACTATGTCCTCGTCATAGATATACTTTGGTACGCTATTGTTGATGTCTAGTAATGTAACTGTATCGTCTGAAGCACACATTCCTATATATTCTGACAATGCTCCATAGATATCTACCTCACAAGCTACAGGTATTCCGCGGCTAACAAGACGACTGTTAACGTAACAAGGCTCAAATCCGAACTGACTTGGGAAAGCTGGCCAACATTTGTCGGCAAATGCCACATACTTGCGAGAGCCTTTGTGTTGCTCTGCCCAATCAAGAAGAGTAAGCTCAAACTGTGCCATGCGGCGGCTCAAGTCGGGATAATATTTTCCTTCTCCCATTTCTTCAGCCATCTCCTTGCAAACGTCATCTATGCGCGGGTCATTCTCGTGTACTTTGTATGCAACGAGCAAATCAAGTTCTGAGTTTTCTTCTATTTCAACGCCAAGTTCATAAAGTCCCTTAATGGGGGCATTGCATGCAAAGAAGTCTTGCGGACGCGGACCAAATGTTATAATCTTCAAGCCTTTCAAGCCGATTATCGTGCGAGCCACCGGCACAAAATCTTTTATCATCGCTGCGACATCTTCAGCAGTGCCTACGGGATATTCAGGAATGTAACCTTTCAAGTGGCGCATTCCCAAATTGTATGAGCAGTTAAGCATGCCACAATATGCATCGCCACGGCCGTTGATCATATCGCCATCGCCTTCGGCTGCTGCAACGAACATTACCGGACCATCAAACTCCTTTGCAATGAGCGTTTCAGGTGTTTCAGGACCAAAATTGCCGAGGAACACAACAAGAGCGTTGCACCCTTCCGCTTTGACTTCTGCCATTGCCTTGAGCATGTCCTGTTCGTTTTCAACGGTTGTCGCGCAATTAAAGATTTCGCCTTTATACTCGTTTACTATATTTTCACGGCGCTGTGTAGACAGTGCAATGGGAAAACAATCGCGGCTTACGGCCACGATACCAAGCTTAACTTGTGGAATATTGTTACTTACCATAGTATTTTATAAATGTTTTTGTATTTTTCAATGCATTGCAAAGTTAGTGTTTTCTTTCTAACAATAAGCGGAGGTTTACTGATTTTAATGATAATTTGAACTTTTCTACCCCTATTGCAATCAAATAATCCCCTTGCTTGTATTAGTTTCCTCTTTTCTGCTAGTAAATGTCTATAAGAATGCCGTTGTATTATATATAATAAGGTGTAACGCCCATAGCATTTTTTCTTTTACTTACTTGTAAGATGAAGGAAACGTGTTATGCGGTGACCAAGACTACGGTCTTTATTGTCAATAAACGCATCAAGTAATTTCACCGTACCGCTAGTCGGTACGACATCGTAGTCGGCAATAGCTGCAGGAATCAGGCAACTGCGACCAGAACGTAACAAGACTTCATCACCTGTGGCACGGATTTTAATTCTACATTCACCGCTTATACAAACAGAAATCACAAAGCTGTCATACTTAAGCAAGTTCCTATGAAATGTTTCTGTCAATTCTACAATCCTAACGCTGAAGTTAGGTGAGTCAATCAAGAGGTTTGCACAGTTGTCTGGGCTTTCATATATTGTACGGTATTCTTGTTCCACATTGAAATCAAGAGCCTGTGCCGCCAACTCTGTATGCAGTAGTCTTGGTTTTCCGTCAAGTCCAGGGCGGTTATAGTCAAAGATACGATAGGTAAGGTCCGAGGATTGTTGTACTTCAGCCAGCAGTATTCCGCTACAAATGGCATGAACCCGTCCGGCAGGCAGATAGAACACATCGCCAGCCTTCACCTCATGCCGTGCCAGTACGTCAGTTATCGTTCCGTCGGCTACACGCTGACAATATTCCTTCCGCGTAATCTTTTTCTTGAAACCAGCATAAAGATAACTGCCAGAATGGGCATCTATGACATACCACATCTCCGATTTGCCCTTTTTGCCATGTACTCTAAGTGCCATTTCATCATTTGGGTGAACCTGTATACTAAGGTCTTTGTTTGCATCTATGAATTTCACGAGCAAAGGCATCTTGCCTCCGTATTTACGATTCACGGTTTCTCCTAATATCTCAACTGGGTTTTGGTCTATAACGCTCACCAAATCTTGTCCAGCAAAGTCACCATTATCTATTATACTAACGCTTGACGGGATAGCACTGACCTCCCAACTCTCTCCCACGGGCTCGGCTTTCGTCTCAATATTCTTATATGTACACAAGCGATCTCCTCCCCATACTACAACATGGAGATTGGGTTTGAACAATAGCGGATATAGTTTCATATACTTTGTTTGTTGCTCTTTATATGAAGCAAAGTTACGTTATTTTATTTCTTCCGCAACAGCAAGTTCTATTTTTTAATAAATATTTTCTAGCCCCCATCTTGATTGCCTCAATCATGCGAAAAAGAAAAGGACAAGAATAGGCTTACAACATTCCTGCAAATAAGAATACCTGCATAAATGGTTACAATACAGCTCAGACATCGTCTTGTTTTTAATACGTGACAAGGGCTTTTAACTACTTACACTCTTGTTTCGCTAGTAAAAAGAATGAGAATTAACTAACTGTAAAAGACATCTACGACCTATGATTTACAATGAAATCGGAAAGACAGGCATGCGCGTGTCAAACTTAGGCTTCGGAGCTTCATCACTTGGCGGGGTATTCCACGACATACGTGAAGCTGAAGGAATAAAGGCTGTCCACACTGCTGTGGAAAACGGTATAAATTTCATCGATGTTTCTCCATACTACGGCTATTACAAGGCTGAAACAGTTTTAGGAAAAGCCCTCGTTGACATTCCTAGGGAAAAGTATTATCTTTCAACAAAGGTGGGACGTTATGGCGAAGACGGAAAGAACTCATGGGACTACTCTGCAGAAAGGGTTACAAAAAGTGTATATGAAAGTATGGAACGCCTGCACATTGACTATATAGACATTATCAATGTACACGACGTTGAGTTTGCCGACCTTAACCAAATCGTGGGCGAAACATTGCCTGCCCTTGTCAAGCTGCGCGAAGAGGGCGTAGTAAAACATGTCGGAATTACAGACCTCCAGCCAGAAAACCTTAAATGGGTAATTGAACACGTGCCGGCTGGCACTGTAGAGTCGGTATTGTGCTTCTGCCACTACTGCTTGAACGATGAGTTGTTGAATGACTATTTTGATTTTTTCAAACAGCATGGCATAGGGATAGTAAACGCTTCTCCATTCTCTATGGGCTTGCTTTCAAAACGCGGCGCTCCAGCATGGCATCCAGCACCCGCCTCTCTGAAAGAAGCTTGCGCAAAAGCTGCCGCCTATTGCGAAGAAAAGGGGTATCCTATTGAGAAACTTGCAGTGCAATATTCTGTCAGCAACAACGAAAACATCGCCACTACTCTGTTCAGTTCCGCCAATCCTGCAAACGTACTCAAGAACATTGGATACGTAAACGACCCGATTGACAACTCTCTTGTTGAGGATGTGCAGAGAATCATCGGCGACCAGATGCGCGTTAGATGGGCGAACACATAAAAAAAGCGATGGTAGCAGAAACTTTCATCGTGCAGTTAGCAAATAAAATAACGTAATCTGGCCTTATGAACTATCCTATAATTGATGCACATTCGCACCTTTGGCTTCATCAGGATGCGGAATGGAACGGCATGCCTATAAAAACAACCGAAAAGGGCCGTTCTTTCTTTCTCACAGAAGAGGTGCAGATGCTCCCGCCTTTCATGATAAATGGAGAGAACTCCGCCGAAGTGTTCATTGCCAACATGGACTATGCGCAAGTATCTGCCGCGGTGGTTGTGCAGGAACTCATCGATGGAATACAGAACGAATACTTGCTTGACGTGAAACAAAGGTATCCTGAGAGGTTCTTTGTCTTCGGCATGTTTGATTTTTTCACCGAAAATCCGCTTGAACAGGCAGAAAAACTATATTCTCAAGGCTTTGGTGGAATATCCATCCCTGGGCACAGGCTTATCACAGACTCGCATCGAGTACACCTAAACTCCCAGGAAATGATGCAGATGTTCAAGTATATGGAACGTAACGGCATGCCCCTATCTCTCTGTCTTGCCGAAAATGGTATGCAAACGGAAGAAATAAAGGAGGTTATCGCTGAATGTCCTAACTTGAAAATCGCCATCGGTCACTTCGGAATGGTAACACAACCGGGATGGAAAGAACAGGTTATGCTGGCACGAAACAAAAACGTATTTATTGAGTCTGGCGGCATAACATGGCTATTCAACAGCGAATTCTATCCCTACCCCACTGCTGTGGAGGCAATACGCGAAGCCATTGACCTTGTAGGCATAGAGAAACTGATGTGGGGGTCAGACTATCCTCGCACTATTACCGCCATTACCTACAAAATGTCATATGACTTTATATGCAAGACCGATAGGCTTTCCGACATGGAAAAAGAACTTTTCCTCGGAAAGAACGCACACGGATTTTATGGCTTTGGCAAGTTAGAGATCCCTAAGCGCCTCAAGAATATGTCGGAATAGTTGATATTGCTAATACAATGCATATAAAATATGGCGGCATTGCCGCCAAAATCTTCAAGAAAGAAACAAGAAACAACAGATGACAAAGAAACAAAACTATATCATACCGCTTTCGCTCATTTTCTGTCTCTTCTTCATGTGGGCCATAAGCAGCAACCTTATGCCAACAATGATAAAGCAACTGATGAAGACTTGCGAACTTAACACTTTCGAAGCCTCATTTACAGAAACGGCATACTGGCTCGCATATTTCCTTTTCCCTATCCCTATAGCCATGTTCCTTAAGAAATTCAGCTATAAAGCAGGAATTATCTTTGGATTGGCAACGGCAGCCACAGGAGCTTTCCTGTTTTTCCCCGCAGCCATGATACGCTCTTATTGGGCTTATCTGTGTGTCTTTTTCATCATTGCCACAGGCATGTGCTTTCTGGAAACGGCTGGAAATCCTTATGTTACGGTGCTTGGTGAGGAACGTACCTCAGTGAGACGACTTAACCTCGCGCAGTCTTTCAACGGACTGGGAGCTTTCATTGCGGGGATGTTCCTCAGCAAACTTGTGCTTGGCGAAAGCGACTACACACGCGACACATTGCCTGCCGACTATGAAGGCGGATGGGAACACTATGTGGACGAGGCAACTGCAAACATACAACTTCCTTACTTTATAATCGGGGTTGTGCTTGTAGCCATTGCGGTTGTTTTCCTTATAACAAAATTCCCCAAGCTAGACGATGAAGTGAAAACGGAAAAGCATAACGATAAGCTTATGGATTTTTCCGTGTTGAAAAAGCCTAACCTTAAATGGGGCGTTATAGCACAGTTCTTCTACAACGGTGGACAAACTGCAATAAACAGCCTGTTTCTTGTCTACTGCACCAACTATGCCGGACTAAGCGTTGACGAAGCAACAACATTCTTCGGCTACTACATGCTGATGTTCCTTGTCGGACGGTGGATCGGCACTGCGTTGATGACAAAACTCAGCCCATCGGCAATGCTCCTCGTCTACTCCGTTGTGCTCATCGGCCTATGCCTTGTGATAAGCGGAATGGGCGGAAAGGTTGGTCTTTGGGCAATGTTGACCGTACCCTTCTTCATGTCAATAATCTACCCTACCCAATTCTCCATGGCTCTGCAGGGGCTCGGAGAACAGACTAAGAGCGGCTCTGCCTTCCTCGTTATGGCTATCGTGGGCAACGCCTGCCTTCCACAACTGACGGCATACGTTATGCACTTCAATCCCATAGCCTACCACATTGCATATCTTATACCTGCTGTATGTTTTGGCTTCTGTGCATACTACGGTTGGAGGAATATCCGTCATAAGACGGGCACTTATCAAGAATGAGCTATATAGTAAGGAATGGCAAAAGCAAAAAACAAGATATTAAAAGAATAACAACAATAACGTTATGAAAGCAGTACAGATTGTTGCCCCCAACGAGATGAGGGTGACGGAAATAGAAAAGCCGGAACTTGGAGCCGGCGAAGTGTTGGTAAAGATTAAGTATGTGGGCTTCTGTGGCTCCGACCTCAACACCTATCGTGGATTGAACCCGATGGTTAAGCTTCCGGTAGTGCCCGGACACGAGGTGGGCGCTGTAATTGAAGCCGTGGGCGAAGGTGTTCCCGAAACGCTCACCCCTGGAATGACAGTAACGCTCAATCCTTACACCAACTGCGGGCATTGCTCATCATGCCGCAACGGCAGATACAACGCCTGCAAGAACAATGAAACGCTGGGCGTGCAACGCTGGGGCGTGATGTGCGAATATGCCGTACTTCCCTGGAGCAAGATTATACCTACAGGAGATATTCCTGTAAAAGAGTGCGCTCTCATTGAACCTATGAGCGTAGGTTTCCATGCCGTGGCCCGCGGTCAGGTTTCCGACAACGACATTGTTATGGTCATAGGTTGCGGTATGGTTGGACTAGGCGCTGTAGTTCGCGCCTCTAGGCGCGGAGCTACAGTTGTGGCATGCGACATTGACGACGAGAAGCTGGAGCTGGCAAAGACAGTTGGCGCTACTTACTCCATAAACTCAAAAACGGAAGATGTGCATGCACGCGTAGAAGAAATAACTGGAGGACATGGGCTGGATGTTGTTATAGAGGCTGTTGGCAGCCCCATGACTTACGTTACGGCAGTCAACGAGGTGGGCTTCACCGGCCGTGTGGTATGCATCGGCTATGCAAAGAGCGAAATTGCATTCCAGACTAAGTTATTCGTGCAGAAAGAGCTTGACATTCGCGGTTCACGCAACGCCACTCCCGAAGATTTCCGCGCTGTGATAAACTGCGTAAAATCAGGCAAGTATGACATTAAGCAGTTCATTTCCAAATGTGTCAAGCCCGAAGAAGCAGAAGAGGCAATGAAAGAATGGAACAGCAATCCAGGAAAGGTATTCCGCATCATTGTTGAAATGTAAGTCATAGCCTAAGGCGTGTTCTATAAATTCCACGCACTATTAATTTAACAAAGGAGGAAGAACGTCATTGTTCTTCCTCCTTTTATTTATATAGCCGCCAAGAAAAATTCTCTATCTGACATTTATAATCTTGTGGGTCTGCAATGACAAGTGCCATTGCGGATGTCTCAGGCAATAGTCCACTGCCCCTTTTAAATTGGCAGCATTGCGCATTTCATTCTTCTCATCGCAAGGTTGCAAGCGGAATTCTTTAGCCTCAACCGCAGAGTATTTGTCTATAGCGGCATCATTGCCCTCGTAAACAACCTTCAGTTCGTCAACATGCTTTAGCGCAACACTCTTGTATTTAGGGGAGCATGTTATCCAATCTATTCTGCACCCTTCGGGCAATGCAACCGTTCCGTTTGTCTCCATTTGCACAAAGAAACCGCAACGATGGAGTTTTTCAACGAGCGTTGATGTTACCTGCATTGCCGGCTCTCCGCCTGTAAGCACTATATGACGAGATGGATAGCGGCATACGCTTTCAATTATTTCGTCTTCAGTCATCTCACGATAGGCAGAATGGTCGGTATCGCAGAAGGAGCATTTAAGGTTGCATCCAGAGAATCGCACAAAGACGGCTGGCACACCTGTGAAACGCCCCTCGCCTTGCAGACTATAAAACAGTTCGTTAACTCTCATCATGCTTCCTTTCTTATTCATTACTCTTCATTGGGGTTGCTACGAAGTGCGAAGATGTCGGCTGCTTCGGCACGTTCGTCATCAATGTAAGTCACGGTGTTGCTTGAACTCTCCTGCACGTCTACCATATAACACTGCGGTATCTGACTGCAAATCCACCTTGCTATGTTCTCCGCTGTTGGGTTGAAAGGCAATAGCTCGTTGAAATTGCCATGGTCAAGATAACCATGTATTTTGTTCTTTATGTGTTTGAAGTCTATCACCATTCCTTCAGCATTAAGTTCCTTAGACTTGCAGTAAACCGTCACGACCCAATTATGCCCATGCATATTGGTACACTTGCTTTCATAAGGAAGACTAAGACGGTGACACCCCGCAATCTCCATTTTCTTCTTGACGTAAAACATTTGTTTTATTGCTTTCTATTTCTTACATTGAATAATATCTGTTTGCGCAAAGCCGCCGTTGCATTGCCAAACATGGAATATCCTATGCAAAAATACTAATAAATTCTGATAAAGTCCCCCACTGCCCTATAGTTATTTACCGCAATATAGCCATTTGTTGGCTGCGGAGTTGCTTTCATAACCCCGCGGGCTTATGCATGCAACTCTGCCAGTTTTAAACGTAAGCCCGCACGCTCTCAATATTGGCAAAACGACAACAAAAACATTTGGCTTACAGAGAATGACAAAAGTGCAAACGTTTGCACTTCAAATAGTAAAAAATGAATTGTGAAAAAAATATTCATAACACAATAAATTCTATATTTGCATTTGAAATCAAACGATTACCTATGTAAAGGCTGCGGAAACGAAAACAGCCCATTGTGAAAGGCACAGCATACCGACGAAACACATGAAGACACAATTACAGGAAATACTGTGCGAAAACTGACGAAACTAACAATTTAATAACATAACAACAAATATTGTAACATGATGAAGCAGGTTAGATTCAGCAACGCCCTAAGAACAACTGCCATTGGTGGCGGTCTGTTCCTGGCAGCAAGCGCCTTCGGACAAGACATTGTCGTGAAAGGCCACGTGAAGGATGCTACCGGCGAGCCTATAATCGGAGCTACTATCCGGGTTGACGGCACACAAGGCGGCACGATTACCGACATTGACGGAAACTTCTCCATCAAGGCAGATGCCAAATCTGTACTAAAGATTTCCTACATCGGATACGAAACGGCAACGGTATCTGCAGGAAAAAGCATTAATATCACATTAAAGGAGGACGCTGCCACTAAGCTGGATGACGTTGTCGTTATCGGATACGGCCGCGCTAAGAAAAACGACCTCACGGGTTCGGTTACAGCAATGAAACCCGACGAGATGAGCAAGGGCATAACAAACAGTGCTACCGACATGCTCGTAGGAAAAGTGGCTGGCGTTGACGTGCAAACCACAGGCGGTACGCCAGGTGCTGGTGCGCAAATCCGCATACGAGGCGGGGCGTCGCTCTCGGCAAGCAATGACCCGCTATATGTAATCGACGGATTGGAAATAGACAACAATACGGCAACGGGTATGAGTAACATACTTGCCAATATCAACCCGCAGGATATCGAGACTTTCACCGTGCTTAAGAGTGCATCCGCTACGGCCATCTATGGTTCAAGAGCCAGCAATGGTGTCATAATCATCACAACAAAGAAAGGACGCTCGGGGCAAAAGCCGACATTCTCATACAACGGTGACGTGACAGTCTCTGCCATTCGCAAAAAATACGATGCACTTAACGCTACAGAATACAAGAACCTCATAAAGAGCTTCGGCATTGACACGAGTTTGCTCGGCGATGCAGACACAGACTGGCAAGATCAGGTTCTGCGCACGTCGGTTTCCACCAACCATAGCATAAGCATGCAAGGAGGATTCAAGAACATGCCTTATCGAGTGAGCGCCGGATACAACATCAGCAACGGTATTCTTAAGACTAGCTGGATGAGACGTTTCAACGCCAGCGTGAATCTTGCTCCGTCACTGCTTGACAAACATTTGAATTTCAACATTACGGCAAAGTATATGTATGAGAAGAACCGCTATGCAGACAGCGGTGCAATAGGCGCAGCACTTGCCATGGATCCTACACGTCCTGTGCGTACCGATGATCCCGCATACAAAGTTGTAGGCGGCTATTGGCAAAGCCTGCAGAATGCGGACTTTGGTGACCCGAACTGGACGCAGACTTCATACAACCAGACGCCACAGAACCCTGTCGCCATGCTGAACAACAAACACTGCTACGCTCATGCCAACGACTTCAGCGGAAATGCAGAGGTTGACTATAAGATCCACGGATTTGAAGACCTGCATATCCACGCAAGTCTCGGAGCACAATATACAGCAACCAACCAAAAAGACGACATAAAACGCACATCATACAGCAACAACTATTATGGATGGAATGACGTAATGGACTATTACAAATACAACATCGTGGGCAATGCCTACGCTCAGTATATGCACAAGTTCGGCGTTCACGACATTGACATAATGGCCGGTGCAGAACAGAGCCACTATCATCGCACTGGTACTGGCACATACGGCAAGGGAACAAATCCTCTTACTGGCGAAGCCAAAGACGAGACATTCCGCAACGAAACGGAGTGGGCTACACACAACTCACTTGTTTCATATTTCGGACGCCTGAACTACAACTTGCTCGACCGCTACCTGCTTACAGCTACATTCCGCGCCGATGGTTCGTCACGCTTTGCAAAAGGCCACAAATGGGGATACTTCCCATCTGCAGCCATTGCATGGAAGATTAACAACGAACCTTTCATGAAGAACGTTAAATGGCTTAACGACCTCAAGCTACGTTTGGACTGGGGTAAAACAGGACAGCAGAACGGCATTGACGACTTCTACTATGCCCCACTCTATGTTCGCGGCGACCAGTATAGTCAATATGCCTTCGGCGACACATACTATTACACCATGCGCCCGAACAAATACAACGACAATCTCACATGGGAAAAGACTGAAACATGGAACGTCGGCATTGACTTTGCAGCCCTGAACAACCGCTTCACATTCAGCGTTGACGGATATATTCGCAATACCTCAGACCTTTTGGCAAATGTATCGGCTACTGCCGGCACAACATTCGGCGACCAGCTCCTGCAGAACGTTGGCTCTCTGCGCAACTACGGTTTGGAACTATCGTTCGACGTGAAGCCTGTCGTTACAAAAGACTTTACTTGGGATCTAACATACAACGTTGGATGGAACAAAAACGAGATTACAGAACTCAAAGCCGGCGCCCAAGACTGGGTTTGGGTTGACGGAGCAACGGCAGCACGCGGCGTTGACACCAAGTTGCAGCGCAACAAGGTGGGCTACCCTATCAACTCTTTCTACGTTTACCAGCAAGTTTACGACGAAGCAGGCAAGCCTATAGAAGGACTTTACGTTGACCGCAACGGCGACGGACAGATTAACGATGACGACCGCTACTATTACAAGAGCCCGGCAGCCGACGTTATAATGGGTCTCACATCTAAGTTCCTCTATAAGAACTGGGATCTCAGCTTCTCGCTACGCGCTTCGCTCGGCAACTACGTTTACTACTACAACCTGGCAAACAAGGCACTCGTTTCAGAGTCTGGCCTTTACAATCACGGAGCGTTCGTAAACACCACACCAGAAGCGGTAGCTCTCGGATTTACAGGCCTTACTTCAAATCTGAACAGCATTAGCGACTATTTCGTGCGCAACGCTTCATATCTGAAGTGTTCTAACATTACGCTAGGATACACGTTCCCCGCACTTCTGAAGTACGCAGGACAGGATTACTTCTCAGGACGTGTCTACTTCACCGTGCAGAACCCGTTTATCATAACGAAGTATAAAGGACTTGATCCGGAAGTGGCAAACGGTGTAGATAACGACACGTATCCACGCCCGGTAAGTTTCCAACTTGGCGTAAACTTCAATTTCTAAATACAGTCACCGCGAAAACGGAACTGAACGAAACGACAGATAGTCTCAAAAGGAAACAAATAAATCAGAAATTACGACTATGAAACATATAGCAATAAAGACTGCTGCAATGGCATTCCTGGCACTCGGAGCTGCGTCATGCGCCGATGATCTGAACATCAGTTCGATAGATCCGCAGTCGTCAACCACATACAAGACCGAGGAACTCCTTGCTAAAGAATACAGTACACTCGTGGTAACGGGACAAAAAGGTCCATACGGCAACGGAGATATCAGCGGCAACGAAGGAGAAAGCGGATTCTACCGATCAACATTCAACCTACAGGAACTAAATTCCGACGAGATTTTATGGGCTTGGCAAGACAACGAGGATATGGCGCCCATTACAAACATGGCATGGACTTCCTCTTCCACACGCGTTAACTGGGCATACCAACGCATGGCCTACAACATTACGCTCTACAACCAGTTCATCAGCGAGCAGACTGACAAAGTTAGCGATGACGTGATTGCAGAAATTCGTTTTCTGCGCGCATTAAACTACACCACTTACCTTGACCTTTTCCACAAAGCTCCCTTCAAAGTGGAGTTTAACGGGGAACTGCCTGTTGAGAAAGCTGGCGTAGACCTTTATAACTGGATTGACGAAGAGCTGACAACCATAGAACCTCTGTTGAAAGACGTTGGAACGTACAACAACAAAGAGAATTTCGGACGCGCTGACCGTGGCGCTGCCTACGCACTTCACGCACGTCTTGCTCTTAATGCCGTGGTTTATACTGACGGGAAGGTTAATGACTATCAAAAAGCAAAAGACTACTGCGACAAAATCCTTAACTCTAACGTTTATGCCCTCTCTACAGCCAGCAAGAACGGCTACTCTGGATATGCCCAGCTCTTCATGGCTGACAATGACGAGAACCCTCAGACAATAAAGGAAACGATATTCCCAATCAGACAAGACGGCATAAAGATTAAGAGCTATGGCAGCACAATGCTGATAAATGGTTCACGCTGCTCCGGTATGCCTTATTATTACCAAACGAATCCATGGCAATGTATCTTCGCCCGCAAGGATCTCATCCAAAAATTCATTCCAAGTCTTGACCTTGACAATGCCGACAATGCAAAATGCAAGGAAGCTTACGATGCTTACACAAAAGCACATACCGTAACAACAGAAAGCGATGTGATTGCAATGGACAAGGAACTTGGAGGAAGTACAGAGAGTCTTATTCTCAAGGCTGGTGACGACCGCGCAATGTTCTACGCTGGTTATGCAGGCGGCGTACGCAGACTGTCACCAGACAAGCAGATCAAGAATTTCTTTGACGGACTTTCTATAGTAAAATGGTCGAATGTGCGCACAGACGGCGGACAGGTGGCACATCAGGATTTCTGTGACACAGACATTCCCCTTTTCCGACTGGCTGAAATCTACCTTACACGTGCTGAAGCAAGCTACAGACTTGGCGATGAGGCTACGGCTTTGAGCGACATTCAAACACTTCAGAAACGCGCCAACCGCAACAATGTGACAAAGAGCGTTGACCTTAGCTATATACTTGACGAGTGGTGCCGGGAGTTCTACCTTGAAGGCAGACGCCGCAGCGACCTTGTTCGTTTCGGTCTCTACACAAGCAGCAAGTATCTCTGGAGTTTCAAAGGTGGACAGCCTAACGGAGCTGGCGTTGATTCGCACTACAACGTTTATCCGATTCCGGCAAACGATCTTTCTGGCAACCCCAACTTAACGCAGAACCCGGGATACTGATAACAAAAAAAGACAGAAAAAACGTTTTCGATAACGTGGAATTATGTCATCAGAAAACTCGTTAAAAACAATAACAAAAAGTATTTCTATCATGAAACATTTATATAGAATTATGATGCTTCCATTGTTGGTGTTGCCGCTACTGTTAGCTTCATGCGAAAAAGACACGGACAGCAATCCAACCTTGGACTTAAGTCACGTAAGCGAAGGCTTCGTGCTCAACACTCCGGCATACGCAGCAAACAACACGTATGACCTGGCCAATTCAGAATCGGTTGAACTAACATGCTCACAGCCCAACTACGGAGAGGGTGTACCTTACGTTGTGCGTTACTACGTGCAACTTGCCATAGACCCAGCGTTCAAAGAAGCAAAGAACGAAGCAGCGTTCGAAGAACTCTCAACATCGTTCACTACAGCCCGCATGAACGTAAGTGCTGCAGAGATAAACAATGCACTCGTCAACCTGTATCAAACAGCAAATCCAGGTAAGGACGTACCTGAAACAATGCCAGTCTACGTGAAATTGCGTGCCGTGCTAGATGGAACCATGACCGATACGCTCGGACAGACATATTCAAACGTGATAACACTGAACTCCGTACGGGCATCATATCAAGCTCCTGATGCAGAGTTGCCAACCAATCTCTTCGTAATTGGCTCATCCATACAAAACGCATGGAACAGTTGGAAAGAAGTGCCACAGGCTGCAGGATTGAAAGGCAATTACTTTACGGTTGTTTACGTGCCTGCAGGAGGGCAGTTCAAGTGGAGCGAAACGGAAGGAATTTACCGCGACTACACTAACTTACGCAGCGTTACTGACAAAGCTAATGCAGATATCACTTGCAACACGGAAGACTTCAACAATATAAAGGTAGGAAACAGCGGATGGTATACATTGTTCTTCACAGGCGAAATTACTCCTGACGGAAAGAGCATAAACTATGACCTGACCGTTTATCCAGCTGAAATATACATTTTCGGCACTATTAACGGCGGAACATGGAGCTTTGACGACAACTGGAAGCTAACTACACCGGCAGACGCAAGCGGAGAATGGGTTTCGCCTGCCTTTACTGCCAGCGGAGAGTTGCGCGTTAGCGTAAAAGTGCCGGACGTAGACTGGTATCGCACCGAGTTCACTATCCTAAACGGGAAACTGTTCTTCGGAAACCCAACAGACAACTGGGCTACGAACTTCGGTTCTGACTACTCTGTAGCATGCTCTGCCGGACAAAAGCTTTACCTCAATATGGACATGAATACAGGAGAGGTGAAATAAGTATCTTTCCAATATAGATGAACGGCAAGACACTCTTTGCTGAATAATTAAGTTCACAAAAAAGAATTGCCTATTCAATAACGCTTGGCAGAACTTTCAAAGTTCTACATTGAAAGTTCTGCCAGCAAAACAGTAATCTGACAAAAAAACATGTAAAATGAAAAAGTCATTATTATATAGTTTGGCGGCATTTGCAGGAATTGCTTTTGCCAGTTGCAACGGTGACTACGATGACTGGTCGCAACCACAGCACAACGATCAGGAAAGTGCCATAACCATTCCAGGCTTTAATGCTACGGCTGCCAATGCCATAAACCTGGCAAATCCAGGAACAGACGTAACCGTATTCCACTTGTCTGAGGCTGCACTGCCAGAGAACACGACATTGGAAAACATTCACATCGTGATAACTCCTGCCGAAGAAGAATCTGCTGCTTCGGTAGTGGCACAAAGTATAGAAGCAACCTCTGCAGGAACAGTTGACAGTACGGCACTTCAGAATGCTGTGCTATCAGCATACGGACGCCGCCCGTCGGCAAGATTGTTCAATGCACATGCTTACGCAGACGTAATGTCAAATGGACAAGCACTCTTTGTTGATGCAGGTAAATTCCAGTTTACTGTAACTCCAAAGGCACCGCATATTTCAAAGGGATACTATCTTGCTGGCGACATGACGACATGGGGCGATTTCAAGGCTCTTGCGAAATTCTCACATTCAGGCAAAGATGTTTACGAAGACCCTGTATTCACGCTTACTATAACTACCACTGCCGACAATCAATACTGGAAAATAATTCCACAAGAGAACGTTGATGCACAAAACTTCTGGGCAGATGGAGTTCTGGGTACGGAGGTTAACGGTTGCACCGACGCTACCGGAACACTCGTGACCAACAACCCGCAGGCTGGAAAAATAGCCGAAGCAGGAACGTATGTTATAACACTTGACATGCTTGAATACTCCTATTCTATAACAAAAGCCGACTCTTATTACATGGTTGGTGGCGTTTATGGTTGGAACGCTGAGGCGGCATCAAAACTTGCATTCTTCTGCGAGGGCGGCTCTAAAGCTTCTATCACAACACAATGGACTGGAGATGCAAACCTAAAGATTTGGGCAAAAGACGATATCGGCAATTGGGACAAAGCATGGGGCACTGCAACTGATGGTGACAAGAGCGCAAGCGGCTCACTAACGAACAGTGGTTCACAAGCTTTCGTTTGCCCCGAGAAAGGAGCATTCTACACTCTCACGATAGACATGTCTTCAAAGGAATACACATGGACAAAGCTCGACAACCAAGAACCAACTTCCTATTCTACCATAGGCCTCATCGGTGGATTCAACTCATGGGGAACAGACGTAGCAATGGAACAGACCGCGCCGCATAACTGGTTCGTACGCCACACGTTCTCTTCTGACACAGAAATGAAGTTCCGCGCAAATGCTGCATGGGACGTTAGCTGGGGCGGAACGGCTGTAACATTGGCAGGAATGGTTTACCCCGCTGAGCTAGGCTCTTCAAACCTCAACATAAAAGCTGGCACATACGATATCTATTTCAACGACATTACAGGACAGTTCCTATTTGTGTCAGCCAAGTGATAAAGGACATATACTACTCAAGTTTCTGATTTGGAAATTATGGTTGAAAAATTGTCCCCGAAGGGGGCATCGGCTAAATGGAAAATCCGAAACTTGAGAACTTATGTCTGTGCATTTGCCATCTACAGACAGTTCGTACACCCGACTGACTACTCCGTTGTAAGGAAATACGATATATTTGTGGCTCACGCAACCTTGTTGATAGGCTTTAGGAAACACAAGATTCGTCAAAGAACAGTTACTTGCGCGATTTCGCAGAAAAAAAATGTTTATCTTTCGCAATAAAAGTCATTGGAAGGAGGCTACTTTCCAATGACTTTCATTATCTTTGCGCTCAGATACCCTTTCTGCTCATGCCGATGTCGAGGTCTTTCTGCTCTAAGCAGTGAGGATTGCTGAGACGAGGACTTGGGAGGGAGTTGGTGTCGCGACATAATATATAAAAGTGCGTTTACTATGCGCTTAGTACTTGACTAACTGAAATCTGGCAGTTTCAAATCATGTCAAAGACTATGCAACGGTAGATGCTCTCGGGATGTGTTTATCCACATTCCTTTACCGATGTGGCACCCTACATAATGTAGGGTGTCCCTGTCGGGATAAGGAAAAGTGTAATCATATCGGCGTGAGCTTCGAAGTTGTTCGTTTTGACATGATGGGCTTGCCAGAGCCTCAGTTAGTGAAACGAGCAACAGGCAAGTTCACGCTTTCTTTTTGTTGTGTTGATAAACTGATTGTTTTACATTTAAAGGTATCCTGTAATATGAGTGGTGAATTAACTATGGGAAATTTGTTTCATTATACGAAGAAAGAGCTCTTGCCGAGTATTGTTCAACAAGATGGCTTACATTTTTGGGCTTCGCGTTTCGATTGTATGAACGACTCGGAGGAATACAAGTGGTTATATGAACCATTGAGGTTGAGAATTTCAGATGAAACGCATATGACAGAAAAGGAAGTAAACGAACTATATGAGAAGTTTCCTTATGTCATTTCTTTTTCTGAAAAAGAGAATTGTCCAGAATTGTGGGATAGGTATGGCAATAATGGAGAGGGAATCTGTTTAGTGCTGGATAGAGAGAAACTCATATCCGAGTCAGAACATAATATTTCTGATGGTGAATGGGATGTTGCGATGCCTGTTAAGTATGCTGACGAAGACACTAAAATGCAAACATTGGGAACGGTGGTTGAGGAATACCGCCGTCATGGTTACGGCACTGCGAACCAAGGTGAACAATTCGATGATGGAATATATTGTAGTGCTTTTGTGAAAAACAAGGCTACGTGGGAAGTCGAATCCGAATTTCGATATGCCAGAATCCGTGAGCGTGGTATGCAAGGAAGATATACAGACCAAGGCGGAGAGTTGTACTTTCCAGAAGACAAACGTGGAGTAAAGTATTATAACAGAGATGGTAAACGGATTCCATATTTGGAGATAGTGTTCCCTTTATCGATATTAGTTGGTATCATTAATGGAAATGGCTCTCATGTGGAACCTATATATTAATACATTGTAAATCTAAAATCAAATGCTTATGAGGACAATTACTTTTAAGAGACAGATGATATTCATCTTGTTAATGTTGTTTTGTGGTATCTCTATAAATGCTGCAGATGACTTGATTACCCAGCAGATTACAATCAAATTGGATAGTGTTGGTACTTTGCCAAATAAAATTGGCAGTAGTAAGAAGTATAAGATCACCAATCTGAAGATTATTGGGGAGATTAATGGAACGGACTTGCGTTTTATCCGTGAAATGGCAGGTGGTGACTGTTTCAATGATATTACAGTTGGTGAACTTACCACGTTGGATTTAGGAGAGGCTAAGATTGTAGAAGGGGGAGATTCTTACTATTACTGCGAAGGCTTACATCTTCATGATTATTATTGGACTGATAATGATGAAATAGGCGATTATGCCTTTTATAATTGCAGAAGTTTATCTAGCTTGACCATTCCTTCCAATGTCACTTCGATAGGTCAATACGCCTTTAAAGGTTGCAGTGGTTTAACCAATTTGACTATCCCTTCGAGTGTCACCTCAATAGGCAACTATGCCTTTGATGGTTGTAAATTAGAGGAAGTTCAATATTATATAAATGAAGATTTGGGAGAATATTTGCAAAAAGGACATTTATATATAGCTTCTGCAAATTATAAGTATTTTTTGAATAATCAAGAAATAACCAGTCTGACCATTCCTTCCAATGTCACTTCGATAGGCGAGTACGCCTTTTATGGCTGCAGTAGTTTAACCAACTTGATCATCCCTTCGAGTGTCACTTCGATAGACGAGCACGCCTTTTATGGCTGCAGTGGTTTGACCTATTTGACTATCCATTCGAGTGTCACCTCGATAGGTGACTATGCCTTTGTTGGTTGTGAATTAAAGGAAGTTCAATATTATATAAATGAAGATTTGGGAGAATATTTGCAAAAAGGACATTTATATATAGCTTCTGCAAATTATAAGTATTTTTTGAATAATCAAGAAATAACCAGTCTGACCATTCCTTCCAATGTCACTTCGATAGGCGAGTACGCCTTTTATGGCTGCAGTGGTTTAACCAACTTGATCATCCCTTCGAGTATTACCTCGATAGGCAAGTACGCTTTTTATGGTTGTAGTGGTTTAACCACAGTTTATGTTAGTTGGCCCTCCCCTGTTTCTATAAGTAGTACAGTTTTTGATAAAGAAGTTTTGAGCAAATGTACATTGTATGTACCGCAAGGCACATACCAAGATTATTGGCTTACGAATTGGGGCGACTTTGAAAAAATCGTGGAGTATGATGCGACTGGTATAGACAAGACCACAACCTCTTCAGATGCCAAGGAAATCACTCGCTATTCCGTGAATGGTCAGCGATTGTCTGCTCCTGCCAAGGGCTTGAACATCGTGAAGTACAGCGATGGCAGCGTGAAGAAAGTTGCTATTCAATAAAGCAAATAGGAAAATAATTTATAATACGATATGAGGGCACGATTGCTCGTGCCCTTTTTATGCACCATCATTGACACCAACATAGTGACAGGCAGGCAGGGCGTTTACAATATGGGCCGCAACTTCAGTGTGAAAGTAGGAAAGTAGTTCCTTAACTATATTAGAAACGGCAGTTAAGGAATTGATACTCAAGTTTCGGATTTAGGTTTCATGTGCTATTTTCTATTGCATGGTCTGTATTTTTTATATGACAGAAGTGCCAACAAAATAGCTCTATTTCAAGAAAGAATCACATGTAGATAAAAGGAAAACGAAAGTTTTTTGCACATTTCTTAAAATATTTCATAAGTTTCTTTGGAAAAAAGAAAATAATCAAGTACCTTTGCATCCGCAATTAAGAATTGCAAATAAAAGAAACATGATGGTGCCATAGCTCAGTTGGTAGAGCAAAGGACTGAAAATCCTTGTGTCCCCGGTTCGATTCCTGGTGGTACCACTCCTCCTTTCATTGTAGGCCTGCAAGCAATTCATTGTTTCGGGCCTATTTTTTATTTCCAAAACATAAAAATCGCACACAGAATATGCAACAAAGCCCGTAACGAGCCATGCCATAAACGCATGAAACATTACGGGCTTTGTGCGTGTATTATTTCAGTATTCAAAGCTTCTACTTTTCTTATCAAGAAAGACCAACAATCTCTCCGTCTACTATATCAATATGGTTTGCTTGCGGATCTTTAGGAAGACCAGGCATACGCATAATGTCTCCAGCAATAACTACAAGCATTTCCGCTCCACTGTTAACAACAATATCGCGTATTATAAACTCAAAATCCTTCGCAACCCCATAAGCTTTTGCATTGGCAGAAAATGAAAACTGCGTCTTTGCTATACATACTGGGAAATGGGCAAAGCCATGCTCCACAATAGCTTTCAGCTTTTTCTTCGCAGCATTGCTATATGTTATTTCCGCTGCGCCGTAAAGATTTTTTGCAATCTTTGCAATCTTTTCTTCTACATTATCGTCATCGGCATAGGCTAGTTGCAGTGGTTTAGAGGGTTTCTCTTCTATTGTCTTCACAACAAGCTGCGCAAGCTCCTCTGCACCCTTGCCACCTTCATTAAAAGCATTGTTTAAGGCAAAGCCTACACCTATTCCCTTACAATGCTGGCGTACGATATCTATTTCTTCATCGGCATCATTAGCATATCGGTTAAACGCAACGATAACAGTCTGCCCAAACGATTGTAAATTCTCTATATGCTTATCTAGATTATCCAGTCCTTTTATCAAACCTACGTTATCAACCTCCTTTATTTTAGCCAGTTCTACTCCGCCATGCATTTTCAATCCTTGAGCCGTTGCCACGATGATTGTCAGCTTAGGCTGCAATCCCGATTTACGACATTTAATATCATAGAACTTCTCCGCGCCCAAATCGGCTCCAAAACCAGCTTCCGTTATAGCATAATCGCCAAATGTCATTGCCATTTTTGTTGCAAAAACAGAATTACACCCATGGGCGATATTTGCAAATGGACCTCCATGTACAAAAGCAGCAGTATGTTCTGTTGTCTGAACAAGGTTTGGAGAAATCGCATCTTTTAACAACACTGTTATAGCACCCGCAACGCCAAGATCTTTCACTTTAAACGGCTTTTCATCAATCGTGTAGCCAAGCGTAATGTTTTCTATACGGCGACGAAGGTCCACCTCGTCTTTTGCAAGACACAAAATTGCCATAATCTCCGATGCGGGAGTTATGTCAAAACCTGTCTCCCTCACGATTCCGTTTGCCTTGCCACCCAAACCTGTTGCCACGTCGCGCAGACCACGATCATTCACGTCAAGAACTCGATTCCAAAGAATCTCTTTCAACATGAAACCCTTGTCGCGATTTTGGTGAATATAATTGTCTAGCAAAGCCGTAATCATGTTGTGCGCAGAAGTAATGGCATGAAAATCACCCGTAAAATGCAGGTTTATCTTATCCATCGGCAACACTTGGGCATACCCCCCACCGGCAGCGCCTCCTTTAACTCCGAAACAAGGTCCAAGCGAGGGCTCACGTAGAGCACATATCGCCTTTTTTCCAATACGGTTAAGCCCCAATGCCAACCCTACCGAAACGGTTGTCTTACCAATCCCAGCCTTTGTTGGTGTTATTGCCGTTACAAGAATAAGATTGCTCTTTGCTACTTTTTCTTCGTCAATAAGCTTAGACGGAACTTTTGCAACATATTTACCATAATGCTCTAAAGATTCTGCAGAAATTCCATATTTTTCCGCAATGTTCTCAATTCTTTCCAGCTTAATGCTGCGTGCAATTTCAATGTCTGATTTCATTGTTTAAACAAGGAGTTAATGCCTTTTTTTTGTGAAATATATTGAAAGAAAAAAGAGAGACGAATTCTGAATGAATCTATCTCTCTCAACTTTTTATGAGCCTCTTGTCGGATTCGAACCAACGACCCCGAGATTACAAATCACGTGCTC
>CAVLBD010000035.1:0-31768 GCA_963661195.1 bacterium
CCCGGGACCTACGCATTACGAATGCGTTGCTCTACCAACTGAGCCATATCGGCAAAACATTCAAAGCAAATATCCTTACTAAAAATGCGGTGCAAAGATACATATTTTTTCTTTATAACCAAAATCTTTTTGTCTTATTTCATTCTTTTCCTATTTCTTACAACACTACTATAGAGTTTATCGAAGTGTACGCAAATGTACGAAGGAAGCACACCTGTGCAAATAATCAGCGAACATATTGTATTGGAGCCAAACGTATGTTGCATTTTTCATATTTACGTATAAAAGAAATACCTATACATTTGTGATTTGAAGATCCTTCCTAATTCAACAGATTCTTTAAGAAAAAACAGGGATAACACCAGCTTATTTTAGGAAATTGGATTAGATAGAATTCGTATTCCGATGTTTACATGCCTTATCATTGCAATAAAACGGATTTTGCTAATTATAGGGTAAAAAACCTGTAACACAAAACAAGAATATAAAAAGTCCGTCAGAAGCACAATTACACAATCTGACGGACTTGTTGTTAATTATATTATCGCCACGTTTGTCGCGACTACAATATATATTTATTCAGTTTTACTGTTCTTTATCAAGCAGTATGTTCATCATTTCACAAGCAGCCTTGGCCACAGACGTACCAGGACCAAAGATTGCTGCAACGCCTGCCTTATAAAGGAAGTCATAGTCTTGGGCTGGTATAACGCCACCTGCTATAACCATAATATCTTCGCGGCCAAGTTTTTTCAGTTCTTCGATGAGTTGTGGTATCAGTGTCTTATGACCAGCAGCCAACGAGCTGGCTCCAACAATATGCACATCATTTTCTACTGCCTCGCGAGCTGCCTCAGCCGGAGTTTGGAACAGAGGTCCCATATCTACGTCAAAGCCACAGTCGGCGTAGCCTGTTGCCACGACTTTCGCACCGCGGTCATGCCCATCTTGTCCCATCTTCGCTACGAAGATACGCGGACGACGACCTTCCTTGTTTGCAAATTCTTCTGTAAGTTCGCAAGCTTTTTGAAAATCCGTATCGTTTTTACTTTCTGATGAATACACTCCTGAAATAGTTCTAATGATTGCTTTATATCTGCCCACAACCGTTTCGCAGGCGTCACTTATCTCTCCTAGCGTACAACGTAGCTTGGCACATTCAACAGCCTTTTCAAGAAGATTACCTTCCCCTGTGCGTACGCATTCTGTAAGGGCTTCAAGTGCAGCCTTACATTTTTCGTTGTCTCTGTTGGCACGGAGTTCAGCAAGAGCATCCTCCTGTTGTTTGCGTACTGCAGAGTTGTCAACCTCTAGGATATCGATAGGATCTTCATGCTCAAGACGGTATTTGTTTGTACCGACGATGGTTTGCGTTCCACTATCTATACGAGCTTGCGTACGTGCTGCAGCTTCCTCTATGCGCATCTTAGGCACTCCGGTTTCGATAGCCTTTGCCATACCTCCAAGCTTTTCAATCTCTTGGATATGCTCCCACGCTTTGTGAGCAAGTTCGTTAGTGAGACTTTCAACATAGTAAGAACCAGCCCATGGGTCGATATGCTTGCATATCTTAGTTTCATTCTGAATATATATCTGCGTATTACGTGCGATACGAGCGGAGAAATCTGTAGGTAACGCAATAGCCTCATCAAGCGCATTGGTATGAAGACTCTGCGTGTGACCCAAAGCAGCGGTCATGGCCTCAATGCAAGTACGCCCTACGTTGTTGAAAGGATCCTGTTCCGTAAGCGACCATCCAGAAGTCTGCGAGTGAGTACGCAGCATGAGCGATTTAGGATTCTTCGGGTTAAACTGTTTAATTACTTTAGCCCAAAGCATACGTGCTGCACGCATTTTTGCCACTTCCATGAAGTGATTCATTGAAATGCCCCAGAAGAATGACAGACGTGGTGCGAAAGCATCAATGTCGATACCCGCATTTACTCCGGCACGCACATACTCTAGACCATCTGCAATGGTATAAGCCAATTCTATATCTGCCGTTGCGCCAGCTTCCTGCATATGGTAACCAGAGATAGATATAGAATTGAACTTCGGCATGAGTTTGGATGTATATCCAAATATATCGCTAATGATACGCATAGAGAATGCAGGTGGATATATATAAGTGTTACGCACCATGAATTCCTTAAGAATATCATTTTGAATCGTACCTGCCATTTCCTCTAACTTGGCACCTTGTTCCAAACCTGCCACGATGTAGAACGCCATAACGGGAAGAACGGCACCATTCATTGTCATTGATACCGACATTTTGTTAAGAGGAATGCCGTTGAACAAGACCTTCATGTTTTCTACAGAGCAGATAGACACTCCTGCTTTACCCACATCGCCTACCACACGGGCGTTGTCTGGATCATAACCGCGGTGGGTTGGAAGGTCGAAAGCTACAGAAAGACCTTTCTGTCCGCTCGCCAAATTACGACGGTAGAAAGCATTACTCTCTTCTGCAGTAGAGAATCCAGCATATTGACGTATAGTCCATGGACGGAAAGGATACATCATGCTATAAGGGCCGCGCAAAAATGGCGGAAGACCTGCTGTATAATCGAGATGTTCCATACCTTCGAGGTCCTCCCTCGTATAGACTGGCTTTACCTCAATGTGTTCAGGAGTTTTCCAGTTTACCTTGATGCCATTGTCTTTCTGCCATTTGGCACCGTCAACGTCCTTAATTCCTGAAAAAATATCTATGTCGTTGAAATTCTTTCTCATTTTACTCCAAGTTTTTCGTTATACTCTTTCAATGTCTCAAGCACGTTGCATCTTACATGTATGAAGTTTTCTATGCCTGCGGCCTTCAGGTCTTCCATACAAGCTGGTGCACCTGCAACAACAAACATAGTACGGCCGTCAAGATACTTGAATGCTGGTATTGCGTATTCGGCATATTCGTCATCGCTTGAGCAGATTACTACAATATCCGCTCCGGCCTTCAATGCAGCATCAACACCCTCTTCAACAGTCTTAAAGCCGAGGTTGTCAATAACCTTGTAGCCTGCGCAAGCAAGGAAGTTGCAGCTAAATTGTGCACGTGCCTGACGCATTGCCAAATTACCAATAGTGAGCATAAACGCAGTAGGAACTTTCTCGCTTTCTTCTACTTTTATTCTGAGGTTCTCAAAGTCTGCTGCCAAACGTGACGAATTGATGGTCTTGAACGTTGTTTCGTGTGCACCACACCCACCACATGCTGCGGCAATTGAGCGTTTGCCATCACTCTTTTCCGTAAAGTTCGGGAATTGGTTCGTGCCAAGAATGAACTCTTTGCGCTTGGCTGCAGCTTCATGACGCTTAACGTTTGTCGCATTGATGTCATCTTGTACACTGCCATTCTTTACTGCTTCAAGGAAGCCTCCCTGATTTTCTACGTTAAGGAATATCTTCCAGCCCTCATTGGCGAGCGACGTTGTCAGTTCTTCTATGAAATAGCTTCCTGCCCCCGGATCAACAACTTTGTCAAAGTGACTTTCCTCCTTGAGAAGCAACTGCTGGTTGCGTGCGATACGCTCAGAAAATTCGTTCGGCTCCTCATAAATTGCGTTAAACGGTGTTACCTCTATAGAATGAACGCCTGCCAATGCAGCACTCATTGCCTCGGTCTGCGAACGAAGAAGATTAACATAGCTATCGAAAAGCGTCATATTGTATTTTGACGTCACGGCGTTTACGCACATCATACATGAAGCGTCGTCCTTTGGCCCATATTGTTTTACAATTTCTGCCCACAACATACGCGCTGCACGGAACTTTGACAATTCCATGAAGAAGTTTTCCGATATACCCAAGTTGAACTTAATGTTGCTAGCTGCAGTGTCAACGTCAACACCAGCCTCAACAAGTTGGTTGAGATATTCATTTCCCCAAGCCAATGCGTATCCAAGCTCCTGAACGATATAGGCCCCGCTATTATTGAGCGACACAGCGTTAACAGAAACAGTACGGAAATTGGGATATTCCTTCATGGCTTCCACGAGACTGGGCGCAAGGTCCAAAACGGATGTCACGTCGTGTCCCTTCATCACCATCTTCTCCATGGGATCCCAATCAAACGAACCGGTTATTTTTCCCTTGTCATAACCTTTCTTTTCAAAGTAAGCTTTCAGTTCTTGCGCAAGTTCCAAAGTGTGACGCTTGCAAGTGTTGAAGTTTACTTCGATGTATTCGCATTCAATGTCTTTCAGCAGAGTTTCTACATACTCTGCACTTATAGACTTACCCGGTACATGGAAGCTAAGCGAATCAATTCCTTTGTTTAGGATATCCAAAGCTTTTGCATTTGCAGCACAGGCATCGCTAGCATCAATCTCCTGTCTAACGTACCATTCGTTGTCCTTTTTCTTGTTTCCACGTACAAAAGGAAACTCTCCCGGAAGGGATTTAGGAGTCTGTAGTTTGTCTGTGTCTTCCTTTAAATAGAAAGGCTGCACACTGAAACCTTCGTTCGTGCGCCAAACAAGACGCTTGTTAAAGTCGGCTCCCTTCAAATCAACCTGAATCTTGTCAAGCCATTCTTGACGCGTAGGTGCTTTAAACTCACTGAAGAGCTTTTCTTTGTTGTTCGACATATTGTGTTTAATTATATAAGTTATGTTCTACATAGTTTTGCTTGCCGTAAGGACTGCACTAAATGTAAACACCGTATTTATCGAAGACCTACAATCAAAAGAGCAGCCAACAGCCATTATACAAACTATGCAAAGGTAACGCAATTTTTATTTTCTCAACGAAAATACAAGTTTTTTTTGCCATTTCTACAAAAGTAAAAGAGCAAAATGCCAGCTTTGGCAATTGAATATGGCAAATAAGCCGTGTATTTACCTTAAAAAAGAGCCGTAACAAAGGAGACAACAATATTTTTTTGTAATTTTGCAGCGTTACACAAAAATGAAAGAACAAAAAAACAGATAAATTATAATGGCAAAAGAACTGAAACAACTCACGAAACGCGCTGAGAACTACAGCCAGTGGTATAACGATTTGGTGACAAAAGCCGATTTGGCTGAGCAGTCGCCCGTTAGAGGATGCATGATTATCAAGCCTTACGGCTATGCTATATGGGAGAAGATGCAGCAGCAACTAGACAAGATGTTCAAGGAAACGGGAGCGCAAAACGCTTATTTCCCTCTGCTTATCCCCAAATCATTCCTCTCCCGCGAGGCTGAACATGTGGAAGGGTTCGCCAAGGAATGTGCAGTGGTCACTCACTACCGCCTTCGCGCCAAGGACGATAAAAGCGGTGTTGAGGTAGATCCATCCGCAAAGTTGGACGAAGAGCTAATTATCCGTCCGACATCAGAAACGATTATTTGGAACACTTACAAGAATTGGATACACTCTTGGCGCGATCTGCCATTGATGTGCAACCAATGGTGCAATGTCATGCGATGGGAAATGCGCACCCGCCCGTTCCTTCGCACATCGGAATTCCTTTGGCAAGAGGGACACACCGCACATGCTACAAAGGAAGAAGCAGAAGCAGAAGCACAGAAGATGCTACATGTATACGCTGACTTTGCAGAGAATTACATGGCTGTGCCAGTGGTGCAGGGTGTTAAAAGTGAAACAGAACGCTTTGCAGGAGCCCTCGACACATACACTATTGAAGCAATGATGCAAGACGGAAAAGCACTGCAGAGCGGCACAAGCCACTTCCTTGGACAGAACTTTGCGAAAGCATTTGACGTAACATATCTTAATAAAGACAACAAACCCGAATACGTTTGGGCTACATCATGGGGCGTTTCTACAAGACTTATCGGCGCACTCATAATGACACACTCCGACGACAACGGCCTTGTACTTCCACCAAAGCTCGCTCCGATACAGGTTGTCATTGTACCTATCACCAAAAATAAGGAACAGCTCGACAGTATCACAGAGAAATTGTCTCCCATCATAGCCGAACTGCGCGGAAAAGGCATAAGCGTAAAATACGACGATGCCGAGAACAAGCGTCCAGGCTTCAAGTTCGCAGACTATGAGTTGAAGGGTGTGCCCGTGCGTCTCGTTATGGGAAGCAAGGATCTTGAGAACGGCACGATTGAAGTTATGCGCCGCGATACCCTTGAAAAGGAGACTGTTCCCTTTGAAGGCATTGCCGAATACGTTGAACAGCTGCTCGAAAAGATACAAGCCAAAATCTTCGAAAAAGCAAAGGCTTACAGAGATGCACATATATATGAATGTGACAACTACAAAGAGTTTAAAGAAAAGGTAAAAGAGGGAGGTTTCTTCATCTGTCCTTGGGACGGCACAGCCGAAACAGAGGCAAAAATCAAGGAAGAGACACAGGCAACAATCCGTTGCATTCCTTTCGGAGTAGAACAGACACCGGGTATTGACATGGTTTCCGGCAAGCCAACAACAAAGCACGTCATCATAGCACGCAGCTACTAAGCCGCAAAACAAATTACACAAAGCGGCCATAAAATATGAAGAATGAAGGACGATGCCCGCCGAAAACAGACTATCGGCAGACTAAAGCACGTCTTTCATTCTTCATTCATTTTGCATACCGCACACCACCCCACATCTTCGACACACAAAAAAAGCACAATGTTCAAAGAAAACATAGAAAAATACTTGCTACGCTCCGGCTTCAGTCAATTCAAGCCAAAGGCAGTAATGTTCGATATGGACGGAGTTATCTACGACAGCATGCCCAACCACGCACGTTCCTGGCACAACTCCATGAAAAAAATCGGCATTGAAATGCCACCGGAAGACGCATACAAATATGAAGGTATGCGCGGAGTGGAAACAATCGTACAGCTTTTGCGTGAACAACGCGGCATCGACATTACGGAAAAAGAGGCGGCAGAGTATTACGAGGCAAAGTCTGAAGCATTCAACGCATGCCCCAAAGCCACTCTCATGCCAGGGATAAAGGAGCTGATGGACAAGATTAAAAGTTGCGGGATGAAGATTGTCGTTGTCACTGGCAGCGCACAACACACACTGCTTGACAAGCTTGAGAAGGAACTTCCCGGCCTAGTAGATCGCAGCCTTGTGGTCAGTGCCCTCGATGTAGTGCACGGCAAGCCTAATCCTGAACCTTATTTAAAAGGACTTGCCAAAGTTTCAGCAAAGCCCAACGAGGCGATTGTTGTTGAGAACGCACCGCTTGGCGTGCGCGCCGGTGTCGCAGCAAACGTATTCACCGTGGCTTGCAACACGGGTCCCCTACCCGACTCCATGCTTCTTGACGAAGGAGCAGACTTGCTTTTCCCGTCAATAGCTGCCTTTCGCGACAACTGGGACAATTTATCAGCTCTTTGCAACTAACAAGGCTAAACTTAAACGAACATATGTACAGAAACGATAAGAACATATACTTTTGGCTTTTGGCCTCCACCGCAACGATTCTTCTTGTAATGTTCCTCGGTGTTGCTTTGTTCAACACAAAGGGTGAACCGCGAGAAGCTGTGGTGGCTCTGTCTATGCTACAGTCTGGCGACTGGATTTCGCCTATAAACAACGGAGTAGACATTGCCTACAAGCCCCCGTTCTTCCACTGGTGTATAGCCCTGTGCTCGCTGCCTTTCGGAAGAGTGAGCGAGTTTACAGCCCGCTTCCCCTCTGCCCTTGCCACAATAGTCATGCTTCTCGTTGCCTATCGTGCCATGCTTCGCAACAAGATTGATGAACGTTTGGCGTTTCTTTCCGGCCTTATAACACTCACAGCGTTTGAAGTTCACCGGGCCAGTATGGCATGCCGTGTAGACATGATGCTTTCTGCACTTATCGTCATGGCAATTTACCTATTCCAGTCATGGTATGAAAATCGTAAGAAGGTTTACATTCCATTCATAATACTGACAATGAGCGGTGCTTTCCTCACAAAAGGACCAGTAGGCGTGATACTTCCATGCGCTGCCGTAGGCTGTTTCATGCTTGTCAGAGGAGAGAAAATTCTGCGAGCTTTCAGCATCTGCCTATTGTTCGCACTCGCCTCGTGCGTCTTGCCACTCGCATGGTATTGGATGGCATATCTTGAACGCGGCAATTCCTTCCTTTATCTTGTTTTTGAAGAGAACTTCTTGCGCTTCACCGGTAAAATGGTTTATTCATCACACGAGGAACCGATCTATTACAATTTCCTTACCATGCTGGCAGGCTTTCTTCCATATACGATAATGCTTCTCATTGCACTTTTCACCGTGAAGTTTGCACCACTTCATAGCGTAGCTGCTCCTAAGCATTGGTTAAGAAACCTATGGATTAAGCTTAAGGCGATGGACAGCCAAAGCCTGATTTCCCTAATCAGCGCAGTACTCATATTTTGCTTCTACTGCGTGCCAAAGAGCAAACGTAGCGTATATCTGCTGCCTGTCTATCCGTTTGTCGCCTATTTCGTGGCAAAGTGCATGATAATTCTTTCAAGAAAGGACTTCCGCTCATTCAGCATCTACGGATGGATAATGGCCGCAATTACGGCACTTCTCCCCATCACATTCATCACAATAAAGTGCGGAGCTGTTCCATACTCTATCTTTAAAGGAAAACACGCCGCAGAAAATGTGGCATATCTCACAAGCCTTGAGACCACACCACTCAATGTAGTAAATATTGCGCTCATTGCTCTTACTTTAGCTTCCGTATACCTGTTCATCAAGATATTCCGGCAAAAGAGGGCATATGCCGCATGCCTGTCCGTTATAGGCATGCTGTTTATGGAATATCTCATGCTAGACGGAATTGTTCTTCCGCGCGTTTATGAAGTGAAAACCGACTATTACGTTGCCCAAGAGATTGGCAAACTTGTGCCCAATGGGAAAATCTGGGACTATCGCAGCGACTTCAAGCCTGGCGACCGCAACCGCATGCACCAGTTCTCGATAAATTTCTATTTGAATGACCGCGTGAAACCACTAGACTTGAACCGTCCGGCAAATGGTTTCATTATCATGGGCGATGATGATCTCATGTCTTTCATTGAAACATATCCTAAATATAAGCTGAAGGAAATAAAGAAATTCGACCACAAAAGTTGTGATGACAAACGTCGACTTACGCTATATTCGTTTACTTCAAACTGACCGAACGAAACTATATCCACAAGCTTTATCCAGATATTCCTACAGACATAGCGAAATAAGCCAACGTGCAAATAAAATTTAAGCCGCAGGTTTGCAAACGCAAGCCCGCGGCTTTATCTTTGTAAGGTTAAGCCTTGCATTTATTTTCCACATCGAATATTTCCATCTCGTTAGTAAGCCAAGAGTTAGCAAAAACGCTTTTTGCCTCGTCAAGAATACAATTTTCGTCAGGATATTTCGAAGAATAATGCCCCAGCAAGAGCATTCCGACATGGGCATCGCGTGCCACCATGGCAGCTTGTGCGGCAGTGGAATGGTTATACTTAGCGGCATTCTTTACATCCTCCTCAGTATACGTCGCCTCATGGTAAAGAACATCCACTCCGTCTATTGTTGTGTGGAGCATTGGCAGGTATTTCGTATCAGAACAATAGGCGTATGACAACGGCCGTTCAGCGGGAACGGTGAGAAGAGCGTTCGGCACGGCATTTCCTTCCGCATCAACCCAATCCATACCAGCCTTAAGATTATTAAACTGGCTTCGCGGAACACCATAGTAATCAACCATATCACGGTTGATATGCGGCAGCCCTGCCTTTTCTTGGAACAGGAATCCACAGCAAGGCACGCGGTGAGCAAGTGGTATGGTGGTAACTGTTAGACTTCTGTCATCATAAATGGTTTCGCTTCTTTTTGTCTCAAGAGGATGAAACACAAGCTCGTATTCAAAACTGGAGCAGAACATACGCTTTTGTATGTCGAAAAGTTCCTGCATTTCCTTTGGGGCAAAGATATGTAGCGGGGCTGTACGCCCTAACAACCCGAATGTTGACACCAATCCCATAAGGCCGAAGCAATGATCTCCGTGCAGATGAGAAATGAATACGGCAGAAACTTTTGAGAAATGCACACGACTTTTACGCAGCTGTAGCTGCGTCCCTTCTCCGCAATCCACCATAAAAAACTTGTCATGCACCTCCACGAGCTGCGAAGACGTGTTGTGTTTAAGGCTTGGCAATGCACTTCCGCATCCCAATATGTGTACGTTGAATCTTGCCATCCGCCCTGTGCTATTTTTTCACCCTTTTGTAAGCGAATATACCCTGTGCATTTTCAAGCAAAAGCGAGTCGGGACCAAGACCATAAACACTGAATGTGTCAGTAGTAAGCACGAGTTTGCCATTGCAAATTTTCCAGTCTACATATGGTTTGGGCTCTCTATTGTCGCTGCTCACCACGCCTCCCTCCTCAATTGAGAATGTTCTGTCTATGCTCTGCCAAGTTCCCATGAGTGAAGTTAGGTTGATTACAGTCGTTGCCTGTTTAATACTCTCGCCTTCAGGGGCATTTCCAGCCACTACAGCCATGCGGTCGCCGGCAAGCATGCCGCCTTGCACAACAGTCAGCGTGTCGTTCCCTTGAAGTGTAAACTCAATCGTGTCGCCTTTGTCAGTAATCAACTGCAGTATGTTCATGGATGTTCCATCTCCACAAAAGCCGTAAATTGTGGAGTCGCTCTCCATTTCCGTTTCAACAGTCTTTGGCAAATTGTTGCTTGTCTGTGATTTCTTGCCGCCGCAGCCCGCTATTGTAGCCAAAGCAAGGAATATCATCATTATGAATGTAAGTTTTCTCATGTCATCGCCTTATTTTGAATTTTGTTTTTCCATTTGTTTAGCCTCATTCCAGAGTTTGTCCATCTCGCCTAGTGTCATCTCCGTCAGCGGTTTTCCAACCCTTATGGAATGTTCTTCAATATAGTTGAAACGGCGTATGAACTTTTGGTTGGTCATTTCGAGTGCGTTGTCGGGATTTAATTTATACAGTCTTGCTGCATTTATAACACTGAAAAGGAAGTCCCCCAGTTCGGCAGTAGATTTTTCCTTGTCTTCCTTGCGCAGCTCAACTTCCAGTTCGCCTAGTTCTTCAGCAACCTTCTTCCAAACATCCGCTTTGTCCTCCCAATCGAAGCCCACGTTGCGCGCCTTGTCTTGAATGCGATAAGCCTTTATAAGCGAGGGCAAAGTATCTGGCACACCGGAGAGTACACGCTTATTGCCGTCCTTTTCTTTCAGTTTTATCTGTTCCCAGTTTTCAACGACCTGCTGCGCTGTCTTGGCGTTCTGCATTTCCGTATGCTCCAAGTCTTCGCCATAAGGTAGCGGCTTGGGATTGGGAGCCCCCACTTGCGAGGAGTGATAAACGTGTGGATGACGGAATATCAATTTGTCCACCGCCTTGTTGCACACGTCGGCAATGTCGAAGGCCTGCTGTTCCTCTCCAATCTTTGAATAAAAACAGATGTGTAATAAAACATCGCCCAGCTCTTTGCATATATTCGGCGTGTCCTCCTTCATCAGAGCATCACACAGTTCAAACGTTTCCTCTATCGTGTTGGGACGCAGACTTTGGTTAGTCTGCTTTCTGTCCCACGGGCATTTCTCGCGCAACGTGTCGAGCACATCGAGAAAACGTCCGAAGGCTTCCATCTTTTCTTCTCTTGTATGCATTATATATAGTGTTTTATTATTGTTCACTTGCCGCAACCGCTTTTCCGTAAGCTATGCGTATCACAAGCATTTTATCTACATTTGATATACCATAACGCTCAAGCATGGAGTTGTCATTGCGTAATTCATCTAGCAACATGGCAGAAAACTCTTTGTAGCTCAATGCCTCTTGTTCCTTATGCTGCCCCAGACCACAGTGATGCGCTTTATAATACGCAGCCAACAGTGAAGATGCACTGCGTATGTCACCTTCAAACCATTTGCAGTATGCGGCATTCAGGTTGTCCATCGGTCCTGCTAAGGCACTATTCTCCAATATACGCGTATATTCTCTGTCAGCCTGCTGCAGATTGCGCTGCCCCATCAGAACCCATGCCAGCACTCGCTTCACATCAATAGTGTCTGGATATTTGAAATCCAGCTTGTAAAGCAGTTTGGCGGCTTCGTCAAAGAGTTCGCTCTTAGCGAGTATCACGGCAAATTCCAAGCCCACGCCCTTGGGAGTGTCGTCTGTGGAACACAGTTGTCTGTATATGTTGAACGCATCGTCGGTATGCCCGCTTCTATATGCAGCCTTTGCCAATGCTCTAAGGGCTTTTTCGTTGTCCGGTTCCTGCTCTAGTACTTTGGCAAAACAGCTGCGAGCTTTTTCTGCGTCGCCTTTTTTGTCTAGAAAATATACTCCTGTCAACATCAAAGCCTTGACACTAGTGTCTGTTTCTATGGCAGGCATCAATTTCTCTACCGCTTTTATTTCATTGCGAGACACGAGGAATTGTGCAAGCGAGGAAAAATGTCTGCTTAGCCCTGTGTCTTTAAACAGACTACTGGCAACAAACATTGAGTTTCCTTCAGCAAAAGGATTGTAGATTTGGTTATGCCACTGATAAAGTTTGAAAAAACGATAGAGATCCTGCAAGAACATAAGTCGCATGTATATGGGATCTGACGTAAGCCTTGAAGCATCTCCATTGCCCGCCATTCCGCTTTTTGCTATCTCCGCCACGTCTTTTGGAAGAGAGGCAAGCACAGAGCCTATAGCCAGCGAGAATGAGTATTTATCACTGTCGCAGAATGGCATTCCCGAAAACAAACCTTTTACCATATTGCGGCTCTCGTCCTGTTGTATTGCTTGCGCTATTCCTGGATGGTCAAAGCTGAACGGGAAAAACCAGTTGGCCAAAGTATAGAAGAAGGGAAATCTCTTCATTTTTGAAAAACCGCCAAAATATATGTCGGCTCCAGACTTCTGCATCTCAAGAAGGCGTTTAACCGAGTCTTCGGCCATCTTTACGGCTCTGTCCTCGGCTTCTGGATCAAGAATGTCACTAAGACGACTCCCCTCATCGCCTCCGTTTATGCCTAGACGGTTCATGTCTATCTTACTCTCCATGAGAGTTGGGAATATGTCTTTGCGGATATAGTCGTCGTCCTTTTCGGCATTCATACATAGAAACACTTGCTTTTGTGTATCTACTATATCAATTATTGTCTGAGGATTACGGCATACGGCTTCTATTTCTGCTTTTTGCTTGAGAACATCCGTACCTTCAGTCATAGAAAACAACCAGGCCACGAGTGCTTTCTGGCGTACTCGCATATCGCCAGTCTTCTCATACACATGAACAAGAGTACGGAATTTATTGAAATCGAAATTGTTCATCACAGCAATCATTATTGCACTGACGAGCAGTTGAACATCGTTGCTGTCAACTGTTGGGGAAAGCAATGTCTCTTCCATAAGGTTCGCCTCTTCATCTGTCCATATTGCAGACAACGTTATATGACAGAACAGCGACTGAAGATATGAATAGTGTGCAGAAACGATCTCCTTACACCTTACGTTAGCCGCCTCCTCACTTTCGAGCTGCAACATAGCTATATCGGAAACATAATCTTCCAATTCCATACGCACTGCTCCTGGCGAAATAGAAAAAGAGGGATTAACGTGCCGAGCTGCATCCTTATAAAAATCAACGCTCTTCATTCGGTACTCCGTACGTATATTTCTCACGGCTCTCTTTGCAGTTTCAAGCATCCGGGCGTAAAGTTTTGGCCTCATTTCGTCGTCCGCACCATTTTCCATATAGTGCGCCATTGTGTCAAGATTGGCACTGATACTCTTAAGTTCCTCAGAATGATAAACATAAGGGTGGCTCTCCACATAGGGCAACATTATGGCAAGAGCAGCCGGAAGGTTTTCGCTCTCAAGCATTTTAAGCGATTCTGAAAAGAGTTTCAAACTATTGTCCATTTCGTTGTATGTTATTTTGCGGCATAACCGTAGTACTTTGTCACAAGTTCGCGCTTTGCTTCTATAGAACAATCTGCTATTTTTCTCTGTGCAAGTCCGTAAGCTGCAATGAATACTTCTGTCTGTTTTACCTTACGTTTATCTGCCAAAGCTTTACCTGTGAAAGCCAAGACTGACTTCGGCGCGTCTTTTCCATTGCCTCGGACCAGAATATTGCATCCACGACGCATAGCTTCTGTTAGCTGTGGCTCAGGAAGCCAAGCTGCATCTATCTCGCCAGATATAAGCATCCTTAATCTTAAGTCTACGTCATTAACTTGAATTCTAAACACTTTGTCCTTGTCGACTTTCACACTATCAAGCACTTTGTCTGTCAAATAATCTGTTGCTGAATGTCTCGTCATGCCAATGGTCTTTTCAGCAAGTTGCTTCACAGTACGGAGTCTAGACTTTCTGTTTGCAACCAGCACCCATTGCATCCCCGTAGTCGCAACAGTATCCATATCAAAAGAATATTTTTCTTTAAGAAAGGCTATGCGTTTTGTATCAATAAATGCTCCGTCTAGATTGCCTTTCTGCAATTGCTTTTCGCAATCAAGCAACGATGTAAAAAAGACAAGTTTAACATTGACATCAAGCGAATCGAATAAGCCTTCATCCTTGGCTACAAATGCAGGAAGACAATCGGATGTTTTCACTACACCAACCTTCAACGCAAGCGAATCTTTAGTTTTTTCAGCAGCCAACTGCTCTTTGCTCTTAACGTTACCATTGGTGTCAGCTCCACCACAGGCAGCGAAAAACAGAGCAAAAACAAAGACCAAAGAAATATACAAGTGGGATATTTTCATTTTCTATTGAATATATATGTGCAAATATACTCACTTTCTTCTTGCCACCGAACTATTCCACAAACAATTTTCAAGGACACAGAACATTAGCCACAGCTAATAACAAAAACATACAAGGCACCATGCAACGAAATGATGCTGGTGCCTTGTATGTTTTCTCTACGAAATATTTTTATCCCAGTTTGTTGTCAACAGGAAACACGACCGTCGGCTTGAACGTCTTGGCTTCCTCAAAATCCATAAGCGCATAGGCTATGATAATTACAGTGTCTCCTACAAGACATTTACGAGCCGCTGCGCCATTAAGACAGATACATCCGCTACCGCGTTCACCTTTTATAATATATGTCTCAAAACGCTCCCCGTTATTATTGTCAACAATCTGAACTTTTTCACCGGCAATAAGATTTGCCGCGTCCAACAGGTCTTCGTCTATCGTGATGCTGCCCATATAGTTAAGGTTGGCCTCTGTCACCTTTACACAATGCAGCTTACTCTTCATTACTTCTATAAACATGACTGTCGAAATGTTTTGGCTTTATGCCTTTTTATTTTGTAACGTATTTTATGTGGTCTATGAGTCGTATCGGCTTTTTGCCGCAGTAAACTGTTATACAACCGACAACATTGTCGGAATCTTTCCAGTCTTCAATATCAAGTAGCGTATTTCCGTCAACTATAGAGAAATATTCAACTTCAAGCCCTTCCGTAGCGTTAATTCCTGCGACCACCAAATCATGAGTTTCTTTAAGAGTATGGGTTTCTGCATAAGAACGACTTTCTTCTAGATATTTGAATATCGTCGGTGCTATCGCACGCTCATCTGAAGAAAGAAGAGTATTACGCGAAGATTTCGCCAAACCGTCGGCTTCTCTTACTATCGGACATTCAACAATTTCAAGTGAAAGGCCAAGATATTTCACCATTGCTTTTATCACAGCTATCTGTTGCCAATCCTTTTCTCCGAAATAAGCCTTGTCTGGACGCACAATATAAAACAAACGACTTACCACTTGACATACGCCATTAAAGTGACCTGGCCTGTGAGCTCCTTCCATAACAGTTGAAACAGGTGGAAATTCAAAATGGCGGGTGTCTGGTGTTGGATACATCTCATCTACAGATGGAGCCAAGACATAGTCGGCACCGACACTTTCCAACAGAGCACAATCTGCTTCCAACGTCCTTGGATATGTATTGAGGTCATTCTTGTCATTAAACTGAGTGGGATTTACAAAGACCGACACAACCGTCACGTCATTTTCCCCAACACTGCGTTTCACCAAAGATGCATGTCCCTCATGGAGCGCCCCCATTGTCGGAACAAGACCTACTGTTTTAGCTTCCTTTCTAACAGCGAAAAGCTCGTTTTGAAGCTCCGCTATCTTATGAAATACCTTCATTATATAAATAAATATTTTTAAAGCGCTATTGAATGTTTTGTTATTGGCGCGTTGAACTTTTCATTTTAACACATCATGCACGGATTTACAAAAACTTCCGCACCTATCTTGGCTTGAAAAATCGGTGCAAAATAACTACTTTTTTCTTAAACAGAAAAGAATATGTATAAAAAAATGCCAATAAACATTTAGTTTTGAGCCTTTTTGCAAAAGACTAAGACCATAGCTTAGTTTTTTTTTGTACCTTTGCAAGGATTAAAGCATTACATGATGGATACAAAAAAAATTCTGTTTATCAATCAAGAGATAATACCCTACGTTCCTGAAAGTGAGTTGTCGTGCATCGGCCGACAGTTACCACAGGCAATACTTGAGAAAGGTCATGAAATTCGCACTTTCATGCCTAAATGGGGCAACATTAACGAACGCAGAGGACAGCTACACGAAGTGATTCGTCTGTCCAGAATGATGATTATATTCGACGATACCGACCACCCTCTGATAATCAAGGTCGCTTCAATACCATCTACACGCATACAAGTTTATTTCATAGACAACGATGACTATTTCACAAAGCGTTTGATGGCAAACGACGAAAATGGAGAAGAATATGAAGACAACGGTGAGCGCGCCATTTTCTTCGCACGCGGAGTACTCGAAACAATTAAGAAGTTACACTGGACACCGGACATTATACATTGTCAAGGGTGGATGGGAACAGTACTTCCGTACTACGTTAAAACCGCATTTAAGGACGAGCCTTCGTTTGCAGGAGCAAAAATTGTTACGTCACTCTTTGGCAACGGACTAAAAAAAGACATTGAACCTACATTCAGACAGTGTCTAACATTCAAAGATGCAAGCGGAAACGTACTCGATAACTACAACAAGAAATTCGATTTCACAGAATTCCAAAAATTCGCCATAGACTATTCTGACGGAATTATCGAAGCTGGACCTGGTGTATGCCCTGAACTAGTAGAATACGCCAAAGCAAAAGGATTGCCGTTCTTATCACAAGCAAACGCTGAGGACATTGATGCCGATGCTTATGACAAGTTCTATGACACCGTACTCGGTTAAACACACTGCGAATTTCTACACATTGAAAACAAAATAACCCACGGCATGCCGCGAAACCAGTCGCATGCCGCGAAAGCAACAAACAACACTACAAATGAAATTCAGCAAGTTACTACTCAGCTTGGCTGTATCTGTCACATGCCTGACGGCATGCGACGACAACACCGACAACATTGGCCAAAGTATTTTGGACGGTGGAGACAAAATGAACGTCACTTTCAACAGTTTTCCAGTGAGTTCAAGTTCATATATACCGGGGAATGTTTACGCCCGCTCCACAACGGGCTATCTTGGACAAGTGAAAGATCCCGAGACAGGTGTCAACGTCAAAGGGAACTTCCTAACCCAATTCTATACTTTGGAGGGCACTCAGTTCCCAGAAGAAAGTTCCATCATGTCACGCCTAAAAGACGGCTCTGTGATTGCTGACTCTTGCGCCCTTTATATTTTCTATAACAATTACTATGGCGACTCCCTCGCCTCTATGAAAATGAAGGCTATCGAGATGTCAAAACCTGTTTCAGAAGCATCCAAACTCTATTCAGATTTCAATCCCGAAGCAGAAGGATACTGCCGTACAGACGAAGGTTGCGTTAATATCAACAAGACATATACCTTGTATGACCTTGCGGCTGACACAGTGCCCAAGAAAATAAAGATTAAACTGCCTAACGCAAATTTCAGTTCAGACAGTACCGCAACGGGAATGATTAGTTCAACAGCCTACAAGAGTCAGGAAGATGGCAAATATTACTACAATTACGGAACTTATCTCATGCAGAGGTTCTATTCTGACCCCTCGCTGTTCAAGAACGCAATAACGTTTATTAATAAGGTATGTCCAGGCTTCTATTTCAAGTCTATTGAAGGATTGGGTTCTATGGCTTCTTCATATTATACCCAATTAGTGCTTTACTACAAGTATCAATACGAGAAAGAGACCAACGGCGTGAAAAAAGACACCACCGTAAACGTTATTTCTACTTTCGGTGGAACGGAAGAGGTATTGCAGGCAAACTCAATGAGCAACGACAATGAGGCTATCAAGGCTCTTGTTGCTAAAGGTGACAACGAGAATGTGACCTATGTGAAGTCTCCATCCGGCATATTCACAGAAATGGCAATGCCTGTTGACGATATTTTCAAAGGGCATGACAACGATACTTTGAACTCCGCTCGCGTTGCACTTACACGAGTAAACAACGACGTTCACGAGGACTATAGCCTTGAACTACCAACAACCCTGTTGATGTTACCAAAAGACAGTTTGAAGAGCTTCTTTGAAGGAGAAAAACTAGCCGACAACAAGACTTCTTTTCTTGCTGTTTTCGCTACCAGCGATGGAACAACAGAGGCAAAGTCTAACGCCTACACATTCCACAATATAGCAAACCTTATAACATATATGCGCAATGTACGCAATGCTGCCATTGGCAAAGAACCTTCAGACAAGACAAGTACACAATGGCAACAATGGGATACATCACGCCAAAATTGGGAGAATGAACATCCTGATTGGAATAAAGTGCTGGTTGTGCCAGTGACAACAACATACGTTACACTCTCCAGTACATCACAACTTGTTAAGGTTGTAAACGATTTAAGCATGAGTCAAACAAAATTCGTGAAAGGAACATCAGGTAATGACAGTGCGATAAAAATTGAAGTCGTTTACAGTAAATTCAGCGAATAAGAGCGATGGCAGACAATTTTCTTGAGCGCCATATGCGCGAATACGAAGAAAAAAAAAACAAGTGGCAGGCTCGCAAAAAGCATATAAAGCTAGCTAAAAATGCCAACATGCCGCAAAGACCTGTTGACGAAGCTTTATGAAAGCCAACATTTAATGCTGAAGCTACAATAAAGACAGAACATGAACTGAAAAGAAAAAGGTTTTATACATCAAGACGAAAGCGTCTGGGCAGAAAGTTCCATGACGCTTTCGTTTAACTTTTAACCTTTGCAAAACCATTCTGAAAATCACGAATAAAAACTCACCAAGACATTGAAGAAACTGCGCCACATACTGAACTTTACCGTATGGACATTACTTTCGATGTACCTGCTTGTGTCTGTGCTTATGCATATTCCCGCAGTACAAAGGTACACGGCAAGTTGTGTAGCCAAGATACTTGAAGAAAAGTTCGGCGCAAAGACAAGTATTGGAAGCATTGACCTCGGATTACTAAACAGACTTATCATAGACGATTTCACTATGCACGATAAGTCAGGACGCATGATGGTACATGCCGCACGCTTGTCTGTAAGCTTAAACCCACTTGAACTTGCAAGCGGAAACATAGAAATATCATCAGCTCAGATATTCGGTCTAAAGGCAAGGACATACAAGACCAATGCTAAGGCTAAGGCAAATTTCCAATTTGTTATAGACTCGCTATCATCAAAAGAAAAGAAAGAGAGTTCATTCAACCTCAGAATAAACTCATTCATAATCAGACACGGCGATATTTCATACGATTGTTATGATCAACCCTTTACATCTGGCAAAATATCTCCGAACCACATCCACGTTAGCGACATTAGTTCACACATTATAGTAAAACATGTTTCAGACAAAGATATCAATGCAACGATTAAAAAGCTATCGTTTAAAGAAGCGTCAGGCATAGACATCAGAGAACTGTCTTTCAGTTTACGGGCTGATAATAAAGGTGCAAGCCTGGAAAACTTTCTTTTGCAACTGCCACAAACAAAGATTTCATCAAAAAGCATCACAACATCTTACATCTTAATTGATGGAAATCTTGACATGAGCACGCTTAATATAGAAGGTAGCATTGAAGGAGAAAAAGTTTGTCTTAATGATTTCGCTGCATTAGTACCCCTATTCAAAGGCATTAACCGACAGATTCATTTTTATTCGTCCTTTGAATATAAGAAAAAAATCTTGTCCATTAAAAAAACATCTCTGCGTTCTGTTGACAACGACCTGTTGCTGGAAACATCTGCATTCATCCACACTCCAACAAAAAAGGATGCAAGATGGGGAGCAAAAATAAATAGATTTCATGTGGGCGAGCGCACTACATCGTTTATAAAGACACTGCTTACACAACACAAGGTTGAAGTGCCACAACTTATGACCAACGTAAAGCACATTGACATAAACGGAGGTGTTGAAGGAACATGCAAAAACCTTAGGACAAAGTTTACTACGAGCACAAATCTTGGGACAATAAATGTTTCAGGAATCAAGGCTTGCGACAATATAACACTTGACATATCCACTGAAAAATTCAATATCAAGGATCTTCTTTCTATTGAAAAACTTGGTACAATATCTGTTAACGTAAAGACATCTGCTACGCTTAGCAACAAAAAAATCAGCAATGCTACGGTAAAGGGAACGGTATCTCAGTTAGAATATAACGGATATTCTTTCAATAGCATAAACATTGACGCTTCATACGCAAAGACATTACTTTGCGCAACTATGGATATTAACGATCCTTACTGCAATATAAACGTAGGAGGGACGATTGAAACAAAAGGAGATGCACCGCACATTATTGTGCGTGCCAACATTAAGCGTCTCAATCCACAACGCATAAATATCTGCAACAAATGGGGAGATACGGACTTCAGCATGGCATTGTCATCAGACATTACGGGTAAAACACTGCAAACCATTTGCGGAAACATCTCAATAGATAACTTTATGATGCAGTCGGCCAATACCAACTACAACATAGACAACATATATGCAGAATTGAGCCAAAGGCATATTGCAGTGATGTCAGACTTCGGCTCTATTGAGCTAAACGGCAAATACAACTTTACGACGCTTGGAAAAAGTCTAGCTGCAATGGTTAAGTCGAAACTACCTACAATGCCATGGCTCGGACAGACGCAAAAAGCAGGCTATGCCGACAACAATTTTACATTGAAAGCGAACATAGACGACACGCAATGGATGGAAAGACTGTTAGGAATACCATTCCACACAAACAAATCTATAAGCCTAAAGGCTAGAATTGACGACACAAGCAGAAACATTAACGCGCAGATAGACATACCAGACTTCGCCTATGACGGTTCGGAGTTTCGCAACGGAACACTTGACATACGCACGACTAACGACACTCTGTTCACGCTAGCCACTGTGAAGAAACTTCTTGGCAACAATAACGATGTGACAATCAGTCTTGATGCCAATGCTGCAAACAACACACTTGGCAGCACAATAAAAGTAAACTACAATGCTCCAATCAAGTTGAAAGGAGAGTTGCACAGCAAAACTCAGTTCTACGAATCTCCAGGCATAGGAAAGGCGGTCATGTTCAACCTCGAACCATCAACAATACTTGTGAATGACACGGCATGGAACGTGGCACCTTCAAACATAATATACAGTGGGAAAGGCATACAGGTTAACAACTTCGCCATCACGCACGGACAACAACACATTAAAGTCAATGGCAAGGCAAACAACGACCGCAACGACTCTATCTGCATAGACCTGAAAGACATTGACGTTGACTATGTGCTAAACCTTGTAAACTTCCATTCCGTAACCTTCAACGGGCTTGCTTCCGGCAAGGCATACGTAAAGTCTGTGATGGAAACACCTGAAGCGTACGCTCAGTTGCGCGTAGACAAGTTCCACTTTCAGGGCGGACGAATCGGTACGCTCTTCGCCAACGTGGAATGGAACAAGAAGGATGGCGAAATAGAAATTGACGCACATGCGGACGATGGAGAAGCAGCACAGACAATAATAAAAGGATATGTCTCGCTAGAGCGCAACTACCTCGACCTCGGCATTACGGCAAAGAACACGAACATAGAATTTCTTGAAAGCTTTTGCGACAGTTTTATGAGTGATATAAATGCCCATGCAAACGGTTTCGCACAAGTCTACGGAGACTTGAGCGCAATAAACCTGCGAGGACTACTCGTGGCCGACGGAAAATTGAAGATTACCACACTCAACACTGAGTATACTCTTGAAAACGACACAGTGCGTATGTTGCCAAACGAAATTGTATTCAACGGAGACACCGTGAGAGACCGCAATGGCAACCATGCCATCGTAACGGGAGCACTGCACCATAAGAATTTGTCGCGGCTGACATACGACATAGATATAAAGGCTGACAAATTTCTTTGCTATGACTTCCATGATTATGGCGACAACACTTTCTTCGGAACCGTATATGCCACAGGTAAATGTGGCATAATCGGCAGACCACACAACATTCGTTTCGACATAAACATGAAGCCAGAGCAAGGCTCTTTCATAGAATATAATGCATCGTCGCCCGATGCCGTTAACGACGGGACATTCCTTACATGGGTTGACCATTCGCAAGAAGACTCCACAACCACTGACGAACAGTTGCATGCTAAGGCAAACGATATCGCCGACCTCAACGAAAGTTCCGACATGTATATAAATTTCGACGTGGACTGCACACCTGATTTCACGCTTCGCGTACTGATGGATGAAACCACGGGCGACAAGATTGCGCTAAACGGTAATGGTGCAATAAAGGCCACGTACTTCAACAAAGGCAACTTCGAAATGTTTGGAACATATCTCATTGACCACGGCTCATACAACCTTACAATTCAAAACATAATTCGCAAGGATTTCCGCTTCCAGCAAGGAAGCTACATAGTGTTTGGCGGTAACCCGTACAACGCATTGCTCAATCTTAAGGCTGTTTATCCCGTGAACGGGGTATCACTCGCCGACCTTAAAATAGGCAATAGCTTCAGCAGCAACAATGTTAGGGTTGACTGCATTATGAACATAACAGGGACACCCGAGGCCGTAAAACTGGATTTCGACTTCGACATGCCAACGGTAAACAATGACGCCAAGCAGATGGTGCGCTCAATCATTAACAGCGAAGAAGAAATGAACCAGCAAGTTGTCTACCTGCTCGCCATAGGACGATTCTATACCGACGGGAAGAATAACCAAAGCCAGGAAGATGCACAGCAAAGCCAAACAAGTCTCGCCATGCAGAGCCTCATCAGCGGAACGCTAAGCCAGCAAATCAACAACGTGTTGGGGTCGCTAATAAAGAACAGAAACTGGAACTTCGGCACAAACATAAGTACTGGCACGGAAGGATTCAACAATGCAGAATACGAAGGTCTGCTCTCAGGAAGCCTCTTCAGCAACCGGCTTCTCGTAAACGGGCAGTTCGGATACCGTGATAACCAGAATGCCACATCCTCATTCATTGGCGATTTTGACGTTAAATACCTATTAACGCCTAGTGGCAACGTGGCGATAAAAGTATACAACCAGACAAACGACAGATATTTCACGCGCTCATCGCTAAACACGCAAGGGCTAGGCATAATTCTGAAAAAAGATTTCAACTCATGGAAAGACCTATTTAGATGGGGAAAGAGCAAGGTAACCACGCCCAGCAGATGACACTTCCCAATTATCCCTGCAGGAATGCGGAATAAAGCCCGCAGAAACACAATGGCAACCATGCGGGAATAAAAACGCAAGCCCGCATAAAAGAAAAAAGAAAAAGATGGGTTGTCAAATGAAAGATTTCTTTAAATAGAGGTCAAGAAGCGCAATTCCTTTTTCTGTGCAAAGACCGCGCAGAAGCACAACAAAGTAATTCATGAAAATATCCCTTATAGTATACTTGCCGTAAAGGCTATCAAGCAAACGCGACTCCATGAGTGTTTCACAAATATCCTGAAAGACAGCACAATCAATAGTAGGTGCAAAAAAGCCCTTCTCCACACATTGACGCATAAAGTCGGCAGATTCTTTCACATGCTCGTCATGATTCTGACGAAAAAAGGCGTTAACGCTCTCGTATTTATCAACTTCGGAAAGGAATGCCGCAGTTACGGAATCAAGTTCTTCAAACTTAAACTTGAAAAAAGTCACAACAATGTCCAACTCGTTTTCCGCTTTTTCGGCATAATCGGCAAGACGCTTCGCGAAATTCTCTGAATCGCGCTTCACACATGCAAGCAAAAGTTTCTCCTTATTGTCGTAAATCTCATAAAGCGTGCGCTTTGAAATTGACAAAGCATTGGCAATGTCATCCATGCGAACAGACTTTGGCCCCATCTTCTTGAAGAGCGGTGTAGCTGTTTCCTGAATACGGATTTTCAGTTTCTGCCGATAATCTTGTGAGCTATTGTTGCTGTTTTTATGCATTTCTGTTACGATTTTATGCAAAGTTACAACTTTATTTTTTATTTTCTCTCCGTTTCCCGTTTGTTTTTACTAATTTTGCAAAGACCTGAAATAGGCATAAATCTATTAAAACAACTTATATAAAAACGAAACATTATGGTAAAAATAACTAAAGAAGCGGCTTTGGCTTACCACGAGGGGACTCGTCCTGGCAAAATCGAAGTGAAGCCAACCAAGGCTTACAGCACACAGACGGATCTCAGCTTGGCTTATTCTCCTGGCGTGGCTTTCCCATGCTTGGAAATACAAGAAAAGCCAGACAATGCATATAAATATACAGACAAAGGAAACCTTGTTGCCGTAATAAGCAACGGCACGGCTGTGCTCGGACTTGGCGACATCGGTGCAATGAGCGGTAAGCCCGTAATGGAAGGTAAGGGCTTGCTCTTCAAGATATATGGAGGAATAGATGTTTTCGATATTGAAATTGCAGAAAAAGACCCTGAAAAATTCTGCGAAACGGTGGAGCGCATAGCACCAACCTTCGGAGGAATAAACCTGGAAGACATTAAGGCTCCACAATGTTTTTACATTGAGGAAAGACTTAAGCGCACACTCGATATCCCCGTAATGCATGATGACCAGCACGGAACTGCCATAATCTCGGCTGCCGGACTGAAAAATGCTCTTGAAGTCAACGGCAAAGACATATCAAAGGTAAAGATTGTTGTCAATGGGGCTGGTGCTGCTGCAATATCTTGCACAAAAATGTATATGGCATTGGGAGCAAGAAAGGAAAACATCGTAATGCTCGATTCAAAAGGCGTAATAACCAGCGATAGAGAAAACTTGACAGAACAGAAGAAGCTGTTCGCCACAGACCGCCGCGACGTATACAATTTGGAAGAAGCCATAAAGGGAGCCGACGTTTTCGTTGGATTGTCAAAAGGAAACGTATTGACACAAGACATGATACGCTCAATGGCAGAGCAGCCCATCGTCTTTGCATTAGCAAACCCCGTGCCGGAGATTTCGTATGAAGACGCAATGGCAAGCCGCCCCGACGTGCTTATGAGTACCGGCCGCTCAGACTATCCCAACCAGATAAACAACGTTATCGGTTTTCCATACATATTCCGTGGAGCACTCGATGTAAACGCATCGGCCATAAACGAGGAAATGAAACTGGCTGCCGTAAATGCAATAGCAGATTTGGCAAAACAACCCGTGCCAGACGTAGTGAACGATGTATATCACGTAAACAATCTCACATTTGGTCCGCTATACTTCATACCAAAACCCGTTGACCCACGCTTGATAACCGAAGTTTCTGCCGCTGTAGCCAAAGCTGCAATAGATAGCGGAGTGGCACGCACAACTATTACCGATTGGGCTGCATACAAGAACAAGCTTCGCGAAATGCTCGGACAAGAAACGAAACTCACGCAAAAGCTCTATGACACTGCACGCAAGCATCCACAACGCGTAGTCTTCGCAGAAGGACTGCACCCCACAATGCTGAAGGCTGCAGTTCAGGCAAAAGCTGAAGGCATATGCCAACCCATACTCCTTGGCAACGACGAACGCATTGAGAAACTGGCAAAAGAGCTTGACCTAAACCTTGATGGCATAGAGATAGTAAACCTGCGCCATGACAACCAAAGCGAACGCCGCGAGCGCTATGCCGCAATTCTGGCAGAAAAACGCCAGCGCGAGGGATATACCTATGAAGAAGCAAACGACAAGATGTTCGAACGCAACTACTTTGGAATGATGATGGTTGAGACAGGTGAAGCAGACGCCTTCATAACAGGTCTGTATACAAAATACTCCAATACCATCAAAGTGGCAAAAGAAGTGGTTGGCATACAGCCCGGCTACTCTCATTTCGCCACAATGCACATTCTGAACACAAGCAAAGGAGTGTATTATATAGCCGACACACTCATCAACCGCCATCCTGACAAAGACACACTGAAGGATGTGGCAAAACTGAGCGCAGCAACAGTACGCTTCTTCAACGAAGAGCCAAATATCGCAATGATAAGTTATTCGAACTTCGGCACAGACGACTGCGGAAGTCCGCAGCAGGTACATGAAACTGTGGCAGCCTTGCAGAAAGAATACCCCGATCTTGCCATCGACGGCGAGATGCAAATCAACTTTGCCCTCAACCGCGAACTGCGCGATGCCAAGTATCCATTCTCCAGACTGAACGGAAAAGATGTCAACACTCTAGTCTTCCCGAATCTGAGCAGTGCGAATGGTGCATACAAATTGCTGCAGGGCCTTGATGGAGACGCAGAGATAATCGGCCCGATACAAATGGGATTGAACAAGCCGATACATTTCACCGACTTCGAAAGTTCCGTGCGCGACATTGTCAACGTCACCGCTGTTGCAGTAATTGATGCCTATGTAGCAAAAATAAAAGATGAGAAACAAGGCTAATGCCGCAACAAAATAAACATAAGCAATCCGGGAAGGTTACTCGACAATGCCTTTCCGGATTGTTTTTTACGTCTTTTCAACGGCATGCAGAAAGGAGAGAGGCACAATTATTTGCCACCTTTTCTTTGAGTAATGGATTCTAATAAGTATATTTGCAATGTAATATGGTGCGCCAACGTTATAAAACATACAGAAACAAAGGCTAAACAAGAGCAAAGCGAAATGACATTCGCAGAACAATAACGCTAAGCGCTCCAACAAGGCAAAAAGAAACAAAAAGAACAAAACAACAATTATGAAGAAACTGTTTTTCATCGCCGTTGCATTCCTTATGGCATTAACGGCAAACGCACAATTTGAGGAAGGTAAATTCTACTGCAATGGTTCACTGACAGGATTGAACCTAAGCTACAACGGAGCTGAAAAGCTAAACCTTGGTGTTCAGGCAAAAGGCGGATACCTGCTTGCCGACAACTGGATGGCTCTTGCCATGGTCGAATATCAGCACTGTGGCAATGACGACGTAGAGGATAAAGTTTCCGTGGGTGTGGGCGGAAGATACTACATCATACAAAACGGACTTTACATGGGCATAAACGCAAAGCTCGTTCACGGCAATAGCAACTATAACGACCTCATGCCAGGCATCGAACTTGGCTACGCTTTTTTCCTTGGCAAGAGCGTAACCCTTGAACCTGCAGTATACTACGACCAGTCTATTAAAGACCATTCAAAATACTCAACGGTTGGACTACGTATCGGTGTCGGCATATACCTATAAAAGAGGACAGAAGAAAGAAATTCCATAAAACGCAGGCGCGATAACCATTGCGCTTGCTATAAAAAAAACTGAAAAATGTATACAGTAGACGAACTAGAAGACAAGCTCATTGACCTTGCATTTGCCGAAGACATCGGCGATGGTGACCATACCACACTTTGCTGCATCCCAGAAGACGCCATGGGAAAATCACATCTCCTTATTAAGGAAGACGGAATACTTGCTGGCGTGGAAGTTGCCAAAAAGGTTTTTAACCGTTTTGACAACACAATGCAGGTGGAAGTGCTTATAGAAGACGGCACTCCCGTAAAGAAAGGCGACATTGCCATGATTGTTTCAGGCAAGACGCGCTCACTCCTTCAAACGGAACGACTAATGTTGAACATTATGCAGCGCATGAGCGGTATTGCTACAATGACAGCAAAATACGTGGAACGCCTAAAGGGAACGAAGACACGTGTGCTCGACACCCGTAAGACAACTCCTGGCATGCGAATGCTCGAAAAACAAGCCGTAAAAATCGGCGGTGGAACAAACCACCGCATAGGTCTTTTCGACATGATATTGCTCAAGGACAACCATGTTGACTTTGCCGGCGGAATAACAAATGCCATAGACCGATGCCATAAATATCTTGCAGATAAAGGACTTGACCTTAAAATAGAAATTGAGGTCAGAAGTTTTGATGAACTGCAACAAGTACTTGACCACGGTGGAGTAGACCGCATCATGCTTGATAATTTCACCCCTGCAGATACGAAAAAAGCGGTTGACATCATCGCTGGTCGCTTCGAAACAGAGTCCAGTGGCGGAATAACGTTCGACACAATACGCGAATATGCAGAATGTGGCGTTGACTTCATTTCTGTTGGTGCGCTCACTCACTCTGTGAAAGGTCTCGACATGAGTTTCAAAGCCATTTAAAAAGACGAATAAAAGAAAGCACAATGAAACGCATTATACTATCTCTTCTGCTTTGCACAGGCATTTTGCACGCTTTTGCATGTACCAACTTCATTGTAGGCAAGAAAGCCAGCACCGATGGATCGGTAATCTGTACATACAATGCCGATGACTATGGTATGTTTATCGGACTTTGCCACTATCCTGCCGGCAAACATGCAAAAGGCGAAATGCGGCAGATATACGATTGGGATACAAAAGAATACCACGGACAAATCCCTGAAGCAGCCGAAACATACAATGTTATAGGCAACATAAACGAATATCAAGTTACAATTGGCGAGACTACATTTGGCGGACGCGAAGAAATGGTTGACTCTACCGGCATCCTGGACTATGGATCGCTTATATATGTTGCCCTGCAGCGTTCAAAGACTGCACGCGAAGCCATATCCATAATGACCAACCTCGCCGAAACATACGGTTACAACTCCGAAGGCGAAACCTTCACAATATGCGACCCCAACGAGGCATGGATTATGGAAATGATGGGCAAAGGCCCTGGTAGCAAAGGCGTAGTATGGGTTGCTCTGCGCATTCCCGACGATGCGATCTGCGGACATGCCAATCAAAGCCGCATACGAACCTTCGACCAAAAAGACAAAAAGAACGTTCTGTTCTCAAAAGACTGCATAAAATTTGCACGTTCAAAAGGGTGGTTCAACGGCAAAGACAAAGACTTCAGCTTCTGTGAAACATACGCCTATCCAGACTTTAGCGGACGAAGAATTTGCGATGCCCGCGTATGGAGCTTCTTCAACCACTTTGCCGACGTAGATCGCTACATCCCTTATGCAGAAGGAAAAGTTAAGGATGCTGAACCACTGCCGTTATGGATCGTTCCAAACAGAAAAGTCTCGGTTCAAGACGTAGAGGCTTGCATGCGTGACCACTATGAAGGCACACCATTCTCGCTAGACAAAGACATGGGACAGGGCATTTGGCAAATGCCATACCGCCCCACTCCTCTTTATTTCAAGGTTGATGGCAAGAAATATTTCAACGAGCGTCCTACTTCCACGCAACAGTCTGGCTTCTCATACGTGTCGCAAATGCGTTCTTGGCTGCCAAGACAAATTGGTGGAGTTCTTTGGTTTGGCAACGACGATGGCAACATGATTGCATATACGCCTATATACTGCGGCAATACCGTGCAACCAGAATGCTACAATACGCCAGGTGCAGACGCAGTGACGTTCAGCGACAAAAACGCATACTGGGTATGCAATTGGGTCAGCAACATGGTTTATCCACGTTATTCGCTTATGTTCCCGTCGCTAAAAGAAGTGCGCGATTCTCTTGAACAAGCATATTTTGCCAAACAAGCAGAAATAGAAAAAAATGCTATGGCAAAATATCAAGAAACACCAACAGAGGCAATACAATTTCTCACGGAATATAGCAACAATACGGCACAGCAGATGCTTGCACGATGGAAGCAACTGGCTATATACCTTATAGTAAAATATAACGATATGGCAGTAAAACCTGAGAAAGACGGAAAGTTTATGCGCACAAAGACTGGTTTAGGAACAAGTGTAGAACGTCCTGGCTATCCAAAGAAAGTTGCACGTGAACTAATTAAACAGACTGGCAACAGATATGCCGTCCCAGAATAAAAAGGCGCCACAATACACAACAACAAAGAAAGGCACAATGAGAAGAAAAACTTCCCAATTGTGCCTTTTGTCATCATTACAATCTCGCCAAAAACGGCAATACATAACTTTTATTTTACTGCATGCGGACGCTTCCGCATTTCCTATTTATCTATTTCTCCTTTTAGTCGATTTCCTTGCAAGACGGTTCATCATCTTGCGTTCATACTCATAGACTTTCTCAATTTGAGACTGAGTGAGGAACTTTGAGTATTCTTTGCAATACTTCTGGCGGATATTGAGTATTTTCTCGCTTCTTGCAAACCTTTCCTTTATACGCTTTTCATTATCCTGCTCTGTCATTCCAGAACGCGACCCTCTTTGACGAGGAACCAAAGTCCAAATTTCCTTTTGGCAGTCACAGTATACCTTAACGAACTTTGCAGTAATCGCATCGTCAAATGCCAATTCCTTAGCTACATGTCGGGCCTGCACTTCAGCAAGTCCACACAAAAAATTATGGCAAAAGCTTTTCCCACATCATATGCCACAAGAATACAATATTACCTATTATATAACGGCGCCACATTCGCCGAGGTTCCATTATCAAACGATAGAACCATTCAAGCCCATGGCTCTGCCAAAATTCAGGTGCACGCTCTACCGTACCGGCAAAAAAGTCGAAAACGGCGCCAATAGTTCCCACATGACAATGTATATGCAATTCATCCCTATGAGTAAAGCTCCACTTCTCCTGTTTTGGAGCAGTCATTCCAATCCACAACAAATCTGGATTAGCCTCATTTACAGCAGCTATCATAGCGCGGTCGTCCTCTTCTGTAAAAACTGGCTTATAGGGTGGTGAATATGTAACAACATCAATGGTGGGATATTCAATAGCCGCACGTTCCTTGATCAATCCAAGAACCATTTCGGAACTACCCAAAAACATCACTCTTCCACCTGTCCTTGAAAGATGTGCCATCTCATAAATAAACAAATCCCATCCTGCGATGCGCTCTGCAGGTTGACTTTTGGCACCGATCAACTTGCAAGACTTTACGATACTTATCCCATCAGGGATGAGAGCTCCGCCCTCAGTTAGTGCTTGAGCAAAAACACAATCCTTTCTTGCAGTATTATACGAATGGGCATTTATTGTATTTATGAGCAATTTTCCTTCCGGCAAAGAAGCTAGTTCTTCCTTCCGTTCAAGAATGTTGAGGTTCTTAAGTCGAAATTTTGTCATGTTAGTATCATTTCCAAAGATGAAATTGAGGCATTCCCACATGGTGAAGAGAATACATAAACATTGCAAAGGTAATCTTTTTTTTATATTTCAACACTAAGATGATAATATTTGACCTATTTTCATCACCGATTAAAGGCAATCGACACCCCCATAAATTTCTGCGATTTATCGTATATAATCAAGCTATGCTTTGTCAGGATGGGACACAAACCGCTTTTGATTGGTAATTTTCAGCGTTTTGTGTTAATTATTCTTTAAAAAAATGACGTTAGATACGAGAATATGAAGTAAAAGATGTACCTTTGCACCGCATTTTGCAAAACATAATAAAACAAACAATTAAAACAATGTTGAATCATTACGAAACCGTTTTCATTTTGACTCCCGTTTTGTCTGATGAACAGATGAAGGAA
>CAVLBD010000036.1:0-29150 GCA_963661195.1 bacterium
TTTTGTTTTTCTCTACTTTTTTCTAGCAATAGTCTTTTATTGCTAGTGTTTGATTCTTCATGTTTAATGATGAAGTTAACATTCTGTAATGTTGAGATTGTTGAATGTTAATTGAAATTTAACACTAAAAAGGGTGATTTTTAGCAAAGGGTTTAAAATAAACGGCGAGCTTTTTTAAAACGTTATAGGAAAAATTCTAAATTTGCAAGTGAAAGATAACTTTACATCTGTATTTCTGATTATTATTTCAACATAAAATAAAGCGTAAAAAGATGAACAAAAAAATGAAAATTGAAGAGATTGTTCCTGCCAAAGATATTTTGACAGGAAATCTGGAAAATGTAAAAGGTGGTGAAGGCATCAACGTTTGTCTTAAAGGATGTATAACAGGAGAGAAAAGCGATAAAGATAAGGACAAAGGTAAAGGCAATGAACCAACTCCGACGACACCATCTCCAGTTCCGACAACACCAACAAAACCAGGAACAGAACAACAAGGACCAGCAACTTCTTCTCAGACAGGAAGGTAAACTAGAACTGCGCCGCTGTTGCAATAGAGCAATTGTTGCGCAGTTATTTTAATATATATAGAAACACATCAGATGAAATGGTCAAGGTACAATATTTTATTCAAATCGGAAAAAGTCGGAAATATATTATTCAATTCAAGAACGCGGGCATTATTGAGGTTAGATGAAGAGGCCTACAAAATATTTAATAATCTAAAGGAAGATGTTTCAAAGTCTATTAATAATATTGATAACAGCGATTTTTGTAAATTACAAGATGAGAAGATCTTGGTAAGTGATGAAGAGGATGAGCAATTTTTGTATACGTTGCAATATAATAAACAAATACGGTCATATAGTTCTCGTTCTCTTGGTGTCATCGTTTGTCCTACATTATCTTGTAATTTTTCATGCCCTTATTGTTATGAACACAATTTGTCTAACGTCAAAATGGGTGAAACGACACAGGATAATCTTATCGAATTTATAAACAAACACAATGAAGGTATGGATGGGCTTGTATTGAATTGGCATGGTGGTGAACCGCTTATTGCTTTTGATACAATAAAACAGATTTATGAAAGGATTGAAAAAAAATCTAAACTCCCAATAATCCATTCTTCAATGGTGACAAACGGCTACCTTTTGGATGAAGAGAAGTGTAGCTTTTTTGCATCCCATAATTTGAACTATATCCAAATTACTGTTGATGGTAATAAGGAAACCCATGATAAAACAAGAAAATTGAAGAATGGATGTTCTTCGTATGAAACAATATTACATAATATTGATGTGGCGACAGAAATGATGCCTAATTGTAAAATAGGAATACGAACAAACATAAGTAAAAGTAATCAAGATGGGTATGTAGATTTATATCATGAATTGACAACTAGGTGGGAAAATAAAAATTGTGTGGTATATCATGCTTTTGTCTTGGACAATGAACCTATAAAGAATGGTAAAAGCAATCGTAAATATGAGCTTACTGCTTGTGAAAAGAATTTCTTTGAATCACATCTTGCAGAACGTGGAATCATTTCTAAGCAGTCTTTGTATCCAAAATTTGATAATGGAATTTATACTTGTATGGATAATAATGCGTACGTAATTTCTCCACAAGGCAAAATATATAAGTGCTGGGCTGATGTTGGAAAGGAAGGCAGAGAAATTGGAGATTTGGAAACAGGACTAACAAATTCTCCAGTAATTGCAGAATTTATGACGTGTTCAGATAAATTTTCAGACAAGAGATGTCAAGAATGTTCCTATTTACCTATATGCACAGGCGGTTGTAATTTATGCCGAATAGGCCATAAAAACAATGTATGTACCGACGGATTATGTGATTTCTCTGAGCAAGGGTTGATAAAAATATTGGAAACTTATATGGAGGAGGGGAGCTTATGAAAACTCTATTCATGATTTCATCATTATTGTTGTTGCCAGTAATTGCTTTATGTAATGATATAAAAGGAAATGTAAAAGATGAAAATAAAATTCCTGTTGCATTTGTAAATGTCATTGCAATGAATAATGATTCTTTATTCGTTTGTGGAACGACAACGGATACTCTTGGGAATTTTTCTTTGACTATACCTGATACTGTGAGCTTTTTCTTAAAGTTTTCTTGTGTGGGATATGAGACAAAATATGTGGTTCCTTCGGGGAAAGTATTTGACGTTGATGTGAAACATAATACAAACGTTATTGATGGAATAACAGTTACAGCACCAATTCCTTCAATTAAACTTACTGCAGACGGAATACTAACAAACGTCCAAGGTACTTCTCTTGCTCAATTGGGTACTGCAGAAGATGTTCTCCGACATGTACCTACTTTAACAAAAAACGGAGAAACTTGGACTGTTTTTGGAAAAGGAACCCCTATTATCTATTTGAATAATCGCTTGCTTATCAATATGACAGAGATAGACAATCTTCGTTCTGATGAAATAAAGAGTGTTGAGGTTATAAGAAGTCCTGGTGCAAAGTATTCTGCATCGGTAAATGCTGTATTGCGCATAAAAACAATAAAATGTAAAGGCGAGGGGATCAGTATAAATGCAAGGTCAAAATATTCAAGGTTTAAAGATGACTGTTTTACAGAACAGCTTGATTTAAATTATCGTCATAACATGTTCAATGCTTTTTTTTCATACGAATACGTTAATAAAAAAAGTATACAAGACGCAAAACTTTCACAAACGGCATACGTTGATACTATATGGCATCAGGAAAATGACAATTATGATAAACACAAGAGCGAATGGCATGAACTTATTGGCGGCATTTCTTATGATTGGGGCAAAGAAAACTCTGCAGGCATAAGATATTCGGCAACGTTAACAGGTGACCAACATTCTTCAGGGTGTTTTGACACACGAGTTTATGCGAACAATAAATTATATGATGAACTTTCCACTTCATCTTATGATAAATCATTTGATGCACCTATACACGAAATAGATGCTTACTATAATGGCCAATGGGGTAGTACTGATATTTATTTCAATGCTGATGTTTATTTTAGTGACAATAAAAAAAAGTCAGAAATAGCAGAGGGAAGTAGTGAATATGATTCAAGGACTTTGTTTTCTACAAGTAAGTCCAAAAGTAGTATGTTCGCATCAAAACTCATTGTTGTTTCTCCATTATTAAAAGGTAAATTTACTTATGGAGTCGATGCATCTGTAACTAGGAGAAAAGATACATATCGTATAAACCGTACAGACATAGTACCTGATGCCAATAGCAAAATTCATGAACAATCGATAGCTCCTTTTATTGAGTACACTCATTCTCTAGGAAAGGCTACAAATTTGACTGCAGGACTACGATATGAAGACGTAAGTTTTAGGTACTACGAAAATGGAATATTTCTGTCAGACCAAAGCCGTACTTTCAGAAACTTTTTTCCTAGTATTTTCTTAAATACTCAAACGGGAAAAATTTCATGGCAATTCTCTTATACGGCTAGGACATATAGACCGTCTTATTCGCAACTTAGCAACAATATATCTTATAGCAATCGTTTTACACGGCAAAGTGGAAATCCTTTATTGACGCATCAAACAGCACATTTAGTTTCGCTTGTTGGTGTGTGGAAGTGGCTTCAGATGATTGCACAATATCAAAATATACGCCGAGCTATAATATACTGGGCAGAGCAAATGCCAAATGCTGAAAATATAACTTTGATAAAATATAGAAATATTAAAAGCGTGAAAAACTTTACGTTCTTTCTCAGTGCAACTCCTACTATAGGCGTATGGTCTCCACAGATAAGTGGCGGAATAATAAAGCCATGGTTGAATCTAGAGACTCATATGGGTGAATATCGCCTTAGCAAACCAATAGTTTCTTTTAGCTTCAATAATATACTTGAATTTAGGAATGATTGGAGTTGCAATGTGGATTTTTCTTATCAAAGCAAAGGAAATACTCAGAATGCGAAAGTTTTAAAAGAAAGTTTCGTGCTTGATTTAGGTGTTAGCAAGTCGTTCTTTAAAAAGGCTCTTACCATTGGGCTAAGAGGATATGATCTTTTATACAAATCATGGGATTCCTTTCTCCTCTATAGTGATAGAATGACTTTTCAGCAAATATGTCAACGTGGAACGAGACAGTTGTGTATTGATGTAAAATACAAGTTCAATGTTACGCGCAGCAAATATCGTGGGACTGGTGCTGGTGATGCGGAAAAAGATAGATTATGAGGCATTTTCATATTGAATATCAACATGACGGCATGCAGTGTGGCATAGTATGCTTGCAAATGATATGCCGTCATTTTGGTAAATGCTACTCCATTTCTGCTCTTTCAAAGATTTGTGTCGCAACAAAAGAAGGTGTTTCTCTGCAAAGCATAAGTGATGCCGCAAATACTTTAGGATTAACAAATGTTTCTGTATTTACAACGCTTGTAAGACTCAAAAAATGTCCTCTCCCATGCATATTGCATTGGGATAACTACCATTTTGTAGTTCTATACCAAATAAGGAATGGACGTTATTATATTGCCGACCCAGAATTTGGAAGAATCCAATATAATGAGAATGACTTTTGTCGCCATTGGATATGCTCAGAAACAAAAATAAGTGAAGAGAAGGGCATTGCGATGTTTCTTGAACCGTCTGACGATTTTTTCAAAAAGGGCGATCCTGACTTTTTGCAGTCAGATTCGGTAAAAACAATACCTTTCCTTTGGAGATACATGAAGCGTTTCCGCAAAAGTCTTGTATTTCTGTTTATTGCACTTATAGTAAATAGTATTGTACAATTTGTTTTCCCATTTCTTACGCAAGCAATAGTAGACAAGGGAATTCGTGGAAAAGATATAGGTGTTGTAGGAATGATTATGCTGGGACAAACATCTCTAGTTGTTAGTTCAACGATTGTTGATTTTTTGAGGAGATGGTTGCTGTTAAAGATAAACGTTAGGATGAACATAACTTTAATAAGCGATTTCTTCGCAAAGCTTATGAATTTGCCTATGTCTTTTTTTGAATTAAAATTGTTGGGTGATTTAATTCAAAGAGTTAATGACCATGACAGAATAAACACTTTTCTTACTCAATATTCTCTTGATGCGTTGTTGTGTCTGTTTTCTTTTGTCGTATATTTTATTTTTCTTTTGGCATATAATCGTATACTTGTTTTTGTCGTTTTAATTTCTGTCTTCTTATATACACTATGGATGTTTGCCTTTATAAGGCGAAGAAGAATAATTGACTATCAATTCTTTGACCAACAGACTAAAAATAGCAACAAAACCTATGAATTCTTGACTTCTATACAGGAAATAAAACTGCAAGATTGTGAAAATCGTAAAAGGCATGAATGGGAGGCTATACAAGGTGATATGCTAAAAATTAAAGCAAAGTCGTTAAGCTTGCAACAAATACAAGAAATAGGTTCTCTTTTTATAGGGCAAACTAAAGATATAATAATAACAATGGTTTCCGCAGGACTTGTTATCCATGGAAACATGACATTTGGAATGATGCTTGCCGTGCAGTATGTTATAGGGCAACTTAATCCAGCAATATCAAGACTTATGACTTTTGTATATTCAATTCAGGATGTAAAGATAAGTACTGAGCGTATTGCTGAAATTCATGATTTAAAAGAAGAGGATGTGGTAGAGACTAAATGTTTTGAACAAGACACTTGTAATGGTGACATAAAATTGAATAGTGTTCTTTTTAAGTATGATCCACATTCTTCGAGAATAGCGATAGATGGCATTAGTCTTTTAATTCCGCATGGAAAGGTTACGGCTTTTGTTGGAGCCTCAGGATGCGGAAAGACAACACTAGTTAAATTGTTGCTTGGATACTATGATGCGTTTTCTGGAAAGATTGAAATTTCAGGTAGAGACATACATGAATGTTGCAAGAAGGAATGGCGTAGAAAATGTGGCGTCGTAATGCAAGACGGAGTGATATTTTCTGAATCTATAGCTAGAAATATTGCCGTTAGTGATGGACCTATTGATATAAAACGTGTTGAGTATGCAGCCCAAACTGCATGTGTCTTTGATTTTATCATGTCCCTACCTCTTAAATTTGATACAAAAATAGGCCGTGATGGTGTTAATCTTAGTCAAGGACAGAAACAACGAATACTTATTGCGAGGGCCGTTTATAAAGATCCTTCTTACATATTTCTAGATGAGGCTACAAATTCTCTTGATGCAAACAACGAAAGACAAATAGTGGAAAACCTTAAAGGCTTTTATTCTAATAGAACAGTTGTTATTGTTGCCCACAGACTTAGTACAATTAAAGATGCAGATCAAATAATTGTAATGGAAAAGGGAAAAATTTATGAATGTGGTACTCATGATGATTTAATTTTGCGTCACGGAAAATATTATCAGCTTGTAAAGAATCAGTTATGGAACGTGGAAGACAATATTTAATTTGCTATTTATTGTAACTCCACAATGGCCTCTTATATTATTGAGGTATGTGACGTTCCTTTTTTTATTTTGAATTGAATTTTATAAATTCATCCGCTTTTATACTAACAACTATAGACAATGGATAAGCTTCTTAATAAGAATATAAATTTGATAAACGCTTTTAGTAGATTGATATTTCAAATTTTTTTGATCATTGATCCTCATAAAGATGAAATAGCTTTTGTTTCTCAAAAATTTTATGATGTATTTTATGATTTGGAATCTGAAAAACCTTCAGGAAGAATTGGTGTAAAGAAATTCTTTGCAAACTTCGCAACAGCTGAATCTTTAAAGTTATTCAATGAGGTATACGCTAGTTTGACGGATTTCTTTCGTGAACATTCGGAGGATGCTAAATTGGATTACATCTTTGAATGTGGCTTGATACGCAAATTTAATGCTTCTCAACTTTGTTTTTCTATGGCATTAACACCGTTTCCTGTGTCTGATGGTGAAACCTTTTATCTTTGTGTTATGTCTGTGCCTACAGCCACAAAATTACGCGTGCCTAAAATATGGATTGCCAATACATATACTGCTTATTATTATAATTTTAAGACACACAAATGGAATGCTTTTTGTTTTAAACCATTGACAACTACGGAAAAAATCATTCTTACCCTTTCTGCTCAAGGTTTCACGCTTAATGAAATTTCATCAATATTGATTAAGTCTGTTGAGACAGTAAAAACTTCTAGACGAAAGATTTTTCAAAAGCTTGGGGTTGATAATATTCAACAAGCATCAATGTTCGCACTTAATCACAATATTATCTAATTACAACTTTGTTGGAATAAAATAGAAATATATGATATTAACCCAATAAATGCCATTCATTATGGATTACATACCCTAATGAATGGCATTTGTTTGGGGTTATTGAAATTGTCAAGCCTTATTCTCTTTTAGATATTCATCAACTTTTGATGCTATCTGTCTTCCGCTGGCCATCGCACGCACTACAAGTGAGGCACCGTTTGCTGCATCTCCTGCCACGAATACATTTGGAGCGAATTTGGGCTGCTCTGGTTTCAGAAATCCCATGGCTAGTAGTACAAGCTCTGCTTTTATTATTTCGGGCTTTCCTGCAGGTTCCATAAGAGGACGTCCCCCTGCTGGATTTGGCTTCCATGTTATCTCTTGTACTTCAACACCTGTAAGTTTGCCATCTTTACCAATGAATTTCAAGGAGTTGATGTTCCAACGTCGTGTACATCCCTCTTCGTGGCTAGATGTAGTCTTGAGAGTGCGAGGCCAATTAGGCCATGGGTTGTTAGGATCTTCAGGACCGATAGGTGGCTTGGGCATAATTTCAACTTGTGTCACGCTTTTGCAGCCTTGTCGATGGGCAGTTCCGATACAATCACTACCAGTGTCACCTCCACCTATCACGAGAACATCCTTTCCTTTTGCTGTCACGAGTTCATCTCGTTTGAATTCCGCACCGTCAAGGATGCGGTTTTGTTGTGAAAGCATGTCAAGTGCAAAGTGTACGCCTTTTAACTCGCGTCCAGGAATTTTCAAGTCTCGTGCAGTTGGTGTTCCTGTCGCAATGACATATGCGTCAAAGTCCTTTGGGAGTTTTTCAACGTCAATAGTTTCACCGAATTTGAATTCTATGCCTTCTTGTTTGAGTATGTCAATACGACGGTCAATGATGGCTTTGTTTAGCTTGAAGTTTGGAATACCATAGCGTAATAGCCCGCCCGGATTTTCGTTTTTGTCGAAAATTGTTACGGTGTATCCCTTTTGGTTCAGTCGCGTAGCAGCCACAAGTCCTGAAGGTCCACATCCGATAACTGCAACTTTCTTTCCATTACGTTCAGGGATGTTTACTCGAACGTAGTTTTCCTGAAATGCATGTTCAGTTATAGCCGCCTCATTTTCGCGGTTTGTTGTAGGCTCGTGTTCCGTAAGATTCAGTATGCATGCCTTTTCGCATAGTGCCGGACAAATGCGCCCCGTGAACTCCGGAAAGTCGTTAGTGTCATTGAGCAGGTGATAAGCCAATTCCCAATCTCCCTTGTATAAAGCATCGTTCCACTCCGGTGCTTTGTTGCCGAGCGGACAAGCCCAATGACAGAAAGGTACACCGCAATCCATGCAGCGTGATGCTTGTGTGCGGCGGTCTTTTTCGTTAAGGGTTTGCTCCACCTCACCGAAATCATGAATACGGTCATGCACCGGTCTATATCCCGCCTCTTGGCGGTGTGTCGTCAAAAATGCTTTTGGATTTCCCATGATGAAAAGTTTCAGAGTTTCAAATTTAATAGTCTCGCTGCATATCTGCAATCTTTTGTTGCAGCTTCCTTACCTGTTCTTCTTGCAGCACGCGTTTGTATTCGATAGGGACAACTTGTATAAAGTCTTCAACATAGCGGTTCCAATCATCAAGCATGGTACGTGCCAGTTTAGAGCCCGTGTACAAGTAGTGTTGGCGTATAAGTTCATGCAGTTCCTTACGATAGTTACTGTCTTCGACAAGGTTAATTTCCACCATATCCATGTTGCAGAAATAGTCGAAGTCATGGTTCTTGTCCCATACATAAGCTACACCACCGCTCATACCAGCGGCAAAGTTTCTTCCTGTTTCTCCTAGCACAACTACGCGTCCGCCTGTCATATATTCGCAGCAGTGGTCACCTGCGCCCTCAACGACGGCTATTGCACCAGAGTTTCTCACGGCGAAACGTTCGCCAACTTTTCCATTTATATAGAGTTCCCCACTAGTTGCGCCATAGAGTCCCGTATTTCCTGCAATGATGTTGTCTTCAGCGTTGAAATTACTGCGAACGGGCGGCAATATTGCAATGCGTCCGCCACATAGCCCCTTGCCGAAATAATCGTTAGTCTCGCCCTCAAGTTTGAAGTTCACACCCTTCACAAGGAATGCTCCGAAACTCTGTCCTGCACTTCCTTTGAACTTTACGTTTATTGTCGAGTCAGGCAGACCTTCATGCCCGTATTTTTGAGCAACTAGTCCGCTGAGCATTACTCCGGCAGCACGGTCGGTGTTCTTTATTGCATAGTCAAGATTTACTTCTTCTTGTGAAACTATTGACTTCTGTGAAGAACGTATTATCTGTTGGTCAAGAATGTTAGATAGATCGTGTATTTGCTCCGTTGTATGGTATAGTGAGCATGGGCCATCTTCTTTATTGAGCAATCTTGAGAAATCAAGCATTGATGGTTTACTTCCTTTTTCCCTTGGCTTTACTTCGATAAGTTCGGTGTGACCTACAATATCATCAAGTTTCGTATACCCCATTTCTGCAAGGTATTCTCTTACTTCTTGTGCAAGGAAAGTAAAGTAATTCACGAGATATTCGTATTTCCCGATGAAATGTTTGCGCAACTCTGGATTTTGGGTTGTAACGCCGAGCGGACAAGTATTGAGGTTGCATTTTCTCATCATCACACATCCCAACACTATAAGAGCTAGTGTTCCGAATGCAAACTCTTCCGCTCCTAGCAGAGCCATTATGATAATGTCGCGTCCTGTTTTGAGTTGTCCATCAACTTGCAGACGAACCTGACCACGTAATCCGTTCTTTACTAAAGTCTGTTGTGTCTCGCTCAGTCCTATTTCCGGTGAGATACCTGCGAAACGCATACTTGAAGCAGGTGAAGCTCCTGTTCCGCCTTCTGCTCCAGATATGACTATAAGATCCGCCTTTGCCTTTGCTACACCAGCTGCGATTGTTCCCACTCCGCTTTCTGCCACGAGTTTTACACTGATAGCGGCATTGGGATTTACATTCTTTAAGTCAAAAATAAGTTGTGCCAAATCTTCAATTGAGTAGATGTCATGGTGCGGTGGCGGTGATATGAGTGAAATACCAGGTATCGAGTGTCGCGTTTTAGCAATAATCTCGTTAACCTTGAAGCCTGGCAGCTGTCCTCCTTCGCCAGGTTTCGCTCCTTGTGCAACCTTAATCTGCAACTCCTCGGCATTTACCAAATATTCTGTTGTTACTCCAAAGCGTCCCGATGCTATTTGTTTTGTCTTGCTTGAGAGTGAGACACCATCAACGGATGAGTGGAAACGTTCGCTATCTTCTCCACCTTCACCTGTATTGGAACGTGCACCTATCTTATTCATTGCCAAGGCAATTGCTTCGTGCGCTTCTTTAGAAAGCGCTCCGAAACTCATCGCGCCGGTTACGAAATGCTTTACAATATTTTCTATGGGCTCAACCTTTTCAATATCTATAGGTTTGCGTTTGAACGAGAAAAAGTCACGGATGAATATTGGTACTTCTTTCTCGTCTACGAGCTTAGTAAATTGTTTGTATTTCTCGTAATTACCGGTGCGTGTTGCAAGTTGTAAAGTAGCTATTGTTTCTGGATCCCAAGCGTGCTTTATTCCGTCTTTGCGGTAATGGAACTGTCCTAGGTTGGGTAGAAAATCAGGTTTACGCTTCATTCCGAAAGCCTTGTCGTGCATTGTAATAGCATCGTGTGCGATTGTTTCCAGCCCGATACCTCCAATAGTGGAAACTTCCGTGCCAAAATAAGTCTTTAACAGACTCTCTGACAATCCAATACTCTCAAAAATCTTTGCGCCACGATATGAGCGTATGGTTGATATACCCATTTTTGCCATGATTTTCAATAAGGCTTTCTTTACGGCCTTGATGTAATTGGCTTCAGCGGTAGCATAGTTTTCCTGTATCTTTCCGCGTTTTACGAGATCGTCGAGTATAGCAAATGTCATATATGGACAAAGAGCAGATGCACCATATCCAAGCAACAATGCAGCATGCATGGTTTCTCGTATTTCTCCGCTTTCTACGATAAGGGCAGTTTGCACGCGCTTGCCAACGGATATGAGATAATGGTGCACTGCGCTTACAGCCAGCAAAGACGGTATTGCAGCATGATTCTCATCAACGTCACGGTCAGAAAGAATTATGTAGTTGTATCCGTCGTCCACGCTTTGTGCCGCTTCCTTACACAATTTATCTAGGGCGGTTCTCAGACCGTCCTCTCCTTTGCTGCATTCAAAGAGTATAGGCAATTTTACGGTGTTGAAGCCCTTATAACGTATGTTGCATAGTATGTCCAACTGGGTGTTCGTTAGAACAGGATGTGGCAGACGCACCATTTTGCAGTTTGATTCATCTGGTGATAGAATGCCAGAGCCTACTCGCCCGATGTATTCAGTAAGTGACATTACGAGATTCTCTCTTATAGAATCGATGGCAGGGTTCGTTACCTGTGCAAACTGTTGGCGGAAGTAATTGAAGAATACTTGTGGCTGTCCGCTTAATACTGCTAAAGGTGTGTCATTTCCCATAGCTGCAGTCGGCTCCTGTCCATTAACGCACATGGGGACAATAGTGTCATCAATATCTTCCTTGCCATACCCGAAGAGAACTTCCTTTTCGATAAGGTTGTCAACGCTGTTGTCTACTTTTCGTCCGCTTTTCAGCTTTTCCAATTGGATGCAGTTCGTTGAGAGCCACTTGCGGTAAGGATGTTCTTGTGCCAACTGTTCCTTTATCTCACCGTCGTAGTATATCTTCCCCTCTTGCGTATCAATAAGCAATATTTTACCTGGCTGAAGACGACCTTTTTCTGCTATTTCTGATGGTTCGAAATCCATGACTCCCACTTCTGAGGCCACTACCATAGTGTCGTTCTTCGTGATGGTATATCTAGCAGGACGCAATCCGTTTCTGTCAAGCATACCTCCTGCGAACCGCCCATCGCTGAAGAGCAGTGCCGCAGGCCCGTCCCATGGTTCCATAAGAATGGAGTGATATTCATAGAATGCCTTTAGGTCTTCAGATATTGGATTCTTATCATTGAAACTCTCTGGCACCATGATGCTCATGGCATGAGGCAATGTTAGACCGCTCATTACGAAGAATTCAAATACGTTGTCCAAACTAGCGGAGTCGCTCATCCCTGGCTGAACGATAGGGGTAATCTCCCTCATGTCGCCCAAAGCTTCGCTGCTGAGCACACTTTCGCGTGCTTGCATCCATCCACGATTTCCCCTGATTGTGTTTATTTCGCCATTGTGTGCAAGCAGTCTGAATGGCTGTGCAAGACTCCAAGTCGGGAATGTGTTCGTTGAGAAACGGGAGTGAACAAGTGCCAATCCGCTAGTGAAATAGTTGTTTGTCAAGTCTGGATAATATTGTCTGACTTGCATGCTGGAGAGCATACCCTTGTAAACAATATTCTTGCTTGAAAGCGAACAGATGTAAAAATCCTTGTTATTTACTCGCTTTTCAATCTTTTTTCTAATGATATATAGCGTGCGCTCAAAAACAGAAACTTTGTCATCTGTCACACCTGTAACGAAGATTTGTTTTATATCCGGTTCGCTTGTTAGAGCCGTTTCTCCGAGACATGCAGGGTTTGTAGGCACGTTTCTCATGTGCATAAGAGAGAGGCCCTCGCGCTCAATCTCCTCGATCATAATGCTTAGTATGCCTTGCTGAGCGGCAGGGTCTTTGGGGAGGAAAATCAACCCCGTACCGTATTTCCCTTTCTCAGGTACAGGAATACCTTGCAAGAGAATGAACTCATGAGGAATTTGCAACATGATTCCCGCACCATCTCCAGTTTTGTTGTCTGCTCCTTCTGCGCCTCTGTGACGCATGTTTTCCAACACTTTCAAGGCATTGTCTACTAGGTCGTGACTCTTGTTGCCGTGAATATTGACAACCATTCCCACTCCACAGGCATCATGCTCATAGTCGGAAGAATACAATCCATTTCCCATATATAGTTACGTTTAAAATGCAAAAACAATCTTTTACTGTCAAGTTGGATGCAAAAGTATGTAAAATCTTTCATTTTGACAACTTTTTTGAAAGTTAATTGTTGGCTTTTTGCATATAAACGGGTGTATGACTATTTGCTATTGTTCCAAAGTATACTTTACATTATTATATAGTACGAAAACGTTTTTTCCTTTTTTATGTTGCATAAAGCCGAAAATAGAAATGTATTTCAGATAAAATGGAATAATCTTTGTATCTTCGCATGATAATATATCACAAGCAAACAACAATACATCTATGGTAACAGGACAACAACCGTATTTCTCTTTTGAGGTATTGCCGCCTTTGCGCGGCAAGGGGATTGATAGTATTTATAGGGCTATAGACCGCCTTATGCCTTTCAATCCCGCCTATATAAACATCACGACACACAGATACGAAACAATTTACAGCGAACTTGAAAACGGAATGTATGAGAAACTTAGCGTTCTTAATCGTCCTGGAACGGTAGCAATTTCTGCAGCCATAAAGGAACGCTACGGCGTACGTACAGTTCCTCACATAATATGTAGTGGGTTCACAGCCGCTGAGATAGAGAGCGAGCTAATAGATCTTTCATATCTTGGCATTACCGATTTATTGTTGCTCCGTGGTGACCGACCGCGAGGTGAGAACAAATATAAAACTATTCCTGGAGGGCATACCTATGCAATAGACTTATGTCGACAAGTAAACGACTTTAATGCTGGAAAATTACTTGCAGGGGCGCATAGCGATGTCCCAGTGGTCCCGTTTTCTTATGGTGTAGCAGGCTACCCAGAGAAACATGACGAAGCAATGAACTTTGATACGGATATCGAACACTTAAAGACTAAGGTAAGAGAAGGAGCAAACTATATTGTTACCCAGATGTTTTTTGACAATAAGAAATACTTTGCCTTTGTTAAGCGTCTACGCGACGAGGGAATAGATGTTCCTGTAGTTCCAGGATTAAAACCGCTTACTACTATTAGCCATCTTACAATGTTGCCAAAGACATTCCATATAGACTTCCCCAAGCGGCTCGCTACGGAGTTGCAAAAATGCCGCAACAATGATGATGTGAAAACTGTTGGGGTAGAGTGGGCAATAAAACAATGTCGGGAACTACGCGAAGCGGGTGTACCAGGCATACACTTCTATACGATGAATGCCGCGCAATGTGTGGAAAAAATAATGAATGGGCTCAACGCATAAATAGCTAGCAAAGATGGAAAGGGCTAATTTCTTTGATATATTCGCTAGCAACAATTCGCGAGTATGGATACTTGATGGTGCAATGGGCACCATGATACAAAGTTATTGTTTGGGGGAGGATGATTTTCGCGGTGATCGATTCCGCAATTGGAAAATAAGACTTAAGGGTAACAATGACTTAATTTCGCTTACATGCCCAGATGTTTTGCGGCAAATACACCGTGCATACTTGGAAGCAGGGGCTGACATCATTGAAACCAATACTTTTAATGCGCAACGCATTTCCCAAGCAGACTATCGCACAGAGGCTTATGTGAAAGAAATAAACGCAGCCGCTTTGAAAATAGCCCGTGAGGAAGCCGATCGCATGACAAAGCTGACACCTGATAGACCTCGCTTCGTTGCAGCTTCAATAGGTCCGACAAACCGAACATTGTCTATGTCGCCCGATGTGGAAAATCCTGCTATGCGCACCATTACCTTTGATGAACTTCGTGATGCTTATGCAGAACAAATGCTTGTTTTAAGTCAAGGGGATATTGACATATGGCTTATCGAAACTATTTTTGATACGCTTAATGCTAAGGCTGCTCTTGCTGCAGCGCGTATAGTAAAGGAAACGACGGGGCGTAAGATACCAATTATGCTTAGCGTAACTATAGCAGACGCAAGCGGACGCACGCTTTCTGGACAAACGCTAGAAGCCTTCCTGACTTCGGTGAGTCATGGTGAAGATATACTTAGCGTTGGGCTAAACTGCTCGTTTGGAGCTGAAGATATGCTCCCATATCTACAGGCTTTGTCTCAAATTTCGCCATATTATGTAAGCGCATATCCCAATGCGGGCTTCCCGGATGAAGAAGGAAAATACAATGAAACTCCTCAGATGATGGCGCAAGCCATAAGTCGTTTTATTGACGATGGTAGCGTTAATTTCGTGGGAGGTTGCTGCGGTTCTACTCCTGATCATATCAAAGCAATAGCAAATGCCGTAGGAGGGCGTCAGGCAAGGCGGCTTCCAAATGGAGAGATTACTGCAGGATGGCTAGCAGGTTTAGAAACGCTGATGCCCATTCAGGGCGTGTTTATAAATGTGGGCGAAAGGTGCAATGTCGCAGGAAGTCGTAAATTCTTAAGATTAGTAAAGGAAAAAAAATACGATGAGGCCTTGGCCATAGCTCGCAAACAAGTACGTGATGGGGCAATGATGCTTGACATAAACATGGACGACGGCTTGCTTGATGCAGAAGAGGAAATGATACATTTTCTTAATCTTATGGCTTCTGATCCTGAAGTGGCGCGTGTGCCATGGATGATAGACTCGTCGCGTTTCAGCGTAATTGAGGCAGCACTCAAATGTGTTCAAGGAAAATGTGTTGTTAACTCCATTTCACTTAAAGAAGGTGAAGAGATATTCCTTCAACGTGCTCGTATAATAAATCAGTATGGAGCAGCGATGATTGTAATGGCTTTTGATGAGAATGGACAGGCAACTACTTATGATCGCAAGATAGAAGTGTGTGGTAGAGCGTACAAACTCCTGACAGAAAAGGCTAGCGTGAGGCCACAGGACATAATTTTCGACCCCAATGTGTTGACTGTGGCAACAGGGATGAAGGAGCACGATCGCTATGCCATTGATTTTATCCGCGCCACGCGATGGATAACACATACCCTGCCCGGAGCTCATGTAAGTGGCGGAGTGAGTAACCTCTCGTTCGCATTTCGCGGAAATAACAAACTTCGTGAAGCGATGCATGCAGTGTTTCTCTTTCATTCAATCAAGGCTGGGATGGATATGGCGATTGTCAACCCTGCAACAAAGGTTATGTATCAGGACATCCCCACAGACTTACTTGAAGCTATTGAGGATGTTATTCTTTGCCGCAAGTCTGATGCAGCGGAACACCTTGCAGATATAGCGCGTAAAATGCAAGAGGCAGATGAGAAAAATGTCGGCGAAGAAAATAATGTCCCTGTAGCCGACCGCTCAGCAATACCGCTCGAAGAAAGAATAGCAACAGCGCTAAGAACTGGTGATGAGGAATATCTTGAGGCAGATATAACCGAGGCTCTCACCCAGTATTCCGCTCCAGAGAAAATAATTGAAGGGCCGCTGATGAATGGTATGCAACTTGTGGGCAACCTTTTTGGCGAGGGGAAAATGTTCTTGCCGCAGGTAGTTAAATCGGCCCGAACCATGAAAAGGGCCGTGGCGATATTGCAGCCATATCTTGAGAAAGGCAAGCAGACGGCTGGACGTAGCAACGGACGGTATCTTGTGGCCACGGTGAAAGGAGATGTCCATGACATAGGGAAAAATATTGTGGTTGTAGTGCTGGGATGCAATAATTTCGACGTAACAGATCTCGGAGTTATGGTGCCAGCTGAAAAAATAGTGGAAACACTCAAGAAAGAACACTTTGACTTCGTAGCACTCAGCGGGTTAATAACGCCATCGCTTGACGAAATGTGTCGCACAGCCGAGGCCATGTCCGAAGCGGGGATAGATATTCCTCTTTTTATTGGCGGAGCTACGACCAGCGACCTTCACACTGCGCTTAAGATAGCCCCCCGGTATAAAGGGCCGGTGTTTCATATGAAGGATGCCGCGCAGAATCCCGTAGTGGCACAGCAACTATTGGGTGAAGATAGAGACAACGTTATTGCCGAGAACAAGCGAAGACAAGAAGAACTTGTGCGCCAATACAATGCGCGTAAGAAGGTCGATGGAATTATGCAGCTTGCCGATGGAAAGAAAAACGACGGTGGGGAGATGGACCGTTTAATGATTGATTGGGAAAAAGAGAAACTGGTGTCTCCCACATACATAGGCTACCGCACATTGTCAAATATTAGTATTAAAGATGTGCGTCCGTATATAAACTGGATCTATTTCTTCAACCTTTGGCGTGTAAGGAAAGGGCAAATTGAAGCAGAAAGGATAAAGCGTGAGGCAGAACTTATGCTTGACGAAATAGAAAAGAAACACTGTATGCAGGCTCAGGTAGGGTTCTATCCAGCTTATGGCACGGAACGTTCCATAGTCTTGCCAGGAGCTGTAGACGGATTAGATTTGGATTTGTTTACTCCAAGGCAGAAACATCCTGCAGTGAAAGGGGAGCCAAGACTTGCGCTCTGCGACTATGTGGCACCTCGTGGATACAATGACTTTGTTGGCGTCTTTGCTATAACCGTATCGCCTTCATTTTCCGAGGAACTTGAGAGGCTGAAAAAATCGGAAGACACCTTCCAATCGCTTCTTATGCAAAGTCTGGGCGACAGGCTTGCCGAGGCGACAAGTGAATGGCTTCATAGGGAGGTGAGAACAAAGCTATGGGGGTATGCTCCCGATGAACAATTGTCTTTGCGTCAGTTGGCAAAGGCTGCATACCGGGGCATACGTCCAGCGGTGGGATATCAGTCGTTGCCAGATCAAAAGCTCATATTTCCACTCAGTCGTCTGCTAGACTTCAAAGCGCTTAACATAAGGTTGACGGAAAATGGAGCGATGTATCCTCAGAGTTCAACTTGTGGATTGTATATCAGTTGCTCCCGTGCTAAATATTTCGCTGTCGGGAAGAACTGATGCTTAACCTTCAGTAAAGCTTGTATGTGTGGAAAAAAGTGACTAACTTAGCGGCGCGGAAAAACAAGAAACAGCAAAATAAAATCAAATAAAAGGACAATGGAAGATTTCAAGTATTATGCCCCGACCGAAGTTGTCTTCGGCAAGGATTCAGAAGAGCAGTTGGTTGAAATGATAAAGAAATATGGCGGAAAGAAAGTTCTTGTGCATTATGGCGGAAAAAGCGCCGAACGCTCAGGCTTACTAGGCTCCGTACGTCAAAAGTTAACCGATGGTGGTATCGCTTTCTGCGAGCTTGGCGGCGTTAAGCCAAACCCGCGACTAGAGTTAGTGCGCGAGGGCATAGAACTTTGCAAACGCGAAAACGTAGACTTTATATTGGCCGTAGGTGGAGGAAGTGTAATTGATTCTTCAAAAGCCATTGGCTACGGAATGAAATATGATGGTGATGTGTGGGATATATACGTGCGTAAATATGCACCGAAAGAAACGTTGCCAGTGGGAAGCATACTTACAATTCCTGCTGCAGGAAGCGAAATGAGCGACTCAAGCGTGATAACAAACGAGGCTGAAGGACTGAAGATAGGATATTCCGATAATCTTTGCCGTCCGAAATTTACCATAATGAACCCAGTGCGTACGTACACCTTACCTCCTTATCAAACGGCTTGTGGGGCGACAGATATAATGATGCACACCATGGAGAGGTATTTCGGACGTGTTGACGACATGACTCTTATTGATAATATCGCAGAAGCATTGATGAAAACGGTGAAGGATAGCGTATTCCATGTGCTTAAAGATCCGGAAGATTACCGTAACCGCGCATGTATAATGTGGGCTTCCAGCCTTGGGCACAACGACCTTACAGGTGACCGCTCTTATGCAGACTTCGCAACTCATCAGATTGAACATGAGCTGAGCGCAATGTTCGATGTGGCTCATGGTGCAGGTTTGGCTGCAACATGGCCAAGTTGGGCACGTTATGTATATAAAGAAAATGTGTCACGCTTTGTACGCTTTGCGGTAAATGTGATGGATGTGCCAAACGACTTTACCAATCCTGAGGCAACAGCACTCGCTGGTATTGAGGCAATCGAACGTTTCTACAAGGCAATAGGCATGCCGACAAATATACATGAGCTCATTGGCCGTGACATCACTGATGACGAAATAAAGGAATTGGCGCGTAAGTGCAGTCATGATGACGGGCGCACTATTGGAGCCTTCCGCAAACTTGATCGCCACGACATGGAGGAAATCTATAAGATGGCAAGATAGTCGAAAGTTTTTAGCCGTCAACAACACTGCGGCTTGCCCGACAAACGGAATGGTGTAGGGTAAGCCGCAGTTTCAGTTGAAAGGAATATACCATATCTACTATTGGAAAAAAAGAAACACCTTACCTTATATAATCTATGAAGAGCAAATCTATACTTCACAAAGACGGCGTGAGCTACGTCGCCCCATTTATTCTCATAACATCATGCTTTGCCCTATGGGGATTCGCTAACGATATAACAAATCCCATGGTGAAGGCCTTTTCAAAAATATTCCGTATGTCCGCTACAGACGGGGCGCTCGTGCAGGTAGCGTTTTATGGCGGATATTTTGCTATGGCCTTTCCCGCAGCTATGTTCATACGGCGCTTTTCATACAAAACGGGTGTTATGCTCGGACTTGCTCTCTATGCTTTTGGCGCATTTTTGTTCTTCCCCGCCAAGATGACAGGAGAGTATTATGCTTTTCTCATAGCATATTTCATCTTAACCTGTGGCTTGTCGTTTCTAGAAACGTCGTGCAATCCGTATATCTTGACAATGGGAACAGAAGAGACCGCAACTCGGAGACTTAATTTGGCACAGTCGTTTAATCCTATGGGCTCACTCCTTGGCATGTATGTGGCTATGAACTTTATCCAGGCGCGGCTTAACCCAATGAGTACCGCAGAACGCGCACTTCTATCTGATGTTGATTTCAATGCAATGAAGGAAAGCGATCTGTCTGTTCTCATCGGCCCTTATCTCGCTATAGGCTTGGTGATACTAGCAATACTCCTCGTAATACGTTTTGCCCGTATGCCGAAGAATGGCGACAAAGATAGGTCTATAAACTTTATCCCGACACTCAAGCGTATATTCTCTATGCCTCATTATAGAGAAGGGGTGATAGCGCAATTTTTCTATGTGGGAGTACAGATAATGTGTTGGACATTTATCATACAATATGGAACGCGCATATTTATGAATCAAGGAATGGCGGAGATTGATGCCGAGGTGCTGTCGCAGAAATATAACATTGCTGCAATGGTACTGTTTTGTTGCTCGCGCTTTGTCTGCACGTTTATTCTGAGATACCTCAATGCTGGACAGTTGTTGATGGTACTTGCCATAGCCGGCGGATGTTTTACTTTAGGGGTTATACTCTTTCAGAACATATACGGCCTTTATTGTCTCGTGGCAGTGAGCGGCTGTATGTCGCTTATGTTTCCTACAATTTACGGCATTGCCCTTACAGGTTTAGGTGACGATGCAAAGTTTGGAGCTGCAGGCCTCATTATGGCTATATTGGGTGGCAGCGTTATGCCTCCGCTTCAAGCAGCTCTGATTGACATGAAAGAGCTACTCGGACTTCCAGCAGTCAATGTGTCGTTTGTATTGCCGCTAGTATGCTTCGTTGTAATAATGGTGTACGGCTATCGAACGATGGTTCGCACAAAGAAAGAGCACGGATAATATAAAGGATAACAGCCGAATAATTTGGAAGTTGTGCAAAATATTCCTACCTTTGCACCGCTTTTCGGCGTAATCGCTGGCAGGAAGAAGTGTAGCCTGTTATGTTGCGTTGGAACAATAACAATTATTTACATATTATTACAATGGATTTAATCAAAGTTGCTGAAGAAGCATTTGCAATCGAAAAGCAGTATCCTAAGTTCAAAGCTGGTGACACCGTAACTGTAGCTTACAAAATCATCGAGGGTTCAAAGGAGCGTATCCAGCTCTACCGTGGTGTTGTTATTAAAATCTGCGGTGAAGGTTCAAAGAAGCGTTTTACCGTGCGCAAAATGTCTGGTACCATTGGTGTAGAGCGTATCTTCCCTATGGAGTCTCCTAACATTGCAAGCATTGAGCTGAACAAAGTCGGCAAGGTTCGCCGTGCTAAGCTCTATTACCTGCGCAAGCTCACTGGTAAGAAGGCACGTATCCCTGAGAAGAGAGTTGTTGTAAAGCAATAACAATTATGTAGCCTTCATTAGAACAGAAGAAGAAAACAAATATGGCAGCCAGTTCTATTTTATGAATCGGCTGCCATGTTTTTTATTTAACATTCATCATTGAACAATGAAACAGTCGCCCAAAGAATACTATAAGTCCCAAACGGATGGAATGTCCGTTTCACTGAAAAAAAGAAAAGCAAAAACGAAATATTTTATTGCTGCAGAGATAGCTATCTTCCTTTGTATTGTTGCAGGTGTTGCTTTACTCTTTTCTGATTGTGAGGAAGTAATGCGTTGGACTGTTTGTATATGCTGTGTCTTTCTGGCCGTATGTTTTATTTTTGTGAAGCGTGCCGACAGAAAGAATCAGGACGAGGTTGATGGGCTCGATAGCCGCATCGCTGTTTGCCGAAATGAAATGGAATATCTTTCAGGAAAGCTAGAACCTTTTGATGACGGCAAGCGTTACATAGATCCAAACCACCAATATACCTACGATATGGATGTGTTCGGAGAGAAGTCGCTTTATCAACGTATTTGTCGAGCCGTGACCCAGGGTGGGGCAGACCGCCTGGCTGAAATCCTTTCATCGGCGGCTTTGGGAAATATAGCCGCGGAGTCTTTGAAGAAAGCCCACGGCGATATAATGCATCGCCGCGGGGGAATAGATGAACTCGCAGCTATGTCAGACTGGCGTTTGGATTTCCTGTCACTTGGCTCGCTAGGAAGAATAGATACGCACAAGATAGAGAAGGCTATAGAGGCCATGCATGCGGAAGATTTTCCAAAGAATTTTGCAAGGCGTAGAGCTGTGGCATTGGTAGGGGCAAGTTTGATAGTTTTTGTTTTGCTGCTCCTGTTTTCAATCTTTACTTCGCTTAGTGGAAATATACCAACTTTGTGGCTTGTGGCGCAACTATGGGTGAGTATAATCATTTCTTCAAAGGCCCTTAAAAAGGCAAGCACAGCTTTAGAAGGTTTAAGTGCAAGCATGATGTCATGTATGAAGCTGATTGAACATGTTGCTACCACTACATTTAATAGTGACATTAACCGTGAGATTGCAGCTACGTTGTGTGGAACGGTTGAAGAACTAAAGGAAATGCACGCGATACTCAATGCCATAGACCGTAGGGGAAATATTTTGGGACTCGTTGTGCTCAATGCTTTTGCTTTCAGTGATGTTTTTCTTGTGCGTAGATGCATGCGCTGGACACAACGTAACCGTGAACATATAGCATCTTGGATAAGCCAAATATGCCAAATTGATGCTTTGGTGTCAATGGCAACTTATCGTTTTAACGAGACAGAAACGGTTATGCCAGAAATAGTGGACGACCGCGAAATTATATTCGACACCAAAGCTATACGCCATCCTTTCCTCGGGTGTAAGGCTGTTGGCAATGATTTCGTTATTAGAGACCAACATTATTATATAATAACAGGGGCTAATATGGCAGGAAAAAGCACTTTCCTGCGATCTTTGGGCACAAACTATATACTTGCCATGTGTGGCCTGCCTGTATTTGCTTCTAGCATGCGCGTTTCGGTGTTCTCTCTCTTCAGTAGTATGCGCACCAACGACAACCTTTCGCATGGTATAAGTTATTTCAATGCCGAACTGCTACGCCTTGAATACTTGTTGCAAAGTGTGCGTAGGCAGCCGCGTACGTTAATAATTCTAGATGAAATTCTGAAGGGTACAAATTCCATTGACAAGCTTAACGGTTCAAGAATGTTTCTTGAGGCGATTGCTACAATGCCGGTAAGCGGCATAATAGCGACACATGACCTTGAACTGTCTAAGTTGGCGGACGATTTTCCTGACCGTTTCGATGCGTATTGCTTTGAAATAGAACTAGCCGCTGATATAAATTATTCATATAAGATAACGCCAGGAATAGCACACAATCAAAATGCTACATATCTGCTGCGCAGGATTTTGGCTTCTAATGATTAAATTTATTGCTATGATGTAAGATATCATTGTATCATAGATATAAAAATGTATGGCTGAATTTAAAAAGTAATTTATGTTACTTAATCAGCGAAACGGGTAGCGGAGCTTTATTTATACAAGTGTAACTTTGCAGTCGTAAAAAGAAAAAATATAAGTTATGCTTTTAGAAAAAGTTATGTCACCGCAAGACATTAAGTCTTTCAGCATAGAACAACTGAAGACTTTGTCTGAGGAGATTAGAAAAGGTGTGCTGAATCGTGATAGTAATATCGGTGGTCATGTGGGGCCAAATCTGGGAATTGTTGAGGCGACAGTGGCAATGCACTATGTTTTCAACTGTCCTGAAGACAAGTTCGTATTTGATGTTTCTCACCAATCGTATCCGCATAAGATGCTTACAGGCCGTGCTTTTGGATATATTGACAACGCTAGGCTTAATGAAGTGTCGGGATATAGTAGTCCGGTTGAATCGCCTGTTTACGATCAGTTTGAGCTTGGACATACATCAACCTCTGTCTCTCTTGCTACAGGATTGCAGAAAGCTCGTGATATACGGGGTACGCACGAAAATATCATTGCAGTAATAGGCGACGGATCGTTGAGTGGGGGAGAGGCTATGGAAGGCCTTGATGAAGCTGCGGAATTGGGAACGGGAATAATAATTGTGGTTAACGACAATGAAATGTCCATTGCCGAAAACCATGGCGGCATATACAAGAATCTTCAGTTGTTGCGCGAAACCGCTGGAAAGGCAGAATGTAACTGGTTCAAGGCTTTTGGACTGGATTATGAATATGTGGAGGATGGCAATGATTTGGAAGTGCTGATAAACGTATTCAGCAGCGTAAAAGATACGAAACGTCCTGTTGTGGTGCATATCCATACGCAGAAAGGAAAGGGGTATAGACTAGCAGAGGAACACAAAGAGGAATGGCATTGGAGCATGCCTTTTGATATAGAAACGGGTAAGCCCAAAGTTGTGGATAGCAGCGAGACTTGGGGCGATCTGACAGGACGGTTCCTCTTGGAGGAAATGAAACGGGACAAGAAACTAGTTTGTGTTACTTCTGGTACGCCAACTGTGGCTGGCTTTACAAAGGACCGCCGCATTGAGGCAGGAGAGCAATTTGTGGATGTCGGTATTGCCGAGGAGCAAGCCGTGGCAATGGTTTCGGGGATGGCAAAGGGAGGTATACATCCTGTATACAATGTTTATTCAACATTTTTACAGCGAACTTACGATCAATTGTCGCAAGACTTGTGTATCAACGGCAACCCCGCACTAATAAATGTTTATTGGGGTTCTCTTTATGGGTTGAATGACATAACACACATCGGTTTCTATGAGATTCCAATGCTTAGCAATATTCCCGGTCTCGTTTATCTTGCTCCTACGTGTTGGGAAGAATACTTGGCTATGATGAAATGGGGTATACGGCAGGAGGAGTATCCTGTGGCGATACGAGTGCCGAGTGGAGCAGTAAATCATAGTGATAACAATTTTGAAGATGACTATTCTCGCTTAAACCGTTTCTTAACGACGCAATGCGGTAGTGGGGTTGCTATAATTGGAGTAGGAGCATGCCACTCGCTGGCATTGCAAGCCGCAAACATGCTGAAGGAGAAAAAGGGGATCTCCGCTACGGTTATAAACCCACGTTACCTTTCTGGTATAGATGTAGAGACTCTAGACTTGCTGAAGAACGAACATCATACAGTGATAACATTGGAAGACGGTGTAATAGAAGGTGGATATGGAGAAAAGATAGCTCGTTATTATGGAGCTGACAGAATGCGTGTCTTTGTTCATGGTATAAAGAAAGGGCTATACGACCGTTATGATTATGTGCAGATGGCACGTGACAGTCGGCTTACTCCAGAGCAGATCATTGCAGATATAGAGTGAGTTGTCTAGCTATATCTGTTTACAACGGCATGCTCACGGTATAAGTTTAAAAGGTAAAAAGAATTTCATGGAAACAAAAAAGAGGGACAATGTTTTTAATTGTCCCTCTTTATGTTTCTTTTGCAGAATGTAAGTGTGCTTTATTTAACTTGCACTACTAGGTATTTGCTAGTACTCCAGAATAACTGAGGATTGTTTATCCGCAGGATATATTGATCTTTGGAATCCTGTGTTAGAGTGTAACTGCTTGATGGGTGCATGGTTAGAAGCTTAGCTGACTTGGAATAAAGCTTAATTTCCTTTTCAACCCTAATGTCAATCTTTGTAAAGTAGTTTTTGTTGAAATTGCCTTGTAAGACTTTGCCTTTGACAAGTACGTTCTGCTTTTTCAGCTCTTTTTTTGTTCCAAATGCAAACCAGGCGGTATTTAGCTGCTTGTCTTGGGATTCTATGGTCTGCGTCTTCTTGTCGCTTTCTGACTTGAGGTCGCTCACGCTAGTGTTGAGCGTACTGATTGTCTGGTCAAGTTCTGCAATGTGAATATCCTTTGATTCAAGTTCTGCACGCAGTTGCTTTAACTGATCGTCCTTTTCTTGCATCTGCTTGATAAGGTTATCCACTGTGCGTTTCAATTCCTCACTTTTGAACGAGCTTTCACGCATCTGTTGCTTTAGCTTGGATATAAGCTCGCGATTTTGCTCCATGCGGTCTTGGATAAACTGGATGTTTTCGCGTATTTGTTGTTGCCTGTTGCCTCCTTCACCATCCTTCGCCAAGGTAACGCGGTCTTCTGCCTTATTGATGGCGCGGAAACCTTCTTCAACATCGTTGAGAATAGCAACCATGTCGTTAATCTCTGTGTCACGTTGCTCTATAATTTTCTTTAGAGAGTCGTTTTGTAATGTGTTTGAAGGCTGCTCTGGAGCCTTATTGCCAGTACAGGCCGCCATTAGTGCCATGCTGGCTGCTATAAACAATATCTTCTTCATAAGCGTTAGTCTTCTTGTTCTTTATATTTTGTCTTCTTTGATTTCTTTTCTTCTTCTTTCCCCGCAAGGATAATAACGAACTCGCCTTTTGGAGGGGTCTGCTCAAAATGTGCAGTTACTTCGGCAAGTGTGCCATATACATTTTCCTCATGTATCTTTGATATTTCGCGGCATACGCAGACTTTGCGGTCCAGACCATAGTATTCTGCAAACTGTTTTAGCGTTTTTACAATGCGGTAGGGCGATTCATAGAAGATCATCGTGCGCATCTCACTTTTCAGTTCTTCTAATCGAGTTGCCCTACCTTTTTTTTGTGGCAAGAAGCCTTCAAAACAGAAACGGTCGCAAGGCAGTCCTGATGATACTATTGCTGGTACAAAAGCAGTTGCACCAGGTAGACACTGCACTGTTATCCCCGCAGCAACGGCTTCGCGTGCAAGGAAAAAACCAGGGTCGCTGATGCCAGGAGTACCGGCATCACTGATAAGTGCAACGTTTTGCCCGGCTTTAAGACGCTCAACTATTCCTGTTGCTGTACCATGTTCGTTGAACTTGTGATGGGCAATGAGCCTGTTTTTAATTTCAAAATGTTTTAGGAGGACACTTGATGTGCGTGTGTCTTCCGCCAAGACGATATCGGCTTCCTTTAGTATGCGGATAGCGCGAAGTGTCATGTCCTCCATATTGCCGACAGGAGTCGGCACAATATATAATATTCCCATACCTAGACACAAATGTAAGTATATTAGCACGGGCAGCAAAAAATATCATGCATTCTTTGCATTTTTTAAAACCTCTTTGTAATTTTGTGCGCATATGGATAATAATTTGGCAGGGGAAACACACCGCCCCGGAAGGATAGAAGTGGTGTGCGGCTCAATGTTTTCTGGCAAAACAGAAGAGCTTATAAGACGCCTGAAAAGGGCTAAGTTTGCTAAACAAAAAGTGGAAATCTTTAAACCGTCAATAGATACAAGATATTCTGAAATGGACGTGGTTAGTCATGATCGTCATTCTATACAAAGCACTCCCGTTGATTCTTCAACTTCAATCGCTAAGCTTTCTGTTGGTATTGATGTCGTTGGAATAGATGAGGCACAGTTCCTTGATGAAGGATTGGTGGATGTTTGTAACGAACTTGCCAACCGTGGGGTAAGGGTTATCGTTGCAGGACTAGATATGGATTTCCAAGGTAAACCTTTCGGCCCGATGCCTGCTCTTTGCTCTGTTGCTGATGAGGTGACAAAGGTACATGCAATATGTGTGAAATGTGGGGCTTTGGCGTACATAAGTCATAGACTTGTGGCTAATGATAATAGGGTGCTCCTTGGTGAACAGGCGGAATATGAACCGCTATGCCGTGAATGTTACAGAAAAAGCCTTAATAAAGAGTAAAATCTTAAACCTGTTAACCGATAACATTTTTTTTGCTATGTTGGAAAAAGAAATAACCTTCGATAAGTTCATACGTATGCTTGGCATTACGCTCTTAGTTTGTGGAATACTCTTTATGCTCAACTATCTAAGCGGCGTATTGCTGCCTTTTTTTGTGGCATGGCTACTTGCATATCTGCTATATCCCATTGTGAAATTTGTGCAATATAAGATGCATGTGCCTTCTAGGGCTCTTTCAATAATTGTGACGTTTATTTTTATAATTGCCGTGCTGGTGGGAGTTTTTTATCTGCTTATACCTCCTATGCTTGAGCAATTTGAAAAGCTTGCGCATGTGGCGTCTCAATACATTAAACATAGCACTAACGGGGAAAGTTTCCAAGCCTTAATGCAACAGTGGCTACACCAAAATCGTGATACCATCGAACAGATCTTTAGACGTAAGGATGTGGTTGATGCCATTAAAACGGCTATGCCGAAACTCTTTAGTGTGCTCGGACAGACTGCGAGTATCGTGATTAGCATTGTTGCATCGCTCATTACCTTATTATATATGTTCTTTATACTTCTTGACTACGAATACCTTACTACAAGCTGGATAAAGATTTTTCCAAAAAAGATAAGACCATTTTGGCAATCACTTATGCAAGATGTGGAAAAAGAACTGAACAACTATATACGCGGACAATCACTTGTGGCTCTTACAATGGGGATACTCTTCTGTGTAGGGTTTACTATTATTGATTTTCCTATGGCCATAGGTCTCGGTATTCTAATTGGTATAATGGACCTTGTGCCATATCTGCATACCTTTGCACTCATTCCGACTTTATTTCTAGCCTTGCTAAAAGCGGCAGATACAGGACAGAATTTTTGGGTTATTTTTGCCTCTGCGTTTGCTGTATTCTGTGTCGTCCAAGTAATAATTGACATGGTTGTTACGCCTAAGGTGATGGGGAAGGCGATGGGGCTCAATCCCGCAATACTACTTCTTGCCCTTTCTATATGGGGTTCTTTGCTCGGGTTCATCGGTCTTATTATCGCTTTGCCGCTGACTACAATCCTTATAGCCTACTACCAGCGCTACGTGACGAAAGACAAGAAACAAGCCGTTGCTGCGCCAACAGAAGGCCCGTGTGATCATTCGTGACTATAAAATTTCGTCAAGTTGCCTTACTAAAAGCATCAAGGTAACAGCGGAATCCACTTTGTTCATTTTTTATCTTCCTTCTTGTTCTACAACTTTGTCTCCTTTGTATTGGAAGAGGCGTAGTTGTATATGAAAGTAGCGCATTTTAAATAATTTAAGGACGTATCTTTTATTATTGTAACGCAAATCTATGCGTTATTAATCTCAATTTTCAAAAAAAAAGCGCAAACATTTGGTTGTTCCGAATATTCTACGTACCTTTGCACCGCTTACAAAGAAAGAGACATTGTTTAAGAGATTTTTCTTGTTGATTTCTTTGCGGAGTATAACAGAGATCCGCTAGCTCAGTCGGTAGAGCACAACACTTTTAATGTTGGGGTCTTGGGTTCGAACCCCAAGCGGATCACAAGGATTCCTGCGGAATCACAAGGAACAAAAAAGACGTCAAAGAGGATTATGCAAGCGCATAGTTCTCTTTTTCGCTTATT
>CAVLBD010000037.1:0-27663 GCA_963661195.1 bacterium
GAACGACCAATGCGCTATAATTATCTATTCTCGTTAGAAATAATATATACACTTAGAACAATAAATCAATAGGCTTATGAAAAAAAATTATTTGTATGCGTTTTCTTCAGCGTTAGCCTTTGCCTTGTTGGGCGCTATTGAAGCGAATGCACAAAGTGGGCAGCCACACACGCTTACGGCAGAGAGTGTTTACCGCACAGTAAAGCTTAACTGGAAAAAACCAACCGAAAAGATAACACTGCAATGGCACGATGGTGAAGACTATAATGGCATAGACGGAAAATCGCACGACCCTGAAGGGGCTGTTGAATTTCAGGTTGCAAGCCGTTTCAATGCGTCGGAGCTGACAAACTATGCAGGATTGCAGGTTGATAGTATCGGATATTTAGAATACCGTGAAGTATATAAGGTCAGTGTCCTTATATATGAAGACGGAAAAGTAGTTCTCGAAAAGGAGGCAAATCTCGACGGATTCAATAAAAGTGCATGGCGCTTTGTCAAACTCGATGAGCCGTATGTCATTCCTAAAGGCAAAACCGTAATGTTTGCAGTTAAGTTTACTGCCGGAACAAACATGAGTTTTGTTGCCAACTGCGACAGAACGGCTACAATAGGCAAGGGAAATTTGTATTCTTACGACGGAAAAGAATGGGCTTCAGACGCTCCTGGCGATTTTCTTATAACAGCCTGTCTGCACAATGACGCTACAGACATTCCCGATGGCTACAACGTCTATCGTGACGGACAAAAGGTTAACGAGGAACTTATACCAGACACGACAGCATACGCGCTTGAAGATGAGCCGGAGGGTGAACATGTGTATTCCGTTTCTGCTCAGTATCCTAATAATGATGAAAAGAAATCATACGGAGTGACAGCTTCGCCAATATCGGCTTCAAATGTGTTGCCACCAGTGGCAGCCGTTTCGGCAGAAGTGGACAACCTTGCAGGAACAATAAAATGGCAAACTCCCTTGAAGCGCGGCAGTGAAATGACATGGTCGAACAAAGAATATAACCAGGCAATCGGCGGCACAAGCAAAACGTCTCCTGTTGTATGGATAAAGCAGGACTTTTCTGCTGACGATATGGCTGCGTTCCCCAATAATCAGATAACGGCAATGAATGCATTTGTCGGCCCAGAAGGTGGCATTATTGATGTTACCTTGTTTGTAATGAAGAACGGGACGATAGACTACTACGAGAATATTTCCGCTGATTCCGTTTCTGCTATAAAGGCAAACGACTGGAATAAATTTGTGTTGTCAGCACCATACAAGATGGAACTAGGCAACGCTTATGCTTTCGGCATCTGTTATAAGCATACAGCAAGTCTTCATCCTGTGGGGGTTGACGCAGGCGAAGCTGTGAACTCAAAAGGAAACGTTTTCTCTGTATCGTCAATATCATCGAAAGGGTTTGACAAGACGAATCCAACATGGAAGACTTTAGCTTCGGGCGGCATTACCGGAAATTTCATGCTTACTGCCGACGTGGAGGCGTTGAGCGACGATGCAACTGCCGAACAGAAGATCACGGCATATGACGTTTATCGTGACGGAAATAAAATAGCAGCAGATGTTGAAGGAACAAGCTATACGGACAATGTAGACAATCTTGGTCTTTATGTTTATGAAGTTGTGGCAAAAAACTCTGCCAGTAAGAAAAGTGTGCCGATGGCTATTAACGTAACATATTCTTTGCCTGCAGAATATGCTGCACCTACAATTCTTGACAAAGAACAGAACGGAAAGAAGATCAGTTTCGATTGGAGTTCATCAGCATATCAGATGCAACATTACGGAACGGCTAAAATAATGACAGGCTTTGACGAAGACATGTCGCTCATGTATGGTGCAAAATTCACCAAAGAGGAGCTTGCTGACTATGCCGGATATAAGATGCGTTCAATAAAGTTCGCCATAGGAGCCAATATCGGAGCCTTTAAAACAGAAATACGTACCTCCGACAATGAGGTGCTTTATTCCAAGGAATATGCAGAAGGGGATATTGAACCTGGATATATTTATCAAGTAACATTTGATAAGGACGAGCAATTTGAACTGCCTTCAGGAAAGGATTTATATCTTGTTTATAGTGCAACACTTCCAGGAGGGACCAAAGCAATTATCCTTGACGGCGGACCTGCCGTTGACGGCGGCGCTATGGTAAGTATTACCGGCGGTTCGTCTTGGATGAAGATGGGCACAATCGCTTCTGAACTGAAGGACTACAATATAGTAATTAGCGCTTTGGCTGTTGCACAAACAACAGGTGATAACGCGCAGAAGAAGATAGTAGAGTTTGGCGGCACAAAGGCTATGGGAACGATCAACCTTGCTGATAAAAAGACAATCTCAATGGGAACAGTGGATCGTGAGGTTCTTGAAAGCGAAACAAACGGGGTTGAAGCAGACAGACCAGCCTTAAAGTCTCAGAAGAAAACTGCAGACAAACCGCAACCGGCGTGTTTCCGTATTTACCGCAACGGGGAACTGGTAACAGAGACTGGGGATACTAATTTTGAGGAGACACTCGATCGTTACGGAGTGTTCAACTATTATGTTACGACGGTGTATAGTAATGGTTGGGAATCACCAGCAAGTGTTGTGCTGAATTTCAAAAATACGATACGCCAGAGCACTGCCGCTCCATACAATCTTGAGGGTAAGGAAAGCGGAACAACGCTGAAACTTTCATGGAAGCCAGCAACGGCATCCCCAGAACTTACTTATCAGCAGGGAGAAAAAGATACCAATGTAGGTATGACTTCCTCAAATCCGGAAGGTTATCATGCTATAAAATTTACCGCTGACGAGATGAAAGACAAAGTTGGCGAGAAGATAGCACATATAAAGTTCAAAATTGCCGCTGCAGACAAGATAACTTCTGCTTCAGCTTTCGTTATGTATGGTGAGAATATCATGCGTGAACAGGAAATACCGTTAGACAGTTTGAAGGACGGATGGAACGATGTTGCCTTAAATGTCCCCGTGGAAATAGTTTCTGGGCAGGACATTGGTGTTGGTTATCACATCACTTATCCAAAGGGGCAGAAGCCTTGTGTTTGCGACGATGGGGCAGCCATAAGCGGATATGGTGACCTCATTTCTTCAAGTGCAACTCCTGGATATTGGTACTCGCTTGCTACCAAATTCAAGATAGACCACAATTGGCGTATTTGTGCTGTATTGCAGAAGGCTGATGCCGTAGTTAAGCGTGTTGCAGCAGCTGAAGAAGAGAGTGATACAACTTACAATGTTTATCGAGATGGCAACTTAATCGCTTCTGGCATTCAAGGATTGAGCTATGATGTAGTTGGCGCAGAGTCCGGTAAGTATACAGTTACGGAAATTGTAGACAATAAAGAGACCAACGAATCCAACGTAGTTGAATATATCGCAACGACGGGAATATCCAATGTCTCTGGCGAGGCAAAAGCCTCTTGTGGAAAAGTTTTCAGCATTGACGGTTCGTTACTTGGAAATACTTCAGAGATAGACAAGCTTCCTGCTGGTGTATACATTATCAATGGAAGGAAAATCGTAAAATAGAGTATTAGATAGAACATACTGTTTGGCTTGTTAGCTGCACATTTTGATGACACATTTGTCAACTGGATGTGCAGCTTTTTTTGTTGTTATGGGCTACTTTGTCATTTTGCCAATGTATATCCATGTGTTTTTTGTATGTTATTTAAATAGATGATGCAAAATCATGTTTTTGTGTCAAACGTGTTTCAAATACGTTGCGGTGAATTGTAATATAAATGAAACATCTGTTTAAAGTGCTTGTAATATGCCTTTTCTACTTTTGCAGCGGGTTAGGCAAAGTGGCTTTCAGCGAAAGTGGTTGAAGGTAACGGCTAAAAGAACAAAAAATATCAAAAACAATAAGTTCATTTATGGAAACAATTTATTTTGTAATAGTCGGATTCCTGCTGTTGCTGGCGGTATTCGACTTGTTTGTGGGAGTGAGCAATGATGCTGTGAACTTCCTTCAGAGTGCCATCGGCGCAAAGGTGGCTAAATTCCGTACAGTACTCGTCATTGCATCCTTGGGAGTTTTGATTGGTGCGGTGATGAGTGCCGGAATGATGGATGTGGCTCGTCATGGTATCCTTCAGCCGGAAAACTACTCGTTTGCCGAGGTCATGACGATTTTCCTTGCTGTAATGGTGACGGATGTAGTCATACTTGACATCTTCAATACATTGGGAATGCCTACGTCAACTACAGTCTCGTTAGTTTTCGAGCTGCTTGGAGCGACATTCATTCTCGCACTCTTCAAAATGGCTGGCGACCCCTCGCTTGGTTTTACCGACCTGATGAATTCTAGCAAGGCACTTAGTGTTATAATCGCTATCTTTGTTTCGGTAGCCATAGCCTTCTTCTTCGGAACTATAGTTATGTGGGTTTCGCGTCTTGTCTTTACATTTAACTACACAAAGCATCTGCGCTATTCTATTGCAATATTCGGAGGTATAGCATTCACTGCATTAGCCTATTTCATATTTATAAAGGGGCTTGGCGGTTCACCTTTTATAGGTGATGATGTAAAGCAATGGATTGAAGATAACACTTCCATGCTTCTTATCGTTGTATTCATAGCTTCTACGATACTTAACGAAGTGTTGCATCTGATGCATGTGAACGTGTTTAAGATTGTTGTCTTGTTGGGAACATTTGCCTTGGCAATGGCTTTTGCCGGCAACGACCTCGTAAATTTCATTGGCGTTCCATTTGCAGGACTCGATTCTCTGCAGGACTTCCTTGCCAACGGCAACGGCGACTATAATGGCTTTATGATGAAATCGCTGATGAGTTCAGCAAAGAGTCCTATATTATATCTCCTTTTGGCGGGTATAATAATGATAGTTGCAATGGCAACTTCGAAGAAAGCGCAGAATGTGGTTAAGACTAGCGTGGATCTTAGTCGTCAGGATGAAGGCGATGAGATGTTCGGTTCTTCACGTGTGGCTCGCTCTATCGTGCGTGCAGTACAGGATATGGGCAATACCGTTGCTAGAATTATACCAAATTCTTCAACTAACTGGATTGATAACCGCTTCAACAAGGAGGAAGCAATATTGGCTGACGGAGCGGCTTTCGATGAGGTTCGTGCTGCTGTAAACCTAGTTCTTGCAGCAATGCTTATCATTATCGGTACAAACTACAAGTTGCCATTGTCAACTACTTATGTTACATTTATGGTGGCTATGGGTTCATCGCTTGCAGACAAGGCTTGGAGCCGCGACAGTGCCGTATTTCGTGTAACAGGTGTGCTTTCTGTCATTGGTGGATGGTTTGTTACTGCTGGTGTCGCCTTTGCTGCAGCTGCACTTGTCTGCACGCTAATGCATTTTGGAGGCTTCCCTATAATGATAGCCTTTATGGTTTTGGATGTATACCTGTTGTGGCGTAGCGGTCAGGCTTACAAAAAGAAACAGGCAAGTGAGAATAAGGACGATGTATTCCAACTGATGATGCGCACACGCGACAAGGAAATCGTTTGGGACTTGCTCCGAAAACACGTGAGCCGTACGCAGAGCTTTGTAACTCGCTTTACTGCAGATGAATTCAACAAAATTATTGATGGTCTTAGCAACGAACGTCTGAAAGAACTACGTTCTTGCTTTAAGGATGTAAACGGCGAGCGTGATACTCTGAAGAAGATTCGTAGACAGGAGTTCCTTGCCATGCGGCGCATCCCCGAAACAATAGCTTTGGAAAGAAACACATGGTTCCATCTTGGGGCGAACTGCAATCAGCAATACATGTATTGTTTGCGTCGTATGCTTGACCCGATAAAGGAACATATTGACAACAATTTCCAGCCGATGCCGAAGGAATATATCACAGAGTTTGAAGATGTGCGTCGCAGAATGAACGAGTTGATGAGCCATACCGAACAGATGATTTCAACAAACCGCTATGACTTGTATCGTGACACACTGACTATAGCAGACGAATGTAAGGATGAGCTCTCTGAACTTCGTCTCCGCCACATAAACCGCATGCAGCAGGATGTTAATGCAGCCCAGAACTTGAAGGTGTCTATCCTTTATCTTAATATTCTTCAGGAGAGCCAAGAGCTAATAAGCATTATGCGTCATCAGTTGCGTGCCGCTAGGAAATTCCTTGATGAGAATGCTTAATAGAGAATTGCGCCTTTTATAAAAAGAAAATTTCGGAAAAGAATAGGCTCAATATCGTTAGGATAAAAGTTTTGATAACAATGGGCTTTTCTTGAAGGCATAATGACATTCGACCGGGAATGCTACAAAAATAAACAAATGGCACTTTAAAGAAAGAACGCCAACTGAACTGTTTCAGTTGGCGTTCTTTTTGGCTTTTAAGCTTCTTCGTCAATAAAATAGCGCGGACGCTGTTTTACTTCGGTGTAAATTTTGCCTATATACAGACCAACGAGCCCTATTGATGTTAGGATACCTCCACCGATGAGCCAAAGTGACACTAAAATTGATGTCCATCCTTGTATTGTTTCTCCTAAAATGTATTTAACTATTGAGAAAACAATCATGCAAAGAGAAATCAAAGTCATTGCTATACCGATGAATGTTACGAACTTAAGTGGTGCAACAGAAAAGGATGTTATTCCATCGAAGGCGAAAGAGAGCATCTTTTTTAGTGGATATTTTGATTCACCAGCTTCACGTGCTTTACGGTCGTAGTAAACGAATCCTTCGTTGAAGCCCAGTTTACGCACTATTCCGCGTAGGAAGAGGTTGCGTTCACGGTATTGCAGAAGGGCTTTCACGGCGCGGTTGCTCATCATTCGGAAGTCAGCGTGGTTGTAAAGCATGTCTTTGTCCGCGCTTTGCATAAGCTTATAGAAGAGTAGGGCGGTTGAGCGCTTGAAAAAGCTATCCGTTTCCCGCTCTTTACGAACTCCATAGATTATGTCTTTACCCTGTTGTAGTTGCTTAACCATATCAAGAATTGTGTTCTCGTCGTCTTGAAGGTCTGCATCAATACTTACAGTTGCATCGCATTTGTCTGCCGAATATTCCAGTCCTGCCCACAATGCGTTTTGGTGGCCGCTATTATGTGCCAGCTTAATGCCACTAACGTATGAATATTGCTTTGAGGCTTCTTTTATCATAGGCCATGTTGCATCTTTGCTTCCATCGTCAACTAGCAACAATTGAACGTCTGCCTCCGTTTCTTTCTTAATTTTTCTAGCCAACTGTCCCAAAACTTTGATGGTTTTAGGTAGGACTTCTTGCTCATTGTAGCATGGGATTATGATGTTAATCTTCATAGCATATTATATTTTAGTTCCGTGTGATATGAATCAGACGTTGGTTATTTCAATATTATTTCAACAGGACAATGGTCTGAACCGAATATTTCGTTGTGAATTTCCGCACTTTTAAGTCTTTCGGCAAGGCGGTTTGAAACAATAAAGTAGTCAATGCGCCATCCTGCATTTTTCTCCCTTGCATGAAAGCGGTAGGACCACCATGAGTAAGCCCCTTCTTGGTCAGGGTGAAAGAAGCGGAACGTATCAGTAAATCCGCTGTTGAGCAATTCGCTCATCTTGCCTCTTTCTTCATCTGTAAAACCTGCATTCTTGCGGTTTGTCTTTGGATTCTTGAGGTCAATCTCCTTGTGTGCAACATTCATGTCGCCGCATATTATAACAGGCTTTGCCTTGTCTAGTTCCTTTATATACGAGCGGAAAGCGTCTTCCCACTGCATGCGGTAGTCAAGTCTTCTCAATCCGTCTTGTGAGTTTGGGACATATACTGTAATGAGATAGAAATCTTGCATTTCCAGCGTAATCACTCGTCCTTCGTGGTCATGCTCTTCTATACCGAGCCCATAGCTAATGTTTATAGGCTTATGGCGTGAATATATTGCTGTGCCAGAATATCCTTTTTTTTCGGCATAGTTCCAATATGATTCGTAACCATCAAAATCTAAATCCAACTGGCCTTGTTGCATTTTCGTTTCTTGCAGACAGAAAAAGTCCGCATCCAGCTGCTTGAAAGTCTCGCTGAATCCTTTTGTCTGACAGGCTCGTAGGCCATTCACATTCCATGATATCAGTTTCATAAAGCGTATAGTTTTGTTTGCCATCCAATGTGCCAAACTCTTTCTTTGTGTTTCATTCAAACTGTTACCGTTGTTTGTTAGTAGAGCGTGGCTATGTATCTAAATAAACAAGGGCGGGCTTTCATTTTAGCCCGCCCTAATTATTGATGATGATATTACTGATTTAAAAACATTGCATTCTTAGAACTTTGCCATTTTTATAGCATCAATAGCACATTCATCGCCTTTGTTGCCATATTTTCCACCACATCTGTCTTTAGCTTGTTGCAAGTCAAGGGTAGTTAGCAAACCATATATAACTGGAATTTCACTTTTTGCGTTGAGACGAGCTATGCCATAAGTGACGCCTTGGCAAATGTAATCAAAATGTGGGGTTTCGCCTTTTATGACGCTTCCTAGAATTATTATGGCATCATATCCTCCGTTAAGAGTCATTTGGTGGGCTCCGTAGATTAGCTCGAAGCTTCCGGGAACGGTCTTTACGTGTATGTTCTCCGGCAGTGCGCCGTGCTTTTCAAGCGTGGTCATGCAACCGTCAAGCAATGCCCCTGTTATTTCTGGATTCCATTCTGCTACGACTATACCGAAACACATGTTGCTTGCATCCGGAACTTTGTCGAATTCGTAAGACGAAAGGTTGTGTAATGCTGTAGCCATTATTTTGCGGAAACTCGTTCTATGTACTTGTCAATATCCTGTGATGCGGCAGAGTTCACATACTTTTTCTTTATGTCCTGATAAATCTGCAGGGCCTCATCATTTTTGTTTTGGCTTTCAAGTATTTCTGCTGCCTGAATGAGGAACGTTGGCGAGAGACTGTTGTTTGCATCATCGGCAGCTTCGCTATCAGCCATCTTTGCTGCTTTTTTCAAAGCGTCAACGGCTTTGTCAAGTTGCTTTACGTGGGCATATGCGTTTCCTAGGGCTGCTACAGCTGCTGGGCTGATCATCTCATCGTCTGAAGGTGAATAGCTTTCAAGATACTTTACAGCATCGTTCCATTTGTCAAGGTTTGCAAAGCAAAGACCTGCATATAGATTTGCGAGATTTGCAGCATCGGTGCCACTATAGTCAGAAGTTATAGCTTTGAATCCTTTATATCCTGCTCCGTCGCCGTTTAGTGCTTTGTCGAATTGCTGGTTTGCAAAGTAATCTTGACCTTTTGCCAATGCTGTGCTTGCCTCTTCAGCGCGCGGTGCTGCATAGTATGTTTTATACAACAAGTAGCCTCCGATAACAACTATTACTGCAACAATTGCACCGATAATGATTTTCTTGTTCTTCAGAAACACGGTTTCCTTGCCGTTTAATGCGTTTTCTTCTTTTTGCGCATTTTTCTTTTCAAGTGATACTGCCATTTTTATGTTATTCGTTTATTTATTCGCATTATTTCATAAAGCGTGGCAAAATTACGCAAATAATCTCACATATTGAAATTTATGGTTGTTTTTTTTATTTCTTGCTGTTTAATCGCTAACTTTGCAGTTGACAAATTGGAAAAAAGCATAAGAACGGGGATATGTATCTGAAGAAAATTTCGATTATCGGCTATAAGAACATTGTTGAGTCAACGCTCTCGCTCTCACCGGGAATTAACTGTTTTATTGGTCGAAACGGGGAGGGGAAGACGAATTTCCTGGATGCTGTCTATTATTTGTCTTTTTGCAAAAGTTCTACTTGTCCTGTTGATTCTCAGATTATAAGGCATGAGGCTGATTTCTGCGTGCTTGACGGGTTGTATGTTTCCGATGACGGAACGGAAGAGAATGTTTATTGCGGTATAAAGCGCGGGGTAAAAAAACGTTTCCGTAGGAATAAGAAAGACTATAAGCGTCTTTCTGAACACATCGGACTAATACCGCTCATAATGATATCGCCTTATGATTCTTATCTTATTGAAGGTGGAAGCGAGGAGCGCCGAAAGCTGATGGATATAGTCGTGTCGCAGACAGATGGTTCATATATTGCTGCACTAAATCGCTATAATAAGGCTCTGCAACAGCGCAACACCTTGCTGAAACAAGAAACGGAACCAGACCCCATGCTCCTGGATATTTGGGAAGAGCAGATGGCTGTGGAGGGCGAACTCATATATTCGAAGCGTAAAAAATTCGTGGAAAGCCTTATACCTCAGTTTCAAAAATTCTATTCCTACATTTCCGGCGGAAGCGAAAACGTGAGTCTTGATTACGTTTCGCATTGCCAACGCGGTCCTCTTCTTGATATTATTCGTCGTGATAGGGCGAAAGACAGGGCAGTAGGCTATTCTCTTCATGGTGTTCATCGTGATGACTTTGAGATGTTGCTTGACGGTTATGCAATGAAGCGGGTGGGGAGTCAAGGGCAAAACAAGACTTTTGTCGTTGCGTTGAAATTGGCTCAGTTTGATTATCTTTCTTCCTTTTCTTCTCGGCAGGGTGTGAAGCCAATATTGTTGCTGGACGATGTGTTTGACAAACTTGACGCAGGGAGAGTGGAGCAAATAGTGCGCCTTGTTTCAGAGGACGCTTTCGGTCAGATTTTCATAACGGATACAAACAGAGAACATCTTGATCGGATTCTGAAAAATGCAAATTCAGAGTATCGGATTTTTAATGTTGAGGGTGGAAAGATTGTTTGATATATTCCATTCCGTGTAATTTTGTAGAGCTGAAGATTATGTTTAGAAAAAATGTAAAGGACCTTTCGGATGTACTTAATGTCTGTATGCGGCGTAATGGCCTTGAGACACCATTGTTGCAAAGGCGGCTTGTTGATGCATGGGAGTGTGTTGTCGGATCGGGTGTTGCGGCATACACAGGTGAAAAGTTCATAAAGAATCAGACGCTTTTTGTGAAAATAAAGAATCCGGCTCTTCGCTGTGATCTGGACATGATGAAGTCTGCTATTGTGCGTAAGCTGAATGATAAGGTAGGCTCAATGGTTATTTCAGACATTAGGCTCTATTGACACGACAGTGTCCATGCGAATGTCATGGATGTCCGTGGGCACTTGCTCGAAAAGTTGGAAATGGAAGCATATACCAGCCTTAAAAATTCGTGGGGCAAGCGATAAAAATCTGTCATAGTAGCCTTTCCCGCGTCCCAGGCGGTTGCCCTGCCTATCAAAGCCCATGCCGGGTATTATCATGACATCAATTTCTTCCACGTTGTTGAAGGCTTTGCCCACAGGTTCCATTATGTTGAATTTGCCAATCTGAAGGTCTTTGTCGTTTTCATACAGGCGAAGCTCCATCTCTGTGTCGCTGACAACTGCTGGCAACAATATTTTCTTACCCATTTCCTTGAGATCTTTTATCATTTCATGGGTGTCAACTTCGTCTGGCAAGGAACAATAGATCATGATTGTGCGGGCTTTCTGCACTTGAGGCAAACGTAGAATTTTGTCAGCAATTTGCCTGGACCATGTCTTAAGCTCGCTTTCTGAATAAAGGCTCTTCCGCCTTCTGACAATTTGTCTTAGTTCCTTTTTTGTCGGCATACCTGTATGAAGTATTCTGTGAGCGTGTGTGTTATGCCGTTCTTGCTATTTCTTCTTCCGTTTTTCTGTCTTTTCCTTGCGTTGCTCTATCTTTTGTACTTTATTGTCTGCTTTTTTCGGGAATGAGGCGTTATTGCGGAATACTTCAAGGGCGGCCTTTATAACGTTGTCGTCTTGATTGTAATATTGTGTCCATGCATTCTCGTTAAGAATGTTATATATAATGCGCCCGTTTATTGAGCGTTCCAACAGATTGTGCGATTTCTTTATCATAAGATTTCTGCGCTGCAGGCCGTTTTTGTTTGCAAATGTTGCAAACTTATCCACGGTGTTCTGCTTCTTCAGATACTCTGCCAATTCCATCATCTCCTTGTATGAACTTAGTTTCGTGCGGTTGTTGTCAGTGTATACGAAAGCGTATTGCAGTATAAGTCCACTTAGGGAGGCTTCCTTGAAATAAGAAGTCATGCCAAGAGTGTCTTCGGGAACGAAAATATCCGGTGTGATTCCTCCACCTCCGTAAACGGTTCTTCCGATGCTTGTATGGTAGGCAGGCCCAGTATGTTTTATGCTATCTTGAGAGAAGAACTCGCCGTGCTTGTATCTTGTCATAAGGTCTTCTTCGTAGTCAATGTTGTCTCCAGAAGTGTAGGGCTTCTGTATGCAGCGTCCTGAGGGTGTGTAGTAGCGTGCAATGGTTAGGCGCACGAGACTGCCGTCGGGGAATTCCATTTGCTTCTGTACCAATCCCTTACCAAAAGACCTGCGCCCGATTATCGTGCCGCGGTCGTTGTCTTGTATTGCACCCGCGAAGATCTCAGAAGCAGAGGCCGACCCCTCGTTTATAAGTACCACGAGTGGTATGTTTTGATAGCTTCCGGTGCCATCGCTACGATATTCTACGCGTGGTGACTTCCTACCTTCTGTATATACAATCAGCTTGTTTTTTGGCAGGAATTCCTTTATCATCTGTACGGCAGATTCAAGGTATCCGCCAGTGTTGTCGCGGAGATCAATCACTAACTTGCTGAAACCATCCTGTGAAAGCTCGGCAAGCGCAACGAGAAGCTCGGCATAGGTGTTCTCGCCGAAGTTCTTTATTTTTATGTAGCCAGTCTCATTGTCGAGCATGTAGACGGATGTGATGCTCTTTTGAGGAATATCGGCGCGTGTTATGGTGATTTTCTTCACGTTTTTCTGACCGTAACGCACCACTCCGATAGTAACTTTCGTTCCTTTCTTACCTTTAAGACGTTTCATTGCCTCGTTGTTGGTTACAATTTTCCCAACGAAAGGTTTGCCGTCCACGCTGACGATTTTGTCTCCTGCCAATACTCCAGCCTGTTCCGCCGGCCCGTTTTCAATAACGTTCTGCACGTGTATCGTATCTTCGCGGATAACAAATTCTACCCCAATGCCTGAGAACGAGGCTTTCAAGTCGTCTGCAGCCTTTTGTGCGTCTTCTGCGGATATATATACAGAGTGTGGGTCAAGGTCAGCCAAGATTTGTGGGATAGCCTTGTCTACAAGCGAATCTAAGTTCACATCGTCAACGTATTGGTCGTCTATGATGTGGAGAAGATTGTTCAGCCTATTGCTTCCTGAATTTATGATATTTAGCCTGTTTCCAGAGAAATGATTAGCATAGAAAGTGCCGATTACGACCCCAATTACTGTACATATTGCCATGAGCAGTGGCGTAAGGCGGTTTGGCCTGTTTTGTTTCATATATAAAAAGGTTATGGTGCGTTGTTTTTTTTGCGCACCGGTTAGTCATCGTTTCCGATATTGTTTGGGTTCATGCTGTCGGGGTTGAGATAAATTACCTCTATGTTTGCTTTCCTTAGCAGTTCAAGTCCGTCGGTCAAGCGGTATTCCTTTGCATAAACCACGCGTTTTATACCAGCCTGAATGATAAGCTTGGCACATTCTATGCACGGGGAGTCTGTTACGTAGAGCGTTGCTCCGTCGCTGTTGTTGGAGCTTCTTGCCAGTTTCGTTATGGCATTTGCTTCTGCGTGGAGGACATACGGATAGGTTACGTTGGAGTCGTCTTCGCAAATGTTGTCGAAACCGCTTGGTGTACCATTGTATCCATCGCTGATTATCATCTTGTCTTTTACGACAAGGCAACCGACTTGACGGCGTTTACAATAGCTGTTTTCAGACCATATCTTTGCCATGCGTAGGTATCTGAGGTCAAGTTTTAGTTGTTTATCCATAACTTTACTTTGGCTTGTCGTGTCATAATCGTATTTTCTGCAGCCCCGTTGCCGTGACCCCCCCGCTTGTTTAACTTCGTTTACCCATGGGGATATTATTTTGTTGCCGCGGACTTTTTTCATGAAAGCAGCGTTACTTCGCTTTCTTTATTCCGTTTCGCTCTAACAGAGCATCTATTGTTGGCTCTCCACCGCGGAAGCGTTTGTATAGCGTCATCGGATGTTCTGTGCCGCCTTTAGATAGAATATTGTCGCGGAAGCTCTGTGCTGTGGCTCTGTCGAATATTCCGTTGCGTTTGAAAACGCTGAAAGCATCGGCGTCAAGCACCTCTGCCCATTTGTAACTGTAGTAGCCGGCAGAGTATCCGCCGGACATGATATGACTGAACTGCACGGTCATGCATGTGTCAGGCAGTTGTTTCATGATCATGGCCCGTTTCCATGCCTCTTTTTCAAATGGTATTATGTCACTGGTAAATGGGTCTTTCGTTGTGTAGTATGCCATGTCGAGGAGGCCGAAACTAACCTGTCTCATGCATCCGTAGGCTACCATGAAGTTCCGACTCTCTTGGATGCGGTCTATCAATTCATCGGGAAGCGGTTCTCCTGTCTTGTAGTGCACAGCGAAAGTGCGCAGAAATTCCTTCTCTACGGCGTAGTTTTCCATAAATTGCGATGGCAGTTCAACAAAATCCCACCAAACGTTTGTTCCGGAGAGGCTCTCAAAACGTGTGTTGGCGAACATGCCATGAAGAGAATGTCCAAATTCATGCAGGAATGTTTCCACTTCGCCAAGCGTAAGCAAGGCGGGCTTTTCTTCGGTTGGTTTTGTCAGGTTCATAACCACGCTTACGTGGGGGCGCACGTTCTTGCCTTTGCGGTCAATCCACTGCCCTTGGTATTCTGTCATCCATGCCCCACCTTGTTTTCCCTTACGGGGGTGGAAATCTGCATAGAAAACAGCAAGGTATGAACCATCTTGGTCGAAGACTTCATATACTTTCACATCGGGATGATAAACGGGAATGTCCTTGTTTTCCTTGAAGGTTATGCCATATAGCTTGTTGGCAAGGCCAAAAACGCCATCAATAACTTTGCTCAATTCAAAATATGGGCGGAGCATCTCGGCGTCAAGGTTAAACTTCTCCAGTTGCAGTTTATGTGAATAGAAGCTGAAGTCCCATGGTTGTAGTTCGAAGTTGCTGCCTTCTGTCTGTTTCGCCTTTTCCTCTATTTCCTCAACTTCGTTAATTGCAGCAGGCTTGTAGGCGTCTATGAGTTGGTTGAGCAAGAGGTAAACGTTGTCTGCCGTGCTTGCCATACGGTTTTTCAAGACATAGTCAGCATACGTGTCAAAGCCTAGTAGCTGTGCTATTTCGCGACGAAGGTTTACAATCTTCTTGCATATTTCAAGATTGTTCTCGGGATTGTCGTGCGTACAAACTGTGTTGCGTTCCATATAAAGCCGACGGCGCAGTTCGCGTTGGGTGGAGTAGGTGAGGAAAGGACTATAGCTTGGATAATCTAGCGTGAATACCCAACCTTCCTTGCCATGCTCCTTTGCCGCCATGGCAGCTGCTTCGCGTGCGGTGTCGGGCAGTCCGTCAAGTTCTTTCTCGTCTGTTATGTTGAGTGTAAAGGCTTTGTTTTCTTTTAAGAGGTTCTGCGAGAACTGTAGTGAGAGCATGCTGGCCTCCTCTGTAAGCTGGCGTAATTTTTCTTTGTCGCTGTCGCTAAGAAGTGCACCGCTCCTTACAAATCCATCGTAACTCTCGTCTAACAGTCGCTGTTCTTCAGGCGTCAGTTCGCGATGCTTGTCGTGCACGGCTTTGATTCGCTCAAACAATTTCTTGTTCAAGCGTACATCATTGGCATGCTTTGTTAATATTGGCTGCAGTTTTTGGGCCAAAGCGTCAAGTTCGTCGTTGGTTTCTGCGCTGAGTAGATTGAAAAACACCGTTGATACACGCGACAATAGATCGTAATATCCCTCTTTGTCTTCATCGGTGTTGATGATAGTGTTGTCGAATGTCGGTTCGGCTGGATTGTTAACTGTTTTTTCTATTTGTTCATTGTCGCGGCGTATCCCTTCCATGAAGGCTTCTTCGTAGTCTTCAAGGCGTATACGGTCAAAAGGAACCGTGTCGTGTGGTGTGTTGTATGGTTCAAAAAAAGGATTCTTGCGTGCTTCGTTCTCTGTTTTTTCCATTTGCATACTTGTTGCTTCTTTTTTGCGCAAAAAATTGATTCTGCGCAGTATTTTACTACAAATGCAAAGGTAGCTAATTTATTCTTTTTATTTATTAAGGTGAACCGACATTTAACACAATTAAACCATAGCTTTTTCTTTCATAAAAAAAAGGATTCCACGACTCTTGCGCTCGCTTGCGTCCGTCGTAGAATCCCGTTGTCAATAAAAAGTAAAACTACAAACTAGGATTATTTATATTTATTCAAATAAAAAGTCACCATCCGTGATACGTATCATATTGGTTCGCTGCGTCACTGTCGTAGTCTCCTTCCTCATCATCCCATAAGTTGTGATTCTGTTTGTTGGATTTTGAGTCTGCCCAGTTGTCTTGTGAACCAGCTAATATCGTCGTTTCTTGCATCATTGTTATCTTTTTTGCGCAAGGTTTTGTATATGTCTTTTTTGTCATGGCTTGTTTCTGTTAAAGTTCTCCCGCCACATTCCGCATGGGTGTCGGTCGTTGCCGTTTCCGTGGCGGGAGAACGTAGTTAAACAATTAAGAATTCTTTATTTTCTTCCCATTTAGAAGATACATCCCATGTGGAAGGGTTACGTTTTGTGTGTCTCCAGCTTTTAGGTTGAGTGTACCTACGGTCAGTCCGTTCATTGTCCGAATAACGAGTGTCATGTCCTTGTCTGCCGTTATTGTCATCGTTCCGCCGAGGGCTTCAACGCTGAAGGGCTCATGGTTTTGCCTATTGTCAATTTCGCTTATGCCATCGGTTTCCGAACCGGGTTCTGTGGAGATGTTGATTATGCGCATGGCTGTCATGCTACCCTCGCAAGTATAGTATGAGCGGAAGGGGAGGATGTTTACTGTAGAGAAGCGCCCGTCAAGGTTAAGCGATGAAACAAACATGTCTTTGTTAAAGTAGAAGATGCCGTCTGCCTTATTTACTGCCATTCCAGAGAACGAACCGCAGTGTTCGAGTGTAGCACTTTCTTCGCCAATTGTTGCCGTTACGGTCTCGCCTTTCATAAGTGGGTTCTCAGCCGAAACAGGTGTCTTCATGATTGTGGAACCCTTCTGTCGCAGAGTGAACAATGTTTTGCCATCAGAGCCTGCGTCCTGTATCTTGTCTATACCAACAAGGTATGGTGTATTGGAACGTGTAGTTATTTCACCTGTGAATGGTGAGAAGTGGCCGTCAACTTGATAGTCTTGGTTGTTGGTCATTTGCTTGTTGTCAAGCGCATTGTTAGCGTTCATCCTGTAGAACGTGAATGCTGTGTTGTCTTGCAAGTTCTCATACTGTCCGTTTTCCTTGTCAATGGCAACAGTAAACGGTAGGATAAGCGATACCCACTTGCGCGTAGCATGGTTTAAAGTAACCTTGCGGGTGTATGTCACTTCGTTTGCAGCATCCATTCTTATGTCGTACGGAGCGAAGAAAGGCTGCTGGTCTGTGAGCACTACGTCGTTGTCTGAAACAAAGTCGTCGCCTGTTATTGATAGCGTTGCCAGGTTTTGCGACGTGTAAGTCACGCCTTTCGGCAGATATACAATGGCGTTCTGACCAATCATTGACTGCAAGTCTTCCACTTTGCCCATTTCGCCTCCTTGCTTATCGTAGAGTATAGTCTTCAGGTTGCTTGCGTCTACATAAAGAATATGCTTGCTGTCTACGGGAGCTCCTGTTACATGGTTGTTAATGTCGGAAGCAATCTTGTCGGTCAACTGCTTGACATACGCATATCCCGTTTGGGAATCAACAGCATCGCCAGAAGTTGTTTTTAGTGAAACCTTAGCACCGACGTAAGCATTGCCGTCATAGCCAGATGGCGTCATTGCGCTATTGTAGACTGTTGTGTATGTTATGGTTGGAACATAGTCTTCTGTCTTAAGCTTAATTTCACTGCTGTAGTAAGCATAGTAGGCATGGCGTGGAACCGTTGTGGGGGCGATATTGTAGCGTGTTTCATCGCATATCACGAGGTAACACGGACGGTATGCATCACCATTGCTGATGGTTACATCTTCCCATGTGCCGCCTTGTGTGGTATAAGCATCATTTGAATAACGAAGTTCCTCATATGAGAATGAACTACTGCCCGTTGTACCAGCTTTGAACTCGCTGGAGTTATTGCAAATGAATGCTTTGTTTCCTGCTACGGCTACGGCAATTTTCTTTGTATAGTCGTAGTCAGCAGCCTCGCTGCGGTGCCCTTGCAGATTCTCATCTATAACGTTGTAATAGTCAGACTTCACGAAATGGTAGCGTGATTTTTCGCCCGCTGTTCCAAAGTCTCCGTATGTCTCATCTGCTTTCTTGCTGTGGAGTGCTTCAAAGAGGAACTGAAGATTGTCTGTTCCAAAACTTTGTGGAACGGAGAAGTCGATTTTTCCGTTCGTACCTAGTGTAAAATCGTCGGCAAGATATTGGTTTGTGAGTCGCGTCTCACCGGAAGGTTGTTTACATACAACGTCCATCTTGTCAATATATGGGTTGAGCGCTTCCAATTGCAACTCAAAGTTTACATAGGCAAGCTCGTCTTCACCAAGGCCTTCAACCTGGAATTTAATGGCGTCGTTGTTTAAATCGTCAATAGAAAGCTCGGCTGTTGTCGTCTCGTCATTGATATTTGCTTCTTGTGCAACGCTTTCGCCTTTACGGTCGTATAGTTTTATCTTAAAGGAATTCTGTTCAGTGCTTGTTACAACAGCATATGATGAGCCGTTGTTGTAACATCCCGTTGTGCCATTAAATGAAATGACATAGTTCTTTCTAGAATAGGTTGCGTACAGATTCTTTCCGTCAGTGTAATATGTGCTGGCATTATCCGATGAGGTCGTGGTAGAAAGTGTATAAGACTTGTAAAATATGTATTCAGACACTTTTGTATAAAGGTATGTTGTTTTATTTCCAGACTTGCAGTACACTTTTTGGTCCGTGCCGTAAGTCCATGCTACCTTCGTTGTTGTGAAGGTTAAATCGGAGTTCATGTAGTTCCCGATTCCGTCGGTTATATAAATATCTTCTCCGGCTTTTATACCAGAATCTACATAGTTCGTTGCTATAAGTTTTGCTCCAACAATGCGATATCCCACAGGGATGGCATTATCATTCTGTGTCGTTGCCTCAGTGGGTGCTTCTAGATAATAAGTGTTGTCTTTTAGCCCTACAAATGTAAGGGTGTTGGATGTTTTGCTTGTTACAATGCTTTTGTCTCCCTCTATATAAGGCTTAGCCTTTCCGTCGCTTATTCCCGCATTGTCGTATAGCGTGAAATCGGCCAAGAGATCCTTAACGTTTTGGTAATTATATTTATAAGATGTGTATTTGTTTTCTGTTGATTTCTCTATTTTGCCAAGGTCTATTCGATGGGTAGCGAAAGGAAGTGTTATGCAACTTGTTGCAGAAGTGAATTTTTCAGCATCGGGATTAAGTGTAACCCCAAACTTCGAAGTACATTCAAATGTTACAATAAACGACTTTATCGTAGCATAAGCTAAGTCTTGCCCGTCATGTATCTGTTTGAAATAAAGAATATTTCCCATGTCACCCTCCGAGATGGAAGTGCGTGTAATGGTATATGTCTTGCTGGACTTTTGGGAAATGGTTACCGAAGCATTGCTTGTTGAAAAGTTGGGGTCCATTTCTTTAAGTACACAACCCACGCCATCAGAATATGATAACAATATCTTGTAGCTGGTAAAGCGGTAACCTTTGGGTAAAGAAAGGGTCATGTGGTTGTTTACTGTTGACGCACCAGAAGCAATGATAAGCGTACCATTGGATGTGTCGGCTTTAATGTTGTTGGCATGTGTTGCCATGAGTCCATTGTCCGTTATGGTGGATTCATCGGAACAAAGCAACGTTAGCGGTAGCTGGTTGTGTATCCATGCTCCTCCGTATTCACTCATGTGCATCTCAGAATTATAGCTCTTGGCTGAAACGACATTGCCCGTTGTTGGACTTATGCTGACGGTTTGTGCCGAAAGAGTCATGCCGCTGACAAGCATGATAGCCAGCAATAGAAATTTTTTACAATAGTTTTCAATCTTGTTCATAAGCGTTAGTTTAATTTTTAGTTTTAATTTTCTTATTCTATGTTTTACTTTTGTGCTTTGCAGGCAATCAAGTTATGATGTTGATATTCGTAGGTAAAGTATTTAGTTCTTGTGTCCTTTATAGCTTGATATGCTTTTCTTGTATGTAAACTAAGAAAATCCCGACCAGTTCTTTCAACAGTTTCCTAAAAAACTCCGTTGTTATAACATCTTCAATCCATTAACTCTTTCTCATCTAAACTTCATCTCTTTTCGGCAAAGTGATGCCGTAAAGAAAAACCATTAACATACTTTTTTGTCGTCTCTATCATCGGTCTTGTCCGGTTAGCCTCTTTCCTACGTTTATTTTGTAGTGAAAAAGGCAATCATTGGTCGCCGTTTCCAGAGCTGGTCGGGTAGTCTAGTATTATATTTTAATGTCGTTAAAAGTATGCCTCTGTTTAATTAACTTCAGCTACCTTTGTATTAGTTTCGTTGTTTTTCAACTTTCTGATGCAAATTTATCTTTTTCTTATAATAAAAAAAAGAAAAAATCGCAATGCCTGTAACAGATATGATATTACATTTGTAGCATTGTAACAATTTTAGACTGTCTCGTTGCGACATACAGTCTGTCGCTAAAAGATGTTTTCTCTGTCGTCTATACATTGTTTACAATAAGTTATTGTCTTATTGATAATGTGCATGTCATATTATTGCAACGTTCTTTATAACAATAATATAATGGGATGTATCTTGATTTTGCAGGATATAGGAAATTTGTAAAAATGAGAAATGCAGTAAATGGCATGAATTTAACAAAAGCGAAAACGGAAAAACATGTTAAGCTTTTCTAATGACGGATTTTATGTTGGCAAAAAATTTTACTTCTCCACAAAGAATTGATAAATTTGCAGAACATTTGGAAAAATGTTCTGCAAATATCGAATAGAACCATTTGTAGCCCTTTATGGGAGAGCACAGACTAAACACAAGAAAATCTAACGCCTAATGAGAAAATTCATCAACATATTAACAATTGTACTGTTTGTTGTTGCGATGTCTTTATCGTGTACATCTACGGAACAAGAGAGAAATGGTATACCAACAGGTAAGGAAACTACGGCAACATACGAATATATAAAAAAAATAAGCATGGTACAACCGCAAAAGGCCATGCGCTTGTTGGATATAGCGGAGAGGAAGCATACAATGAGCAATATCGACATCAATATGCTTCGCAGTATTGTTTACAACAACTCAACACAAGAATACTTCAAAGCCGCGCAATTTGCGGAGAAGGCTTTGGCAGATCCGCATATAGACAGTTATCCACAAAAGAAAGAGAAGCTCCTTTATCTTTTGTCGTCATTATATTATGAATGTGGCGAGTATACAAAATGTCTGGATACGGCAGATAAAGGTATCGTAATCGCAAATAAACAAAATAACCGGCACCTTACAGCGCTTTTCCTTATGACGATTGCACAATGTCATAGTGAGGTTGGAAATACGGGTCATGCAATAAATGCCTACAACCGGTGCCTGCATATTTTGCATGATGGGGAGAAGACAGAAAAGAACTGGAATATATGGAATGATATAGTAATGGCTTATGCTATGAAAGTCAATCTGCTTGTAGATCTAGGCGAATATCAGGCAGCCATTGGCATAAGGGATGATTATGAAAAGGCCTTGCGGGAAATGAAAAAATACCCAGCGGATGTAGATGGTGGGAACGACATTGCCGATGCAAGTTTCTTCTCACTTTATTCTGTAGCTTATGAAAAATTAGGAGCCCACAAGGAAGGACGTGATATGTTTGACAAGCTGACACAAACACGTACTTCTACTACAACACAAGGGGCATCGCACGTTGTACCGTATTTGCTTCTGACTGGCAATTTCAATGAGGCTCTTAAGAGAACTCTTGAGGAGGAGAATGCTTTTGTAAAGAGTGGCAGAGATACTGTAAATTTCTATTTTTCTCACATGTTGCTGATGAATAAGGCGCGCGCACAACAGGCAACAGGTAATTATAAGGGAGCTATTTCCACGGCAATGCGCGCTTACACGTTGGCTGACTCGCTCGGACGTCGTATGAAAGCTCAAAATGCAACATGGATTTCCGAGAAATTAGGGAAAAAAATAATGAGTCTCTATATAGACAAAAAGGAGCATGAATTGCAAATCAACAAGTGGATTATAATATGTCTCACGCTTGCTGTTATATCTTGCATCTCGCTTATTGTTAGAATACGCTATGATAATAAAATTATACGTAAGAAAAATGCTGCAGCCACGCGCCTTGTGGATGAGCTTACTGAATATAAAGAGAAACTCTTTATGGTCATTGAGCGCAAGGGTGGAATGCCTCCGTTGGGTAACGCACAAGATCTTGATGAGAATCCACGGGATAGGGCTGTCTTTGGAAAAATTGAAAAGATAATTTTCAATAACAAAATGTTTTTGCAACCGAAACTTACAAGGCAACAGGTGGCCGATAGAGCTGGTATCAGTCTTGGCCGCTTCAATACGTTGTTTGCTAGATATTCTACAATGTCTTTTGTTAACTATATAAATAACCTTCGCATTGAATATGCTGCTAAACTGTTAAAAGAAAAGAATAATTATTCTATTGAGGCAATAGCGCATGAATGTGGCTTGCCTGTTCGCCAAACTTTCTACCGTCTGTTTACCAAACGATATGGCATAACGCCTGCGGAATACAGAAATAGTATAGAGTATGAAAAAGGAAACGGATTAGAGTAGGTGCTCTAATTTCAATACTATTATTTTTTCACGCTTTGTCAAAATTAACCTTTCCGCTTCCATGCGTTTTAGTTCACGTGAAACGTTAAGACGACTTTCGCTTATCTCGTGACCAAGTCTTACCATGTCAATGTTTACAATCTTGTATCCAGCCGGGCGTATGCTGTGGTCTGCAATAAACATGGCTATCTTTCTTCTTATGTCTGATGGCCTGTGACGCCACGGTATATGTTGCATGCGTTGTGTTTGCGTACAGAGTATATTTAAGAGATTAAGCCTGAATACTTCTGAATTTGTTGTGAGTTTTGTTATTTCACTCTTTGCGATGCTTAGTAGTTGACAGTCGGTCGCTGCTGTAAATCTTGCAGAATAGCGTTGGGTTAATCCGAAAAGCCTTTCCGGTTGAAGTACGCATGGCACAGAAATCTTTTCAACAATGTTAAAGCCCCTGTCGTCAGAGTAAGTCTGAGCTTCAGCTTCTCCTTTTAAAACAAAGATGAGTCCATCTACATTTTTATCTTCATGCACGATACACTCACCTTTCGCTACTTTAGAGAAGCCGAGGCGTGTGTGGGCAATGATTTCGTCAAATTCAGAAGAACTCATGCCCTGAAAGAGTGGAAGGTACGACAGTAGACTATAAGGGTTCATTACTTGTCAAGAATGAATTTACCTTTCATGGAAGATGAGAACCATACTGCATTGCTACCTTTCGCATCCGAATAAATGAAATATGCCATAAGTTCAGGGTGCTTTTCAAGGACTTTCTTTGCTTTTTCAAGTCCAAGCACCATAAATGAAGTGGCATAAGCGTCTGCTGTAGCGCATTTATCTGCAAGGACTGTTGCTGAAAGGATATTATGTTGCACAGGTTCGCCTGTCTTTGGATCAATGGTATGTGCGTATTTCTTTCCGTTTTTATAGTAGAAATTCCGGTAATTGCCACTTGTAGCCATGGTTTTGTCTGTTACGTTAAGTACGGTCTGCATTTCTCCAGCAACACTTAACGAATCGTCTGTGGGTTTGGTAACACCAATTTTCCACGGCATGCGTTGGTCATTTACTCCACATGTCACTATTTCACCGCCAATTTCAACCATATAATTCTTTATGCCTTTATTTGACAGAAACCTAGCAACAACATCGCAACCGTATCCCTTGGCGATTGCCGAGCAGTCAAGCATTACATTAGGGTTTTGTTTGATTAACTTGTTTCCTGTCAGTTTTACTTTGTGGAAACCAACAATCTTGCGAAGACTGTCTAATTGATTTTTGTCGGGCATTTTGCCATTTTTGAAGCCGAAGCCCCATGCGTTTACCATAGGGGCAACTGTAATGTCAAACGCACCTTCTGTTTCTTTAGAAACTTCTTGGGCAAGGTTGAAAACCTCCCGAAACATATCATCAGTATTGCTACTTTTGTTGCTATTTATCTTGGATATAACAGATTGAGGGTTGAATGTAGAAAGTGAATTGTCTACTTTTTTTAATTCTGCTTCTATTTCTTTCTGGAAATCCTGGTCGCTTTGATAGGAAATATTGTATATTGTGCCATATACGAAACCTGTGTTTTTTATGAAAGGGGTGTTGCGTTGGCGTGAAACCACAAGGGCTGTTGCTATTACAATTGCTGACAAAACCGCAAGCTGGAGATATTTTCTTCTTTTCTTCATAATATGTGATTAGGTTGTTGCGTTATGTATTATTGTCTTTAAAAAGATAAGTGATTTCTTCTCGCAATTAAATGTCAAGTGAAATGTTGAACAATGCGCCAAAGGCTGTCGTTCCGGTTTTTCCATAGCCTGGAACATACCAGGATTTTCCTAGTTCTCCTTCGTTTGCAGAGAGGCGTTGCTTGTATCTGACATACCATCCCAAATGAAATGGTCCGGCAATCTTTACATCAACACCTATGCCTGCTTCCAACCAATGGTAATTACATTTCATTCCTTTCGCTTCATATACTGTTGTTCCTCCCCAAGTAGTGTCTTCAACGCCAGGGGACGTTAGATCGTATTTATAAGATGTGAAACCATATCGTGCCCCGACATAAAGACGATAAATATCGTGTTTGTTCTTTAATACGTTGAAATCTGCGCCTAAACGGAAGAATGGGGCATTTGTCTTATATGTTAATTTTGTTGTTTCTTCAGTGTGGTCAGCCTTTCCGTAGCCTATTTCTACAACAGGAAAATACTTGTCGCGCAGGTTTATATGCAGGGCGGCTTCATATTGCCCGTAGTCACCAAGAACATTCATTACAGGACCGACAACATCAACAGAAACGGAAAATCCATGAAATAGCGCCACGGTATCTTTCTCTGCCGCATTTTCTTTGGTTTTAAGATTTTGTGCCATTGCTGTCTGTGTGTTAGAAAGTATGACAAGTACAAATAGTATGCTTGTCAAGCGAAGTATAAGCTGTCTAATGGCGTGGGGCAAAGTATATGTAGAAGTGTTTCTTTGTAGTGTCATAGTCAACTGCGTTTGTGTTTATAACTACTGAATCAATAGCATTGTGCGTTGAACTTACGCTCGTGAGTGTGTGAAAATACGATGGTGTACAGTCTGTAGATTCAAAATGCATATAGTCTTCTTTGTTAACTGTGACCGTATCCAATGTGGAAGAGCCTAGAGTATCGGCTAATTCCACAAAAAAAACATCTGAATGTTGGGCATTGCTGATTGGCAAAGAGAAATGTGTAACGTTCATATCCTTGTTTATGATTACAGTATCGCTTCCATCTGTGCGATTCGTGGATATTGTCATGAAAAGTTTCATCGTGTCAACATTATGTTCCGCCGTCTGCAAGATATAGTTGGTGTACACTCTATTGTTGAGTGGGCAGTCAATGCTAGAACATGCTGTTAGGGTAACGATAGAAAACAATAAAAGAGGTTGAATCTTTTTATTACTTGATATCATATTTCCTGTTCTACTTGATAGTCGTTTCTTGTTGAAGAGCTACGGCTGATGAGGTCACCAAGGAAACCAGCCAAGAAGAGCTGAGTGCCAATAAGCATCATTGTAAGTGATATGTAGAAATAAGGTGATGATGTTATCAGTCTTTGCGGTATGCCACTTGCCAAACAATAAAGTTTGTCTACGCCAAGGAAAAATGCAGAGAGGAAGCCTATTAAAAACATCATTGTGCCGAGAAATCCGAATACGTGCATTGGCTTGCGTCCAAAACTGCTCAAAAACCATAGGGTTATAAGGTCCAAATATCCGTTGAAAAACCTGCTCCAACCCATAAATTTAGATTTTCCGAACTTTCTTGCCTGATGATGCACAGGCTTTTCGCCAATTTTGTCAAATCCTGCGTTCTTTGCTAAATAAGGTATATAACGGTGCATTTCACCATAAACCTCTATGTTTTTCACAACGTCCTTTCGGTATGCCTTAAGTCCGCAGTTGAAATCGTGGAGATTATGTATGCCGCTCACTTTACGTGCTGTGGCGTTGAATAGCTTAGTAGGAATGGTCTTGGACAGAGGATCACCTTGTTTGCGGTTTTGCTTGTAGCCAGAAACTAAGTCAAAGCCATCTTCTGTGATCATTCGGTATAGCTCTGGTATTTCGTCAGGAGAGTCTTGTAAGTCAGCATCCATTGTTATGATTACGTCTCCCTGTGCTTTGTTAAAGCCACAGTAAAGGGCTGGACTCTTGCCGTAATTGCGACGGAACTTAATGCCTTTTACTTGTTGATGGTCGTTTGCCAATTGTTGTATGACATTCCATGATTTGTCGGTGGAACCGTCGTTGACGAAGATTACTTCATAAGAGAATCCTTTGCTTTTCATAACACGCTCTATCCATGCGTAGAGCTCTGGCAACGACTCTTCTTCGTTGTATAGTGGAATAACTACTGAAATATCCATATTATAATTGTCTTGAATGTCGCATCTTTTTGCATTCTTTTTGTTGAAGAAATTGCTATATGCGGAGATTATTTGTTCTTTTTATGTGGCCTTTCCCGTTCTCTTTTCTTGATATCATGTTAGATCAACGTGCTTTCCTAATAAGAGCCCCTACTGGAATGCTGATAATTATCGCAAGAATAATGTTTATTGTGAGAAACTGGAATGCTATTTCTATTGGCTTCATACTAGCCATCGTGGTCTGGAGTATGTTGATCATTTCTTTCGCATCCATGCCATACGCATCTTTTATCACAGCAATGTATTCAGGAGAAGAAAGCATTGTAATGTATTGGTTCATTAGATAACCATGGTCAATAAACTGGAAATACACGTATTGCGCCACAGCCAATAAAAGAGAAGCGTAGAAATAAGTTAGTATAGAATAGGCTGTTGCCTTTCCGAACGTTATTAAACCACCTAAAGTGTTGTCGCGGAACTTGCGTAATCTAAGGAAACCAACTATGACGGAAGACAATCCCAATGCGAACGCTGCAAAACCTAAAATGGGGGAACTGAACTCTCCGACAAAGCAAGCAAAACTGGCAATCCATAAACCGCCCATTATGGCTCCGTCTATGCGCGCAAAGGCTGTGAATTGGCGGAATTCATCGCCATTTGTAATATTGTTCATATTGTTTGTTACTGCTTTATGTGACTACAAAAGTACACATTATATATTATATATGGGGCTTGGGTGTTGTTTTTTTTGTTTTTTCTGATAAAAACTTTGGCGGATTAATAAAAAACGTTACCTTTGCATCCGCAAAAGTTAAAGAGCTTTAGTAAAAGCCAGTTAAGACGGGTAAGTCTTATACGGTCAGCTCCCTTCGAATCCTCCAGGACGGGAACGTAGCAAAGGTAGTTGGTTGTAGCGGCGCGATATAAATCGCTTACCCACCCGCCTCTTTAGCTCAGTTGGCCAGAGCACGTGATTTGTAATCTC
>CAVLBD010000038.1:0-25640 GCA_963661195.1 bacterium
ACAAGAGCAAGTCTCCGGCTTTGGATTCATGTCCTCAGCGTCGTGGTGTTTGCGTTCGTGTCTATACAACCACCCCTAAAAAGCCTAATTCGGCAATGAGAAAGGTTGCCCGTGTTCGTTTGACAAATCAGAAGGAAGTTAACTCTTATATTCCAGGAGAGGGCCATAATCTGCAAGAGCACTCTATCGTACTAGTGCGCGGTGGACGTGTAAAGGATCTTCCTGGTGTGCGTTATCATATCGTGCGTGGTACACTTGATACAGCAGGTGTTGCAAATCGTACCCAACGCCGTTCAAAGTACGGAGCTAAGCGTCCTAAGCAGAAGTAAAAAGCCGCGAGGTTAGAAATACATTTTAAACGTTTTGCTGGAGAATTGTTACAACGGTTGAGTAAGTAATTCCGGAGGGAATGCTGAAGAACATAAACAGCCCCCCATGCAGAATAAATTTCAAATTTAGAAATGAGAAAAGCAAAACCAAAGAAGCGTGTGATCCTTCCAGATCCCGTATTTAATGACCAGAAGGTCTCAAAGTTCGTAAACCATCTTATGTATGACGGTAAGAAAAATACCTCATATGAGATTTTCTACAAAGCACTTGATACAGTAAAAGAAAAGATGTCTAATGAGGAAAAGTCTGCTATTGAAATATGGAAGGCTGCCCTTGATAACATTACTCCACAAGTAGAGGTTAAGAGTCGTCGTATCGGTGGTGCAACATTCCAAGTTCCTACAGAGATTCGTTCAGACCGCAAGGAGAGCATTTCTATGAAAAATATGATTGCCTTTGCACGTAAGCGTGGCGGTAAGTCTATGGCTGATAAATTGGCGGCTGAGATTATGGATGCCTTCAATAATCAGGGTGGTGCTTACAAGCGTAAAGAAGATATGCATCGTATGGCAGAAGCTAATCGTGCATTTGCTCACTTTAGATTTTAATTTATAAGATAAGGTAAAAAAGAATCATGGCAAAGCAAGATTTACATTTGACCCGCAATATCGGTATCATGGCTCACATTGATGCTGGTAAGACAACAACTTCTGAGCGTATCTTGTTCTACACAGGTAAAACTCATAAGATTGGTGAGGTTCATGACGGTGCTGCTACAATGGACTGGATGGCTCAGGAGCAAGAGCGTGGTATAACAATCACCTCTGCTGCAACTACATGCTATTGGAACTATGAAGGTAAGCAGTATAAAATAAACTTGATTGACACTCCGGGACACGTTGACTTCACTGCTGAGGTAGAGCGCTCTCTTCGTGTATTGGATGGTGCAGTTGCTACCTATTGTGCAGTTGGTGGCGTTCAGCCCCAGTCGGAAACAGTTTGGCGTCAAGCTGACAAATATAATGTTCCTCGTTTGGGTTATGTTAATAAAATGGACCGCTCTGGAGCTGACTACTATGATGTACTTCGTCAGATGAAGGAAGTTCTAGGCGCACATCCGGTATCTCTCGTTATTCCTATAGGAAGTGAAGAAACTTTCAAAGGTATCGTTGACCTTATCAAGATGAAGGCTATTTTGTGGCATGATGAGACCATGGGCGCAGAATACGATATTGAGGATATTCCTGCTGATTTGAAAGATGAAGCTGAAGAGTGGAGAGGTAAGCTTGTTGAAGCAGCTGCTGAATATGACGAAGCTCTTATGGAGAAATTCTTCGAAGACCCAGATTCAATTACAGAGGCTGAAATTATTGCTGCTATTCGTAAGGGAACTCTTTCAATGGAATGTACACCTGTTCTTTGTGGTTCTTCATTCAAGAATAAGGGTGTTCAGACTTTGCTAGACTATGTTTGTGCATTTTTGCCAGCTCCAGTTGATACTCCCAACATTATAGGTACTAATCCAGATACTGGTGAAGAAGAGGATCGTAAACCATCTGAAGATGAACCGACATCTGCTCTTGCATTCAAAATAGCAACTGACCCATATGTTGGACGTCTAGTGTTCTTCCGTGTTTACTCTGGTAAAGTAGCAGCTGGTTCTTATGTCTATAATACTCGCTCAAGAAAGAAAGAACGTGTAAGTCGTCTTTTCCAAATGAACTCTAATAAGCAAGTTCCTATGGAAATGATTGATGCTGGTGATATTGGTGCTGGTGTAGGCTTCAAAGATATACGTACAGGTGATACGCTTTGTGATGAGGAGCATCCAATCGTGTTGGAGTCTATGACTTTCCCTGATCCTGTTATTGGTATTGCTGTTGAGCCAAAGAGCCAAGCCGATGTCGATAAACTTGGAATTGGTCTTGCTAAACTTGCAGAAGAAGATCCAACGTTTACAGTTCATACTGATGAGCAGAGCGGTCAGACCGTTATTTCAGGAATGGGCGAACTTCACCTTGATATTATTCTTGATCGTCTTAAAAGAGAATTTAAGGTTGAGTGTAATCAAGGTAAACCTCAGGTTAATTATAAAGAGGCGATTACTAAGGAAGTAAATCTTCGCGAAGTTTATAAGAAACAGTCTGGTGGTCGTGGTAAGTTCGCAGATATTATCGTTAATGTTGGTCCTATAGATGAAGACTATAAAGAGGGTGGCCTGCAGTTCGTTAATGAAGTTAAGGGTGGTAACATTCCAAAGGAATTTATTCCTTCTGTTCAAAAGGGTTTTGAAGGTGCAATGAAGAATGGTGTTCTTGGTGGTTATCCAATGGATAGCCTAAAGGTCACACTTATTGATGGATCTTTCCACCCTGTTGACTCAGACCAATTGTCTTTTGAAGTAGCTGCTATTAACGCTTATAAAAATGCTTGTGCAAAGGCAGGTCCTGTCCTTATGGAACCCATTATGAAACTTGAAGTTGTAACTCCGGAAGAGAACATGGGTGATGTAATAGGAGATTTGAACAAACGTCGTGGTCAGGTTGAAGGAATGGACGAAACACGATCTGGGGCGCGCATTATCCGTGCTATGGTTCCTTTGGCAGAAATGTTTGGTTACGTTACAGCTCTTCGTACCATAACTTCTGGTCGTGCTACAAGTTCAATGGAATATGATCATCATTCTCCACTTTCAAGTTCAATTGCCAAGACTGTTCTTGAAGAAGTAAAGGGTCGTGTAGATCTTCTTTAAATGTATAATACAAACAGAGTATTGTGTCTTTTAGCGTATGACTCTTAATAGATGCATACTCTGTTCACAGAATTTTAATTATTTAATAATGAGTCAGAAAATTAGAATTAAGCTGAAGTCTTATGACCACAAGTTGGTAGACAAATCAGCAGAAAAAATTGTGAAGGCTGTAAAAGCTACAGGAGCTATTGTTAGTGGTCCTATTCCATTGCCAACTCACAAGCGTATTTACACTGTTAACCGTTCTACGTTCGTTAATAAAAAGTCTCGCGAACAGTTTCAGCTCAGTGATTATAAACGTCTTATTGATATTTATAGTTCAACAGCAAAAACAGTAGATGCTCTTATGAAATTAGAATTGCCTAGCGGTGTTGAGGTAGAGATAAAAGTATAGTATAATTTTTTAATATAAATTGAAATGCCAGGATTAATTGGAAGAAAAATCGGAATGACATCCGTTTTCAGTGCCGACGGTAAGAATGTTCCGTGCACTGTTATCGAAGCAGGTCCTTGTGTTGTTACTCAGGTTAAGACCGTTGAAAAGGACGGTTATCAGGCTTATCAGTTGGCATATGGTGAAATGAAGGAGAAGAATGCTTCTAAGCCTATGCTTGGCGTATTTAAAAAAGCCGGAACAACACCAAAGAGACACTTGGCCGAGTTCAAGTTTGATGAGGAATATAACCTCGGTGACACTATCTCAGTTGAGATATTCAACGATGCAAAGTTCGTTGATGTTATTGGTACATCCAAAGGTAAAGGATTCCAAGGTGTAATGAAGCGTCATGGTTTTGGTGGTGTTGGCCAAAGCACTCATGGTCAGGATGACCGTGCACGCAAGCCAGGATCTATTGGTGCTTGTTCATATCCAGCTAAAGTGTTCAAGGGAATGCGAATGGGTGGACAAATGGGAGGCGATAGAGTAACAACTCAGAACCTTAAAGTGTTAAAGGTGATACCAGAGCATAATCTTATTCTAGTTAAAGGTAGTGTTGCTGGTTGTAATGGTTCAACCGTAATAATTGAGAAATAATGGAAATTAGCGTATTAAATATCAAAGGTGAAGACACTGGAAGAAAGGTTACGTTAAACGAATCAATCTTCGGAATTGAACCTAATGACCACGTACTTTATCTTGACGTAAAACAGTATTTAGCAAATCAGCGTCAGGGAACAGCAAAATCTAAGGAGAGAAGCGAACATGCTGGTTCAACTCGTAAACTTGGACGCCAAAAAGGTGGTGGCGGTGCCCGTAGAGGTGATATTAACTCTCCAGTATTAGTAGGAGGTGGACGCGTATTTGGTCCTAAGCCTCGTGAATATGGTTTTAAGCTTAACAAAAAAGTAAAGTGTCTTGCGCGTAAAAGTGCATTATCGTACAAAGCGCAAGAGAATGCTGTTGTTGTTGTTGAGGATTTTAATTTTGATGCTCCTAAGACAAAAGATTTCGTAAACTTTACTAAAAATATTAAAGTTGACGGTAAAAAGGTACTTGTAGTTTTGCCAGAAGTTAATAAAAACGTATATTTGTCAGCTCGAAATTTGCAGCGCACTGAAATAATGACAGCTTGCAACGTTAATTCTTACAAAGTGTTGAACGCTCAAGTTCTCCTTCTGACAGAAAAGTCACTTTCTGCAATTAACGAAACTTTAAATAAATAATAGGAGACAACAAAATGACATTCATTATAAAACCTTTGGTTACTGAGAAGATGACCAAGATTACAGACAAGTCTTCTGTTGCAAAAACATATAAGATTAAAGGTGAAGTAAGGACTAAGAAAGCTGAAGCAAAATTTGGCTTTATTGTTCGTCCTGATGCTAATAAACTTGAAATCAAGAAAGAAGTTGAAAGTCTGTACAATGTTACAGTAATTAATGTAAATACGCTTCGTTATGCTGGAAAGCGCTCAAGTCGCTATACAAAGGCTGGTCTTATCAAGGGACAGAAGAATGCGTATAAAAAGGCAATCGTTACTCTTAAGGAGGGCGACTCAATCGATTTTTATAGCAATATTTAAATAAAATGGCAGTACGTAAATTTAAACCGGTTACACCCGGTCAAAGACACAAGATTATTGGCACGTTCGAGGAAATTACTGCATCCGTGCCAGAGAAGTCTCTCGTTTACGGTAAACGTTCTACTGGTGGTCGAAACAACACTGGTAAAATGACTGTTCGCTATCGCGGTGGCGGTCATAAGAGGAAGTTCCGTCTAATTGACTTCAAACGAGAGAAAGATGGTGTTCCAGCTGTAGTAAAAACAATAGAGTATGATCCTAATCGTTCTGCTCGTATAGCTTTGTTGTCTTATGCAGATGGAGAAAAGCGTTATATTATTGCTCCCAATGGATTGCAAGTTGGTACAACATTGATGTCAGGTAAGGATGCGGCTCCTGAGATAGGAAATAGCCTTCCTCTAGCAAACATTCCTGTCGGTACAGTAATTCATAACATTGAATTGCGTCCAGGCCAGGGTGCTTTACTCGTTCGTTCAGCTGGTAATTTTGCTCAATTAACTTCTCGTGAGGGAAGTTATTGTGTAATTAAACTTCCTTCTGGCGAAACACGTCAAATTCTTAGTGCTTGTAAAGCAACTATCGGTAGTGTAGGTAATTCGGATCATGCCCTCGAACAGTCAGGTAAGGCTGGTAGGACACGTTGGTTAGGACGTCGCCCGCACAACCGTGGAGTTGTAATGAACCCTGTTGATCACCCAATGGGTGGTGGTGAAGGACGTCAGTCCGGTGGTCATCCACGTTCACGTAAGGGCTTGTATGCAAAGGGTCTTAAGACAAGAGCTCCTAAGAAACTTTCTAACAAGTACATTATTGAAAGAGCTAAGAAATAATTAAGTTAATACGAGTAAATTATGAGTCGTTCATTAAAAAAAGGTCCTTATATTAACGTTTCACTTGAGAAAAAAATCCTCGCTATGAATGAAAGCGGAAAAAAGAGTGTCGTTAAGACGTGGGCTAGAGCATCAATGATTTCCCCAGATTTTGTGGGACACACTGTTGCAGTTCATAACGGAAATAAATTTATTCCTGTTTATATTACTGAAAATATGGTCGGTCATAAGCTTGGTGAATTCTCACCTACACGACGCTTTGGTGGACATGCTGGTAATAAGAGATAACAGGCAAACCATTCCAAAAAGAAAATCAAATGGGAGCAAGAAAGAAAATATCGGCTGAGAAAAGAAAAGAAGCCCTTAAAACAATGTATTTTGCGAAGCTTAAAGGCGTGCCTTCTTCTCCACGTAAAATGCGCTATGTCGTAGATATGGTACGTGGCATGGAGGTTAATCGCGCTCTTGGAGTACTTAGATTCTCTAAGAAAGCTGCTTCTGCTGACGTAGAAAAATTATTACGTTCTGCTATCGCAAATTGGGAGACCAAAAACGATCGTAAGGCTGAAGATGGTGAACTATATATATCCAAGGTCTTCGTTGACGAAGGTGTTACAATGAAGCGTATGAGACCTGCACCTCAAGGACGTGGTTATAGAATACGTAAACGTAGTAACCATGTTACTCTATTTGTAGATGCCAAAACTAATGATGAAAAATAATATAGTAGAATGGGACAGAAAGTAAATCCAATAAGCAATCGACTGGGTATCATCAGAGGTTGGGACTCTAATTGGTTCGGTGGAAAGAACTTTGGGGATAATTTGGTTGAAGACCAAAAGATCCGCAAGTATCTTAATGAGCGTCTAGCAAAAGCTAGTGTTTCTCGCATCGTCATAGAGCGTACTTTGAAGCTTGTAACAATCACTATATGTACTGCTCGTCCTGGGCTTGTCATTGGTAAGGGAGGACAGGATGTTGACAAGTTAAAGGAAGAACTTAAGAAGCTTTATGACAAAGAGATACAAATCAATATCTTTGAAGTAAAGAAACCTGAACTTGATGCGTCTATCGTTGCCAATAATATAGCGAGACAAGTAGAAGGAAAAATAGCTTATCGTCGTGCTATCAAGATGGCTATAGCTAATACAATGCGTGCTGGTGCCGAAGGTATAAAAGTTCAGATTACAGGTCGTCTTAACGGTGCAGAAATGGCTCGTAAAGAAATGTACAAAGAGGGACGTACTCCTCTTCACACTTTCCGTGCCGATATAGACTATTGTCAAGAGGAAGCTCTTACCAAAGTTGGTCTTCTTGGTATAAAGGTTTGGATTTGTCGTGGAGAAGTTTACGGAAAGGTTGATTTGACACCAAATTTCGTGCAGGATAAATCAAATGGTGGTCGTTCAAACGGGAAGCCAAGAGGAAACCGCAAGAGAAACAATAACCGTTAAAGTTAGAAACAATCATGTTACAGCCTAAAAGAGTAAAATATAGAAGACCCCAAGATGGACGTGGAAACAAAGGAAACGCTCATAGGGGTACACAATTGGCTTTTGGTTCATTTGGTATCAAGACTCTTGAAGCAAAATGGATTGATAGTCGTCAGATTGAAGCAGCTCGTGTTGCTGTCAATCGTTACATGCAGCGTGAGGGGCAGGTTTGGATTCGAATATTCCCCGATAAGCCTATTACACGTAAACCTGCAGATGTCCGAATGGGTAAAGGTAAAGGTGATCCTGCTGGTTGGGTCGCTCCAGTTACACCGGGTCGTGTGCTATTTGAAGTAGAAGGAGTTTCTTTTGATATCGCTAAGGAAGCTCTACGTCTTGCAGCTCAGAAATTGCCTGTTAAGACAAAGTTTATTGTGAGACGTGATTTCGATAAAAACGCTTAGTTATGAAGATCAAAGAAGTAAGAGAGCTTGAAACCAAGGATTTGGCAGAGAGAATAGAAACAGAGGTTGCTAGATACAATCAAATGAAACTTAATCATGCGATTTCACCTCTTGAAAACCCATCTCAGATTAAGTTAGCACGTCGTGATATTGCGCGTATGAAGACGGTGCTCCATGAGAGAGAACTAAACAAATAACAATGGTCCTGATGGAAACAAGAAATTTAAGAAAGACAAGAATGGGTGTCGTAATCAGCAACAAGATGGATAAAACCATTGTTATTGCTTCTAAGTTCAAAGAAAAGCACCCAATATATGGTAAATTTGTCCAAAAGACAAAAAAATACCATGCTCATGATGAAAAGAATGAGGCTAATATAGGAGACACTGTCCTCATTATGGAAACTCGTCCCTTAAGTAAAACTAAGAGATGGAGATTAGTTCAAATAACTGAAAAAGCTAAGTAAAATATGATACAAGCAGAATCAAGACTTACAGTATGTGATAACAGCGGTGCTCGCGAAGCTCTTTGTATTCGTGTTCTTGGTGGCACCCGCCGTCGTTACGCTAGTGTTGGTGATGTAATCGTCGTTGCTGTCAAAAACGTCATCCCGTCAAGTGATTTGAAGAAAGGTGCAGTATCTAAGGCTTTGATTGTTCGTACAAAGAAAGAAATTCGTCGTGCAGATGGTTCATATATCCGTTTTGACGATAACGCTTGTGTGTTGTTGAACAATGCAGGCGAACTTCGTGGAAGCCGTATTTTTGGTCCGGTAGCGCGTGAATTACGTGCTGTCAACATGAAAGTCGTTTCTTTGGCACCTGAGGTTCTTTAATATTTAAAGTAATAGTTTAATGAGTAAGTTACATATTAAGAAAAACGATACAGTTGTTGTTCTAGCTGGTGAAGATAAGGGCAAGACTGGCAAGGTGCTTAAAGTTATCGTTGATAAGAAACGCGCTATTGTTGAAGGCGTAAATATGGTTTCAAAAAATATGAAGCCAAGTGCAAAGAATCCACAGGGAGGAATTGTTAAACAAGAAGCTTCTATTCATATATCTAATTTGAGCCTTATCGATCCGAAGAGTGGCAAGGCCACTCGTGTAGCAATTAAAATCAACGACGCTGGTAAGAAAATCCGTGTCGCTAAAAAGTCTGGGGAGGAAATTAAATAATGAACACAGCAGAACTAAAAACCGTTTATGGAGAAACAATAGCTCCTGCGCTTCAAAAACAGTTCAATTATTCTTCTAAAATGCAAATTCCTGTCCTTAAGAAAATAGTTGTCAACCAAGGACTTGGAGATGCTACACAGGATAAGAAAATAATTGATGTTGCAATTAATGAAATATCAGCTATTACAGGTCAGAAAGCTGTTGCAACATATTCTAAGAAGGATATTGCAAATTTCAAGCTTCGTAAAAAAATGCCAATTGGTGTAATGGTAACATTACGACGCGAACGTATGTATGAGTTTCTTGAAAAACTCGTACGTGTTGCATTGCCCCGTATTCGCGACTTTAAAGGCATTGAAAGCAAGTTTGATGGCCATGGTAACTATACACTTGGTGTTACAGAGCAGATCATTTTCCCTGAAATTAATATCGACTCTATTGATCGTATACAGGGTATGAACATCACGTTTGTAACTTCTGCTAATACTGATGAAGAAGGTTACGCATTGTTGAAGGCTTTTGGTCTTCCTTTCAAAAACGCTAAAAACGATTAAATAATATGGCAAAAGAGTCAATGAAAGCTCGCGAAGTAAAACGCGCTAAATTAGTAGCTCGTTATGCTGAAAAACGCGCAGCATTGAAGAAAATAATTGCGACTTCAAACGATCCTGCAGAAGCTTACGAGGCTGCTCGTAAATTGCAGTTTATTCCCAAAAACGCAAATCCTATACGCTTGCATAATCGTTGCAAGATGACAGGTCGCCCAAAGGGATATATTCGCCAGTTTGGTCTTTCTCGAATTCAATTCAGAGAAATGGCATCAGCAGGTCTTATTCCAGGTGTGAAGAAGGCAAGTTGGTAATTTAAAGATTATTTATTTTTTAATATTGTCGGGGTGGCCCGATTAATTAAAACAATTTATAAAATGACAGATCCAATAGCAGATTATCTTACGAGGTTGAGAAATGCAATTATGGCTCATCACCGTGTTGTTGAAGTACCAGCTTCTAATTTGAAGAAGGAAATTACAAAGATCCTCTTCGAGAAAGGATACATCCTAAATTACAAGTTCGTAGAGGATGGTCCACAAGGTTCAATTAAAGTTGCGTTAAAGTATGATCCACAGACGAAGGCTAATGCCATAAAGTGTCTAAAGAGGGTTTCTACACCTGGACTTCGTCAGTATACTGGATACAAGGACATGCCGAGAGTAATTAACGGATTAGGTATAGCAATTTTATCTACATCCAAAGGTGTAATGACAGACAAAGAGGCTGCTGCAAATAAGATAGGCGGTGAGGTTCTTTGCTACGTATATTAATTTGGAGGACTTAATATGTCAAGAATAGGTAAATTGCCAATAAACATCCCTACAGGTGTTACTGTTTCTCTGAATGGTAACGTAGTTAACGTTAAAGGTCCTAAAGGTGAACTTTCTCAGAAGATAGACAAATCAATTATCGTAAAGATAGAAGATGGTCATGTAGTATTGACTGTTGATGAAAATAGTCCTGTAAACTACAAGCAGAAGAATGCTTTCCATGGTCTTTATCGTGCACTTATTAACAACATGGTTATAGGTGTAAGTGAAGGTTATAAAAAAACTCTTGAACTTGTCGGTGTAGGTTATAGAGTATCTAATCAAGGAAACATTCTTGAGTTTGCTCTTGGTTATACTCATCCTATATTCCTTCAGCTTCCTGCCGAAGTTAAGGTTGAGACAAAATCTGAAAGGAATCAGAATCCTATTATCAATATTGAGTCTTGCGACAAGGAATTGTTGGGACTTATTTGTGCAAAAATTCGTTCTTTCCGTATGCCAGAACCTTATAAAGGTAAGGGTATTCTCTTCAAGGGTGAAGTTATACGTAGAAAGTCTGGTAAGTCTGCGGCAGCTAAGTAAACTTTAATAATTTACGATTATGACAACAAAGAAAGTAGAAAGACGAATTAAGATAAAATTTAGAATTCGCAAACGTGTTAACGGTACTACGGAGCGTCCTCGTATGAGCGTTTTCCGTAGCAACAAGCAGATCTATGTTCAGATTATAAACGACTTAACAGGTTGCACTTTGGCTTCTGCATCTTCACTAGGTCTTGAAGTTCTGCCAAAGAAAGAACAAGCTGCAAAGGTTGGTGAGATTGTTGCTAAAAAAGCCATTGAGGCAGGAATTTCTAAGGTAGTATTCGACCGTAATGGTTATCTCTATCATGGTAGAGTGAAGGAGTTAGCAGATGCTGCACGTAAAGGCGGTCTAATTTTTTAATCTATTATCGCAATGAATAAAGTAAAGATAAATAGTGACGTTGAATTGAAAGACAGGCTAGTTGCTATCAACCGTGTTACCAAGGTTACCAAAGGTGGTCGCACTTTCACTTTTGCTGCTATCGTTGTAGTTGGTGATGGAAATGGCATCATTGGTTGGGGTCTTGGTAAGGCAGGTGAAGTTACTGCAGCCATAGCAAAAGGCGTAGAATCAGCTAAGAAAAACCTTGTAAGGGTTTCTCTTAATAAAGCTACTATCCCTCATGAGGTTGAGGCTAGTTTCGGCGGAGCAAAGGTTTTTCTTCGTCCAGCTGCTGCAGGTACAGGATTAGTAGCAGGTGGTGCTATGCGTGCTGTTCTTGAAAGTGTTGGAGTTAATGATGTACTTGCTAAGTCTAAGGGCTCATCTAATCCTCACAACCTTGTTAAGGCAACAATTCTTGCTTTGAGTCAGCTACGTGATGCTTATACTGTAGCTCAGACTCGTGGTATTTCGCTTGATAAAGTATTTAACGGATAATAAGGAGACATTAATGGCAACTATTAAAATCAAACAGATAAAGAGTAAGATCGGCGCTCCTGCTGATCAGAAGCGTACTCTTCAAGCATTGGGTCTTCATAAAATCTCTCAAGTTGTAGAGCATGAAGATAATCCAGTAATCCGTGGTATGATTAGAAAAGTACACCACTTGGTAAGTGTCGTTGATTAAATACTCGTAAAATTTAAAAAGAACAATTATGAAATTACATAATTTACAGCCAGCACAAGGCTCAACACATTCACGTCGTCGTATTGGCCGTGGTACAGGTTCTGGACTAGGTGGTACTTCTACTCGTGGACACAAGGGTGCAAAGGCTCGTTCTGGTTATAAGAGAAAGATTGGCTTTGAAGGTGGTCAGATGCCTTTGCAGCGTCGAGTACCGAAATCAGGTTTTAAAAATATTAATCACAAGGAATATTTTGCTGTAAATCTATCCACACTTCAAACTTTGGCAGAGAACAATAACCTTACAAAAATTGGTCTCGCAGAGCTTAAGGAATTTGGAGTTGCCAAGGGTAAAGTCTTGGTTAAGATACTCGGTTTAGGTGAGTTGAAGGCAAAGCTTGATGTTGAAGCAAATGCTTTCTCTAAAACTGCTGAAGAGGCTATAAAGGCAGTTGGTGGTAACACAACTATAATCTAAGTAAATGAAAAAGTTTATTGAGACACTGAAGAACTGTTGGAAGGTTGAGGATTTGCGTCAGCGTATCCTTATTACAATACTTTTCGTTGCGATTTATCGTTTCGGATCGTTTGTAGTGCTTCCAGGTATTAACCCCGCTATGTTGGAAAAGCTACAGTCACAGACTAGTGGCGGTCTTATGTCATTGTTGGACATGTTCTCCGGTGGTGCGTTTTCTCATGCATCTATTTTTGCATTGGGAATAATGCCATACATCTCAGCTTCTATCGTTATGCAGCTCCTCGCTGTAGCTGTACCTTATTTCCAAAAGATGCAGCGTGAAGGTGAAAGTGGCCGAAAGAAGATTAGCTGGTATACAAGAGTATTAACTGTTTTTATTCTCTTCTTACAAGCTCCTTCTTATCTGCTGAACTTGAAAGCTCAAGCCTCTGGTGCTTTGGCATCAGGTCTTGAGTGGTCAATGTTTATGATCACGGCCACAATCATCTTGGCAGCGGGAAGTATGTTCGTACTTTGGTTGGGTGAACGTATTACAGACAAAGGCGTTGGCAATGGTATATCTCTTATAATTATGATAGGTATTATTGCTCGTCTTCCACAGGCATTTATACAAGAAACGAGTTCCCGTTTCACTGCTATTACGAATGGCGGACTTGTTATGTTTATAATTGAACTTCTTATTTTGTATATTGTTGTTTGTGCTGCACTACTTTTAACCCAAGGTACGAGAAGAGTTCCTGTTCAATATGCAAAGCGTGTCGTTGGTAACAAACAGTATGGCGGTGCCCGTCAGTATATTCCATTGAAACTTTTTGCTGCAAACGTTATGCCTATAATCTTTGCTCAAGCATTAATGTTCATTCCTTTAGCAATCGTACAATATTCAAGTGATTCAACAAATGAAGTTCTGCGTGCTTTAATGAATCATCGTAGTTTGTTGTATAACGTAGTGTTTGCGATTTTAATTATAGCTTTCACTTATTTTTATACTGCGATTACATTGAATCCTACTCAGATGGCTGAGGATATGAAACGGAATAATGGTTTTATTCCCGGTGTAAAGCCAGGCAAGGACACTGCAGATTATATTGATACAGTTATGACCCGTATAACATTTCCGGGATCTCTTTTCATTGCATTTATTGCAGTAATGCCAGCTCTTGCAGGTTTGTTAAATGTTCAAGATGCTTTTGCTCAGTTTTTTGGCGGAACATCGCTTTTGATTCTTGTTGGTGTTGTCGTTGATACAATTCAACAAGTAGAAAGTCACTTGATGATGAGGCATTATGATGGCCTTCTCAATTCAGGTCACGTTCGTAATAGAAACGCTAATGTTTCCGCTTATTAACTAAGAGTAATGGATGAAGGTCTTTCTGAAGACTGAAGATGAAATAGAATTGATACGTAAAGCCAATCAATTAGCGTCTTAGACGGCAGTTGAATTGGCTAAACGTATAAAACCAGGAATTAACATGTTTTTGTCGGACAAGGTTTTGAGGAATTTATATGTGATCATCGTGGAATACTAACGTTAATTAATATTTCTCATCCTTTTAATGCCTTTTCCTTCAAGCGTCTGCACCTCAATAAATGATGTTGTCGCACAATGTGTACAAGATGTAGTGATAATTTTTTATGAAGGTGTGATGTAGTATCTGTTGATTTTTGACATTCTCTTTAATGATTTCAATGGTGATTCTTGTAACACCTCTTGTGTCGGTTAGGTTTCAGTTCAGTTGAAAAAATCATTAAGAAAAAAATGTGTTATTAACGGCATTAGAAAGCATTATAAGGTAACCATATTGATGATACAGGCGAGTCTATATAATCATATTCAATAATAGATATGAACTTGTACTATACTTAGCGAGTCATAGTATATCGGTCTTGATTTTCATTAGCCCTATCAGATTCCAGATTATTGTACATTTGGATGTGGTTATTGTTAAAGTCTCGTGTGCGTATCTCAATTGAACCAATAATTACTATTGGAAAACGTGATATAATGTTACAATCTTATCCTTAGATAGATAAAACGAGTGATTGCAAATGTAATCCACATTTTAAACACTTAATATTTATAAAAAGAGGAAAGGCAGAAATTTTATCTTCGTTTGGAGGAATTGAAAAATTAGAAACTATTAATTAAGTATGGCAAAGCAAGCGGCAATAGAGCAAGACGGGACCATTGTAGAGGCTCTTTCGAATGCTATGTTCCGTGTAGAATTGGAGAATGGCTGTCCAATAACAGCCCATATCTCAGGTAAAATGCGTATGCATTATATCAAGATTCTACCAGGTGACAAGGTAAAAGTAGAAATGAGTCCCTATGATTTGACAAAAGGAAGAATAGTATTTAGATACAAATAAACTATAGAGATATATGAAGACAAGAGCATCATTAAAAAAACGTACACCCGACTGCAAGATAGTACGTCGTAAAGGTCGTCTGTTCGTTATCAACAAGAAGAACCCTAAGTACAAGTTGCGTCAGGGTTAATTAGCTAGAACACACTGATTGTGAAGTCGGTTGTGGAGCTTAAACAAAGTTATCAAATTATTTAATTATTAACACAAAAAATGGCAATAAGAATTGTTGGAGTAGATTTGCCCCAAAATAAGCGTGGCGAAATCGCATTGACTTATATTTATGGTATAGGTCGAAGTAGTTCAGCAAAGATATTGGACAAGGCTGGTGTTAGCCGTGACTTGAAAGTCAATGAGTGGTCTGACGACCAAGCAGCCAAGATCCGTGAAATTATCGGTGCTGAATTCAAAGTTGAAGGTGATCTTCGTTCTGAGATCCAGTTGAATATCAAGCGACTGATGGATATTGGTTGTTATCGTGGAGTTCGTCATCGTAACGGTCTTCCTGTTCGTGGTCAAAGTACTAAGAACAATGCTCGTACTCGTAAGGGTAAGAAGAAAACTGTTGCAAACAAGAAAAAGGCTACTAAATAATAATTAGAGTTATGGCAAAGAAAACAGTCGCAAAGAAAAGAAATGTTAAGGTTGACGCTTTAGGACAGTTACATGTTCATAGCTCCTTTAACAACATTATTGTGTCATTGGCCAACAGCGAGGGACAGGTTATTTCTTGGTCTTCTGCTGGTAAGATGGGCTTCCGTGGTTCGAAGAAAAACACTCCTTATGCAGCTCAAATGGCAGCAGAGGATTGTGCTAAGGTTGCTTTTGACCTTGGTCTTCGTAAGGTAAAGGCGTATGTTAAGGGTCCAGGTAATGGTCGTGAATCTGCAATTCGTGCAATACATGGAGCAGGTATCGAAGTTACCGAGATTGTTGATGTTACTCCATTACCACATAACGGATGTCGTCCTCCTAAAAGAAGAAGAGTTTAATCGTTTTTACAACCCTATTATCTGCCTTTATCGTATGAGTATTTTCATCTAAAATTCTTTTATGATAGGCAGATAGAGAATAAAAAATTATTTAAAATATTATGGCTAGATATACAGGTCCGAAATCAAAAATTGCACGTCGTTTTGGTGAACCCATTTTCGGCGCAGACAAAGTTTTGTCCAGGAGAAACTTCCCCCCTGGACAGCATGGCAATAACCGTCGTAGAAAAATGTCTGAGTACGGTGTCATGTTGGCAGAGAAGCAGAAGGCTAAGTACACATATGGTGTACTAGAGCGTCAGTTCCGTAATATGTTTGAAAAGGCAGCTAAGTCTGATGGTATCACTGGTGAGGTGTTGCTTCAGAACCTTGAAAGCCGTCTTGACAATGTCGTTTTCCGTCTTGGCATTGCTCCTACGCGTGCAGCTGCTCGCCAGTTGGTAGGTCATAAGCATATTGTTGTAGATGGAAAGGTTGTAAACATTCCTTCATTTGTTGTTAAGCCAGGCATGGTAATTGGTGTTCGCGAGAAGGCAAAGTCTCTCGAAGTTATCGAATCTGCTTTGGCTGGTTTCAACCACAGCAAGTACCCTTGGATCGAGTGGGACGAGAATACAAAGAGTGGTAAGTTCTTGCATAAGCCTGAACGTGCCGATATTCCTGAGAATATCAAGGAACAGTTAATCGTTGAATTGTACTCTAAATAATCATTAAGTTAATGGCGATATTAGCATTTCAAAAACCCGACAAAGTTGTAATGTTGGAGGCTGATGAGAAGTACGGCAAGTTCGAATTCCGTCCTCTCGAGCCTGGCTTCGGAGTTACCATAGGTAACGCGTTGCGCCGCATTCTGCTTTCCTCCCTTGAGGGTTATGCTATCAATACTATCCGTATAGCTGGTGTTGAGCATGAATTCTCTTCTGTACCAGGGGTTAAGGAGGATGTAACTAACATTATCTTGAATTTGAAACAAGTAAGATTCAAGCAAGTAGTAGAAGAATTCGAGAACGAAAAAGTTAGTGTCACCGTTGAGAATTCTACAGAATTCAAGGCTGGTGATATCGGCAAGTATCTGACTGGATTTGAAGTGTTAAACCCTGATTTGGTGATTTGTCATTTAGACGCAAAGGCATCTATGCAGATAGACCTTACAATCAACAAAGGGCGTGGCTATGTTCCGTCTGATGAAAATCGTGAGTTCTGCACTGATGTAAACGTAATTCCAATCGATTCTATTTACACCCCTATCCGTAACGTTAAATACGCGGTTGAGCCATATCGTGTTGAGCAGAAAACCGACTACGATAAGCTTGTCCTCGAAGTAACGACGGACGGTTCCATTCAACCGAAAGATGCACTGAAAGAGGCTGCCAAGATTCTCATTTATCATTTCATGCTATTCTCAGACGAGAAGATAACTCTTGAGAATAATGATGTGGAAACGAATCAGGAGTTTGACGAGGAAGTCCTTCATATGCGTCAGTTGCTAAAGACACGTCTTGTTGATATGAACCTTAGTGTTCGTGCTTTGAATTGTCTTAAAGCAGCCGATGTAGAAACATTGGGTGACCTTGTTCAGTACAATAAGACAGACCTTTTGAAGTTCCGTAATTTCGGTAAGAAATCGCTTTCAGAGCTTGATGATTTGCTCGAGAGTCTGAATCTACAGTTTGGAACTGACATTTCTAAGTATAAATTAGATAAGGATTAAAGATAGACCTCTATGCCAAATTATCTTTCCGTGAGGAAAGCAATTTAGGTAAATGTTCCACTGTCTTCCTTAAAACAAAGAAAAAAAATGAGACATAATAAAAAATTCAACCATTTGAGTCGTACTGCTGACCATCGTAAAGCTATGCTTTCTAACATGGCAATCTCGTTGATAAAGCACAAAAGAATCACTACGACTCTTGCCAAGGCTAAGGCCTTGAAGAAATATGTAGAACCCCTTATCACACGTTCTAAGAACGATACAACAACTTCTCGCCGTGTAGTTTTCCGTTATTTGCAGGATAAATATGCTGTAACAGAGTTGTTCAAGGAGATTTCTACTAAGGTGGCTGATCGTCCCGGAGGTTACACACGTATCATCAAACTTGGTCTTCGTAAAGGTGACGCTGCAGAAATGGCGTTTATCGAACTCGTAGATTATGATGAGAACATGGCTAAGACTCCGAAGGCTGCTGTCAAGAAGACCCGTCGTAGCCGTAAGGCTACGCCTAAGGCAGAAGCTGCTGTTGAAGCACCCGCTGCTGAAGAGGTTAAGGCAGACGTTGCTGCTGAGGATGCTCCTAAGGCAGAATAAAAATCTGAATATATCTCATAGGTGCAAGCCCGTCCATCAGGATGGGCTTGTTTTGTTTCCTTAGCCTCAGATTTTATCTTTTTCTTTCCTTTCTTTCAGTGGAAAAACTCTCAGCCCAAGCCTTTTTAATGGATAAAGTTCCTCCGAATTGTCTGAAAAATTATTAACCCCATTAAAACATCAACAACAATGAACACTTTTTTTAATGTATCAGATTTAGGCGACCTCAGAGCCGCTCTTGAAGAAGCCCTGCTTGTGAAGCGCGATCGTTTTGCTTTTCAGCATCTTGGCAAGAATAAAACATTGTTAATGGTCTTCTTCAATAATTCTCTTCGTACCCGTCTTTCAACCCAGAAGGCTGCTATGAATCTCGGAATGAATGTCATCGTGCTGGATGTCAATGCAGGTGCATGGAAACTGGAAACCGAGCGCGGTGTCATTATGGATGGTGACAAGTCTGAACATCTGCTGGAGGCGATACCTGTTATGGGAAGTTACTGCGACCTTATTGGCATACGCTCCTTTGCAGGCCTTTCAGACCGTGACTTTGATTATGCCGAAACGATAGTAAATCAGTTCGTTCAATATAGCGGTCGTCCGGTTTTTGCCATGGAAACAGCCACAGTGCACCCACTTCAAGCATTTGCAGATCTCATAACCATTGACGAACATAAGTCAACCGACCGTGTTAAGGCTGTATTGACGTGGGCTCCACATTGTCGTGCCTTGCCCCAGGCAGTCCCCAACTCTTTTGCAGAATGGATGCTTGCAGCTCCGAATGTAGACCTCGTTATAACCCATCCAGAAGGATATGAACTTGATCCAAAATTTACTCAAGGAGCCACCATTGAGTACGATCAGAAAAAAGCATTCCAAGGTGCTGACTTTGTATACGCAAAGAATTGGTCTTGCCCCGGTGTAACTAGGCCATCAGACTATGGTAAGATCCTCTCCAAGGATATGGCGTGGACAGTAGATGCTGAGCACATGTCATGGACCAATAATGGTAAGTTTATGCATTGTCTTCCCGTTCGTCGTGGTTTGATAGTCACCGATGATGTAATAGAAAGTCCGAATTCACTAGTGATACCAGAAGCTGCCAACCGTGAAATCAGTGCGGAGGTGGTAATAAAGAGGATGCTAGAAAGTCTTTAATTTCATATTTGCGGAGAATTTCCATAGTTGTTTCGTATGGGAATTTTCCGCAAAATATTTTTTATACAGCTATTCTTACTAATTAGGTATAAACTTGTGCATTTTTATAGTAGACATCAATTTATTTCCATTATCTTTGTAAACCTACGCCTCCAGATTGTAGGAGGCGTTGTTTGCAGAATGCGTCATTTATAAACAAATCAGACAAAATGAAACCTATGATCAAAATGTTGGCACTGGCCCTTTTCCTATCTGTTGGCATCCAATTCGCACAGGCCAGAGCCAAAAAGTGCGAAACCAATCCCGTGATGAATGTTGTACGTTTCACCTATCAAGGGAATGATGACTATTATGCAAATACTGCTTTGCCTACGTCAAGTAGTTATTTCAACCCTATCCTCCCAGGTTTTTATTCAGATCCGAGTATCTGTCGTGCAGGCGATGATTATTATCTTGTTACAAGTACTTTTTGCTATTATCCTGGAGTGCCGATATTCCATAGTCGCGACCTTGTCAATTGGCATCAGATAGGCAATGTTCTCAACCGCCCGTCACAGCTTCAGTATCTTACAGGCCAAGATACAGGTACTGGCGGCATCTACGCCCCTCATATAAGCTATAATCCTAAGAATAAGCTCTTCTATATGATAACCACCGATGTTGGACGTGGCCATTTTTATGTAACAACATCTAATCCACAACTCAACAGCTGGTCTGACCCAGTATGGTTGCCAGAGATTGGTGGTATAGATCCTTCGTTTTTTTTCGATGAAGACGGTCGCGCTTACATCGTTCATAAAGAGAACACCGACGGACAACCCAAATGGAGCAACCATCGCGCAATACGCATCATCCGTTTTAATACCGAAAGTGGCAAGGTGTTCGGTCCTGACGAGAAGTTCCGTGAAGTAGGTGTTGGCCCCGAAGAACACTTAGGACGCGATGAAGGACCGCATATCTATAAAGTCAATGGCAAATACTATCTCATTTGCGCCGAGGGTGGAACGAGCCAGTTTCATTCCGAAGTGGTATATCGGGCAGATTCCGTTATGGGACCATACACACGCTGGAGCCGTAATCCTATGCTGACCCAACGAGAATTGAAGCCCAACCGTTCTAATCCCATAACATGCACGGGCCATCTTGATATGGTGCAAACACCGCGGGGGCAGTGGTATGGCATATTTCTTGGTATGCGTCCCGACAGAAAAGGAAACGAAAGCATGGGGCGTGAAACGTATCTCATGCCTGTAAAATGGAGTCTTGATGGCTTTCCATACGTAACGCAAGAGAAAGATACAATACCTTTGACGCTTGATATTCCAGGAGCTGTACGCGGTCAAGATGTAACCTTTGGTAATATCTCTTTCATCGATGACTTCACGCACCCTGCTTTGCGTCCAGAATGGATGTCACTGCGTGGGGCAATCGATACACTTTGCACTCCGGGAAAAGGAGGCTTGCGTATGAAGGCTTCCGCCACTTCTGCCAGTCAGAAAGCTACCCCCTCTTTTATTGGACGCAGAATTCAGAATAAGAAGTTTGAAACCACGCAGTCAATCCATCTAGACCTGCATGGTGATGCTCTTGCCGGAATGCTGATATTCAAAACGGAGGCACGCCAGTATTTTCTTGCTTCCGATGGTGAGCAGATTCGTTTATTGCGCATTGGTGCCCATAAAACTGAAACTTTGGCAAGTTCCCCCTGTAAGCATACTGCACTTGAACTGAAAGTTGTAAGCTGTGGCGATACATACGATTTCTATTTCCGTGAACTGACCGCCCCCAATTGGACTCTACTTGTCGGAGGCGTGAGCACAGTATACACTTCGTCCTCGGGCGGAGGCTTCTGCGGAACAACGGTCGGGCCATATATTGTTAGGAAATCCGCTCTAGGGGTGAGCCAATCATTGGTCAATTAGCGGCATTAACTTAATGCTATTGTATAAGCAGACTAATCATATTTTATGAAAGAACAGAAGAAAGCAATAGTTATGGGAGCCACTTCCGGCATAGGGCGTGAGGTTGCGTTGCAACTCGCTGCACACGGGTGGCTCGTAGGCGTTGCAGGTCGCCGCACAGCCTGCTTGCAGGAACTCTGCAATGCACATACAAACATTGTAGCCTATAAGGAAATAGATGTCACGGCAGCTTCCGCTCCTGCGCTCCTTGCAGAGCTCGTGGAGGCAACAGGAGGAATGAATCTCTATTTCCATAGCTCCGGCATCGGGTGGCAGAACGAGAGCTTGGATATGGATAAGGAAATGAGAACCGTTGACACCAATAGTCTTGGCTTTGTACGCATGGTAGGAACCGCCTTTAATATGTTTGCCAAAGTTTCTGAGCAGCGAAGAGGAGATACCGGCAATTTCCGTATAGCCTGCATAACGTCAATTGCAGGTACCAAGGGTCTTGGCGCAGCTCCCGCCTATTCTGCCACCAAACGGTTTCAGCGGCATTATCTTGAGAGTCTCGACCAATTGGCACGTCTGCATCGCCTCCCGATAAGAATAACGGACGTCCGTCCAGGATTCGTTGCGACCGACCTGATTTCCGGTAGCCACTATCCTCTTCAGCTCAGTGCGGAGCGTGTGGCAAGGAGTATAGTTTCTTCGGTGGAAAAAGGAAGAAGTGTTAAGACAATAGACTGGCGTTATGCCGCCCTCGTGTCTTTATGGCGCTTCATACCACGTTTCCTTTGGGTGAGACTGCCAATAGCAGGACATTAAGCCGCTGGCAAACCTCTTTATCCCCATGCCCTAACGGTATTAACCCCGCGGGCAACGTAAAGCAGTGCTGCGGTATTGACAAAGTCCGCAGATTTCATTAAAAAGAAGCGGCATTCGCAATCTATGGATTTTCCATTGCTGCGAATGCCGCTAAAGACTTTTTAATGGTGATTTTTGTGTAATCTTTGTCGTTTATGGAAGTTTCTTGCGAAAAGAGAAAAGGTAGATGTGAGGCATTGGAAGGCCGTTTGTTTCGATTCCGTTTGAATTGTTGCTATCTAGTGCGCTACCGAATTTTTCTTTTGGCAAACAACCTCTTTAGCGCAGCAATAACTTTAGGTATGCTGATTGCTAAATCCGAAATTACAAAATCCGCATTTTTTATGTACTCTGAATGCGAACATACGTTAAAGGTAAAGCTTTTTCAAATATGAAACAAAGGCTTTTGTCTCGTATTTCAGATAATTTTATTATTTTTGTCGCATCTGTTCTCATACCGGAAGCCCCGATGGGCAGAGGTTGGGCAGATATACATATTGGTAAAGGCGTTTTTGTACGCTTTGGTTTTGACGTTCTGAGAATCTCGCAAGTTCGACTGTAAGTTAAAAACAAAGCAGCAAAGGACACCCTATGAGGTGTATTATATATAGTCCTCTTTGTCTTCGGACGGTTTTGCCGTTCGTTGGTATTGAGAATCCGTGAGGGCTGATGGCAAAGGATAGGGCGAAACGCAATCACCTTGTTTGCGTATTACGGGAAAATCTTTACCTTTGCAGTCGCAAAAAACAAAGCGGCAGCTTAAACGCATGCCAAACAAGACAAACAAATGCAGACAAAAAAGAGAGTTGAGTACTTGGACGCAATGAGAGGATTAACGATGATACTGGTCGTTTATAACCATGTTCATCTTTCCTCATTTCATCTCTTTAGTTATTTAGGGGGGAATAGTTACAACGACTTGTTTATAATGATAAGGATGCCGCTGTTCTTTTTTGTCAGCGGCTTTCTGCTCGACAAGCCAGGCGTGGTCTGGAATTTGAAAGATGTCGTCCCTTTCATCAAGAAAAAGGCGAAGATACAGCTGATACCCACCTTTATCTTTATGATGCTCTTTTGTTATCTGTTTGATATCAATGCAATAGACTGTCTCAAGGACTGCGGAAAGTGTGGATATTGGTTTACCATTACATTGTTCCAGTATTTTCTCGTGTATTCGCTTTGCAAGATGATGCCTGCCCGTTTTCAATACAAGGCATTGCTCGTGATGTCTGTCTTGCTTTTAGGATCTATAAGAATCCAGGATTGGGGCGCGTTTCAATTCCACAAACTTTGGTATTTTGTGTTCTTTTGCTTTGGCGCATACGTAAAGAGCCACTTCCAGTCATTCGTTGATTTCCTGGAGGGCAAATATTTCTCGGTCTTGCTTGTGGCGTTCTTCCTTATTGCTTTCATAAAAATAAAGGGTTCTTTCCCTGACGTGACACTAGTCAGTGTGCTGGAGGATGTTTTCTTGGGCATCACGGGCATCTGCATCGTGTTCAACTTCTTCAGGAAGCACGAGGAATCCTTCCGTCAGACTACCGCTCTGGGCAGGGCTCTGCAATACATAGGAAAAAGAACATTGGACGTGTATTTGCTGCACTATTTCTTCCTGCCGCGACACTTGGAGATGGTGGGCGATTTCTTTCGAACCAACTTTAATCCAACACTAGAGTTCGTCTGCTCGTTCCTAGTATCGATTGTCGTGGTGGGATTGTGCCTGGTAATGAGCAACGTGATACGCACGAGCGACACGTTGGCCTATTGGCTTTTTGGCGTAAAAAAAATCTGAAACAAGAATTGCTACATTCCTGTTCCAGATTTACCTGTCTATCCACTCCTTCAGTTGCGCCGACTTCTCCTTGCTCACCACGATGTCCATTTGCGGATAACTCTTGAGCCTGATAGAGAGCTTGTAGCCATAGGAGAAATGGATGCGCTCGATGCTGTCGATGCCGATGATATACTGGCGACTGGCACGGAAGAACTTCGCAGGGTCGAGCTGCGCCTCGATGTCTCCCATCGTGTAGTTGAGAGCCACGCTGCGACCATTGTGTAGGAAGGCACGGGTGATGCCGTTCTCGGTGGCAATATGGTTGATGTCATGCACGTTGAGCACCGTATAGCCATCGTTGTTCTGTACGAGGAAATGCTCGCGATAGTCTTGATGTTTCAAGCCTAAGGATGTCAAGAGGGTGGTGTAATCCTGTGGCGAGGCATTATTTTGCGTCACTAATTTTCTTGCCTTGTTCACGGCCTCCGAGAGTTCTTGCGGTATGATGGGCTTTTGCAAATAGGCGATGCCGTTGTTGCGGAAAGCCTTCAGGGCATACTCGTTGTAAGCGGTGGTGAAGATGATAGGTACCTTGGGCTGCACTTGCAAGAACGCCTCAAACACGTCGCCATCGTCTAGACGAATATCAGCGAAGATGATGTCGTAACTTCCACTTTCAGTTTTCAGGGTTGCCGTTACTTCGCCAACGCTCGTAACAGGGCCCTCTATCTCGAAAGTTTCGTCTATATTCTGCAGGAGCCTCCTCAGTCGCATAAAGCTTCGCTCCTCGTCTTCTATAATCAGTATCTTCATTGTCTTGCAGTATTTTTATTTCTTGATAATCGGTACCTTTACCTCAAATGTTTCTCCACTATTCTCTATCTGTGGCTTGAGATGCAATAGCTCATACCGTTCCCGAAGGTTCTTCAGTCCTACCTTGTGGGTAGCAGGCGACTTGCCCACCAACGGTATCTTTCGGTTTGTCACCACCACAAAGTAGCCCTCTCTGAAGATGCGGACTTGAAGGGGTTGACGGGTTGAATGGCTGTTGTGCTTCACGGCATTCTCCACCAATATCTGTATGGACATGGGGAGAATCAGAGCGTTGTCTTGCTCCAACTGTTCGTCGATGCGGAAGTCATAATGATGGGGATGACGGATTTCGAGCAAGTCGCAATAGTCGTGGATGAAGTGGATTTCCTCGGCGATGGTCACGGTGTCCTTGTTGAGCTGGTTCACGATGTAGCGATAGATGGCGGAGAACTTGAGGGTGAACTCCTCCGCCAATTCGGGGGCGTCATTGATTAGCTCTGTTAGGGTGCTTAGACTATTGAAGACAAAGTGCGGGTCGAGCTGCAATTTCAGGAATTCCTTCTGCATTTCCACGTTGCGCTTACTTTGTCGCATTACGATACTGCCATAGTAGAGGCAGAGATAGATGATGGTGAGCAGGGTGGCGATGGTAGTAAAGACATAGAGTCGGTCCCAGAAAATCTCATCGCCCCCTTGGTAGATGGAGTTCACCACACTCTCGAAGATAATGGCGATGAGCACGTTTGAAACGAGCATCGCCCCACTATGCAGGAAGAATTGGGTGAAGGAGTAATGCTTCCGAAGGAGCAACCGTCGTATCAGATTGGACACGGAGAGCGACACCAATACATAGAAAGCACAGTAGAGAAGGTCGAAAACGAAATCCTCCCAACAGTACTGGTATTCCTGCACCACCTCGTCGGAGGCGGTCAAGTACCACAGCACGTAGTTGAGCAGGAATGCTGTCACGGAGATCATTCCCCAATTCTTCAGAAAATGCTTGGTCTCAC
>CAVLBD010000039.1:0-25614 GCA_963661195.1 bacterium
TTAGGATACAAGATTCTCAATCTTGGCATAGGGGTTCGATTCCCCTATCCACTACATAAGAAACAAAAGGCCGCGTTCCACTTTCGGAATACGGTCTTTTTCCGTATCTTTGCAAAGGATTAAGGCACAAGAGCGAGAACAAACATGTAACCGCATACATGTGCACATTTTCCATAACACGAATAACCCAAACAACTTCTACGAATATGACAATACCCATCATCGTTCTGGCTGTTTCCGCTATTTTCTTCGCTATAGGGAAAATCCGTTCCGACATCATAGCCCTCTGCGCTATGCTGACACTAGTTATCTCTGGTACCATAACCCACAACGAAGCACTTGCAGGCTTCTCAAACCCCGTAACAATAATGATGGTAGGTCTCTTCGTTGTGGGCGGAGCCATCCTTCAAACAGGCTTGGCAAAAATGATTAGTGCCAAGATCATGCAACTAGCAGGAACAAACTCCACTGTTCTGTTTCTTGCAGTAATGCTCGTAACGGCAGTAATTGGTGCCTTTGTCAGCAACACAGGCACAGTAGCCCTCATGCTCCCCATCGTCGTAAGCATTGCCGCAAGCACAAAAACAAGTCCGTCATACCTTCTCATGCCCTTGGCATTTGCCAGCAGCATGGGCGGAATGCTTACCCTCATCGGCACGCCTCCTAACCTCGTCATACAGGAAACACTAACCGACGCCGGCTACAAGCCACTAGGCTTCTTCTCTTTCCTGCCGGTAGGCATAATATGCATAATTGTCGGCACTGCCGTACTTCTACCGTTAAGCAAATGGCTACTTGCAAATAAGAACAAAGACGAAAAAGACAAAGGACGTAGTGGAAAGACTCTGCCACAACTTGTAAATGAATACAAGCTTACCGAAAACCTACATTTACTAAAGGTCAGCCAAGGCTCACCTCTCGCTGGAATGAAGATGGCAAGCCTTGACCTATACAATACTTACACACTAACAGTGCTTGAAGTAAGGAAAGAAACAGGCAGCTACAGTAAACTTACAAAAAACATTAGCCAAAAGACAGCAGGGGCGGAAACGGTTTTCGAAAGCGACGATATTATATATATTTCCGGAGACAGAGACAACGTAGAACGTTTCAAGACAGATTTCAATCTAAAGACGGCACAAACAGAAGGCAACGGTCTCGAATTCTACGACATCGGCATAGCAGAACTCATGCTGATGCCAGGCTCACGCCTTACAGGACGATTGATAAGGAATACGGCCCTAAGAGCAAAATACAACATCAACGTCGTTTCTATACGCAGAAAAGGAGAATACATACGGGAAGGACTTGCCGACGAAGCATTGAAAAACGGTGATGTACTCCTTGTGCAAGGTGCATGGACAGACATAGCACGCCTAAAAACAGATGACGATGACTGGGTCGTACTGGGCCAGCCACTCGATCAAGCCGCCAAAGTAACACTATCATACAAAGCACCCGTGGCTGCTGTAATAATGATAGCGATGATTACAGTTATGGTCTTCGACTTCATACCTATAGCCCCCGTAACGGCAGTACTGGCAGCAGCCGTTCTGACAGTGCTTTGCGGCTGCTTCCGAAATGTTGAATCTGCCTACAAAACGATCAACTGGGAGAGCATAGTACTCATTGCAGCAATGATGCCCATGTCGGTCGCACTTGAAAAAACCGGTGTTTCCGCTCTCATATCACATTCACTAACCGGCAGCCTCGGTCAATACGGTGCCCTTCCGCTCTTGGCTGGAATATACTTCACCACATCACTTCTCACGATGTTTATCAGCAACACAGCTACTGCCGTATTGATGGCCCCGATAGCAATGACAAGTGCCACAGAGCTAGGACTAAGTCCATACGCCTTCCTCTTTGCCGTAACGCTCGGTGCAAGCATGTGTTTCGCATCGCCATTTGCTACACCGCCCAACGCATTGGTAATGCAAGCGGGAAAATACACGTTTATCGACTACATAAAAGTAGGACTGCCACTGCAGATCATCATCGGCATAGTAATGATTTTCGCACTCCCGTTGATTTTTCCACTCTAACAAAGTATTGAAAAGAGAGAAAAATGCCTAATTTTGCAGCTAGTCAAAGCAAAAGACAAATGAAAAAGCTCAAGAATTTCACAATAAACGCATTGAGAAAATTTACAGAAAACAGTGGTTTGATTGGAATCAGCATGCTAACAATCGCAACACTATTGCTTGCAATCCACCAATTCTTAGGCATAACATCCAATGCCCCACTAACAATCTCAGCATTGCTTATAATAATAGGTGTAGTTTCTATTGTTTGGCAAATGAAACACTCGTCAAGATACTGAAACAAAAGAGCAGTGAAATTCAAAATCACCTCAAAACAACAAAAAAAACAAGGGTTATTGTGAACAAAGCAGTTACAACGACGTTAAAAATTATTAAAACATATTGTTTGCACACAGCAATAAAGATTTAGCGAAACGTTATCTCACAAATAAGCAGTACCTTTGCACCCGATTTATTAAATTAACATAAAGTCTAACTTTATTAATTACAAAACATTTTTAATTATTTTATGACAGATTTAAAGAACGTACAACCGTTGGAAGACTTCAATTGGGAAGAGTTTGAGAACGGCGGTGCAACAGAAGTCAGCAAGAGCGAATTGCTGAAAGCTTACGATGAAACCCTGAACAAAGTAAGCGAGCACCAGGTAGTTGACGGAACAGTAATCTCTATCGACAAGAAAGAGGTTATCGTAAACATCGGCTACAAGAGCGACGGTATCATTTCCGCTAGCGAATTCCGTTACAACCCAGACCTGAAGGTAGGCGACACCGTAGAGGTGTACGTTGAAAACCAGGAAGACAAGAAAGGCCAGCTTTTGCTGTCCCACAAGAAAGCACGTCTCAGCAAGAGCTGGGAACGCGTCAACGCCGCTCTGGACAACGAGGAAATTATCCAGGGTTACATCAAGTGCCGCACAAAGGGTGGTATGATTGTAGACGTATTCGGCATCGAGGCATTCTTGCCAGGAAGTCAGATTGACGTTCATCCTATACGCGACTACGACGTATTCGTAGGCAAGACAATGGAGTTCAAGGTTGTGAAGATCAACCAGGAGTTCCGCAACGTTGTTGTTTCTCACAAGGCTCTTATTGAAGCTGAGTTGGAAGCACAGAAGAAAGAAATCATCAGCAAGCTCGAAAAGGGCCAGATCCTTGAAGGTACTGTCAAGAACATCACCTCTTACGGTGTATTCGTTGACCTTGGCGGTGTTGACGGACTTATCCATATCACAGACCTCTCTTGGGGTCGCGTAAGCGATCCACACGAGGTTGTATCACTCGACGAGAAGATCAAGGTTGTTATCCTCGACTTCGACAACGAGAAGAAGCGCATTGCCCTCGGTTTGAAGCAGCTCACTCCTCACCCATGGGATGCTCTTGATTCAGAGCTGAAGGTTGGCGACCACGTTAAGGGTAAGGTTGTCGTTATTGCAGACTATGGTGCATTCGTAGAAATCGCGCCTGGTGTAGAAGGTCTTATCCACGTTTCAGAAATGAGCTGGAGCCAGCACCTGCGTTCAGCACAGGAATTCCTCCACGTTGGTGATGAGGTTGAGGCAGTTATCCTCACACTCGACCGCGAAGAGCGCAAGATGTCTCTCGGCATCAAGCAGCTGAAGGAAGATCCATGGGAGACAATTGAGGTTAAATATCCCGTTGCAAGCAAGCACACTGCAAAGGTTCGCAACTTTACCAACTTCGGTATCTTCGTTGAACTTGAGGAAGGTGTTGACGGTCTTATCCACATCTCAGACCTCTCTTGGACAAAGAAGGTTAAGCATCCTTCAGAATTCACACAGGTTGGCGCAGACATCGACGTTGTAGTTCTTGAAATAGACAAGGAAAACCGTCGTTTGAGCCTCGGCCACAAGCAGCTTGAGGAAAATCCTTGGGATACATACGAAACAATCTACACTCCGGGTTCAGTACATCAGGGTAAGATTACCGAGATGATGGACAAGGGTGCAGTTATCACTCTGAACGAAGGCGGTGAAGGTTTCGCTACTCCTAAGCACCTTGTTAAGGAAGACGGTTCACAGGCACAGCTTGGTGAGGAACTTCCATTCAAGGTTATTGAATTTGTAAAGGAAACAAAGCGCATCATCCTTTCTCACAGCCGTACATTCGAGGATGTGAAGGAAGAACCAAAGAAGGCTCCTCGCAAGAAGACTTCTAAGAAGGAGGAGACTGCTGCAATAAACAATGTTGCAGCTTCTACCACACTCGGTGACCTCGACGCTTTGGCTGCTCTCAAGGCTAAGATGGAAAAGGGAGAATAATCAGTCTTTCTGATTGCTCAAAACAATAAAGTAAACGCGGCAGGTATCGGAAACGATATTTGCCGCGTTTTTGCTCCTCAACCAAAGAAACTTAAGCAAGTTTATAACAACGCAACGGGGTAATACAAAAAAGCCCACACAAAGAAAAATCGCAACCCGCAGGGTAAAAAGTCAACACCCGCAGATTGCGATATTTCATTTCGCATCCGATAAGAGACGAAACTCCTAATCGTTTATTCTTTCTAGCTGCACTGTGAAATGTCTCATCAAAGGAGCCTCCCAAGCTATACGGACACCATGATTTATTGTTTCGCGACGTTCATATACGTTCCTCAAAGCTGCAGCAATAACAGCCATATGATTGTCGGTATAGACGCGACGTGGAATGGCTAGACGCAACAGGTCAAGACCACCGAAACGGTTTTCGCGTGTAACGGGATCACGGTCAGCAAGCAAATACCCTATTTCACATCCGCGTATGCCAGCCTCCAAGTATAGTTCAACGGTCAGCGTCTGTGCAGGAAATTCTTCCTTAGGCACATGTGTAAGCACCTTTGGCGCATCAACAAAGATGGCATGACCGCCGGCAGGACGCTGGTAAGGCACTCCATACTCATCGAGCAAAGATGCAAGATACTGCACCTGATGTATGCGCGTTTCCAAGTTATCAAACTCGGTATTCTCGTCCAATCCTATGGCAAGAGCATTCATGTCGCGTCCGTTCATGCCTCCATAAGTTAGATACCCTTCGAACTGCACACAATATCCTTTCGCACCGTCATACAAATCCTGGCGGTTGGTAGCAATGAAGCCCCCCATATTAACGATACCATCCTTCTTGGCACTCATTGTCATACCATCGGCAAGAGAGAACATTTCTTTGGCAATCTCCTTTATAGTCTTATCTTTATACCCCTCTTCACGTGTTTTTATGAAGTATGCGTTCTCGGCAAAACGCGCAGAATCAAAAATCACCGCCTTTCCATACTTGTCGGCAATACGCCTTACATCCTTAAGGTTCTGCATAGAAACAGGCTGCCCTCCAGCCGTATTGTTCGTAATGGTAACAATAATGAAAGGCACTCTGTCTCCGTATTCTTTCAGAGCGGCATCAAGTTTTGAAGGGTCAACATTGCCCTTGAAAGGCACCTCAAGCTGAGTGTCCTTCGCCTCTTCAACAGTGCAGTCTAGAGCCACGGCCTTTCTTCCCTCTATATGCCCCTTTGTCGTATCGAAATGAGAGTTTCCTGGCACAACGTCACCTTCATGCACAAGATAAGAGAACAGAACATTCTCGGCTGCACGTCCCTGATGGGTAGGAATGACATAGTTGAAGCCCGTAAGACGAGTTATAGTGTCTTTTAGTTTAAAGAAAGATGTGGCACCGGCATAGCTCTCATCGCCAAGCATAACACCGGCCCATTGACGGTCGCTCATTGCTCCCGTGCCCGAATCGGTCAAAAGATCAATGTAAACCTGTTCGGCTCTAAGCTGAAACACATTGTAATGAGCTTCCTTAATCCACTGTTCCCTCTCTTTGCGAGTGCTTCTACGGATAGGTTCAACCATTTTAATCTTCCAAGATTCTGCAAAAGGTAATTCCATAGTCTTTATTTTAAGGTTAATTCAGTCTTAACGACTGAATATATTATTAGATTTCGAGGTCAAATGTAGCAAATTGTACGTTAACCTCCAACCCTCCACGGGGGAAAACTTTCAACAATAAATGTTTTTAACATACGCCATCGTTGGCTTCATTACCTAAATATGATTATGCGATGTTGAATATTAGTAAAAAAATATACACGGAAAAGTTTTTTTCCCAATTTTTGAGTATTGCCGTTATTTTACATTCTTAATACTTTTGCAAGCGAAATTTAAATAATGTATAAATTTCAGCTTGCATAAATTCAAGGAACAAATGAGAGCAAACTGAATAAAAAGATTGTAGTTTTAAAAAGACAATACGTATTTTAAATAAAAAGATGAACAAAAACTTATTCCTCTTAGGTCTTCTTTCTTGCAGTCTTGCGACAAACGCTGTCGCTCAGGACAACTGCTGCAAGGAAAAGAAAGCGGACAAGACTGAATGTCCGAAGAAATGCAATGAAAAGAAAGCACAGGCTCCATCTGCCCTTTCGCGGTTTACAATTGGTGGATACGGTGAAGCAGTAATGAGCCGCAATTTTTATAGCCAGCATTTTAACAGATACAAGACTCCAGAACTCTACAAGGATGACAAAAGCCACGGTCGCTTTGACCTTCCGCACGTTACCTTGAATCTTGGCTATGACTTCGGTCACGGTTGGACCATGGGCATGGAAATAGAGTTTGAACACGGCGGTACGGAAAGTGCCGTAGAGATAGATGCCGATGAAGCTGGCGAATACGAAGCAGAAACAGAGCGTGGAGGCGAGGTAGCCCTAGAACAGTTCTGGTTGAACAAAGCATTCTGGGGAGGAAAGTTCAACATCAAAGCCGGTGAGATAATTATTCCTGTTGGCGAAATAAATGCCTATCACATGCCAAACAACTTCTTCTCGGTTTACCGTTCAGAGGGTGAGGCAAAGATGTTGCCCAACACTTGGCATCAAGTAGGTGTATCTCTTTGGGGACGTCTTAAGCATTGGCGTTACGAGGCTATATTCACTTCAGGACTTGACGCAGAGCGTTTCGGACATAACTGTTTCGTTCACTATGGCGCAACAAGCCCTTACGAATACAAGTTGGGCAATGTCTACGCTGGTGCAGCACGCATCGACAATTTCTCTGTTCCAGGACTGCGTTTGAGCCTTAGCGGGTACTATGGATATACTTTCAAGAACACTGAACGCAAGAGCAGTGCAAGCTATAACAATGTTACTGGTGCCTTAGCAATAGGAAGCTTCGGATTCGAATTGAACCGTTGGAACTGGATTGTAAGAGGTAATGCAACATACGCACATCTTGATGATGCATCAGCAATGACCACATTCATGAACGCCTTCCCCAAGCATACTCAGCAGGATGGTTCACCTTCCAAGCACTCTCCAATAGCATCAAATGCTTATTCAGTAGGGCTTGAAGCGGGTTACAATGTGTTCTCTCAGATAAATTGCCTGCGCGACAAGCAGTCGCTCTACCTCTTCGGACGCTACGAAGACTATAACACATTTGCTGCAGGTTCACAGAAAGCCGCGTTGAAATACGACCGTGTAAAAAGAATGGCCTTCGGTATCAACTACTCACCCATCAAGCAGATTACTGTAAAGGGTGAATATAGCAAGCGTTTCCTACCGCACGGATATAACAACGAGCCAAGTTTCTCATTGGGCATCACATTCAATGGTATGTTCAACACAAGCCACTGGTTCAACAAAAAGCCATGTCAGAGCAATGGGCTTTCAGAAGAACAGATGGAACGCATCAACAATCTCACTAGAGAAGTTGAGGAACTGAAGCGTCGCCAGCCTGTTGTAATAGAAAAAGACGGAACAAAAGTAGTCGACAATGCCTACGTTGTGAACTTTGCGCAGAACGAAAGCGAAATTTCTTCTGCCGACAAAGAGAACCTTGACAAGATACCTTCAGGCGCAACAGTAGACATCAACGCATTCTCTTCACCGGAGGGTAACGCAAACTATAACAAGGAGCTATCTGAGAAACGCGCCAACGCTGTGAAGGAATACCTTAGTGGACGTGGTGTGAAGGTAAGCGAGGTTTACAGCTACGGTGCTGCCGACAAATACAGCAATCGCATTGCGGTGGTTACAGTAAAGTAAAACATCGGTCTGACATTACAAGACAAACAATTCTAAAACGTTTAATATAGAAAACAAAATGAAGAAAATTTTCAAGTACTCAATGATGTTCGCAGCAGCACTTACCCTTGCAATGGGTTTCACTAGCTGTAGCGATGACGACAATGATGACGCAATCACATTCGAAAGTAGCGTATTGTCAAAGGTCAACACTGAATATGTAGACAACACCGTTGTCCCTACATACCGCAAGTTGGCAGACTACAGCGGAGAACTCGTTGACGCTGTAACATCAATGAAAGACGATGCTGGTGTAGAGAAGGCATGCGAAATATGGAAGTCTTCACGTAAATGGTGGGAGTTCTCTGAAGCATTCTTGTTCGGTGCTGCTGGTGACTTCGCAATCGACCCACACATCGATACATGGCCATTCGATAAGGCTGCATTCGACAACATGATGTCTAAGTATCACCCTGCAACAAACGAACAGGACGCTAAGAACATTGATGAGACTGTAACAAGAACTCAGAGCCTCACTGGTTTCCACGCTGTTGAATACCTGATATTCCGCGATGGCCAGCCACGCAAATTCTCTGCACTGACAGCTGACGAAATTTACTTCATCAAAGCTGCAGCATTGGATCTCTACTTGAACTCTTTGAAACTCGTTTCAGCATGGGGCGGTGAAGTTACAGAGGCAGAACAGGCAATGCTTGACGATGACGAATTTGATTCAAAGAACTATGGCGAAGAGTTCAAGAACGCTGGCAAGAGTGGCTCTAACTATACTAGCATTATGCTCGCAACACGCCAGATCATCGCTGGTGCTCAGGATATCATCGGTGAGGTTAGCGATTCAAAGATCGGTTCACCTGCAACTGGTGAAGACGTGAACTACATCGAGTCACCCCACGCTTACAACTCAATCCAGGACTTCTACGACAACATCATGTCTTGCAAGCACGCTCTCTATGGCGGTTACGATGTTGACGGCAACACTCCAAAATCATCTTCTCTCATTGGTGTATGCCTCGCAAAGAGCGAGACAAAGACTGCAGCTGAAGATGTTATGACAAAACTTGAGAACGCTCTCACAAAGATTAACTCCATGAAGAAGCCTTTCGTGCTCTACTATACAGACCAAAGTGCTAAAGACGCAATGGCTGCACTGAACGAGCTTAATACTTCTCTGCAGAATCTTGATGACCTTCTCAACAGCGCAGAACTGAAATAATCAGCGACACATATAGAAATCTAACTCAATAAAGTTGGTAGCCAATAGCAAAATATGGGCTACCAACATTTTACGTATAAAATAAATACATTATGAAACACATTTATCTGCTGCCCGCTTTCTTTGCTGCAGCAACATTATTCAGTTGTTCCGACGACAACGGTAGTGGTCTCGACACAGATCTACCCGAAGCACAGTTCGGAACGCCAGATGAATGGTATTATGCCGGTGGCAAACTCGGTACAACGAGCCATATTATGGCCTTGGCATACAAACAACAGACACCGGCCGTTGACAACGCTGGTCTTTCACAGGCATTCCAAGTTGGTGAAACGCTATTTGAAAGAGACTACAACACCAACACATCAGGAGCATTTTCCGGCCTTGGTCCCGTATATGTACGCCGCGGATGCCTGTATTGCCACCCCAACTACGGCCACGGAAAGAGGATGGATCGCTACAAGGCTGACGATATGGGTAACGGGTATCTTCTCGTAATCTACGACAAACAGACTAACTCATACATCCAGTCTGTTGCGGGAATGCCACAAACAGGAGCAGTCAAGCCATTCAAAGCCCCGATTGATGAGGACAAAATAAAGATAAAATGGGAGTCTTATACCGATGAATGGGGCAACAAGTTCCCTGATGGCGAGACATATGAATTGTGGTATCCTGAAGTTACGATACCTGCCGATGCATACTATTCACCCGTTACAGTATTGCGCAACGGAAATCTGGTAGAGATACCAAGCGACCAAGTTGCTGATCAGATTGGCGTTCGCCTTGAAACAACAATCGGTATCTACGGAACTGGTCTCACCGATGCCATCCCCGAAGACTCCATCACAGCGGAGTGGACAAGACAAAGCAAATACTTCAACTCTGTTGGCAAGACAGATGCTCTTAACCCTGGCTATTGGGATCAGACAACAAACACATGGAAGAGCTACTATAAGAATGCTGCCGGCGACGGAAAGAACTATGTTCGCCGTTACACCTACGCTCTTACACGCGGACCTATCCAGGACGGACCTGGCGCAAACGCTATATGGAACATTACGAACGTGACACGTCCAGACCGCAAGTCTCTCTATGTTGACCTCAACGGAAAGATTTACGCTAAAACATCTATGAATGACGCTGACGTTATTGCTGGTTTCCCCGCATACATCAACAGCATTGACCCTGAAAAGAAGCATGCTTCTTGGCATACCGACGACGTGAAGCAGAACATATACAACTACCTCACGGCTAAAGATCACGATGCAGAAATGACACAGGCGCAGTACAAGAACTTCATGATTTGGCACCGCGGCCTTGCTGTTCCTGCTGCACGCAACACAAAGACCGACCGTTTCAAGAACGGAATGAAGCTGTTTACAACAATCGGATGCGCCAATTGCCATCGTCCGTCGTGGACAACTGGTGACGACAACATTCAAGACCCGAACGGTCTCTTTGGCAACAACGACATGCCACGCTATCCTCATCAGAAGATTTGGCCGTATTCTGACTTCGTTCAGCACCGTCTATACATGGTTAACGACATCCGCACAGGCTGGTGCCGCACCACTCCACTCTGGGGACGCGGCCTCTCGAAAATTTGCACAGGTTCAGAAGACCGTCTGCACGACTGCCGCGCACGCAACACCATGCAAGCCATTATGTGGCACGGTAGCGCACAGAGTGATGCACGCCATAGCATTGAACTTTTCAGAAACCTTTCCAAGACGGAACGCGACAATATCATCTATTTCGTTGAATCCATCTAAAAGAGAAGAAAAGGGAGGACCTTACGCAATGGATAATAACATAACGTAAATCCTACCGAAAAAAAATCACACACTACCACGCAGGGGTTTATGCCGACGCCATGGTAGTGTGTGGCTTTTATGAAAAAGCATTATTTTACACAATAAAATAATTTTCCCCACACTGCCTAAAGACAGAAAAAAGACAATGACACTGAACTATTTAAAGTATGCTCTACTTGCGTTGCCACTGATTGCTGCCTCTTGCAGCGATGAAAACGCCACACTTGACGTTGACTTGGAAGATTCAAAGTACAAAGATTATCCTGAAGACTTCTTTACTGGCGGCAAGTTGGGAACGGTCTATACAATATCAGCCATCGCCTACAAACAGCCAGCCCCAGCTATTGACAAACAAGGTCTAACGCAAGCATTCCAAATGGGCGAAAGTTTCTTCGACCATCCATTCACTGAACACGAGAAGCCCATGAGCGGTCTCGGACCTCTCTACATCCGTAAATCATGCCGCCACTGCCACATTGGTTACGGTCACGGGAAACGACAGAAGAAATACGATTCTGACACGTTCGGAAACGGATATATCCTAATGATAACCGATGAGAACGACATTGTTGTCCAGTCGTTCGGATGGGTTGCAATGGGCAAGGCCACAGAGCCGTTCAAGCCACAGTTTGACGAGAGCAAGGTTAATATAGAATGGAAAGACTACACAGATCAATGGGGTAACAAGTTTGACGATGGCGAGACATACAGCTTGATTTATCCAGAAGTAACTCTTCAAGATGGCTGTATCTACGGCAAGCTAATAGACAAATGGGGCAATGAAGTTCCTATGTCGCGAGCAAAGGTAAGACTTGAATCGACCATCGGATTTATCGGTTCAGGATTACTTGATGCCATCCCCGATGATTCTATCATGAAACAGTACCGCGACGAAGCAGCCAGCCCATACGTCGTTCTAAATCCACAGTTCTGGGACAACACAGCCAAGGATTTCACAAAGAGAGCCGACGGCACTTTGGAAATAAAAAGTCCGGAAGGCATCGTCTACAAATTCGACTATGCTCTTGACCGTGCGTCGGTTATGAGTGATGCATCGTTTTGGGAGGTGCAAAACGTAACACGCAAAGACTTCACAAAGCACTATATCCCCACCGAATATTGGCAGTTTGCAGCTGCAGACCCAGAAGTAACAAGCAAGTTCTACCAGTATTATCCGGAATGGAACCTCACCAATGATCCTGCAAAAGACATCATCACTTTCGGTAATGCTACGAATCTGCCAATTGAAATGTCTGAAGAAGACTATATTAAATATATGGTTTGGCATCGTGGCGTGGGAATCCCCGCTGCCCGCAACACCAAGACGGAAGATTTCAAGGAAGGGAAACGCCTCTTCAACGAGATCGGTTGCACATCTTGCCACCGTCCGTCGTGGACAACAGGCGAAGACAAGATACGCGACCCGTACAACCGCTTCACTGCTGACGACAAGCGAATGGTGCATTATCCCAACCAGAAAATATGGCCATACAGCGACATGATACAGCATCGTCTGTTCATGAAGAACGACTTGCGCACTGGATGGTGCAAGACTGCTCCTCTCTGGGGACGCGGTCTGCAGAGCCTTTGTGCCGGACACACCGACCGCTTGCATGACTGCCGCGCACGAAACACTCTCGAAGCTATCATGTGGCATGGGTGCACAGGCGAGGGCGGAACAAGCGACGCTATGTTTGCGATAAAGAAATTCCGCGCACTGTCAAAGGAGCAACGCGAACTAGTGATTAAATTCGTTGATTCTATCTAAGAAATGACAATAAAGGAAACATGCGGCAAGGGGATGCCAGTTGTGCCCCCTTCCGTTTCCTTTTTTTAAAAAGAAAGATGAACAAACTTAAGAATACAATTATCCTGACAGCCACAGCAATAATAATTATACTTATGGCTGCCACAATAATTGAAAGCGGCAAGGGAACACCTTTCGTCGCAGAGAATATATATGGTACTGTATGGTTCGTTGCATTATGGGCTGTGCTCGGCTGCACTAGTCTCGCATACACCATATGCCGCAAACTGCAGAAAAAGCCTTCTGTATTTCTGCTACACTTATCGTTTGTCGTGATACTTACAGGAGCATTCGCCTCGTGGCTTACATCAGAGAGCGGACAAATACACCTGCGCCAGGGGGAAAGCACAACGCGCATGCACCTTGCCGACGGCGAAAACTCGGAACTTGGATTTAAAGTAACTCTGAAGAATTTCCGAATAGACTACTATCCCGGTACTGATGCCCCAATGGACTATGTGTCGGAACTCACGGTGAACAATAAAAACGACAACACAACGATAGGCATTTCTATGAACAATATAGGCTCCTACGCTGGCTACCGATTTACACAAGCGGGATATGACAGCGACATGCAGGGAGCTACACTGGGAGTATACCACGACACTTGGGGCATCGCCATAACATACATAGGTTATGCCCTTCTGCTCATTTCGATACTCTGGACGCTTTTCGGCAAAGCCACACGCATGCGGCAATTATACCGCAAAGCCACAGCAACCTTGATACTGGCACTCCTACTTCCAACATACGCCCAAGCACAGGAAAACGTGAATATCAGCAAGGAGTTTGCCAATGATTTCGGGCGACTTTGTGTTCTGTCAAACAGCCGCATCTCGCCCATTAACACTGTTGCCACCAACTTTGTTGCCAAACTTTCCGGCAAGACTTCATGGAACGGGATGAATGCCAACCAAGTGTTTGCCGGTTGGGTATTCGATGTGCCCTTCTGGGAGGGTGTAAGAATGATAGAAATAAAGGACAAGAAGGCGCAGGAAATTCTTGGTCTGAATGACAAATGGGCCTCGTTCGATGATTTCTTCGACCAATACAACGAATATAAGCTCGAACAGCCCATGAAAGAGGCAACGTCCAAAGGCGACAAACAGATGCTAAAGCACTTGCGCGATGCAGACGAGAAGTTCAATATTATACGCATGCTCTATGGAGGCGAGATGCTAAAACTATTCCCCTACACAGGAAAGGACGGCCATTTGGTTTGGTTGTCGCCGGGTCAGCCGTTAAAAGGCGTTATGCTTGAAGAGAAAGAGCTGACTTTCGTGCGCAAGTCAATGGACTATCTTGCTGAAAGCGTTATAACAGGCGATACAGAACGAGCAAACGTAATTCTTAAGAAGATATACAACTATCAGCATGTGCGGGGCAGCAAGGTTATCCCCTCGTCATTCCGCATAGGATGCGAGATTTTCTACAATAGCCTCAACACGCAACACTGGCCTACGATGCTCTATCTAACATTATCACTGCTGCTTGCCATAGGATGCACAATGGGAGAAAGCATACGCAAGCGCTTACGCATGCAGTTGATTGGCTCGGTTGTCGCCATAGTCATGCTGATTCATACCACAGCGTTGCTTATTCTTCGGTGGTATGTGTCGGGGCATCTGCCCATGTCAAACGGTTTCGAGACAATGCAATTTATGGCATGGGCAACACTTCTGCTCATTCTGGCCATGAAAAAGATTGAGCCTGTGCGACAATTCGGCCCGTTGCTCTCTTCATTCGCTTTGCTCGTGGCAATGATAACCGACAGCAATCCTCAGATAACGCAGCTAATGCCTGTTCTACAGTCGCCGCTGCTCTCAATGCACGTAATGGTTATAATGTTCTCTTATGCTCTTTTCGGCATGATGGCGCTTACGTCAATTCAAGGAATCATTGCCCACGAACACGGCAACATAGCGAAGACAGACCAGCTTGCAGCGCTCTCGCGCATGCTCCTCTACCCTGCCGTCGGTCTTCTTGCCATAGGCATCTTTGTTGGTGCAGTCTGGGCAAATGTCAGTTGGGGACGCTATTGGAGCTGGGACTCAAAGGAAACGTGGGCTCTAATAACGATGCTTATCTATGCCGCTCCGCTGCATAGCGAACTTCGTTGGCTGCAAAAGCCGCTCAATGTGCATATATATATGCTGATTGCCTTCTTGAGCGTTCTGATGACATACTTTGGAGTGAACTATTTCCTTGCCGGCATGCATTCATACGCATAGCCGATTCGCTTGAGAAGTTTGACTTACAACAAAAATCCCCAACCGGCAGTCTGTTGCGGTTGGGGATTTTTATTGTCATAACCCTGCGGCGTGACGTTGCTTTGGCCGCGGACTCTTGTCAGAATCGAGGCGGTCTTCCACCTCCGAAGCCGCCAGGACCTCCACCTGGTCCTCCACCCGGAGGTCCAAAGCGACGATCGCCGCCATCGGGTCCGCCAGGACGATCACCTCTCTCGCCACGCTTTTTGTTGAATGAATCCTTACCACCAAATAGGTTGAAGCGATAAACAACGTGAAGCATTGCATAGCTATTTATGTTGTTGTAGTAAGTGTCGCTTCGCTGCATAGCGTTGACAGAACGTGAGAAGTTGCTCATGTTCTCTAGAATGTCATAGAACTGTAGCGACACGCTCAAGGCTTTTCCTTTGAGGAAGCTCTGGCTTATCTGAGCGTTCCAGATAAGTTCGTTGGTGTTTGCCCCACCATCATATCCACGACGGCTGTTCTCATGCAAGTCAGTTGTGATGCTCATGCCCCACGGAAGGTAGACATTGAGATTGGCTCCATAGGAGAACTGCCACGTGTCAAGGTTTGAAGACTCCTGCAGCATGTTTCTTGTGCGCATGTAATTGAGCGACCCGTCAAGGCTAAGGTCAAGCCAGTCTTTACGGTAGCCAAAGCTTAGCTTCTCGCCCACCTGCGTGGTGCGTGTGGTGTTCTTCTGCGAAGTCTTAATCTCGCTGGAGTAAAGATAGCCTACATAGTTATTGTAACTGAAGTTAGTGAACGTGTTTACATTCCATATTCCAACGGAATCGATGGATGTATTGAACATAAACGCCATGTTGGTGCTCCAGTTGCCATTGATATTCTCCGGGCGTGTGGTGCGTCCACCAGTCTGCTCATCGTATGTAACGGCATTGCTCACACTGTTACGCACGTTGCGGTAATTTATGTAGGTCATGATGGCTGTTTGATGAGACAACAGATATGTGTTATACATCAAGCGGAAATTATTTGTGAACGAGGGCTTCAACCCTGGGTTACCCTTCTTTATATTGAGAGGGTCGCTATCGTCTGTGATGTCAAGAAGGTCTGACATTTCTGGCTGTGACGTCGTTCCGCGATAGTTGATGCGCAGATTGCTTACCTTTGAGAATTTGTATCTCAATTCGAACGTCGGCGAGAAGTTTATCACGTTCCTGACGGTGTCTGTGCTTACTCCGCGATATTCCTGTATGAATTTCGACGTTTGAGGCTGCATCATGACACCTATGTTCATGTTGTATTTCTTCTTGATAACCTTTAGCCCGAGCTGTAGTTCGTGAATATAGTTCTTATATTCTGCATAGCGGCTTTGGTCACGGTCGTAATATGTTTCCAAATCACCATTTAGCAAAGCGAGGTAGCTGTTCCAGTTGCGGTATGATGAAGGCACCCCACTGAAGAAATCCTCGCCAAGATTGCTGAAATCGTATGTGGAACGGTCGCTCTTGCTGTAATTATATGTGAACTTATAGCTAAACTGAAGGAACGTTGACTTCCACAATGGTTCGCTATAGGTCATCTGCACGGCTGTTGACCATCTTTTACTTGGTGTGAGGTTATAACGGTTTGTCTGGTATGTAGAGTCATTGCCCAAGCTGCTCTGCACTTGATACAAGTGGACATTAGATAGAGAGAGGCTATTGCTATGGCTGTCGCTATAGCCCATGTCGCCACGCAAGGTGATGTTTCGTCCTTTGCTTCCGAGTTTTCGGTTTATTTGGAACATAAGCCCGGCGGAAGTGCTCTTGCTGTAGCTCACAGAGCGGTTGTTTCGACTATTAACGGCTATGTTGCGCTCTGCCAACTGCTGCAAAGAGTCGAGCGGACTGTCGGTATATTGATAGGGATTCTCTTGGAATGTTGCCGATTTGCCCATGGAAAGGCCATCACTTGTTGAATAAGAGAACTGCGGTCGAACGAGGATGTTGGTCATTGAGTCTGGGGTCCATTCTATTCTCATACGCGCATCATAACTGTTGCTCCTCGAAAGGTTTGCATCTGTGCCATTGGAAAAAGCACCTGTCTTGTTAACAAAATTCTCCGTAGACTGCGTCTGTTGCTTATCGCCATTGGAATGTTCCCAACGCACGCTACCGTCAAGTTTCAGTTTTCCCTTGTTTTCGTAATTTATGTTGGCTCCAACCATTTTCTTTGTGTTCAACCCCTGTTGCGAGCCACCCCATCGTGCTCCGCCGCCTCCGGGAAATCCCATGTCGTTCACGTTGTTTAAATTGCCGAAGCCCATAACACGCAACTTGCTGCTGAAGGCTGCGCCCATGACCTTCTCAGCGTAACGGTCGTGTGTTCCCACAGAGAGATCGACGTTTCCGAACACCCCCTTGTTCATGCCGCGCTTTATGCCGAAGTCAAGCACAGTCTGTTCCTCCCCGTCATCAATGCCTGTTACCTTGGCAAGGTCGCTTTTTTCATCGTATGCCTTAACTTTTTCTATTATGGATGTTGGAATATTTTTCATCGCAGTCTTGGTGTCGCCGGTCATAAATTCCTTACCATCGAAGAGAATCTTCTTAACTTCCTTTCCGTTGATGGTAATCTTTCCGTCATCATCAACCTGCGCACCAGGGAGTTTCTTCACAAGTTCCTCGACAACGGAACCCTCGGGCGTACGATATGCCGAAGCATTGTATACGAAAGTATCTTCCTTCAGCGTAACCTTTGCCGCCTGCCCAGTAACGGTTGCACCCTTTAACATTATGGCATCAGCCCCGAACTTGATGCGTCCAAGATTAGCTTCGGGTTTGTTGGCACTTACGCTGAAAGAAGTAGCCTTTGTCTTGTAACCCACGCTTGAGAAGCGAACAATGTATTTTCCTGGTTGATCAATGCCAATTGAGAAAGCCCCGTTGTCGTCAGTAAGTACGCCCTTTATAAATGTGCTGTCGGAACGCAATAGCTGGACGGTTGCCATAATAACACCTTCTTTCGTGTCGCGATCTTCAAGTGTTCCCGAAACTTTCATCTGCTGCGCCATAGCGGATACTGAAAAGAGCAGTATCGCAAATAACGCCCAGAGCTTATCGAATTTTATTGCCATATGTTTTGTAGTTAATTGTTTTTGAGTTTAAATTAGGTTTGTGCTGCCACCATGTATAAAAGGTGAAAACTTTTACATAAAGACGCACAAAAATAGCTAATGTTTAGTAATATAGAAAGAAAAAAAGATACCTTTCGGACTTTTCTCGTGCAATTTGTATAATTTTGCATACAAATAGTGACATTTCAATATTTTATAACAACAGAAACACAATATCGAATGCAGCATATAATTATCTCAAAAGATATAGAAAAAGAACTGGACAATGTGCTTGATAGCATTGCCTATGACCGGCTTTTCATCCTCACAGACGAGACTACACGCGAGCTTTGCCTACAAGCAACAGCCCAAAGTAAACACTTAAAACAGGCAAAGCTTATAACAATACCCGCCACTGACGAGAACAAAACTCTTGAAAGCACGATTCATGTATGGAAGGAACTGGGAGAGGGAAAATGCACACGCCATTCATGTATGGTAAACATCGGCGGAGGAATGGTGACAGACCTTGGTGGATTTGCAGCGTCAACGTTTAAACGCGGCATTACCTTCGTAAACATCCCCACAACACTTCTCGCTATGGTTGACGCATCGGTAGGCGGAAAGACGGGAATAAACTTTAATGGTCTGAAGAATGAAATTGGAGTTTTCAACGATGCACATAGCGTAATTATAGATTCTGTATATCTCCAAACACTCGATATGCAAAATATCCGTTCTGGGTATGCTGAAATGCTGAAACATAGTTTGATTACAGACAAAGAAATGTGGGCAAACCATATGAACTACGACCTTGACTCAAAAGATTTCGCTACGCTCCTGCCTATGATAGAACAAAGCATCCGCGTAAAGGAACGTATCGTTACCGAAGACCCACACGAAAACGGGATACGCAAAGCTCTAAACCTTGGACATACGTTTGGGCATGCCTTTGAGTCACTAAGCATAAAAAAGGGAAAGCCTGTCCTCCATGGTTACGCTGTGGCTTATGGACTGATTTGTGAACTATATCTAAGCAGCATGCTTACTGGCTTCCCTACCAAGAAGATGCGCCAAACAACACGTTTTATAACCGAAAATTACGGAAAGATGGAGATCACATGCGAAGAATACGATACTCTTTTCGCACTGATGACCCACGACAAGAAAAATATTGGAAACGAGATAAACTTTACTCTGCTGGAAGACATCGGAAAACTAAAAATAAACCAAACAGCCGACAAGGAGAAGATCTTTGAAGCCTTCGACTTTTTCAGGGAGGGATAATTTTCTGCTGCAGGCATACTAAAAAAACCGTTCACGCACCTTTGGGGCATGAACGGTTTTTTATTTAAAGACGAAATCTCTTTATTCGATGACTACAAGTGGAGTATCTTCCATGACACTCTCGCCAACCTGTACGAGTACGGCTGTAATCTTGCCTGACTTCTCTGCCTCAAGATTATTTGCCATCTTCATTGCTTCAAGAACAACTACCGTATCTCCGGCACTAACCTCATCGCCAACGTTCACCTTTATTTCGGTAACAACACCTGGAAGAGGTGCTTTCAACGCATTATTGGTGTTAACCTTTCCCGGTTTTGCCGAGGCAACTTCGGGTGTAGGCTTCGGTTGTGCAACGGGACGTACAACTACTTTCTTCTTCTCAGGCTCCGGCTCCTTCTCCATTTCAACACTGTAGCTTTCACCGTTTACGCTGACAGTGGCAACATTTTCAACAACGTCAAGAATCTGAACGTCATATTTGTTACCATTGATAGTATATTTGTATTCTTTCATACTTAAGTTATTTCTGAGGTTGGGGTGTCATTTGGAGGATATGGGTAACCCAATCCGTAGGATGTACCTTGATGGTTATCACACCAGACTCCTTGTCATGCACGTTGTTTCCCTTATATTCGTGCAACGCCATGGCAATGGCTGCATAAACCTCATTATTTACTTTTGCCATAATATTAAGGGATTACTTCATTACATAGGTATGTTTCCATGCTTCTTTGCTGGCAAGCTGTCGCGCTTTGTTGCCAGTTGTGCCAATGCACGGCAGATGCGGAAACGAGTGTTGCGAGGCTCAATTACATCATCGATGTAGCCATACTTCGCAGCTTGATAAGGATTAGCAAACATTTCGGTATACTCCTCTTCCTTTTCTGCGAGGAATGCCTTTGGATCTTCCTGCGTTTTTGCTTCCTTAGCGCAAAGCACTGCAACCGCGCCGCTTGCTCCCATAACGGCAATCTCTGCTGAAGGCCAAGCATAGTTGATATCTGTACGCAACTGCTTGCTGCCCATAACGATGTGGCTTCCACCATAGCTCTTACGCAATGTAACGGTAATCTTGGGTACTGTAGCCTCTCCGTAAGCATAAAGGAGCTTTGCACCGTGAAGAATAACTGCATTATATTCCTGTCCTGTGCCTGGGAGGAAACCTGGAACGTCAACAAATGTAACGATAGGTATATTGAAAGCATCACAGAAACGAACGAAACGTGCACCCTTTCGGCTGGCATTTACATCAAGCACACCTGCATAGCATGACGGTTGGTTGGCAACAATACCAACACTCTGACCGTTGAAGCGAGCAAAACCTACGATAATATTCTTGGCAAACTTAGGCTGCACTTCGAAGAACTCACCGTTGTCTACCACAGCGCTGATTACTTTATACATGTCGTAAGCCATATTTGGATCCTCAGGAATAATCTCATTGAGAGAATCCTCCATACGGTTTACTGGATCATTGCACTCCTTGCGGGGTGTTTCTTCCATATTGTTCTGCGGAATGTAGCTGAGAAGAGTCTTTATCATTTCAAGAGCCTCTTCTTCAGTCTTTGCCGTGAAATGGGTAACACCACTCTTTGTTGAATGTACGCTTGCGCCACCCAAATGCTCCTGGTCGATATCTTCGCCTGTCACCGTCTTCACAACTTTCGGACCGGTAAGGAACATATAAGAGGTATTCTCCATCATGAGCGTAAAGTCTGTCAGTGCGGGTGAATAAACAGAACCTCCTGCACAAGGACCAAAGATACCACTGATTTGTGGAACGACGCCAGATGCTAGAATATTGCGTTCGAAGATTTCAGCAAAACCTGCCAAGGCATTGATACCCTCTTGAATACGTGCGCCACCTGAATCGTTTATACCGATAACTGGTGCACCCATCTTCATTGCCATGTCCATCACTTTGCATATCTTCTGCGACATTGTCTCAGAAAGGGAACCACCATTTACGGTGAAGTCTTGAGCAAAGATGTAGACAAGGCGTCCGTCAATAGTACCGCTACCGGCTACCACACCATCACCCAGGTATTGTTTCTTCTCCATTCCGAAGTTTGTGCAACGATGGAGCTTGAACATATCGTATTCTTCAAAGCTACCAGCATCCAGCAGCATGTCTATGCGCTCACGCGCTGTGTATTTACCGCGCGCATGCTGCTTCTCGATAGCCTTTTCGCCACCACCGATACGGGCTTGCTCGCGCTTTTCAATCAACTGTTTGATTTTTTCTAATTGCTTACTCATAATTTTGTTTATGATTATTTGCGTGTTACTCTATTCACACGCGAGTTATGATTTTTCGAAAGAAAGGCGTTTGAAAATCTAACCTTTAGTGTTCGCAAAGTTCCGTTAGTATGCCACAGGTTGATTTCGGGTGCAAAAATGCGATGTTCAAGTTTTCTGCACCTTTACGCGGAGCCTTGTCTATCAAGCGTATGCCCTTTTCGTCACACTCTGCAAGGGCGTTTGCTACTCCATCCTCTATACAGAACGCGACATGATGCACACCATGGTTTCCTTTGTCAAGCCATTTTTGTATAGTACTGTCGGGAGATGTTGGTTCAAGAAGTTCCAGTTTTACTTCACCGCACTTAAGGAAAGCGGTTTTTACCTTTTGGTCTGCCACCTCTTCAACGGCATAGCATTCGAGACCCAAGACATTTTTGAAATAAGGAAGAACTTCCTCTATACTGGGAACTGCAATTCCCAAATGTTCAATGTGTGAAATTTTCATATTGCATTATATTTTATCAATAATGCAAAGTTACAAATTTTTATTTCACACACACAAGCTTTTATACGTTTTTACATTTTTTCTCCGTTTTCAAAGGCGTAAGTCAAGACGAAATCATGCGTTGCAACGAATCTTACTTCTACGGCAACATTACGACACAAGTTTTCGGCAATTATTTTTCCGCTTTGATGTCCATCTTTTTCGGGAAGCGACGAAATACGCATCTCATGAAAGGTTAGATTATCTGAGCTATGAAGTTTATAAAGAGTTTCCTTTGCGCACCAACACAACAACTTTTCCTCTGTTGATGTTGGTGTTTCGTCATCACGAAGAAAACGGGAGGCTATTCGGCAAACTCGTTCGCTTCGATACTCCATGTCTATGGCAACATTAAGATTTTCAGACAATGCCACTGCTGCATATCCCTTTGTGTGACTGATACTGATGTTTGGGCCTTCAAGCAAATAAGGCTTTCCGTTAGAATTATGAAAGACTTTCTTTATCCCTCCCAACATATTAAACATAATATGTCTTACAGACAAATATTCCAAACGCCGTACTGGCGACTTAAAACACGACACTTGTTCTTGGTATTGCAGTAATGCGGGATTTTCAGCATATAGTTTCTCTTCACTTTCACGCATCTCCCATATTCCTACTTTTACTGTTTCCGGAAGTAGTAAACCAGGTATTATCAGTTCAGGCATTGTCTGCTGTATTATTGCCGTCTGATTGAGCTGCGCCCACTGTTACCTTGACACTTGATATCCTGCGTTCTGAAACAGCAAGTACCTCAAACGAGAAATTGTGATATTTTATCTTCTCGTGGACTTTAAGAAAGTCACCTTTCATTTCAAGCATCAAGCCTGCCACAGTGTCTGCCTCACCCTCTACTTCTGCGAAAGTGTCGCTGTCTAGAGAAAGTATGCGACAGAAATCGCTGAGAAGAGTCTTGCCATCGAAAACATAGGTATTGCTATTTAAGCGACGATAGTTTTTGTCTTCATCGTCATACTCATCCTGTATATCACCTACAATTTCTTCAAGAACGTCCTCCAGTGTAACCAATCCACTGGTTCCTCCGAACTCGTCTACGACAATGGCTATATGAATACGGTTGTTTTGAAACTCTCGTAGCAAATCATCTATTTTCTTTGTTTCCGGCACAAAATATGGCGGTCGAATCAAACTTTGCCATCTAAAGGTGCGTGATTTTCCTATATGAGGGAGAAGGTCTTTGATATAAAGGACACCACGAATATTGTCGGAATTGTCTTGATAAACAGGAACACGACTATAGTTGCTGTCAACCACACAATCTATAACTTCACTGAAATTTGCCTTTATATCTATATCAACGATGTCGTTACGGCTTGTCATTATATCCTTCACAGTTTCATCCCCGAAGCGTATAATACCCTGCAACATGCTCTTCTCGTCCTTAATATCATCCTTGTCCGTAAGTTCTAGAGCCTGCCCTAGTTCGTCAACACTCAGCACATGATTGTCGGACCGCATCAGCCGTTCTGCTAGAACACCACTTTTTAACAGCACGTTCTCCAAGGGCCAAAAGAAACGCCGCGCAAACATTATGCCTCCAACACATCGTCTACAAAACGAAAGAGGGTTTTGGCGTGCGAAAACCTTTGGCATAATCTCACCAAAAAGGAGTAAAAGAAAAGTAAGTAAAATGGTAATAAAAAAGAACTGAAGCAAGTATGCATTACCGAAGTCCACAATTCCGGCAAAGACATAGTTCAGAAGCATAATTATCGTCACATTGACAAAGTTGTTGGTTATAAGAATAGTGGCAAGCGTTCGCTCACTATCATCACGCAACTTTTGTATTGCCTCATCACTGGAATTGCGTTCAACATCCATTTCATCAAGATCAGAAGGCGACAAGCTGAAAAACGCTATTTCTGAACCGCTGGCAAATGCAGAAACGCCAAGCAAGGCGACTGCAATAGCGGCCGCCACTATACACCCTATTGAGGGTGTTTGGAAAGATATCTCATTAAGAGATTCCTGTAAAAAAGAAATGTCCAAAATGGTTTTTAAAGATTTATTATTCTGTTTGTGCTCCTTGTGATTGTGCCACCGATTTAGACGAAAGCATCTCCATACTCTCGGCAACAATCTCCACAACATATTTCTTCATACCCTTAGAATCATCGTAGGTACGCGAACGTATTTTTCCCTCTATATAAAGTTTGTCTCCCTTATGAACATACTTTTCAGCTATTTTTGCCAATCCATGATATAAAACGATGTTATGCCATTCCGTACGATCAGGCACCTGTGTACCATTCTGAAGCGTGTAGCCACGTTCCGTTGTGGCTAGAGGAAATGCCGCAACTGCCTGATCCCGATCATAATACCTAACGTCGGGTTCCTTCCCAACATTCCCAATAAGCATTGCCTTGTTCATAAACTATTCGCCTTTTCCTAGAACACTACATAGAATACTAACTTTTCCAAAGACCAAGGAAACTAAATTTAAAATTCTTGCCTTTGGCAGAAGGGAACTGACTCCTAGGATCTACACGTTCACGCAAATAATCAACTATACGATTGTAGCAGTCAATGCCAGAATGTGCCTTACATGCTGCAACAAAATGAGTGTCGCGATATTCAAACTTTCCTGTAGAAGGTATTTGCACCACACGTTTGAAATCCAACGCACCTTGATACCAACCATGCTTTTCTACAGAAAGTCGGGTTAGTGCACTGGATGCGCTATCCGCATAACCGTTTTCACTGTGCCCTATTTGCACATTAGAGCGCAAAGCTTTCTTTTGCTTGAAATCAAGCATAGTCCCTGCTTCGGTCTTTATAATTATAAAATATACGCGAGGCCTTATCTTATAACGCTTAGGGTAGTAAACATCACTTGCGACATAGTCACGAATATCCGCTTCAAGTGCCGGATTCATGCCTATTTCCTGAATAGAATACAAAAAATCAAGTGCATCTTCTATATTATGAACAAGCGTTTCGGAATCAAAATAGCGTAAATATAAATTCATCTGGATGTTTTTCAAAAAAAAGAGCGGAAAACGGGACTCGGACCCGCGACCCCAACCTTGGCAAGGTTGTGCTCTACCAACTGAGCTATTTCCGCAAATCAAACAATCATCAGTGAAGAGGAGGAGACTCGAACTCCCACGTCACAATTAACACTACCCCCTCAAAGTAGCGCGTCTACCAATTCCGCCACCTCTCCATGTACGATTGTCATCAAAAACGTTATCTCAAGATAAGGCTTGATGTTGTTTTCAACAAATTGAGCGGAAAACGGGACTCGGACCCGCGACCCCAACCTTGGCAAGGTTGTGCTC
>CAVLBD010000040.1:0-25022 GCA_963661195.1 bacterium
CAACAGGCGTTTCACTGCCCAGTCGAAGCGTATGTATCTGTCATGAATGACCATATCATTCCTTTTTTTGCAAAGATAGTGCAAATCGAGAGGAGAACAAAATGAATAAATTCATTTTTTATCCCGAGATGCAGTCTATCTTATTTAAAGATAGTGCAAATCGAGAGGAGAACAACCTATGATAAATAAATAAGGTCAGAGTCCTTTTTTGTAGTCGAAAGCCTCGGGAGCTTGTTTGTTGATGACGATGTCGTAAACGGCACCCTCTGTCCAGTCGGTGTCATAGGGGTCGGCAATGATGCGGTTGCCGATGTTTAGCTTCTCGATCACCCATGGCAGATAGTATGCGCACATGAAGTTATGATAGCGGTCGTAACGTGGCAGCGTGTTGGCATACGCCTCCTTCGAGCCATATTGCGCTATGCCGTTAAGCACCTTCACCACGCCTGTGCTGCATCCGAAGAACGAGGTATTGCCACAGTAAGCACTGATGTCTTCAACGGGCAGTGTGAAGACGAAAGGCAGGGTGTCGGGCGTTGCCTCGTAGACTGCATCGGTTCCACCGTGCAGATAGCTCTTACAGTAGAGCGTGCCCCAGTCTTTGCGCATCACCTTATAGTCGGCAGGCACTGTTGTGGAGGTAGCAACGAATGCCACCTGCATCGATTTTCCTCCCATCTCCAGCGTGCCCACGGGTGATGCCTTTAGCGAGTGGTTCTCGTAGTTGGCGGCAATCCAAGCATACAACCCCTCGTAACGCCCTGAGATGGTCATTGCTTTCTGCACCTTAAAGCCATTCAAGCTTTCCGTTACGCTTGCCATCTTGCTATACACGCCGTCGGTCTTCTCCTGTGGCTCATAGCGCATGCCGGCAGTGGCAAGGACATAGAGGGGGATGGTCTCGCCTGTTGCGTCGTGAGTGTATTTCGACGTCATCTGCTCCAGGTATTTCCTCACGCTGTCAGTCTGGTTCGCCACGTCGGAGATGGCACCACCCTTCGACTTCGCTTTCTCGTCGGCATTGGCGGGGAAGAGCCGCTGTATGGTGCTATCGGCATTTACCACATAGACCTTCAGACGCGAGCCTGTGCTGCCAGCGTCGATTACAGCAATCTTCTGTGGGAGGTTAGGCACCAGATCGTCGCCTTTGTCGTCAATGTCGTTGTCGCTGCATGCGGTCATGGTAATGTTCATGACCATTGTCAAGCAGATGGCAAGAGCCATCATCATTTTACGTATAGATGTAGTGTTCATGATTGTATGGAAATAAAAAAATGTTGAAACATTGAAAATCACTCTTTTAAAAAGAACCCATTGCGAAAAGCGCATCTGCATTTGAGTTGCAAAATTAGTGATTTTCCGAATAACGAACGAAAGAAAAGCAGAAAAGCGCAATGGACAAGGAATCCATGCGCTTTTATTGTTACCCATTTTCTCCCCTCCATTTTATATTGGGTGGGAGAAAATAAAACTATCTTTTTCCTTTCGCATTATCTCTATTCGTGCATGAGAGCAATGCTTTCTGTGTGAAAAAAAATGGACTTTTAAGGGATTACTCGTCCCAGAGGTCGCCCCAACCTTTATGGTCTTTTGCTCCAGCCTCGAAGTCGTCTTCGTCGTTTGTCGTTATGCCGTGCTGCACGTCGCCTTCTATATTCTGCACGCTACTGGCTATCATTATTGCCTCGTCTGCGAAGTTTACCTCTTCAGCTGTAGGCTTTATATACTGTCTTTTCATTGTTGTTGGCTTGATTTTTAAAATCTCCCTGCCGACGCACCCTAAAGATATATGTGTGCAGGCACTACCGGCAGGGAGACAACAGTTAATTGATTATGTGTGTGTATCTTTGTTTTATTTCACTACCACTTTCTGACCGCCCACAACATAGATGCCGCTTGGCAGGTCGGTGAGTGATGTGGCGTTGCTGCGTACCATCTGTCCGCTGAGGGTGTAGACAGCTCCTGAAAGGTGCTGCGCTTTGCTCTCGTTGAGGACGTTGTCGATGGATGTTGTTGAGCCGTCGACAGTCTCCTCTACACCGTTAAGGTCGTAGACAAGTTTGTTGGTAGCTGCACCAGCTACTGTTTCAAGCCATCCGCGGAAGCCCTTAGATGCGGTCTCCTTAGTGCGGTAATACCATACACCGGCAGTGCCACCCTTGTTGTTTCCGTTCAGTACGTAAGAGTTTGCAGGTATCTTGTTTTCTGCTCCGAGCTGTACGAGTGTTCCTACGAACTTAACCTGTGTAGTGCTGCCGTATGTCTCGTCGCCAGTTGAGCCCTCGATACGACCGCTCTCGTAGTCTTTTCCTGGGTTGAACACAACCTGCGGGATGGTGTAGTATGTGCTTATCTTCACATCGCTAGAACCGTTTGCTGCAACCTCGTCGCCAGTCATATAGGCTGCTGTTGACGATGGTTTGATGAGGTAGAGGTTACCTGCCTTGATTGCTGTTTCTGCTCCGTTCTCACGGTTTACAGAGATTGCGGTGAAGATGATTGTGCCAGGACGGTTCTCATCGGTAGCGCCTTTGAATTCAGAGATTCTCACGCCATCACCAAATGCCGACTTAACCTGCGATACGGTGAGGTTCACGGGCAGAACGATGGAGTTCCATGCGTTCTCGTTCAGTGTGCGGTTGAGATAGAGTGTGCGCTGACCAGTGAAGTCTTCAGTTTTCATGGTTCCGTCGTTGTCGAGACCCTTACGCTGGTTGTTGATATAGTCTACGCTTGTCTGCTGCTCGTCGAGAACAAGAGTCTGGCTCGGGTTACCGAAGTATTCCAACTGGAAGTTGTCGAAGCATGTCCATGCAGCGTCGTTAGCGTCAGCCACGTTGATACCGAAGGTGAGGCTCTCGAAACCACTTGGTGTCTTGGCTACGTAAACCATAACAGATCTGTCGTAGCCCGTGTTGTCGTTGATGAGCTTTGATGCAGCAACGTATGTTGCGGGAGCATCAGCGCTTGCCACATTTGTAAGATCCTCAACAGCGTATTTCTTGCCCTTAGTAGTGTTGTCGGCAGCCTGTGCAAAGAGCTGTGCAGTGCCCGCTGTTGCAGTGGTGAAGCCAACACAACTTATCTTATACCAGCCTTCGCGCAGCGGAGTGATGGTCTGATATACCTTGCCTGTTGTGCCATGGATATTGGCAGTCCAGTCGCCACCATATTCCTGCTGTAGGTTATGGTTCGAAACTGTCTCGCCAGATATTGGGTCGTAAGTAATATCATTTTCTGTCAGACCGTTACCAACAAAATATGTGTAGCCTTCGTTGGTAGTCGTTTCTGATGTGGTGCTAACGTAAGATAAGGTCACTGTCTGTTCACCGTATATAGTGTGTTTTGTTCCACATGTGGTTGTATATGTAGGAGTGTTCTCTTTCTGAGTTTCGCCATCGATTTCGTTTACAATGGTTTTTGTTACGTTATGAGAACGACCATAGTAACCATTTGTACACGTCCCGCTATAGGTATGGGTATAGGTTGTCGTTGTTGAGGGAACAGCGTCTGTGGGTGTCTTCTCCGCGCTGGAGTAATACTTCAGGTTGCTACCGCTGGTATAGTCCTTACCTGTCGGACTAACGTACCAGGATGTCAATGTGTTGTTACGCACGAATCCCTGGTTGTCGATAAGGAATGAACCAGGAACGGAGGTAGCATCGTCAGCCTCAGCAGCCTGGAAATACTCTTCACGCTCTGCCTGTGTAACGATGATCCACTGTGAGTTGGCATCGCCTGCAGTTGATTCACCAAGCAAAGTATTGTCAACGTTGGTAAGGTAATATGTACCGCTATAGGTAGCACCTGACTGACCACTTACCTTGATGTTGTAGATATACTTGCTGTCAGTGTTTGACACCAAGGAGAGAGTCAATACTGAAGTTGTAGCATTGTACTGGTCAACGAAGAAGTTCTGTGTGTCATGGTTATTTACCGCGCCATCCATAAATGTCAAGTATCCGTCTGCGCCAGATACCTCTCCTGCGAGCGTTGACTTCAGCTTTATTGTGCTACTGCTCTTAGAAGCCACTTCAAATGGCAGACCCACGGTGGTAACCATGGCCTGAGTGCCCCAACGGCCACCGATACCCACAAATTCCTTGGAACCTACATTATATAGGTAGACCTTTGTTCCATCAGTCAGCGAAGACAATTGCGTTCCTTTCCAGTTTTGGGCATTCACCTCAACAGTGCCGGCAAACGCTGCCGCACATACTGCAATGGCAATAGCCGCACGTTTTGCGCTGCCCGTTTGCGTAGATAAAAATTCCATAATCAAATTATACTAGTTTTTAAATTGTATTTACTGTTTTTGTCGTTTGGCATTTTAGCTTTTCTCTGGCTTCGTTCACCAGATGCGCCGGAATGTTGGTTTGCGCGCCGCGCTAATGGATGTCATTCGCTTTTGCATCGGTATTTTTTAGTCCTAAAAGTGCTAAGACCCCACGGACAGGCATACCCTATTTGACGACAAAGGTATGTATAATCCCGCAATGAAAGACAAAAAAAATAAGACAAATTTACCCCCCCCCACGCTGTTTTGAACACTTATACAATGTTTTAAACCATTTTAGTTTCTGTATTGAAACCTAATAGGCGGGTTCTAAAAATTACCTTTGATGGATTTTTGTATTTTAGCCGAGCTGATTTTGATTCCTTTCTGAAGGAGCATAGCGGGCTATGCGACTGAAGGAGGAAGGAAAAGATGCCGGATATAATCAAAAAGACACAAAGAGCAATCCGTCTAAATAGAAATTTAATAGTGCGTGTAATTTATAGAAAACGCCAATAAATAATAAGCAGTAGCACGAATGTATGAGATAAAACAAAAAAAACGCCATAATAATTTGCCATTGAGAAAAAACGCTATACCTTTGCACCGAATTTGGAAACGAGTGGGGCGTTATGCGCTACTTGTGCAAGGGAATCAGGTGAAAGACCTGAGCTGTTCCTGCAGCTGTAACCATATTATTCTCCATGCCATTGATGTCACTGAAGGCAAGGCGCCATATGCCTTGCATATTCGGGAAGACGGCATGGAAGAGTGGAAGCCAGAATACCTGCCAGATTTAAGCATTGCGACGATTAACCCCCAGGATAGGGGTCTGTCACAGCGACAACAGGAAAAAACATTAATGGTGGATAAAAACTAAAACATCCGCGCTGGCTTTTGAAGAAAACAGTCAGGCGGTTCTACTTTGCGCTTTATTTTTTTGCAGGCACATCTGCGCATATCAAGGCAGGAACGAAATCAAGGATAAGACAAGAAGCAGGAGGAGTGAGACTTTTCCACCAAAAATAGGTAAACAAAGATGCATGGAATTTTCAGTACTCGTCTTTTAACGGTAGCTATTGCCACAAGCGCATATAGCACAGGTTTGTATGCGCAAAAGGAAACTAGTGGCAAAGGCAGCGGCACCCTTGACAACAAGACATTGCAGGAGGTGGTGGTAACAGCCACAGGAACGGGACACTTGCTAAAAGATGTGCCTGTGCAGACGGAGGTGATATCAAGGAAGATGATTGAAAGTTATGGTGGCAAGTCCATTGAGGACATACTAAGCGGTCTCACTGCCTCTTTCTCTTTCAACGAGGGCGACATGGGTAGTCAGACACAGCTCAACGGACTGGGCAACAGCTACATTCTAATACTCATCGACGGAAAGAGGATACATGGCGACAATGGTGGCGAAAACGATCTCTCGCTTATCGACCCACACAACATCGAAAGGATTGAAGTGGTGAAAGGGGCGCAGTCTGCCCTTTATGGCTCCGACGCTATTGCCGGCGTTATAAACATCATAACAAAGAAACATGACACGGAGGGGTTACTGCTAGAAAACAACTCCCGATACGGACGCTTTAACGACATACGCCAACATAACGGCATCGGCTTCAGAATAGGTAAGGTGCAGTCGTATACCGGGTTCCAACTGCAGCACACCGATGGTTGGCAGAACACACAAAACGAGTATGCCGAGGGAAAAGTGCTCACCGACAGCCGCAACAAGACGAGAAACAAGTTCACAAACTGGCAGGTGAGCGAAAAGATAACATACAACCCCACGAAAAACATGGAACTGTATGCCGACGGTTCGTTCTACAGAAAGATAATCAACCGTCCGACTAACGGCAAATATCCTTCATGCGACGTCTACACATACGACCTTCTTTACAATAACATGTCGGCATCTCTGGGTGGAAAATACTTTACCAACAGGAAGAAGAAAGACTACGTGTCGCTCGACGTGGACTGGAACAGGCACGCTTATTATTACCAATATACCGCCCGTACCTACGAAGATGCATACATCGACGGAGAGTTGGAACACGGAGTGCCGTTCTATGCCGGACAACAAAGGCTGCAGAGCGACCAACAACGCTTCATGACGGTAGCGAAAGGCGTGTTTCATCTGCCATACAGCAACACGCTCAACGTGGGGGCAGAGTTAAGATACGACTATCTGAAAGCTCCGATGAGAATAGCCAATGGCAGTGCGAGCGACAATACGACATCTGTTTACGCGCAGGACGAATACAACCCACTGACGTGGCTTAACATCACCGCTGGGGCACGCCTCGTGGAGAATGGGAAATACGGAGTGCATTTCACGCCAAAGGTGAGTGCGATGGCTAGCATGGGCGACATCAGACTGCGACTAGGCTGGAGCCAGGGATTCAAGTCGCCAACAGTGAAGGAACTATACTACAGGTATCTGCACGTGATGGGGTCGACAACATTCTTCAACATGGGCAACACCGACTTGAAACCGCAGACAAGCAACTACCTTAGCGCGAACCTGGAATACAGAACGTCAAAGTTCACAGCATCGGTGACGGGCTACTACAACAAGCTCACGAACATGATAGCACTCATAAACGTGCCAACAGATATGCTGCCCAATGATGTAACGACCAACTATCTAGGCGATGGTAGCGGTAAGGTTACAGCCCGAATGTATCAGAACATGGAAGATGCCAAAACCTATGGAGTGGACGTGAACCTATCGTATAGCATATACAAAGACTTCACAGTGAGCGGCAACTACAGCTATCTAGACACAAAGGCGCATGAATACAATACAGACCACAGCCGTCTGGAAGAAGTGACCATCGACGGCATGGCACACCACAAATGGAATGTTTCAGCCATATACAGTCATAGGTTCAGCAACAGTTACCACCTTGGCGCAAGCCTATCCACAAGGGGCAGCAGCAAACGCTACTACGAAAACAACGGCAACGGCAAGCACTTTCAGATATGGAGACTGAGCACCACACACGACTTTGGCAAGGCAGGCGTACAAACACTATATAAGGTAGAGCTGGGAGTGGACAACATCTTCAACTACAAGGACACCACGATGCGCCCTTATCACCTGGGCACCACTACGGGCGGAGCAATATGGTATGTGGGCTTTGCAGTGAAATTCAACAACGGAAAGAGAATTAACAATCATAACATTAACAAAAAAGACAAAAACGACAATGAAGAAGATTAAAATCTTTATGATGATGCTGCTCGCTGCAATATCATTCGCGGCTTGTAGCGATGACGACAACGACAGCAAACAGAACATCATCTCTGAGTACTCAGTAAATGACGAGGCTGTAGCAACACAGAAGGCTAAGTCGGGCAAAGACAAGGCAGTGCTACTCGTAGCATTCGGCTCTACATGGCAGAACGCCTTCGCTGCTTTCGACAAGACAAAAGAAGCATACGAAGAGGCATTCCCCGATGCAGACGTTTATGTTAGCTTCTCTTCTGACATCTGCATCAACCGTGCAAGTGCTGGTGAGCACAACGAGAAGCGCGACTACTACGAGCCACGCTATCTGCTCCACGCTATAGGTGCAGCTAAGTATAGCACAATCTACGTACAGAGCCTTCAGGTTATCCCTGGAGAGGAATTCTCAAACGTTGTTGCTGCTGTGAAGAAATTCGCCAACAACGGTTACGTTAAGGAAGCTCACCTCGACGACACTTATCTGAAGAACGCAAAGATTTACCTCGGTATGCCACTTCTCTACGACGAGGAAGAGGTTGAGAACGTTGCAAGCATTCTGAACGGACTTTACAAGAGTGAGGCTGCTGAGGGCGTTGTAGCTTTCATGGGACATGGTAACCCTGACAACTACGACTCTTTCAAGGCTAACGTTCGCTACACTCAGTTGGAGACAGCTCTACAGAAGCTTAACAAGAACTACTATGTTGGCACTGTTGACATGGACGGCAACAAAAAAGACGATGTTCTGGCACGTATGAATGCCAACGGAATAACAACAGGCAAAATCAGCCTCCACGCTCTTATGTCAATCGCCGGTGACCACGCTCACAACGACATGGCTGGCGAGGGTCTCGACTACTGGAACGCTAATGAGCCTGCAAGCGAGGACAACAGCTGGTTTGAATATTTCAAGCACAACAACTTCACTCCAGCAGTGCCTCAGACTAACGGCAACCCACTCGGACTCCTTGAGTTGAAAGGCATCCGTCAAATCTGGATCAACCACACAAAGAACGCAGAGCTCCTTGAGGACGCTTACCACTCAATGTATCCAGAGGAATAATCTCGGGACATCGGATTTTTAATCAAACATTACCAATAGGGACACCGGCAAAAAAAAACTGTTTTTCCGGTGTGCCTATTTTGTCGTTTTTAAATACATTTACACATGAAACATATCTGTTTCCTCGCTGCCGTTATGATATTGCTTGCCTCATGCGCCACTACTCAGGATAGCAAAAGACAACTCATAGCAGACCAACTCTTCCATGACCAAGATTCTGTTCTGGCTCACGTTGAAAGATACAGCGACACGATAAAGATAAAATACGCAAAAGGACTGAAGGTGGAATACCGCAAAGACGGCATACACGTTACACTATCGAACCCTGACCCTGCAGCAGCGGGCAAATCTCAGGAAATAGTAATAAAAAAGCCTTCATCAAGATTCGTATGCACCACGGCGTTACAACTCGGAAACTTCGAGGTTCTCGGACTTGAAGACAAGATCGTTGCCATAAACTCTCTCCGCCATATCTTCTCGCTGAAGATGCTCGACCAGATAGAAAACGGCAAGACTACTGAAATAGGCAAGGAAGGGAATTTCGACATCGAGGTTGTCATGGTGGCAAAGCCAGACTACATACTGGTTAGCGCAAGCAAATACGGAGGCTTCGAAACTCTCAAAAGATGCGGAATACCACTCATTCCACATCATGGATACAAGGAGACGAACCCACTAGGACAAGCGGAATGGATAAAGCTCATTGGGTTGCTCACTGGTGAGACACAACGCGCAAATGCCGTTTTCAGCGACATTGAGAACAAATACATCACGCTGAAACAAGAAGTGGAGAAGGAATATAATGCGAAAAAGAAACTGCCTACGGTAATCAGTGGCAGACAACTGCGAGACGGATGGTATATTGTGGGCGGAAGGAGCTATATGGCACAAATCTTCAAAGATGCAGGGGCTGACTACATAATGAAAGACAACAAAGAATCTGGCGGTGTTACACAAGACTTTGAAACAGTATACGCAAAAGGCATTCACGCCGACTTCTGGCAGACGGACGGAACATCCAACGGCGACTATTCGATGAAAGACCTTGCTGCCGAAGACAGCAGATACGCCACACTCGATGCATACAAAAACAACAGAGTGATTTTCTGCGACCTCAGCCAGACACCATACAGAGAACTCGCCGGGGTGCAGCCACATTTCCTTCTCGCAGATTTCGTGAAGGCCTTCCACCCGGAGATACTTCCGCATTACACACCGAAATATTATAAGATTATCAAATAAGTTACACAAAACAGATTATCAAATTTAACATATAAAATGTACAAACACTTACTGCTACCATTGGCCGCCGCTATGCCGGCCTTGGCTACCGCACAGAAAGACATCACACGTGAAACAACGCTAAACCCGGTAATCATCACCGGAACAGGAACATACCACAAGGCGGAGAACTCCCCCTTGGAAGTGAAGGTAATATCGGCAAAGGACTTGAAAAGCGCCAACGTGACAAGCCTTCAGGAGGCTCTGACAAAACTTACAACAAACATTACCACGCACACCAACGGAATGGGAACATTCGTAAACTACAACGGGGTGAGCGATGACTATCTGCTGATTTTGGAAAACGGCAAGCGCGTGTCGGGCGACGACAGATGGAACAGAATAAGTATCGACAACATTAAAAGAATTGAAATCCTCTCGGGGGCGGCAAGTGCGCTATACGGTAGCGATGCCATAGCTGGAGTGATAAACATCATCACCGACGACAGCAACAGCAGTCTTGAGGCAACATCCACTACAAAGATGATGAGCAAAGGACGATTTGACCAAGACATAAACGTAGACGTAAACAAGGGAAAATTCTCAAGCCACACAAGCTACAACCATAGACAGGCGGACAACTGGCAGGTAAGCAAATATCAGGAGTTCACAGAAGGTGACAAATCAGTGCTGAAACTAACAGGCAGACCGATGTCGCAGGCTTTCCGCTCAGACAACATAAGCGAAAAACTTGAATGGAGATTCAACGAAACATTTGACGCCTACATCAAAGGTAACTTCTACGACTACAATACGGGACGCGACCGCAACGCTTCATATTTCACGCAGAAGGCAACAACCAATAAAGAGACGGGCGAAAAGACTTACACGTATACGTCAAAGCAGGCATACACCTACGACATACACCACATATCATACAACATCGGAGCGGGAGCAAGATGGGTGCCAAACAAAAACATCCATATTTATCTCGATGTATATACCGAGAATTTCAAGTCGAAGTATGACTATTGGCAGACAGCTACCGCTGAGGAATATGACGAGACAAGAAAGAACACGATGTACTACAACGAGACGCTGAAAGGCATTTTCAGACTAAACAACTGGAACAAGCTTTCTGCCGGAATAGAGTTTGAGCAGGAGAGCTTGAAAAGCGCATCAGACAACATTCAGAAAGAAAGCACCTTCACATATAACGTTTTCGCACAAGACGAGATACGCATTGTGAATGGACTTGAGGCTGTAGCAGGGTTGAGATACACGCATAACCAGAATTTCGGAAACAATATTACTCCGAATATTGCGTTATTCTATCACATAGCCGGTTTCAGGGCAAGGGCAAACTATGCCGAAGGCTACCGCACCCCTACCCTGTCGCAGCTCTACGCTACAGATCAGGCTAAAACCTCGTCGCGCTACACTATAAACAACACGTCGCTGAAAGCGGAGAAGAACAGATTTTGGAATCTGAACATGGAATATTCCAACAAGTGGATGAGCGTAAGCGTAAGCGGATTCATAAACAAAATCCGCAACATGATAAATTACCGAACACTCACGATTGAGGAGATTGAAGCCAACGACAAGCTTACCGAGCTATATAACGATGGCTGGACCACCATAAGGCAGCGCGACAATATAGACCGCGCCACAATAAAGGGTGTGTCAGCCAACCTGAAGTTCCTGCTTCCATACGGATTCACACTATCCGGAGGATATACACTCAGCGACTCGAAAGCGGAAACAAGAACGCTTGACCAAAAAACGCAGGAATACAAGACCACAGAGACACCAGTGGACAAAAGCGTAAGAAATGTGGCAAACGTAAACGCGTCGTGGGCGCATAGTTGGGGTAACTACAGGCTAAACGTGAATATAAACGGACACATTCAGGGCAGAAGATATTCCAGCACCTACGGATATGCCCCGAAATACCAGCAATGGGATGTCATGACAAAACATTCTTTCAGCCTAAAACAGGTGTTGGTAGAGCCTGGCATAGGTATCGACAACGTGTTCAACAAGCGTGACACATCGTACTGGAACTCCAATTTCTCAACCATAAATCCAGGGCGTTCCGTTTACATAAGCCTAACACTGAAATTCAAGGACTAAGAATATGAGGATATATGTTGCAGGCATCGGACCTGGCTCATTGGAAGACATCACTCCTGCCGTGATGAATGCGATGAAAGCCAGCGACTTTATAATCGGGTATAAATACTATTTCCAGTTTGTCAGACAACATCTAAATGACAACACGGAATGTATTGACACCGGCATGAAGAAAGAGCGTCAAAGGGCAGAACTTGCATTTGAATACGCAGAAAGGGGAAAGACTGTGTGTGTCATCTCCAGCGGTGATGCTGGCATCTACGGCATGGCACCGCTTATCTACGAGATGAAACGTGAAAGGCAGTCTGATGCCGAAATCATAGTATTGCCCGGCATAAGCGCATTCCAAAAGGCTGCTGCACTATTGGGCGCCCCCATCGGGCATGACTTCTGCGTTATCTCCATGAGCGACTTGATGACACCATGGCAAGTGATAGATAAACGCATTAAAGCTGCCGCTGAAGCTGATTTCGTCACTGCGGTATATAATCCGAAAAGCAACGGCAGATATTGGCAACTACACCGTCTGAAGGAGATATTCATGAAGGAAAGGAAGCCAGACAACGTAGTGGGATATGTGCGGCAGGCAGGACGCGACGAGCAAGAAGTAAGCGTCACTACGCTGAAAGATTTTGACCCAGAGGATGTTGACATGTTCACTGTAGTAATAATCGGCAACAGTCAGTCGTATAACTGGAACGGGCATTTCATAACCCCTAGAGGATACTACAGAAGCGACAAAACGGACGACAGCGTAAATGTAGGGCAGAGCATAATGATTCGCTCGTTCCTCACTATAAGGAAAGAGCTGAAGAATCCCGACATACCGCTATGGAAGCTATGGCCCATGTTACATGCCATACATACGACAGCGGATTTCGATATGGAAAAGCACCTTTGGATGGACGACGAGGCAACAGAGACACTATACAAAAAAGTGAAAGACGGCAGTATAAAGACTATCGTTACGGACGTGTCTATGGTGGCGTCGGGTATTCGCAAAGGGGCTCTACAACGTTTAGACATCGAAATAGTATGCTATATCAACGACCCGAGGACAGCAGAAATGGCGAAGAAGGAGAACATCACACGGGCACAGGCAGGAATGAGGCTTGCAGCCAAAGAATACCCCGCGGCCCTTTATGCCTTTGGAAACGCGCCAACGGCATTACTCGAGCTTTGCACACTGATACGCAAGAACATCTGTCAACCAGCTGGCATCATCGGGACACCGGTAGGCTTCGTACATGTGGAGGAAAGCAAACATGCAGCGAAGACGATGGCTGGTATACCAAAAATAATCATCGACGGAAGAAAGGGCGGCAGCAATCTCGCCGCAACACTGGTGAACAGTATTCTGACCTTCGACGATGCAGAACAGCTAAAACCAGGAAGAGATGTATAAATGCACTATCATAGGACTGTCTGACTGTCACGACCTATGGTTACCACAGTATGTAAAGGAAGCCATATCCAAAGGTAAGGTCTTTTCGGGTGGGAAAAGACATCACGAAATAGTGAAGGATTTACTGCCCGAAGAATCTCTGTGGATTGATATCACTGTGCCTCTAGACAATGTTTTCAAACAGTATGAAAGCTATGCCGAGATAATCATTTTCGCCTCAGGCGACCCTCTGTTTTACGGCTTTGCCAATACCATAAGGAGGATATTGCCTGACGTGCAGATGACTGTCTATCCCTCGTTTAACTCGCTGCAAATGCTTGCCCATAGGCTTGTCATTCCATATCACGACATGAGGGTGGTTTCGCTCACAGGACGACCTTGGCAGAAATTCGATGAAGCCCTCATAAATGGTGAGGTTCTCATCGGCTGCCTTACCGACCGCAACAAGACACCCCATGCCATTTGGGAAAGGATGTGCGCATTCGGCTACGACAATTACGCCATGTATGTCGGTGAGAACCTTGGCAATGAGGAGAAAGAGCGTGTCGGCAAATTTTCTGTCAGCAAGGACTACGACAATCCCAACTGCATTATTCTCAAGAAGGAAAGCGACAGACATCACGCTTTCGGCATTCCTGACGAGGAGTTCCACCTTCTTAACGATAGAAAAAAAATGATTACGAAGATGCCTATACGACTTGTGTCGATAGCCGCACTCAACCTGTCGGAGAAACATTCGTTTTGGGACATCGGCTTCTGCACGGGCAGCATAAGCATCGAAGCGAAGCTCGCGTTTCCGCATCTGCACGTTACAGCATTCGAAATACGTGAAGAGGGACGAGAACTGATGGAACTCAATTCACGCAAATTCCATGCTCCAGGAATTGACTACATAATAGTCGACTTCTGCGCCATTAACGCCGAGGGTCTCGACTTGCCGGATGCTGTATTCATTGGCGGTTACGGTGGCAAGATGAAAGAGATGCTCCAAAAGGTAAAGACGGTGTTAAGGAACGGAGGTTGCATCGTTTTCAACTCCGTAAGCGAGGAAAGCAAGCGAACATTTATTGAAACAACAACAGAAATGGGAATGAAGCCAGAAATTCTGCACACTATGAAGATTGATGAAAACAATCCAATAACTATAATCAGAGCGATATGATAGTATACGAAACGATAAACGAAGTTGGCGAAAGACTCGCTGACAGGATTAAAAAGCATGAGCCTCCTTTTGACGGTGAAGCAATAGTATTCATCGGGGCGATGGGCATTTGCGTGAGAAAGATTCTACCGATAGTTTCTAACAAGCACACTGACCCTGCTGTAATCTGCATTGACACTACGGGGAAATACGTCATTCCCGTGTTAAGCGGTCACATAGGCGGTGCCAACGAATTGGCGCGAGACATAGCACGCGTTATAGGAGCCCAGGAGATTATCACCACCCAAAGCGATAATAGCGGTCTATGGGCTCTTGATACTTTGGGACAGCGCTTCGGATGGGTAGCTGCAGGAACATCAAACAGAACAATAGCCAATTTTGTGAACAAAAGGCCAACAGCACTTGTGTTGGAATATAATGATGAGGGAACAAGATTTCTTGAAGACACAAAACCTGAGCATGTAACACTGTTCCACAACTTTTCGGAATACCAAGCTTATACAAGAGAAAAATGCTCCGAAGACAATGATATAGACAGAATATTCGAACTCCTGATTGTGGTTTCTCCCTATGATAGAATATCTATCAACAAACATAGCGGTCGCTCTCACTATGCCACTTACTATGGCAATGCCTCTTACGACATAGAACGTGATGGTACGACATGCATTCAATACTTTCCGCCTTGCTTATGCTTGGGTGTTGGATGTCACAAAAACACAACGACAGAGGCTGCTCGTTTCATAACCATTGATTTGGAAGAGAGAGGATTTGCCTTGGAAAGCATACGTTCAATCGCAAGCATAACGCTGAAGAAGGACGAAGAGATGTTGCAGGAGTTGAAGAGATATTTTCCATGGGCGGAACTAAAGTTCTATGAAGCCGACGAGCTTGCAAAGGTGAACGTGCCTAATCCATCAGAAAAATGTTTTGAAATAACTGATAGTTTTGGAGTGTCAGAGGCAGCAGCACTGCTTTCAAGCAAGCAAGGTACGCTCGTATTAGAAAAGCAGAAAGGTAAAATATGGCTTACAGAACCATTTGGTGAACATTACTTTACTTGGGCATTGGCTGAAGACAATACAGCCAATAAAGGCAAGGGGCATATAGAGATAGTTGGTGCCGGACCGGGCGACCCTGACCTTACCAGCATAAAGGGAAGGAGATTTCTTGAAAAAGCAGATTTGATACTATATGCAGGGAGTCTCGTTCCACGGGAGCTCACGTTCTGTGCCAAAAGCGGAGCAACTGTATTGTCGTCCGCAGGAATGGATCTGGAGGAGCAGTTCAAAACGATGAAAGAGTTTTACGACAAGGGGAAACTCGTAGTAAGACTCCACACTGGAGACCCTTGCATATATGGTGCCATACAGGAGCAAATGGCTTTCTTCGACAAATACGGAATGGAATACCATATAACACCCGGCATCAGCAGCTTCCTAGCGGCAGCAGCAGAGCTGAAAAGCCAGTTCACCATTCCAGAAAAATGCCAAACCATAATACTTACTCGCGGAGAGGGAAGAACGCCGATGCCCGACAAGGAAAAGCTGCATCTTTTGGCGCAGCACCAATCCACTATGTGCATATTCCTCAGCGCCAATATCGTTGACGACGTAATGAAAGAGCTTCTGGAAGGCGGGTATCCTCCAGAAACACCGGTAGCCGCATGCTACAAGCTGACTTGGGCGGAACAAAGGATATACCGCGGACAACTCAAGGACTTGGGAAAAATCTTAAAAGAGAACGATCTCACGCTGACAACCATGATTGTTGTGGGCGAGGCGATAGACAATAGGCACGGGAAGAGCAAACTATACGATGGGCACTTCTCTCACATCTTCAGAAAGGCAAGCAAATAAACAAACGTTGCACAATGATACTGATTTTTGGCGGAACAACAGAGGGGCGAATTGCCGCGGATGTGTGCGATGAAGCGGGGAAGAAGTTCTTTTACTCCACAAAAGGCGACAAGCAACACATAGAGACACACAACGGAGTGCGTCTCACGGGAGCCATATCAGCAAAAGAACTGAAGGATTTCTGTAAAGCCAACGATATAAGATGTATCATCAACGCCGCCCACCCGTTTGCCGAGAACTTGCATATGACAATAAGGGAAGCCTGTGTGCCAGTAATACGTCTGCAAAGGGAATTCTCCAAAACGATAGAGAATGTCATCTATTGCTCTGACTATGCCGACGCAATGAAGAAGATGAAAGCAGCAAACATAAAGAATCTGCTTGCTCTCAGTGGTGTCAACACCATAGTCAAACTTGAAGAATACTGGAAACATCATAAAACGACATTCAGAATTCTGAACAGGGAGGAAAGTTTGAAGCAATGTGTTGCTTCCGGCTTTCCAACAGAAAATGTGATTTTCTATAATGAGGCCAATGGTCTGCCCACCAAGAATGAAGAAAAAGAGATGATGCTCCGGATTGGATGTGACGCCATCATCACGAAGGAGAGCGGAGCAACAGGAGGATTTGAAGCAAAAGTATACGCTGCCTTAGAAACAGTGGCGAAAGTGTTTGTGGTGAAGCGTCCTGCTCTTCCTAAAACTTGGATTAACGTAACTGGAAAACATGGACTAAGAAGAACCATCGAACACTTGGTTCCTGACTTTTTTGATTTAAAGACAGGGTTAACGACTGGTGCATGCGCCACAGCAGCTACTAAAGCTGCCCTGCAATCACTGTTATGGGACGATGATTCTGAAGAGGTTAGCTTTGCATTGCCGGATGGTGAGATACTCACGATTCCTGTGGAACATCATGAGAAAGGCTCTGCCTGTGTCACCAAAGACATGAGTGATGACCCTGACGTGACGAAAGGATGCAGAATAACATCCCACGTAACACTTCATACGAATGAACACAATGACGAAAAGGGCATACGCGATCAACATGTGAGATTTCTGCAAGGCAAAGGAGTGGGAACAGTAACACTCCCTGGACTCGGCATCCCTATCGGAGAACCAGCAGTAAACCCTACTCCGCGAAGGATGATTGAAAACGAGATACGAGCTCTGACAAACAAAGACATTGACGTAACTATAAGCGTGGAAAACGGGGAAGAACTTGCAAAAAAGACATTCAACCCTAGAGTAGGCGTAGTGAACGGCATCAGCATACTCGGCACTTCAGGTATCGTGCGCCCTCTATCCAACGAGGCGTTCATAAATAGCATAAGGAGAGAAATCGAGGTAGCGTGGGCCATCGGTAAGAGAGAGATAGGCTTAGTGGCTGGGATGAAAAGCGAGAGGTCCCTTAAGGAAGAAATGGACATACGGTGTGTACACTACGGGAACTTCATCGGTGAGGCTCTTAAAGCCGCCCACGAGACTGGTTTCAGGAAGGCCATCCTAGCAATAATGATAGGGAAGGCTGTGAAACTGGCCGATGGCAATCTAGACACACATTCCCACAAGGTGACCATGAACAAAGATTTCCTTAAACAGGTTGCCCAAAGCCTCAACATTCCCACCAAATCAATTGACAACATTACAATGGCTAGAGAGCTATGGGACATTATGCCAAAAGAATTCTTCGACAAAATAACATCGCTCTGTTGGGAAAACTGCATTAAGGCTTTTCCCGAGGGGGAAATAGACATCAGACTGATATGCGACACACCACGACAATGATAATGCTCCTTGTGGGCTTAATAATTCTTGCCACGCTGAACCTCACGGTGGGTTCGGTGAACATTCCGGCAAACGCCGTGTTCCAGATTCTCAATCCCTTTGGCAATGGATTGGACAAAGGGGACAATAACGAAATTTGGACAAACATAGTAATGCAAACACGCCTGCCACAAACGCTTACCGCCATCGCCTGCGGAGCTGGACTATCGGTGGCCGGACTGGAAATGCAGACGGTGTTTCGCAATCCGCTTGCCGGACCATCGGTATTAGGCATTTCAAGTGCTGCCTGTCTTGGCGTAGCGTTTGTAGTGCTACTTAATGGAGCTATATGGGGCGGCTCACTTATTAGGTTAGGTATAATTGGCAACACTGCTATAACACTAGCTGCCATCTGCGGAGCAATGCTCGTCATGGGGGTTATCGTTTTCCTTTCACAAAGGGTAAACGGCAACGTTACACTGCTCATAACAGGAGTACTGATAGGCTATATAGCCACCGCCATCATTGGTGTGCTGAAATACTTTTCTAGCGAAGAAGACATAAGGGCATACGTTATATGGGGGCTAGGATCTTTCTCTAGAGTTACGGGCGGACAGGTATATGTGTTCGTAGGGCTCACGGCAATTCTGCTACCTTTCACCACGTTGCTGGCAAAGCCGCTAAACATACTGCTTCTAGGCGAGATGTATGCCTTAAACTTAGGATTAAACGTGAAACGCGCCAGAATGCTGACTATAACGTCTGCAGGCATTCTTACCGCCATTGTAACGGCATACTGCGGACCGATAATGTTTCTTGGACTTGCCGTGCCACATATCTGCAGAGGGCTCTTCAATACCAACGACCATTGGATATTGCTACCCGCCACAATGTTCTGTGGGGCCACGCTTGCCTTACTATGCAACATCATAGCGAGGATGCCTGGATTTGAGGGCGCACTGCCGATTAATTCGGTAACATCACTGATAGGAGCACCTATAGCGCTATTCATTCTGCTTAAGCGCAAAAAGATTATATAAAAACAACAATGTCTTGCATGAAATCATTTCTCATCGGAGCCGCAACGTCAAATAGCGGCAAAACGACATTCACCATGGGGCTGCTCAGGGCGTTGGTAAACCGCAAGCTTAACGTACAACCTTTCAAATGCGGGCCAGATTATATCGACACCATGTACCATCGGCTGGCATCAAGAAAAGACAGCGTTAATCTGGACACGTTCATGGCATCAGAGAAACATGTTGAGGAAATATTCCGCAAATACGGAAAAGAGGCAGACATTTCGGTTGTGGAAGGCGTAATGGGGCTTTTTGACGGGTTCGACAAAAGTCACGGCAGCAGCGCCGAAATGGCGATACTCCTCGACATCCCCGTTGTATTGGTGGTGAACGCAAAATCTATGGCATATAGCGTGGCACCGTTGATATTCGGATTTGCCAACTTCGACAAGAAACTGAAGGTCGGAGGCGTAGTATTCAACAACGTAGCCTCCGTCAACCATTTTGACTTTCTGAAGGCGGCATGCAATGAAGCTGGAGTAGAATGTCTTGGATATATGTCGAGAAATGCGGAGCTCAACATTCCAAGCAGACATTTGGGATTGACAGTCGGCGATAGGGAAATTATGGAAAGGACAATAAATATCGCTGCAACGGAAATAGAAAATAATGTGGACATAAACAAAATTCTTGCATTATGAAAATACTGTTAGCCAATGACGAGGCTTTTAATTTCATATACAAAGCCAACATCGACTCGCTCCGTGAAATGGGAGAGGTAAGTTTCTTCTCACCACTTCACGACAAGGAGCTACCCTTGTGCGACCTTTTGTATCTTCCAGGAGGCTATCCGGAACTTCATCTTGAGGATATTGAGGGAAACGAAATAATGCGTGGAAACATAAGAGATTTTGCCGAAAACGGTGGGAAGGTATTTGCTGAATGCGGAGGCTTCATGTATCTTTGCCGCGACATCGACGGCACTCCAATGTGTGGGGTACTCCCGTTCAAGGCGACAATGCAGAATGCTCGTCTGCACTTAGGATACCGCCAAATGAAATGGAGGAACGGCAGTACTTTGCGAGGACATGAATTCCATTACTCAGACGTTGCCGACACTCCTCGCAACGACATCAATAAGATCTGTTGTCAATACTCTGCAAAAGGCACAGAAACGGGAACCGCCATATACCAATACAAGAACGTCATAGCGGGATATACACATTGGTATTGGGCAGAGAAAGGGTTTCCATTCTTTTAGCATTACAGATAAAACTATGAACAAAGATATTACATTGCATCCCGTTATGCTGGTTGGCACGGGCAGCGACGTTGGCAAAAGCGTTCTTGCCACAGCCCTCTGCAGGATATTCTTGCAGGAAGGGTTCTCACCAGCTCCGTTCAAGGCGCAGAACATGGCACTCAATTCATACGCCACACCCGACGGACTGGAAATAGGTCGTGCACAAGCGGTACAGGCGGAGGCAGCAAAGATACCTTGCTGCACAGACATGAACCCACTGTTACTGAAGCCCAATTCAAAACATACCACACAGGTTGTGCTCAACGGTAAACCAATCGGCAACCGCTCCGCTTATGACTATTTCAGGAAAGAAGGTAAGGAAGAGTTGCGCAACGCCGTTAACCAGGCTTTCGACCGGCTTGCCACTAAATTCAATCCCATAGTTATGGAGGGAGCTGGCAGTGTATCTGAAATAAATCTGCGCGACTCCGACATCGTGAACATGCCAATGGCTCGCCATGCCAATGCCAACGTGATTCTCGTGGCAGATATAGACCGCGGAGGGGTCTTTGCCTCTTGCTATGGAAGCATAATGCTTCAAACTCCAGAAGATAGGAAACGCATTAAAGGCATAATCATAAACAAATTCCGTGGTGATATCCGACTATTTGAAAAAGGCAGAAAGATGATTGAAGACCTATGCCACGTTCCTGTGCTCGGCGTTGTTCCTATGTTCAACGACATTGCGATAGAGGAAGAGGATAGCGTGGAACTTGAGCATAAGATACATTCCGCAGCAAACGACAAAGTAAATATTGCAGTAGTATTACTGCGACACATATCAAACTTCACCGACTTCAATGTGCTTGAGCGCGATGAGAGGGTGAATCTCTTTTACACAAACAACATTGCCGATATTGAAAAAGCCGACATCATCATATTGCCCGGCACGAAAGCCACGATAGATGATCTGTACGAACTTCGCCGCAACGGTGTTGCACAAGCCGTTCTACGTGCACACAGAAACGGGAAAACGGTAGTAGGGATATGCGGCGGATACCAAATGCTCGGACAAATGGTTTGCGACCCGCATGGCGTGGAAGGCAGCATTCCACAGTTGCCAGGACTAGGACTTCTGGACACGACAACGGAGATGCTGGACGATAAGATAACAAAGCAGGTGGAATTCACATTCAACGAAACGACATGCAAAGGGTATGAGATACACCAAGGCATCACAACGTATTGCAACGGCAGCGGAAAAGATGGTATAAAAGCCGACACCATCGTTTACGGCAACCATTGTATTGGAACATATCTACATGGCTTCCTCGACAACCAACCGATAATAGAATATCTTATCGCACCATTTGAAAAGGGCAGACAGTCGAAACATAAAGAAACAATAGAGGAGTTTAAAGATAGGCAATACAATTTACTTGCCGATCACGTGAGGAAACATGTGGACATAGAACAACTAATTAAAATAATGACGGCATGATAAACGGGCACGGGGATGATCTATACAAATACGGCAACGTTGAAATAAATTTCTCCACAAACATATATAACCACTTCGACCACTCTCTGCTTTTCCAAACTCTTGCTGCAAATCTGCCGAAGATAAAGAACTATCCAGAGCCCTCGCCTGAAACCCTTGAAAGCGCTTTAGCCGACAAACATGAAGTCGAAAGCGAGAATGTGATGGCAACAAACGGAGCAACAGAAGCCATTTATCTGATAGCGCAATGCTTTAAAGAAAGAATTCACTACGTTGTGCAACCAACTTTCTCTGAATATTCCGATGCCTGCCGAATTTACGGCTGTAAGACTATAAATATCGCAGCAATAAACAATGCTAGCAAATTTGGAAGCAAAGATGTAGTTTGGATATGCAATCCCAACAACCCTACAGGACAAGTATTGGAACACGACATCTTGAACGGCATAATAAAAGAGAACCCTAAAACTTTGTTCATCTTGGACCAGAGCTACTCTGCCTACACGCCCAAAAAGACATTGCAAAGCAAGGAGGCTGCAAGTCATGATAACGTTCTGCTTCTTCACTCTATGACAAAAGATTTCGGAATACCAGGACTGCGTCTTGGCTATGCCGTAGGAAACAAGGCATTGCTTTCTATGGTAAAGCATTACAGAATGCCATGGTCTGTAAACAGACTTGCCGTAGAAGCAGGCCTCTTCCTTACGGAACATTGTGACAACTACCGAATTGACTCCACTTCCATGTGCCAGGAACGTGAATTGGTGGCTAAGCGACTTGAAGAGATCGGAATCAAGACTTTCCCATCAGACTCCAACATACTACTTTGCGAACTGCCATCTGGAAGTGCCCATAGCCTTAAGGAATACCTTGTTGCCACATATGGCATGCTGATACGTGACGCAAGTAATTTCCTAGGTCTCTCACAGAAACACTTTCGGATTGCAGTACAGACGAGGACGGAAGACGAAAAACTAATTAACGCTTTAAGAGAATGGACGAAATAACAATATTCCTAATCAACAACCTTACTCTGCTTAGTTTGCTTATCGGTTGGCTTCTCGACCTCATTTTCGGCGATCCTGTGTCGCTGCCCCACCCCATCGTTTACATGGGGAAGTGGATTGCCGCAGGAGAGCGGTGCTTAAACAAGGGAAAGCACAGAAAGGCAAAAGGCGCAGTATTCGCAGTATTCAGCATATGCGCCCTTTTCGTTGTTGTCCACTTTGGCTTGGCACTGCTCAACAACCTTACGGTCAATAAAGAAAAGCCCTGCCTACCACTCGTTGTACTATCGTTAGCCATTCAGTCCATCCTTATTTTTTATTGTCTTGCAGGAAAGACACTACGGCACGAAGTGCAAATGGTTTTTGAAGCTTTACAGTGCGGGCTTAAAGAAGGAAGGAAGCAGGTAAGCCGTATCGTTGGCCGCGACACTCAAGCGCTATCACGGCAAGAAGTTGCCACAGCATCACTGGAAACACTTGCCGAGAATCTGTCCGATGGAGTAGTGGCACCACTTTTCTGGTTTTGCCTTCTAGGGCTTCCTGGCATGCTAGCATACAAAATGGTGAACACGCTAGATTCCATGATAGGGTATCAGAACAAGAGATATAAAGACTTCGGTTGTTGGGCAGCACATATAGACGACATTGCCAATTACATCCCTGCACGCATAACAGCTATTCTTCTCCTTGGCTGTGGATGGGTATGTGTGCGTCATTGCAAAACTCTGCCCCATCGTTCTCTTACATATTACGCTGGGCAGACGTGGCATTTTTCCCGTTGTCACGCTTCGCCCAACAGCGGATGGCCCGAGGCTGCATTGTCGGCATTGCTCAACTGCCGATTCGGAGGACCGCACGACTATTTCGGAGAATTTTTCTACAAGCCATACATCGGTACAAACCCACGGGAACTGACATTCAGTGACATGCAATTCAGCAATCGCGTCTGCCTTGTTGCCGAAACGTTGTCTGTCATAGTTATTTCTGTCGTATTGTATTTTGTCTCTGACATTTAGCCGATGTATCATCCACCTTTCAATTATAGCATTAGGATCTACAACCAATAACCTGCAAAGATCCCATTTCGCTATTATTACTCGCGGCTAATATTGAGAACAAAAAGAAAATAAACTATTTTTGTTTGGCATGATGGTGGAAATGACTATATTTGTAAACAAAACAAGCACACAATGAAAGAGAGTAAATACATACGCTTTGACTGGGCGATGAAACGTCTGCTCAGACAGAAAGCTAATTTCGGCATTCTAGAAGGTCTGCTAACCACATTGCTCGGTATGCAGATAAAGATAAAACGAATGTTGGAAAGCGAGAGCAATCAAGAAGAAGAATATGATAAGTATAACCGGGTAGACATGCTCGCCGAGAACGAAAAGGCGAATTATTCCTCATTGAGGTGCAGAACAACACGGAATATGCCTATTTCCAACGAATGCTCTTGGGTACGTCAAAACTAGTCTCCGAATACATCCGCAAGGGCGAGGGCTACGAGAATGTGCGAAAAGTATATAGCGTTAATATCGTATACTTCGATCTAGGCAAAGGCACCGACATTGTGTATTACGGCAAGACAGAATTCCGCGGCATACACAACGGAGAGGTACTGGAGCTAAGCCCATTCCAAAAGCAGAAATTCAGTGCTGATGTAGTTAGCAACCTATATCCTGAATACTATATACTAAAGGTCGACGACTTCAACTGCGTAGCAAAGAACTCAATTGAAGAATGGGCCTACTACCTGAACACAGGCGATGTGCCCACCGGAGCTAAAGCCCCAGGCATGGAGGAAGTGAAAGAACAACTCACCATAGACAGAATGAACCAAACGGAACGCGCAGCCTATTTCCGCCATCTTGACAATATTGTTATTCTCCGCAACAACATAGATACAGAGCGCGAGGAAGGAAGAATGGAAGGACGAGAAGAAGGAAGAATAGAAGGACGTGAAGAGGAACGTCTACGAAATGCAAAGAAAATGAAAGAATTGGGAATTCCGATGAATACGATAGCAGAAAGATCGGGACTATCTGTCGAAGAACTGACTATCCCTAAGAAATGTTGTCGCATTTGAGGGCGATTAACTATTATTGTTTACACTCTTTGTTTGGTGA
>CAVLBD010000041.1:0-23334 GCA_963661195.1 bacterium
TCTTTGATATAGACTCCATTGGGAAGAGAGGTGAAATCGTTGCCAAGATAAACACCATGGATGCTATATATACCTTGTCTGTGAGGCATATCTGCAGTTGTCTTTACGTTAGTGATATCCGTTGGCTCCCATGTTCCGTGTAGATAATTGTTGACAGCGCAGTTTAGTTTTGCTAGCTCATGGCATATTTCGTGTGCTTGGGTTGGAGAGACGTCACTGCAAATAATGCAAGGTGCACTGTTTACGAGTGCAATACATTCTGCTTCGCCAAGGCCTGTGATGCTCTGAACCAAAGCCACGACAGCCTCTTTGTTCTCCGTGCACTCTTCGAGTACAACGTCGTAGTGCTTGGTAGTGTCGGGGACGATTGCTATACTGTCGGTCACGGCTTTTCCGTTTAACGCGATGGCATGGAGCACCGTGCTAAATGCAGCGCCTTCAGGAGTGGCGATTATGCTGCTGTTCAACGTGAGCGAATTTATGTCGGAATGTGAACTCTCGGTACCGGTCATCGTTACTGTGGCATTGTTCACGGTGAGTTTTTCGTTTCTTCCGTCGTATCCCGCAAGTCCCCAACTGCCTTTGAAATTTGCTGTGCAGTTGTCAATCTCGAGCGAGTTGTTGAAGAAGAGGCCCATTCCTTTTTTTGCTTCGGCGTTGAGTGTGCCGTAACCTTTGATAATTGTCGGGGTATTGTTCAACATGAGGGCAGTGTGCTGAGCATTTATGGTGTTTTCGCCCGTCACGTTGATTGTTAGTCCGTCTATTGTATCGTTTTCAATACCCTTGACATCTCCTGTCGTTTCTATGGTCGCGTCTTTAAGGTAGAGCGTTTTCTTTTCGGGATCGTATGTCGCGGTTCCGCTCACGCCGTCGATTACGCTCAGGTCGTTGCAGTTGTTGCTGGTCACGTCTACACTGGCCACCTTTAAGCCATATCTCTTGCCCGTTCTTCTTATCACCACTTTTGCCGCGGGTTTGCCGTTGATGGCAATGCCATGCAACGAGTCGTTGAATGCGGCCCCTGCGGGCTCTACGATTTCACATCCGTCAAGAACCAAAGACTTCAGGACGGATATCGCGCTATATCTCTTAATTATCGTGTCGAGACGTTCAGCCGTTATGTCGGCATTGCGAATGGTGCAAACAGAACGGTCAGAAAAGTCCCCCTCGATGGCTCGCGAAGCGTAACATTTTATGTTGATTGTGCAGTCGTCGAACGTAAGTGAGTCTCCGCACATGGCTTTGGCCGACAAGATGTCGAGCGATCCGCCTCCGGTAATGGTTACCGGAGCAAGTGTGATGCCAAAAGGAGCTCCATAGGTAACGATGTGGTTCTCCCCCAACAATTTTATTGTCATATGAGGATAACTGGCATCATGTCTGATAGCCGCGCCTTTGTATTCGGTATAGAGAATAGCGTTCTGGAGCGTGAGCGTATAGTTATCGGGGTCGTATATCGCGGCTCCGCTCACACCAGGTATGACGCTCAGGTCGTTGCAGTTGGCGTTGGTCACATATGCGCCATTGATAAACATATCATATACTATAAGTTTCCCTATCAGCACTTTTTCGGTTGTCACTTCTCCGTTTACGGCAACAGCCTTCAGCGTTTTGTCGAATCCGGCACGATTGGGCTTTATGATGGCAATGCCGTCGTCTCCAGGACCAACATAGCCGTTGAGATCAATGTTTGATTCGAGATCAAGAGAATCCATCCCGACGACCGAGCCGACGCTGCCCTCTGCCGTTATCGCGGAGTTGAACTTTACGGAGAGGGTTGCGCCCTCGCCGTTGCCCGAAAGGCCATAAACGCCTTTCGCGTTGATGGTGCAGGGTGTGACGGTGAGCGTGGTGCTATCAATGGCTATGCCTGCGCCATTGACGCTCGTGGCGTTGAGCGTTCCGCCACCCTGGATGGTCGTGGGCTGAGCCACTGACAGGGCCGACCGGTTGGACGTGACCTTATTTTCGCCCGATAGGTTTATCACAAGTCCACTGTCAGCATAGTTGGTTATCGCCTCAGTATTGCCTTGCAGTGCTATCGTGGCGTTGTCGAGGGAGAGGACATTGGTGTTCGGGTCGTAAATCACCGTACCGCCCACGCCCGCATATTGGGTCAGAGAGCTATAGTTGCTGTTAGTCACGTCTATTCCGGCTATCTTCAGACCGTATTTCAAAGACTTGGCGATGATAACCTTGGTTCCTACAATATCGCCATTGAACGTAATGCCCTTCAGACTTTGGTCGTAAACCGCTCCCAATGGATGGAGAATCTTTTCGTTGTCTTCAAGCGTAAGATTTTTGATGAAAGCGATAGAGCCGTTGTTGCCCTCGGCCGTTACTACGGCGTCGTTTCTTACAATGAGAGTCTCTTCGCCAGTGTTGCCCCTGATTCCGTATGAGCCTTTGGCATTGATGGTGCAGTTGTCGATGGTGAGCGAGCCGATGTCGGTCGTGATGCCCGATCTGTTTTCACTCACTGCGTTGAGTTTTCCACCGCCCTGTATGGTTACGGCTTTGAACGAAGCTATTGCTGGGTAATCATCTGCTATAACATGATTCTCGCCCACAACATTAACTATAAGGCGTTTTATGGAAGCATTCTGTATGCCTTCAATGTCACCTTTTGCCGTGATGGTTGCATTTTCGAGTGTGAGCGTTTTTGTGATGGCATCGTATCTCACCGTTCCGCTCACGCCGTCGATAACGCTTAGGTCATTGCAGTTTTCGCTTGTAACGTCAACACCGGCAATCTTCAAGCCGTATGTCTCCTGTGCTATGGCTTGACTTACACTTACAATCAAGAGAAAGAGCAACAATAAGGTTCTTCTCTCCGTTAGAATGAGATTGATAATCTTTTTCTTCATAATAGCTTCGGTTTTAATTTCTTTCTGACTATCTTTTTCTTACCAAAAAGAAAGTTTGATAAAGTATAAATATGTTTGTCTTATGATTATTCTTCCATTGCTGCAACAAATTGTCGTAGCTTTGATAACATTTCTGCAAAAATAATAAAACTAGTGGTTTAATCATCACTTTTTTCTATATTCTTTTACTTGGTGGAGAAACATTATCATAGAATGTCTTCATGGATGTTGTTTTGAATTGATTTTATGTTTACTATACTAAGAGAAAAAGAAATGCACGCTGATGCGTGCATAATCAGGTGTTGTGTTGGCATAAAAGATTAAGGGAGGTTGCCCATCCACGGACAATCTCCCTTTAGTCTTTTATTCAAGTCCTTTTGCCAACTTGTAGTATTCTGCTGCTGCAAGGAGCAGGCAGCCAGTGCCGTAGTCTTCGAAATCGGGCATTGAGTTGAATGTTACGGGTTGTCCCGCTGATGGGTCTTTGCCTGTACCTTGGTTGTAGCCGATGAAACCGTTGGGGTGGATGCAACTTGCTATAGCCTTCCATGCCTTTTCCATTGTTGCGGAATATTTTTTCTGCGAGAGGATGCCGTTGTTCACTCCCCATGCCATTCCGTAAAGGAATAGTGAAGTTCCTGTCATTTCCGGTCCACCGAACGTTACGGGCGAGACAAGACTAACGTTCCAAAATCCGTCTTTGCGTTGGCATTTTACCAGTGCTTTGGTCATGGCAAGGAAGTCTTTCTTAAGATATTTATATTCTTTACTGTTCTTCGGAAGAGTCTGCATAACTCTGATTATAGCGGCATACACCCATCCGTTGCCACGGCTCCAATAACAGTTGTTTCCGTCTTGCTCCTTGTATGGTGGCACGTAGTCTTTGTCGCGCCACCACAGACCCTCTTTTTTGTTGAACAGTCCGCCGGCGAGTGTGTCGCGTGTCCATTTATATGAACTCATGGCATAGTCGAGATATTTCCTTTGCCCTGTCATCTTGGCGTATTTCGCATATACAGGCATTGCCATTTGTATGGCATCGATCCAAGTCCAGAAATCGTTTTTCCCCGTTTTCATCTGTCCGTCTAGGTTGTTGCCTACGTTTGCAATGCACTCTCTGTTGCCGCTTTGCAGAAAGCGGTCTATATAAACTTGCTGACAGCATTGGTTGTCAGCGTTCATATTGTCTTTGCCCTTTCTTGGTAGCCAGTTGTGGTGGTTGCCCCAAAGGTCTACATAATCGGCATATCTTTGTTGTGGGTCTACTTCGTATAGTGCCATCAGTCCTTCGTAATATACGGCACGTGTCCAAAGGTTCGTTTCGTAAGTCTTTTTGTTAGCGTGGTATATGGCGTTGGGGTCAGCGAATTTCTCCATGAAATAATTGTTTGTGCGCCTAGCCATAGTAAGAATGTCATATGCTTTTGATGTCTGTGCAAGTGATGTAAAGGCACAGACCGACAGTAACAATCCCGTTAATATATTCTTTTTCATTTCTGTATTTGTTTTTTTATTGATTCACTAATGTTACCTTTCCGTTAAGACCGCTCTTTACTGGTTTCCAATTCTCGTAGGTTGTCTTTTTGTAATTGATGTCAACAACATTTATCTCTTTCATCTTTCGCCATTTCACGTTGTGTCTATCCATGTCGGCAATGCGGTTGGCAGGAAGGTTAGTTACTTCTATGCGCAAGTGGTTTATACCCTTTTTCATAGTGTTGCCGCAGTTGAGCGTGAATGGAACGGCCCAACAACAACCTACATAAGTATCGTTTATGTATACTCTTGCACTTTCTCTAACATCGCCCAAATCTATTGTCCAATGTCTGCGTGCATCTTCCTTTGAAAGCTTGAATGATGTTTCGTAGACTCCCGTTCCCATTGTCACTGCGGCACTGTCTGAGAGATTTTCCCAAGTCTCAAGCTTGTTGAGCTTGAATGTTTCTCCCACTTTGGGAGTTTCTTCTATGAAAGAAACTGTCCATTTGCCATCGGTAATGTCTATTGTTTTGTTGTTGCAACATGGGGCTACGTCAATAATTTTTAATGAATCTTTGTTTATTCCCCATTCGTTCACAGTTTTTTCTGAACAGATAAGTATGCGACTTTCACCGCTTCTGAGATTTATCTCCAGGGAGTTTTTATCCCATATAGCGTTGCTGTATTCGTTGGTCATGGGGTTATACCACAGTCCGTGTGTATTATTAACGGCCAGTTCCACAGACGCTTTGATGTCGTGATCAGTGAGGTTTGCAATGAAATAATGGTGGCCTATGGGATTTTTTCTGCGTATCATTTTCAGTCCAAGTGAACTTTTCAGCTTTTCTTCATGTGCCGCAGTTGCCATTAGGGTGGGCGATGTGCCGTAGATGACTGTTACACCTTTATTCTTCAATGTGCCAATCCATTCGTCAAGTTTTTTGCTTAGGTGTGCTTTGTCAGGTATTATCAGAGCTTTATAACTTGTCCCCGCTTTTGTTATGATGCGCCCGTCTTTTGCTGTTGAGCTGAGAAGATAGCTGTCACTGATATAGTCGCAGTCAAAGCCAGCCTTGTCTATGTCAAGGATAGTCTTGATAAATTCTGGAGCTTTCTTAGCCATTGAGTGAATATCAAACTGCATTAGCAGTTTCTTCGTATTAGTCTTCCACATGTCAGTTACAGGAAGATATACGAGGAAATCGTTGTCCGGTTCGCCCCATTGCAGGTATGTTTGGCAGTTCGTTATATATTTCATCAGTTCTGGGGCATCACGCCAAATAGAGTTCGTTGGGCTCATGTCCACAGAGGCATAGAATTTCCATCCTGGCCAAGCGTCCTCTTTTGGTGAATATGCCGTGCCGTGGAAGAACATGTGGTTCACTCCGGCGCAGAACATAAGGTCCATGTCTGGCTTCATCTGGCTCAGTGACGTGCGGAAATGCTCAGTCAGCCATGTGAATGTCTCGCTAGAGGTGTATTTCTTCCCTGTGATGTGAGCTGCCGAGGGTGCATATTTCAGCATGCTGAGGTCGCTGAAGTTTGGTCGGGTCATGCCCGAATCAGTGCGCAGTCCCTTTATCCCGAAGTCTGTCAGTCCGAACCCCTCAATTTCAGGAATGTCCACTGCAGCATAGCAATCTATCAAGTTTGCAGGCGAGCCATGTGCTTGGTTGCGCGTTATTGCTCCGTGGCTATGAGCCCATGCCGTCCATTGTTTTGTAAAATTCTCAAGAAGTAAGTCTCCTAGTGTTTCTCGGTAGTCTGCAACAATGTCTGGATTTCTGTCAACAAGAGCGTCAAGTTTGTCTTCAAGCCTATAACCTCTGCGCTTATAAAACTCGTTGAGTAACGTTGGTGTCCAGTCGGCTGTGTGCTCCTCATAGCTATCGTTGAAGAATGTATGTGGGAATGGGGTGCTTGATGCCACGAAAGCACTGTCGATATGTGCTAGATAGTGTGCCACAGCATTAGAGTCGAAGTGATCAATTACATATCCTTCTCCACCCGGAGCCGCACGTTTCACTTTCATTCTGGTTCTTCCCTCATACAGTGCAATCACTCTCTTTCTGTCAGGCTTACCATTTATCGGGAATGCCTTAGCAAGTTTAAAAATAGAGTATGGACGTTCCTTTGCTGGGACGTTGAATCTTATGTCGTTGATATCTGTTTTTGCATTGACAACAGTGTCCACGAACACAGCCTTGCAAGCCGCCTCGTGCAGAGGCACCCACGGCCCACCGAATGGCCATCCCGTGCCGGTTGCCATGTCAGTTTCAATGTCCAGTTGTTTGTTCTCTGCTTCTGTGTATCGTAGCATCTCCATCCATTTTGGTGAAAGGTATGGTATTTCGTTCTTATCATTGCCTTGCACTCCATATATAGGTGTGATTTCTACAGCTCCTATACCTGCTTTGGAAAATTGTTCAAGGTTCCACGACAGATTTTTCTTGTCGACAGCAGAACCGAGCCACCACCATCTTACTCCCGGACGAGCCTCGCGTGTGGGGAGAGGAAGTAGTTGTGAAGAATATGCCGAAAGGCATGAGGCGACACACATGCCTAATAGTAGGGTATTTTTCATTAGTCTTGTCTTTATATTTAATGGTGTCAGATTGTTTGTTATGCAAATTTATTTAAAAATGTTTATTATAGAATCTATTTGTTCGCAAACTTTCTCGCAGAATACAAAACACCCCTTCTTTTATTGTGCCCAGCCTTATAGCGAGCCTTGAAGAAGGGGTGGATTGTAATGAAGGTGATATTACTTTTGTAGTGTTATGCCCATAACGCCAATTACCACATCGTTAGAGAGTGTTCTCAGTGTGATGTTCTTTAATTTTTTGTTTGGATTGAGCTTTAAATCAAGCATTTCGGCTGCCCCTCCTTTTATTTCACGTCCGTAAACTCCGTTTATGCCAAGCAACTTTCCTAGATTACGGCTCACTTTGTTTGACATGAGATGCACACGATACGGGCGTTTACAGTTGACTTTGAATGCGAAGTCGTCTATATAGTAGTCCTGTTCGATTGGGCACCAATTTTCTGGATTTGTTAGTTCCAACATCTGTTTGCTACCGTCTGTGTATGTTACGTAAATTACTCCGTTGGGTATATGGCTCTGCATCTGATTTGTTGTTCCCGCGAGCAACAGATATGCATGTGATGCATTGCCTTTAAGAGGAATAGAAATGCTGTCGGGATAGTTGTCCCATAGTGATGTATAGGCGATGTTCTTGCCCTTGGCAAAAGAACGGAAACGAATTGTTTTTCCATCGTCCGTAGTCACTGTATATACATTCCCTTCAATCATAGTTCGGAACACAGAGTCGTTGGTCTCGGCATAGAACAAAGGATGACACCATTCGCCATAGCCATTTTTCGGAATACGCAGTGTGGTAAAGGGTGATGACGGTGATGTATATTCATTTTGGAATATGTCGGTCACACAGGAGTTAAGATATTTGTCAAGTTTTACCATGCGGCAATCCTCTGTCTTCACATTTTCAAATGATGTTCCGTAATGGTTGTCATCTTTTTTCTCTGTTATATTGATTTTATCGTCAACATCATCCGAAATGTTTGCTCTCTCCAAGACTATGCGTTGGTGCTTTCTGTCTGTCAGAGGTGTTTCTTTGTATCTGCCATTGCCCGTGTTTTGCCTTATAATAATCTGTAAAGGCTGCTTGAAATTTTGCGTTATGTCATAAATTTCTTTGCTACCGTCGCGTTTAAATGAATATTCTATATATGGAGTTTTTATTGATGCGCTATCCCATTCAGATGGGAAGCCCGGTCTGATGTAGCATCGTTCGTTGAGAGCATCGGGCGAAATTCCATAGAGCCCCTGAATGGCTGTTTTTGCCGTAACGCCAACATTGTCGGCAAAATCACGGTATGTCTCTCCGCGTGCAGCGTCGTAGTAGCTGATTTGTCCTATGTTTCCAGGACTTGCCCCTAGATACATCTCGTCAAGCAAGTCGCCTTTCATCAGTCGGAATGCGTCATCTGCTCTTCCAGCATGGAAATATGCCAGGGCAGTATGCATGACTTCAGCATGTGCCACGTTGTTCGTGCTCCATACATAAGGCATCCAATTTGTTGTACTTAGCGTATAGAAGTCAGAATTCTCCCCTTCTATATGGATGGGTATGTGGGGGATATTTTCGTCAACGTATCTTGTCGCACTGTATGCCTGTTCTGGTGTGCATGCATAGCTGTCTATTGGTGTGTATACAGTCCATAAAGCAGCACTCTCATGCTTGCGTTTAAGTCCCATCAGGTCTTTGTATTCAGCCCAGCATCCTTTGTCGTCCATCCATAACTGCCGGTTCATGGCATTAAGAATTTTGCTGGCTTCTTCTCTATATGGTTTAGGATCTTCCCCCAAGATTTCGGCTATGCGTGCTGCCATTGTATTACCTCTGTAGTTGTAAGCCGTTGAGTGTGCCACACCGCCACCATTGTAATACAATCCGTCGCTTGCCCATATACAGCAATATGCATCATATAATCCATCGTTGTCGGGGTCATAGTTTAGTTTTTCCCATGCCAAATGACTCTTCAACACTGGCCACATTGTTCTAAGATATTCCTTGTCTGCGTCAAACGAAAAGTGCCATAGCAGTTCGTCTATGTAGTTGAGGTTCATATCGTAGTGGTGCATAATGTTGTTTCTGTGTGGCGTGCGGCAGATGTATCCGTTGCTATACATTGGCGTTCCCCAAATGCGTGCTGCTCGGCATAAATTTTTAGTGCTATCTTGTGCGGGGTGGGGGATAGTGTAGGGAACGTTTTTCACTTGGCTTTCAGCATAAGCGTTAAAGTGTTTTACGGCGCGATCGTTCCATCCCAGAAAGTCACCCATATATGCCCCCCTCCAACCGGGCAGTTGCATGCGCCATGCGATAGCTCCGTGCAGGAAAGTATCTCCATCCCATGACCCGTCACCAGTTGTAGTCAATATGCCACCAAGGGTATTAATGTATGGGTCAGGAGTGTTGAATTCCACACTTCCAGCGAGAGACTTGCGGTATGCTTCCGCTTTATCATATTCGCTGCTGAATGATGTTAGTGTCTTCTTGTCGGCAGCAGCAACGCTTGTTGCATCAATTCCTGATTGTTTTGGTGTGGCGACATGCAGGCGAAATTTGTCGAATGTAAGGAATGAGGTTGCGTTCTCTGCATACCAGGATATTTCCTGTAAGTTTTTCTTCTCTGCCGAAGCTTCAAGAGAGCCTGGTTCCTCGCCGCCCATATCGCCCCAACGCTTCAGATTCTGGTTAGCGATGTCGCACATGGAGCAAGTTATTCTGACTTGGTTGCTGAATCCCTCTGTTTCAAATTTCCAAATGCCCCCTCTGCGGTCGGGGAAAGCAAGAACGGAAATTCTGACCACACCTTTGCCCCAGCTTTTGTCCTTTAGCGTGTAGGTGCGTCTGCCTGCGGTGTATCGCGATTCGCAGTAGTCGGTCTTTTCAAGACTCATGGTGTTTCCATCTACAGTAATGCTGAAACTGATGTTGCGACTATCTTTCTTTGCATAAGCCACGAACACGGGGCGGTCGCTTGTTTCCAGTCTGTCCTCGTCGTGGCTGCCGTATAAGGCTCTAGTATAGCGGTTTTCGCCATTAACGCAAACGAAGTCCTGACCGTCAGGCTTGTATTGCCATTTTCGTGGCTTAGTGAAGTCCGTGGCGTTTACCTCCTGATTTTTCAGAAAATCTCCCACCTTCATGGTCTGTGCCCCTGCATGAAAAGTGCTAAGGGCAACAGACAACAAACTTGTCATTATTATCTTGTTCATAATAAAGTATTCATCTATAATTCAATTCTGTTCGTATCCAAATCAATAACCAGGGTTCTGCTTATACAGTCCAATTCTTATTTGAATCTGTTGTTGTGGGATAGGGTACAGATATGAATCCTTTGTTACACGTTTTGCCAACGCAGTGTACGACTTGTCAGCCGTGTCGTCATCGTTTTCAAACATGCTTTGCAGCGTTTCCACATATTTGTTTTGTCTAACGAGGTCGTGCCATCTTATACCTTCGCCGGCAAGTTCCCAACGGCGTTCGTTGGCAACAGCTTCTTGAAACTCCTCTTCAGACAGTGTTGACGGAAGGACTTCCAACCCTGCCCGGCTGCGTATCTTGTTTACCATCCGCAGTCCTTCGCTTGTATTGCCCACAACTTCTGCATACATCAGCATGACATCTTCCAAACGTAGTATTGGGAAATTTTGCGGCCAGTATGTCCTGTCAATGACTGTTGCATCCATATCGGTAAACCCTAGTTCGGCGCGTTTGAGTTTGTTTTCAAAGAATTTCACGAATACCAAGTGTTCATAGTCTACCGTTGGGTTGTCGTCGGAAGCTATTGACGATGCGCTTATTGTGCCCCACGAGCGTTGGTCAAGAGTTACTCCCGCCTCGTCAGTCTCGCGGAAATGGTCGCGCAGTGAGTTTTCTGCATAGATATGTACGTTTCCAATGATAAGATTTGGATTGCAAAAATCGGATATACTTGGTTTTGTCATGCAGTTAGCTGTATACATGTTTCCCTGTCCTGAGGCTGCGATGTGCTGTACTTCAAAGATGAAATACTTGTTGTCATTTTCATGTATCCACATCTTGTTCCATTCGTCCATGTCTTTTGCCCAATACTTGTTGTTTTTCTCCGCATAGTCAATAATATCCTTGCATAGGATAGCGACAGAGTCTTTCTTTTCCTGCATATTGAGAGGATAGCCGCTCATTGTGAGATAGACTTTTGCCAATAGCCCTTTTGCAGCATTCTTGGTGGCACGTTCAGAATGAACAGTGTTCTGATAGTCTTTTGGAGCTGTTAGTGGCAGCTTTTCTGCCGCAAACCTCAAGTCTGGTACAATGATGTTCTCATAAACTTCCTTTGCTTCACTTTGCCCCAGTGAGAACGCTTCGTTTGTGGTAAGGCTATGTGTCGGTGCTGGCACTCTGCCAAAGTATCTCACAAGGTCGAAATAAGCCAAAGCTCTAAGAAAACGTGCCTCAGCCTTGTATTCGGTTTGAACGTTTTGGTCGCTCAACTCCACATTGTCCAGCTCATCAAGCAGCTTATTAGCCGATGCAACAATGGTGAAGTAGTCTGCCCAGCAGTTTTGAATGGTATTGTCGTTTACCAAAGCGTCAGCGTTGAACAAGGCAATGTCGACATTGTCATTCTGTTTCGTGTCGTTTGTAATCCACATGTTGTCAGACCTTTGTTCGCTCATCTGTAGAGAATATAGCGAAATCTGTTTTAGTCCGCCATACACTCCCGTGAGAGCCTGGTCCATTTGCGCTTCTGTCTTGTAAAAGTTCTCCGTTGAGTTTTTGTCTTTAGGACTAACATCAAGGTAGTCGCTACAGGACGATGCTAAAATAGTCGTGGCAGCAATGGCTGCAAAAAATATCTTGTTCATAATATCTAATCCATTACTTCATTGTTTTTCAATTTTATTTTCCCGATAAACAAGTCAAGCTATTGGTCTACAGTGTGAAGTTTACGCCTAAACTGAATGTCCTTGCTAAAGGATATGCTCCGTAGTCGTAGCTGTTGACTAGCGATCCAGAGTTGTTTGATTCTGGGGAGTAACCTCCTTCGTAGTTGTCTATCATAAACACATTCTCTATGCTTGCATTGACTCTTATTTGCGAGAAAAACGAACCGCGCTTCAAAGGAACAGTATATCCCAAGGTGATATTCTTCAACTTGATGAAATCGGTACTGTAGAGCCATCTTGTGCTGTATTCTTCTGCGGTCTGCGTATTCCATGCGCAAGGGGTCTTGCCGTCGCCCGGTTCATCTTCAGAGAACCACATGTTATTGTATTTGCGCAACATGTTGTTCGTAACGCCCATTCCTTGTCTGTCTATAGCACGACTCAATGCGCAGAAAATCTTTCCGCCAGTCTGTGCTGTTATGAGGAACGAGAAATCGAAGTTTTTGTACTTGAATGTATTTGTCAGACCATAAGTGAAATCCGGCGACGGGTGACCAGCATGTATTCTGTCGGCTTCTGTAATCTTTCCGTCAGGTGTGCCGTCAGGACCGCTGACGTCACGATAGCGCACGCTTCCCAAAGTGGAGGAAGTCTGTGTAGGATATTTCTCAAGATCTTCTTTTGTCTGATAGACACCCACAGCGTCGTACAGATAGAATTCGCCAACACGATGTCCTACTTCAATAACCTGCGTCCTGCCGTCAAAACCGCAATAGATGGTGTTGTTGTTTCCGAGGCTTTTCACTATGGATTTGGTATAACCCATGTTGAACGAAGTCGTCCATTTAAGTTTTCCTGTCAGGTTGTTGCTCTTTATCTCAAGTTCCCAACCTGTTGTCTCTATATTCCCGATGTTCGAGTAGCCCGATGCAAAACCTATGTCAGACGGCATACTGACTTTGTACAGCATGTCCTTTATTGTTTTCTTATAGAAGTCCAACGACATGGAAATGCGGTTCTTCAGAAGTCCCAGGTCAATGGCAATATCCCAACTGTTGGTCTTTTGCCAAGTCAAGTCTGGATTTTCCAAGCTAGCAGGCAGATATCCAGTTGTGATGTTCCCGTTGCTTGAGTAGTTGTTGCTTGTCAGAGTGCCGTTGGCAGAACCAACAGGAAGTGATTTGCTTCCGTTACTTCCGTAGCTCAGGCGGACTTTAGCATCGGTAACAATCCAACTCTTCTTCCAAAAGTTCTCGTTGTTTGCTCTCCATGCCGCACTGAAAGCAGGGAATGTTCCCCAACGGTTGTTGCGCCCAAAGCGGCTGCTTCCGTCGCGGCGTAGACTTACGTTCAGCAGATAACGATCGGCATAATTGTATATTATGCGTCCGAAGTAGCTCACCATCCTGTCCTCTGTGTTGTAAGTAGCGGTTGCGTCAGTGATGTTGTGTGTCAAATTGTTGAAGCCCTCAAGAGCATCGTTAGGATATTGTGTAGCCTTCATTGAGTATTTGTAAGAGTCTTGTGTTGACTCTGTCGACCATCCAGCTACAGCATTCACGTTATGTTTTCCCCAAGACTTGTTCCAATTGAGTTGAGCCTGAGCCATAAGCTTGTGAGATGATGTGCCTGTCCACTGCCCTTGAGTGAAGTAACCTTCTGGATATTTCGCCCAATCGCGGTTCAGACTGCCGGGAATGAAACGTTTCGTTTGGTAGCTATAGTAGTTCCATGCTCCTAATACACGGGCTTGCAGTCCCTTCATTATGTCAACATTCAGATATACAGAAGAAGCTACATTCATTTTCTCTTTCTTGTTGTCCCATTGTTCCATCGTACTGATAGGACTTACGCTGCCGCTTGCCCATAGATATCGTTCATACGGCTGGGAGTTTGTGTGTATACCTGCATCACCCTCGGCAACAGGGGTGGATGTGAGAGCCGACATAGCAGCGTTGTCTTTGCCGTCAACGCCACCTCCGCCATACCATTCTATTGTGGGAGCAACTTTCAGTCCCATGGTAATACGGTTCTTTACGCGTGTCTCGCCAGAGAATTGCGCTGTAAGTTTTTGGTAATCGGTATTCATCACGATACCATCTTGTGTGGTGTATCCAACGGAAAGTCTGTAGTTTCCTGCTTTTCCGCCCTGTGTCGCAGATAGAGAATAGTTTTGATATGTGGCCAGACGGAACAGCTCATCCTGCCAGTTGATGAGGGCAAGACCGCCATAGCCAGGCATAGACCATCGTGGATCGTTGATATAGTTCGTATTCATGCCCACTAATGCTACGCGAGTGGCAAAGTCGTCGTTCGGCGTGGCACCTTTTGAACCATACGCATTCATGTATCTGATGTCGTTTACCTTCGTTCGCCATTTTATCCATTCTGTCGGGCTCATGATATCCATCTTTCTCTCAGCCTGTTGCAGTCCGAACGTGGCATTAAAGCGTAGCTGCGTTTTGCCGGAGTTGTCGCCTTTCTTTGACGTTATGATAATAACGCCATTTGCTCCTCTTGAGCCGTAGATGGCTGATGATGAGGCGTCTTTCAATACCTCTATACTTTGGATATCGTCTGTGTTGAGCTGTGATAAGTCGAACTCCTCGTCCATCGGTACACCGTCTACGACGTATAGTGGACTTGTTGAGGCATCGCTGTTTATACTCGTTGCTCCGCGCACATTCACCGTAACGCTGGAGCCGGGTGTTCCCGATGTGCTGCGGATTTCCACACCAGCCAGCTCGCCTTGTAATGCTGCAGCAATGTTGCTCACGGGACGTCGGTCAAGATCTTCTCCCTTTACGCTTGACACGGAAGCAGTTACGCTTCCTTTCTTTACAGCTCCATAGCCGATTACCACGAGCTGGTCAAGCTCGTTTGACTGTTCCTGAAGCTTGATTCTTATGTTTTTCCCACTCCCGATGTTCACAGTTTTAGTGTCGTAGCCAACATAGGAAACGGAGATAAATTTCTCGCCTGGCTTTAGTTGTAGAGAGAAATTGCCGTCAATGTCGGTCACGGCTCCCGTTCCCGCTCTCTGTCCTTTCACTGTAGCGCCTATAAGAGGTTCGCCATTGCCATCGGTCACGCTTCCGGTAATCTTTCTCGTATTTTGTGCATTTGCCGTGATAACCATGGCAAGCATGGTAGCTGTCAGTATAGCATTTTTCTTTTTCATAGTGGATTATTCTTCAATGATGTTGAGAAATTGTCCCCATTTCCCATTGGCTTGATAAGTCGCAGACGTGCCCTTGGGAACATAGAGAGTCGCGTTTGATGCATTGTCGAAATCGTCTGCCATTGTAGGTGGCGTTAGTGCCTTGACATGAATTTCCACCAGATTATTGCATCCAGAGAAGCATTTCTCACCAATATCCGTCAATGTCGATGGCAATGTGATGGCTGTAAGCTTGTTTGTTCTGGCCAAAGCATATCGCCCGATGCGCTTGCATCCCTCAGGTATGGTAATGCTTGTCAGTGATATGCAAGAGCAGAAAGCGCTGTCGGCAATAGCTTCCACTGGTGGAAGCTGCACAGTCTTCAACTTTCCGAACTTAGCGCAATAGGCATATGGTATTTCCTTCATGTTACTTATGGTGGAGGGCAATATCAGCTTCGTTATATTATTGGAGCGTATCAATTGGTTTTCGCCCCAGTATTCAATACCCTCGCTAACGGTGATACCCGTAAGTTTGGAACAATAGAAGAAGGAATAGTCATCAACGCCCTTCACTCTATATTTAGTTCCATTATGTTCCACTGTAGCTGGAACAGTAATGTCACCGCTATACTTTTCGCTCGATGTAATGTCGTTGCATATATAGTTTTGGTTAATCCTGTCCCAAGTGAACATTACCTCTGATGGATTTTCGCTGTCGGCTATAAATACCATCCTTGTATTGTTCACTGTTTCCTCAAACGCTCCCCGGCGGTTGAGATCGCTGTCACCGTCGACAGATTCAGAACTGCATGCTGAGACTACTGTCACGGCGATAGCGATTAAGCCATTGTATATCTTCATATTTGTTTTTCTATTATTTTGTGAATCTCATCAGTAGCTTGATTATTGATAACATACGGCTGCCTGAATGCAATGCATATTGTTTAGATTGCAGAAAAGCAGCCTATGTTTTGCAAAGGTAACTACTTAATGACGATTTTCTTGCCATTGTGGATGAATATTCCTTTCGTCGGGTTTGTTGTCTGTCTTCCCATAAGGTCGTAATAGTTGTTGTCGCTTACGTCAGTTGTTTTGATTTCGTTTATTGCCGAAGTTGCCGAAGGCACAAACCTAACTACGTATATCATTGAATTCACTCCAGGCACGATGAAGAAAGTGCCGGCTTCTTCTGATGTATATTTAAGTTCCACTTTCTCTTTTGTGCTTGTTTCTGAGGTTACTGTAAAGACATCACCCAAAGTGTGGTTGAAGAAGATTGAATTGTCTATTTCTTCGCCAGTCTTTGCTGCATTGTTGGGCTTCATCACCACGTAGCAAGTTCCTGGCACCGCAGCGTTGAAAGCCAGACAACGGTCTGTCTCCTTGACAACTTTGCATGCGGCGCTTGTGTCATGTCTGCCATCTGCCAAGAATCCTTTGTTTCCTTGAGTCCTTATGTAGGCTGTGCAACTCCAGTCTGTGCCATCGGAAAAAGTGCCTGTGTTTGTTCCGTTATACATTTGGCAGTATCTGCCGCTGAAGTTTCGGATATACAGACCGTCCATCTCCCAAATACTTTCGTCGGCAGTGCCTTCAAATTCTTTGTCGCCGTTGTCAATGGGGGCGTATTCGTCAAAAGTCCATGTCTTTTCAACGGACACTTGTGTCTCTTCCGTTGTTTCCTGTGCATAACATGATGTGGATGTTGCGATTGCAAGTGCTACTGTTGCTAATAGTTTGATTGTTTTCATAATCAGGATTTTTTTAATTGTTTATTGTAAGTTTTGTTATTTAATGATTTTCTTTCCGTTGTGTATGTATATCCCATGTGTGGGTCTCTCTGTCATAATGCCGCTAAGTGTATAGTAGTTTCGTTGTTCTTGGCTGTGTTCCTCTATATTTTTGATGCCGCTTGTTACGGGTGAACCTGTTTCTAGCTTCAGGCAGTCCCACATTATTCCGCCGCCATTCGTATCATTGTCCATTTGTAATGTCAACGTGTTTTCTCCTACTTTAAAAACTGAAGCGGGAATTTTTATAACGTGAAGTGAATGTCTGCCGCTAAGCATTGCGCTTCGGTATATGGCACCGTCGTTCGTGTCGAGAGTGCGTGTGGCAATAGTCCTTCCGTTAACCTTAAACACGACCCTTGCTTCCTTTGATGCTGCCGCAACAGAGGCTGTAAGGTAACATTGTGATGATGGCTTGGCATCGAGACCGAAAATAATGTTCCAACTGCCTTTTTTCGTCTGAGCATAATACCAGTCAGTTTGCTCATTGCTTTCGCCTATGCGGAAATTCAAGTCGGCTGGTGGAAGAGTGAAATTATCGTATTGCCTAGGACTATCGCTAAGGCAGTAGCCGTTGCTTAAACGGTCGTTCTCACCGATGCGCCAAAGCATAGTGGTGTAACGGGCTGGTGTCCAGCTTATCTCGCCGAGGTTATTTTCACCTTTTGTTATTGTCACGTCCTTGTGTTCCAGTGTCTCAGTTATCTCACCCTTGTTCGCATATACGTAGAGCGAGTATTTGCCAGGGCGAACGTTTTGTATACTGAAATTCCCGTTGCTGTCTGTCGTGCTCCAAAAGCAGTAGCCGTTGTATTGCATGTAGGGGTCAACGCCTGCCTCAGACAGTATTACCTCAAGTCCGTTTGATTCGCTTGAAGGGTAGTTCGCTAAGCTTATTCTTCCGTTCACCGTTCCTCTCTCTGCTGCGTAAGCCTCGTTTTCAAACCATCTGTAGGGCCATGACGCTATTTCCTTTTCAGCTTCAGCCTTTGCACAGGCAATCATTTCCTCGCGAGTGCCAGAATTTACATAGATTGCCATCGGACCGAAAATCTTTTCGTAGCCGTTGCTAATCTCTTGTTTGCCGCATGACCCGAAATGCCCGCTATGGAAATATTGGCAAACAACGGGTGAACGTTCGTCCATGTGTACTGTCAGATCCTGTCGGAGTGGTCCTCCGTTTATGTATTCCGCACTTGCCTGTAAAGCCCATACACCTGCAGTATGTGTCGTGTTCATAGCTCCGTGTATATGGTCGTCGGCTATATACGTTGCCCAGTTGTATTTGGTATATATACTGCCGTCCGGCATACGGAATGTTGCATCTTGTATTTTGTCGGCATCGGTTAATGCCCCCATCTGTGCAACGGTAGGCATCATTCCCTGCATGTCGTCGCTCACATATCCATCAATAAAATCCTCGCCGAGGCGATAAACCATGCGAGCCTCCTCCAGACTATTCACTCTTTCTGTGCCTCTCAAAATTAAATAAGTATAAACTTTGTTTTCGCCCTTTTTGATAATAAATCCCTGTTGTTTCCAGATGCGTGCAGTGTCGTTGGTATATACTATCTCAGCATAGTCGGCATTTGCCGTCTTTATCTCAACTTTTGTGGGGTATAGCTCAACGCTCTTATCTTCTTGTGCGCTGAAGTAGAACGAACCATTGGGCGAAAGAATATTTTTCCCGTTGAAACCGAGATAATATACCTTCCCGCTCTTGTCTATTTTTACATCTATAATACCGTTCTGCAGACGCGAGGCACGGTTGTTGTAAACGCTTGCAATAACGTCTTCGTTTGCCGCTGCAGATAGGATTGATAATGCAGAAAGCATAAATGCAAGTAAAAATTTATTCTTCATATTCAGTAGTTTAATAATCTCTCTTATTGTGTTTTTTCTGCTTGCAAAGTTATGTCTGTGGTAAGAGTAAAAAGTTTAAAAATGTACAAAAACGTACGAAATAATACAAACTTACTCTCGTTACGATATTAAAAATCAGAGACTTGTATGATTTCAAACCTTTAGAGGAAAAGGAAAAACATAAATCTCATGCGATGCGTGCGGGGATAATATACTATGCCCACGGGATCAGAATCGAAACCCCACGGTGTTTTTAGACAAACTAGTTTGTATGCTATTTTCTAACAACGCAACAAAATGTGTAGATGATACAAAAGTGTCAAAATTAAATATTAAATTTGCATATCAAAAAATCAAATGAAGTCTATCAAACCGATGAAAAAACTTACCTTAATTATATTACTTTTGATAAATACTTGGGCCATAACTTTGGCCATTGACTATGATTCATACAACGTAGACCTTAGAGACGGTATCATATCTACTGATATACGTACGATGGCACAGGATGACATGGGATATATTTGGTTTGGCTCTACATACGGACTAGTGCGCTACGATGGATTTTTCTTTCATACATATCTCTCAACATCAGATGGCAACACGTCTCTCTTGCCTGATAATCATATACGCGAGGTAATAAACTGGAACGAAGGGTTGCTTGTGGTCAGGACACAAGGCGCAATGTGTGTGCTATTCGATACGCGAGTCAACAAGTTCATACCGTTTCCTATAAAGAATGACGTGTGCTGCAGGTATAACAGGATTTGGCTTGATAGATATCGTAGACTGTGGCTTTTCGATGCGAAGGGTAGGGGAGTGAGTATTGTATGCAAAGGTAGGCAATTCAAATTCCATTTTTATTCCAAACCCAACAGTGTGCCAGCTGACATTAGAGAAAACAAGTACGATAACGTAGGCAATACATACCAATTGATAAACAATGAATACCTGAAGTATAACGACAAGAAAAGAAAGCGAGAATATGTATTCAAGATATTCGAACAGTCGCCTTTTGCCACACCTTACGTAATGAGGTATAATGTGCTTGCTGTTGGAGATAATATATGGGTGTCAACTTATGGTTCAGGAATAACAATATATAATACCATTACAGGTGAACAGACAAACATCCGCAAAGGGCAAGGAGGAACATTGCAGAGCAATTTCATAATATCAATCATGGCGGACAGGCAAGGCAATGTTTGGGCATTACAAGATTTGCACGGAGTGGTATGCATATCTACAGGAAAGAAGCTACAGAAAACAGTGAACCTTTCTTCAAATGTTGACGATGAACAGGCAAATTTCGTAAAGTCAATGTGCTACGGAGGCAAGAACACTTTGCTTGTAGGGACAAACAATGGGCAGATACTAAAGCTAAACTCAGAACTCAATACCGTAAGCCATTCTAAACTGGAGAGTGATGCCCCTTTGTCTATGCTAAAACTCTCAACTGGCGAAATAGCCGCGGGAACACGCTCTCACGGAGTATGCATCGGAGGCGCATGGTTCAAGCATAGTGATGCTGACATCTATTCTCCTTCCGACAATAAAATCATTGATATGACAGAAGATATGGAGGGCAGAATATGGATGGCAACACAAAATGGAAACTTGGATGTAGCTATTAAAAACGGCAATTCATACATCTTCAGACATATGCTTCCACAAAAAGGTTATCATACCGTTACCATAGACCATAAAGGAAATGTATGGGCGGGGAGCGAAACTATGTTATACAACTTCAATCCGCGATGCATATTACGCAATCCTTCTGCGTATACGAGCTATAACGTTAGCGGCACAAAATCGGGAGTCAATGACATTAACCATGTGATAGAAGATGAAAACGGCAGAATATGGGTAGCAACTCTTGGTAAAGGAGTATTTTGGGCAGACAATAGCGGAAATAAACTAGGACAATTCTATCGGCTCTCTTTTAAAGACGGGCTGGTAAACGATATGGTTGCTGCAATAGAGCAAGACCGTTTCGGGCATATATGGATTGCAACTCAGAGAGGAATAACCGTTTATGACCCCAAAACAAGGAAAATGAGAAATGTATTCAACGACAATTCTTCTGGTAGCAACACGTATGCCGACAGAAGCGTTTGTCAGTTTACTGATGGTCGACTTGTCTTCGGAACAATAGCCGGTGTTGTTGTCTACAACCCTCAGCAAGATATTTCCAAACTCGGCAAATTTGAAAACAATCCCCAAAAGAACTCCCTTGCTCTAACCGATCTCCTTGTGAACGGAACATCTATGATTGGACAAAAGTATGATGAACTTCTATATAGCACCCACGGTTATGGAGAAATAAGTCTGCGGCATAACGAAAACTCTGTTACTTTCCGCTTCTCCAATTTCAATTACGATGCTCTTTACAAAACGCAATATCAATATAGGCTTGAGGGATATGATCACGATTGGAGCCCGTTGACTACTTTCGGAACAGCAACATACAGAGAATTGCCCACAGGTAGTTATACGTTCAAAGTGCGTGCTTTATGTTCCGACTCAAACGTCGTGGAGGAATATTCCGTAAGAATTGTAATCCTGCCACCATGGTGGTTGTCATGGTGGGCAATCCTTTTATATCTGCTTTTCTTTGTTTCTGTTGGTATCGCAACATATCGACAGTTGAAAACAGTATATACTCTACGACAGAAAATATCATTTGAAAAGAAAATGACAGATTTTAAGCTCAGATTCTTCACAGACATTAGCCATGAGTTTCGCACTCCGCTTACAATAATTCATGGGGCTGTTGACACTCTGATACAGAGCAAGAAATTGCCAGGCGACCTGAAGCAGTCGGTATGGGGAATAGCACGAAGCGAAAACCGTATGATGAGGCTGATAAACCAACTTTTGGAGTTCCGTAAGATGGAGAATGGAAAGTTACGTCTTGCACTGCAAGAAACCGATGTCGTGGCTTTTTTAAGGAATATCTTCAACGTGTTTAAGGAAACAGCTGAAAATAAACGCATAAACTATATGTTCTCAACTCAGCAAAAGAGTATAATTGCATTTATCGATCGTGGACATGTTGACAAAATCGCATATAACATCATTGGAAATGCTTTTAAATACACACCCACGGGAGGCGATATAACAGTGAGAATTTCAATAAATGAAAAAGAAAGGAATCTTGTTATAAGTGTGACTGATACTGGTGTCGGTGTGCCAAAGGAAAAAAGAAACGAACTGTTCAAACGCTTTTCGCAAAGCTCCTATACTGGCAATAGTATGGGCATTGGGCTGAACTTGACGCAAGAACTCGTTAAAGTGCATCATGGAGAAATACTCTTCACAGAGAATTTGCCTAAAGGGAGCGTATTTACCGTTATACTCCCTCTTGATAAAAACGCATATACTGAGCAAGACTTTCTTATAACAGAAACGAATCTTTCTGAAGACACAGACTACGCAGGTGATGACAAAATGATGAATGGAGAGTATCGCGAAATGGAATCTTCGCCGTATAACGACCGAAGTGTGCTAATAGTTGAAGACGATACATATGTACTTGCCTTTCTAAGGACTTTGCTTTCAAGATACTTCACTGTTACTGACTGTACGGACGCGCAGGAAGCATTGGATGTAATGGAAAAAAATGGTGATGATGTTTCACTTGTCATAACAGATGTGATGATGCCTGGCATCGATGGATATGAATTTGTAAAGAAATTAAAGGCAAAGCCTGAATGGAAGACCATTCCCGTTATTATGCTTACGGCTATCTCTGATACAAAGGATAAGACAAAAGCTCTTGGATTCGGTATTGATGCATTCCTAACCAAACCCTTTGACAACAAAATGCTCATTGCCACTTGTTGCAACCTCATAGAGAAATATGATATGCTTAAGCACTCTTTTACAACTGTTGAAGTGAAAGAACATGGCGTTCCTAAGGTGATTAAGGATGATAAGGACAAAAAATTTATTGAAGTTCTTGAGCTCTGGATTGAATCACATCTAGGCGACCCCGCACTTAATGTTGACAATATGGCTGAGGCTATGCAGCTCGGACGTACGGCTTTTTATGAAAAAGTGAAGAGTCTGTTGGGAATGACCCCCAATGATTATCTGAAAAAGCGAAGAATGGAGGCTGCCGCATCAATGTTAGCTTACGGCAACCGAAATGTTGCTGAAGTGGCATATAAAACAGGATTCTCAGATCCACACTATTTCTCACAAGCATTCAAAAAATATTATGGAGTGACGCCTAAGAAATTCCAAAAGGGAGAAAGTGATAGATGAGCAAATAATAAAATAGACTTTACGGCATCAAAAAAACGATCCTCTTCACAGAGAACCGTTTTCTACTCAATAGGTATTAGCTTTTAAGGTAAAAAGATTGTATTCAGGATAACGTTTGCAAAAATATCTCTTTTTGTCGGTGTTACAAAATTTTTTTACATGTTAAAAAACATGTTTCCGTGTTTTTTTGCCATTATTTTTTTATTCTGTACAAGTGTAGCTGATAATTAAGAGCTAAATATCTTAGTTTTTACTCTCGCTAATTGTTTATTTCTTTCCATTTGTATATTATATAAAGGGCTGTATCTTTAAAATATATAATGCCGCTTTAATATATAATAATGTTCGCGCAGTCATGCGTTTTTATAATGTGATGATGCTAAAATCCCCTATTTATTTGTAAAGAAACGCGAAATAAGATGTTTTATATCATATTTT
>CAVLBD010000042.1:0-23008 GCA_963661195.1 bacterium
TAGAATGCCTGCCTGTCACGCAGGAGGTCACGGGTTCGAGTCCCGTACGCACCGCTAGCATAAAGACTGTTCTTGAAAAAGACAGTCTTTTTTTTGTTTGCATACCTTTCTGGCTTTTTATCTAGCTGGAGAAGAGTATTCTAGAGACCAGTTAAGCCCGCAAGGGATTTAAGTATTCAATAAAAGAAAAAATGAAAAAAAACTGTTTATTCACAAGTTTTGTGTCATTTGTTGCCTTAAGTGCTACCGCACAGGTGCAGGTGCCGCTGACTGTAACCCAAGACATGTTCAACAATGACCAGGTGTTCGTTGTCAAGGATCGCGTGGAGTGGGACTCCGATAACAACGGAGTGAAGGAAATGGAAACAAGGGACGCCTGCAACGCAGTCTTCAAGTTTGATGGCACGCCGGGTTTTCTGCATCTTGACCATTCGCGTACTAGATGGGGAAGCGGACAAAGTATGCAGATACAGGAGAGCGCAGACGGAGAAAACTTCACAGATTTATATAATGATGCCTCTTCTACCAGCTGGAACGCCTTGGCTGCTCCTTTGAAGAAGGACACACGCTACATCCGTATGCACTATGAGGCAAAATACAAATTCGGTGACCTATGGTCACGTATGGGCTATTGGCGCAATATTAGCGTTAGCGAACCTATTGCCGCTCAGGAGAAAGTGGATACAGTAAACGTTGAGTTCGGCTCAAAGGCTTCATATCAAGTAAGTGTGGCTTGCTCAAATCCAACAGGTGATGTTGTGCTCAGCTCTACAGACCCGCATATTGTATTTGATGAAGAAGGAGCTACGCAGAAAACTTTCTCTAGTCTTGCGGGTCAGGAGACCACGTTGACATTCACAGTTTATTATGATGCATCTAAAGAACCTGCCGCAGTAGGCGAGCGCACAACCGGATTTACCATTTCAGATAACGGAAATGAAGGTTATGCCAAGGACTATAAACTAGTAGCCAACGTTAGTTCTCCTATGTCGCTTCAGGCAGAAGAGGGTTGTGTTATCGGTTTTGTTGGTTCTTCCACAATGACAACGTTCATGTTAAACACGGCTGCGGGCATTAAAGCCGAGGATATTTCTGTCGTGCCATCCTCTTCTGATGTAACTCTTGATGCAGTAAGAGAAGAAGGCGAAGGACAGTTTACTGTGGTTCTTAACTATTCTCCAAAGGCGGAGGCTGACAATGATACGGTTGATGTGGCTGTGACATATAACAAGACAGGCCTAACGCTTGTATATAAACTTATGGCTACGGCTTACAAGACGAGCTATTCCATTTCTAACGCAGAGGATTTTAACAAGTTCGCTGCTATAGCCAACAAGGGTGTTAATGTAAGTGCAGAACTTTCTGCCGATATTAACTTTACCGAAACCACGCCTAACGTGCGTATAAACACTTTCACAGGAGTGTTTGACGGTAAATGCCACACCGTGAGTGGTTGGTCAACTGACGATTCAGCAGCACTTTTTGGCTCACAGGTTAATGGTACGGTGAAAAATATGGCTCTTGAAGGTCTGCGTCTGCTGCCGTCAACTGTTGAAGGTGCCGATGCTTTGGGCAACGGACTTTCTGTTGAGTACTGCTATGGCACAGCTTCCGACAATGGTAACACCTTGCTTATGAACTATAATTATATGGCTACCGACAAGGTGAAATACACCTTCACCCGTGTGCGCAGCGAAGAGGATATTGATGCCGCTACGGGATTTGGAACTCCTATATATATGCTGAAGCTCGGTGCGGCAGACTTCCAAATATTGATAGCCGACCAAACCACGGCACAGGGCACACCGTCATGCTTCAGTATGTGGCAAAAACTTGATGCCGACAGCGTGTCTGCCAATGTTTTCGGAATGCTTATCGGACAAGACGAGATGCCATCGTTTGCCAATGCAGAGAATGCTATAGTCAATGCAAAGCATTATAAAAATGTGGAAGGTGCTAAACCATCAATAGTATATGTTCAGAACGGAAAATACTACGACGGTGAACTCAATACTGTAAAGGTTGGAGATGCCAACGACTTCCTTGTGCTTTCTGTTGGTAGCGAGTCAATGAGCGAAAGTGTGCAGCAACTTCCTAATAACGTTATAACATCCGATGGCAAGGCTGCAAAGGTTGTTTTGACAGATGGAGCAGATTATGTATTCCCCTCTGCGGCAGGTTTCACAACTATCAGTGCCGACAGCGTAGTTTACTCGCGTAGCTTCTCTCGTACAGGGGCATATGCTCCCGTTTGTCTGCCGTTTGCCACAACATCCTATAGTCTTGACGCAGAAACGGCAATTAAAGGTGATACCGTTGACATAGCTTTCGTTGACACACAGAAGGAAACCGTTTCAGAGAGTGCTGCACAGCTAATCCTTCAGTCGGCAGCTAATCTAGCATACGCTATGGATGATAGAGCAAATGGTAAGTTCGCTGCAGGTACAGTGTTCTTCTTCAGTGTAGCAAACAACAGTAATGGTGAAGGTAACGCTGTAGTTACATTCGTTGGCGAAAACGCTACGCTTGATGCTGCTCAGTCTTCGCTTGCAGATAATGCGCCATTCAACGGCACATATAAGAACGTTTCTTCTTCAGATGTAGCGCTTGACGGTTTTGATGTTTATACGCTTTATAACGCAAATGTAGAGCAAAGCGCAAGCCAATGGTTTGCAAAGGCATCTGCTGACACACAGATTGGTTCATTCAGAGCATATGCTGTACTCGATTCCACCATTACAAGCAATGGAACCAAAAACTTCTCCTTGAAGATTGACAAGGGCGTTGTTGACGGTATTGATGGCTTGTCAAATGATGAAACCGAAATGAAGATGGATTCTACTGTATACAATCTTGGCGGACAGCGCGTTTCTGTTCTTCGTCCAAATCAGGTTTATATCAAGAACGGCAAGAAGTTCTTTACTGCAAAATAATGACTTTTATGCTCCCCATGTGGAGTGAGCTACCTTTATAAAGCGAGGCGGAACGTTGATAGCGTTCCGCCTCGTTGCCATTTATTAGTTGCTTGTTTTTGTATTCCAACATAAAAAGTGAGTATATAACGGGCCGAGACATATATTTTTTTGTTATTTTTTTTAGAAAAGAGATTTTTTTGCATAAAAGCAGAGAAATATAGCTATCTTTGCAAAAATTATACCTTATGTTTGTGTAAAAAAGTCAATACACGGCTATTTGGAAGGGGACAAAAACTTAAAAACGGCTATATACATACAACGACAAAAATATGATAGACATGAAATTAAAAACGGTGCTCGGTGTGGCTATTGCTGCAGGTAGCCTCGCTTCTTGCTCTGTTGAGGACAGCGTGGAGATTCCTGTAAAAGAGGCTTACACTAGAGAATTCATCAAGCAGTTCGGTGCTATTGACAAGAACCAGGACTGGAGCGTAGTTGAACACAAAAACATCACAGTAGACTTGGCAGAACCTGCACATGTCAAAATTTACGCTAAGCAGAGCGGTGAATACCGCGTTGCCGCCGACTACAATGATGTAACGAAGAAGACAATCACTTTCGATGGTTTGGAAGGTGATAACACTCCTTTCCTACTCAGTATCAATGGCCAGATGCTTTCTGTAAGCAATGGTGAGACCATTACCCTGAAGGGGGGGGTAAATTCGCCTCTGCGTACATCAGCCATTCCTGATGGAAACAAAGATGTAAAGCGGGGAGGTACATATACATACACCCTTGGCGATAGAGATGAAACATTGAAGACGCTTTCTCAAGATGGTGAAAACAATAAAGCTTCTGCTGGGATTAACACCGAAAGCGACTATATAACAACCCTTGAAGGAAACCAAAAATACACTTTCGTTCCTTTGTATTGGAACTCTAAGAATACTCACACTGCCGGACTTTATTATTACGACAAGTCTGAGTCGGGTAAGTTGGAAATGGTAAAGATTCCTATCTACACAGACCACGGAGGCGATGACCTTCAGTTCCAAGTTAACAAAAAATGGAAAAATGTTGTAGATGGAACTGACGATTGTTGGAATTATGGCGATGACGGAAAGGTGGAATTCTCAGCGCCATTCAGCTTCAAAGCTAACAGGTATACCGTCCAGTTCGACAAGAATAATGGTCATGTTTGTGGAATTTATGTTGAGGTAAACGGCCAGTTCTATTATTCGCAGGCAGAACTTAATCCTGATAAAAAGCCATATATCGGTTATAAAACGATGCGTAAGACTGACGGATCGCAGTATACTTATATCGTATTCGACGATCCCGACGGCGATGGCGACTTCAACGACTTGGTGCTCTACACGGAAGAAACTCTTATTCCAGCAACAAAGTCGGATTACGGCTGGACCATTGCCTGTGAAGACCTTGGCGGCACATTCGATTACGACTTCAACGACATTGTGTTCCGCGTGTACCACACCGCAGGAAACAATTTTGTAACCATCGTTCCCGTAGCAGCAGGCGGTACATTGCCAGCTCGCTTACACTACGTGAGCCAAGACGGTAAGAAAGACTACACCATATCCGAGGAATGGCACCAGCACTTCGGCAACGGATATGAATCGAACGTCATGATAAACACTGGAGCAGTCAGCGAAAGCGTGATTTGGCCGATCAGAATAGAGGGCGTCTCCGACAAATGGAGCATACAGGAATTCACACAGGAACCTGATGCGGAAGACGGAAACTTCTATATAGCAGTAACGCGTGCAGAAGGTGAACAACAGCAGAGTATCACTAAGCCAAGCAATGGCGAGGCTCCGCAGATGCTCGTGTTGCCTGTAGACTGGCAGTGGCCTACCGAGCTGACACGCATAACAAATGTCTATCCAGGTTTCGGCACTTGGGGCGAGAACTACACCAATTCTTCATGGGTGAACAACTACGACAAGACCAAGACGATAACCCTTGGCGAAGATGAGATTACCGCTACCAAGTCGCCTAAGACAACAAAGAAAGTGAATTAAACCAAGTTTTACTATATTAAAGATTAATAAGGATTTGTATAATCAAGGTAATCCTTATTGGTGAATATACAGAAAGCCTCGAACGAGCATGCTAAAATACGTTGCTTGTTGAGGCTTTCTTTTTTTTTATGTTTATATTTGTCTATCTAGTTTAGTTGATGGAAAAGACATCCTGCTGCAAGCTATATCTGTGGTAAAAAATGGAGTAAAAGCGTGTTTTTCCCCCTTCGCTGTACGTTTTTACTCCATATTCATGTCTTTAATCAGCTAATTTTGCCTTGTGAAAATCAAAAGACACTAACCTATAGACACAATATGAAAACAACAGAATTAGTTGCAGTGGCACTTATAGCATCCATGTCGGCTCCTTTGTCTGCACAGACAGACTATCCGTGGATGGACACAAGCAAAAGTTTCCATGAACGGGCAGTACTATTATGTAAAGAACTTACATTACGCGAGAAAGTAGACCAGTTGGGAAATAATGTCAGCGAACCGATAAAACGCGATGGTAAGGTAATAGTGCCGTCATACCAGTATTGGAACGAAGCTCTTCACGGAGTGGCACGTTCTGGGGCGGCAACAAGTTTCCCGGAGTCAAAGGGCATGTCAGCAACATGGGACGAACAACTCGTAAGGGCATGCGCAGAGGCAATATCCGATGAGGCTCGACTTTATCATGTAAACACGAAAAAGGGACTTAACTATTGGGCACCAACTATAAACATGGCGCGCGATCCACGCTGGGGGCGTGAAGAGGAAAACTATGGTGAAGACCCATATTTGGCAGGTCGGCTCGCAGTGCAATTTATCAAGGGGTTTCAAGGAGAGATAACACCGGCTACACCTTATTATAAATTGGTGGCGTGCGCAAAACATTTCGCGGCAAACAATTATGAGCAGGGGCGCCAGTCAACAACCTCGTTCGTTAGTGAGAAGAATATGCGTGAGTATTATCTGCCAGCCTTTGAGATGAGCGTTAAGGAAGGTGGCGTGAAGAGCATCATGGCGGCATATAATGCCTTCTCCACAGACCTTACGGAAAAAGACGCCAATAATATGGGGGCAGCAAAAGCCCATGGCGGAATGCCTTGTTGTGCAAATAAAATGTTGCTCACCGATATATTGCGCACGGAATGGGGCTTTAACGGGTATGTTACCAGCGACTGTGCCGGACTGTCGTGCGTCCACCGTGCCGTTAAACATAAGTATTTTGGCGACTATACGGCAGGAAAGATTGATGAAGGAACAGCCTTCTCTTCTATCCATTCGCCATATGCCAATTCTACAGAGGCAGAGCAGATAATGGAAGCGCGCACCGCCTCAATATCCATAAAAGCAGGAACAGACACCAACTGCGAGTTTTCAAGCAAATCGTCGGTGCTGCAGCGTGCAGCGGTAAATGCTACTGATGCCGAATTTCAAGCAAAAGAAACGGCAGCGCCAAACGGACAAAAATATATAGGTCTTACAGAGGCAGACATAGACACTGCCGTAGTGCGCGTGCTTGAGTCGCGATTCGCCTTGGGAGAGTTCGACAATTATGTATATCCCGTGAGTAACACGTTGGAAAGCGAAGCCAACCAGTCGCTTGCCCTCAAAGCAGCACAGGAAAGCATGACATTGCTAAAGAATTCCGCACCGGATGGTTCAGCGGTGCCGCTTCTGCCCATATCAAAAGACAAGAAAGTGGCTCTTGTCGGTCCTTATGCCAATGCTATTATGCTTGGTGACTATAGCGGAACGCCAACCTATACGACAACGCCATACGAAGCGATTTGCAAGAAACTCGATTTTACGCTCGATGAGGCACGCACCGGCAAGACACCAGCCGTGCCGTTTGATGAAGCTGTCGTGTCGAAGCGCGGTGCTTCAAACAACGACAAAGGGGCAGGATGTCTAGAGAATACAGCCAGTGGAGACCTATTCCTATACAAAGCAGTAAACTTCGGAGTGTTGGGTTGCACAAAGTTTGAAATGTCATGCTCTGCGAAAGACACGGGACTAGGCTCGGTGAGCTTTATGCTTGACAGCAAGGATGCAGAGCCCTTTCTTACCGTGGATAATGTGAATACGGGCAGTTGGAGCAAATATACCACAGTTACGGCAGATGTAGACTCCACGGTTCTGCGAGGAACGCACGATCTGTATGTTAAGTTCAGCACGGCAAAGAGCTATGTTGGCAACTATAAATACTTCAATTTCTGGAACCCCAACGAAGAACTCATACCGAGCGAAGAAACGCAAGGCCCGCTATATATGTGCAGAACTTCGCAGAGCGTAACAGAAAATGCCTCTGCGTCTATGATAAAACGTGCAGTAGAAGTAGCAAAACTTGCCGATATTGTAATTTTCATCGGTGGAACAAACTATGATAAGAGCGCAGACCATTCTACAGGAACAGAAAGTCATGACCGCTGGCTGCTTACTCTGCCTGGCAACCAAACGGAAGTGCTGAAAGCAATGTATGAGGTAAACAAGAACATTGTGCTCGTGCTAGAAAGCGGTTCGTCGCTAGATATAAAATGGGAAAAGGAGAATCTTCCCGCCATTATTGAGGCATGGTATGGCGGACAAGCTCAGGGACAAGCCATCTGTGATGCTATCTACGGGGACATCAACCCATCGGGAAAAATTACGTCAACGTGGTATAACAGCCTTTCAGAACTTCCGCAGGAAAGTGCAACGGCCCAAAATGCTTCAAGCTATGGGCGCATGGGAATGATGGAATATGATATTGATGAATGGGGCTACACATATATGTATTATGGCAGAGGAGAGAAGAATCCATGCCAAGCTGAAAAGCCAATGTTCCCATTCGGATACGGGATGTCTTACACCACGTTTGCATACAACGACATGGCAGTATCAACATCCCAGGTAAAGAAAGGAGGAAACTTCTCAGTTACTGCGAGCATAAGCAATACGGGGCAACGTGATGGAGCAGAGGTTGTGCAGCTATATGCAAATTTCAACGGTGATACACATTATGGCAAGAACGGCAACATGCGTCGCAAGCTCATCGGTTTCAAACGTGTGGAATTGAAGGCAGACGAGACAAAGCAAATAGAAATTCCCGTTGACTATACGCAGCTGAGCTATTTCGACGATCAAACCCACCAATATAAGGTGGCAGGATGCCGCATTACATTGGAACTTGCCGCATCGAGTGAAGATATACGTCAAACGAAGGATATTACGGCAGAAGCAGGAGTGGCAAAGGAAACCTATGTATCAACCCACACCGATGCTATTGAAACTGTGGCAACAGGCAGACAACTGGAGAAAAGCGACCATATATACAACGTTATGGGTGCGTATCTCTGCAATGCAGACCGTTACGACACTCTTCCGTCAGGCGTGTATGTGCTGAACGGAAGAAAATATATAAAGAAATAGTAAAGGAAATGAGATTGTTCACCTATAAACAAATGGTGTAAGAGGATAACGCTCGCCAAGCTGCAATCTGTGGCAAGGCATCAATACTACTAACAAATTTGCAGACTGCCCAGAAGCCTAACTAGGCCAATGAGCAGTCTGCCTTTTGTTTCCTTTAGCAATAGTCGCACGACAAAAACATATCGCGCCGATAATTTGGGGTTAAACACAAGCAAAATGCGCGTTATTCGGATTTTTATTTGTAGCTTTGTGGCCGAAATGAAAATCAAAGTATTGAAATGACACGTTTTTTCTGCAATTTGTTTTTATTCGTCTTCATGTTCTTCAGCCTTACTCTATCCGCACAGTCGCAGAGTTATCGCGAGATGCACAAAGTGAAGAAAGGCGAAACTATATTCGGCATAGCGAAACAATATGAAATAACCATCGAAGAGCTCATAGCCGCTAATCCCGACATGAATGCCATTGGTTATGAACTGAAAAAGGGTGACTATATCTTCATCCCATATTCTTCCACACAAAAGAAGCAAAAGGAACCTAAGAAACAGGCAACGCAAAAGACAATACGTGTAGGCATAATGCTTCCGCTGCATAATGTTGACGGAGACGGACGGCGTATGTTGGAATATTACCGGGGATTTCTTATGGGATGCGACAAACTTAAGAAAGAAGGTATTGGCGTAGATGTCAAGGCATGGAATGTTCCGATCGAGGCAGACATGGGCAAGAAGCTCCTTCAAATGGACGGTGCAGATGAATGCGACGTGATTTTTGGTCCGCTATACTCCTCGCAGGTCAGCGCATTGGGAAACTTTGCAAAAAAAACAGGGGCGAAACTCGTGATACCCTTCTCTATAACAGGTAATGATGTGGCTTCAAATGCCAACATCTTTCAGGTATACCAAAGTCCGCAGTTCTTTACTTCGGAGGTTATAAAGAACTTCGTTGCACGTTTCCCTGGTCATCATGTTGTAGTAATAGATTGCAACGATCGTCAGAGCGATAAGGGCGTATTCACGTTTGGGCTTCGAAAGGCACTTGCTGCTAAGGGATTGGAATGTAGCGTGACCAACTTGACAAACAGAGAGGAAAGTTTTGCCAAGGCGTTTAGCACAGACTTGCCAAATGTCGTGGTGCTAAATACTGCTCGTTCTCCCGAGCTCAATGCCGCATTTCAAAAGCTAGACAAGCTGAAATTGGCAAAGCCAGGGGTGTCGATAACCCTTTTCGGATACACGGAATGGCTGATGTATTCAAAATATAACACAGATAAGTACTGCAAGTACAACACATACATCCCCACGCATTTCTATTATAATCCTCTGTCTTCAGCCACACAGTCGTTTGAGAGTGACTATCGTACGCGTTTTGACCAAAGTCTCATGGACTATATGCCGCGCTTTGCCATAACAGGATACGACCATGCGCTATTCTTCTTGCACGGTATAAGCCGGCAAGGAAAGGCTTTTACTGGTGCAGAGGCAGACAAAAACGCACTGCAGACACAGATGCACTTCAAACGTGTTGCTGGGCAGAATAGTGGATTGCAGAATGTAGGTGTATGTTTTGTGCACTACAACAATAATCATTCCATTTCCATTATAAACTATTGATGTGTATAATGGAAGCCAACAACAGACTCTTTATGAATAAAATAAAGACAATAACACTGCTGCTCGCTGTTTGTCTAATGTCAATGACGGCAAATGCCCAAATAGGGGAACACCGCAACACTCTTAGTCTTGGCGTTAACGGAGGGTATGTGATGAGTAGTGTCAATTTCTCGCCCAAGGTGAACCAAAAAATGTATGGAGGTGTGCAAGGCGGATTGTCGTTCCGTTACGTCTGTGAGAAGTATTTCAAAACTATTTGTTCAGTGCAGGCAGAGGTGAACTACGCGAAGATTGGATGGAAGCAAGATATCTTGGACCAGTATGATTCTCCTGTGATAAATTCAACAACGGGACTAGCCGAAAAATACAGCCGTACTGTTAATTATATACAGATACCTGTTTTTGCTCATTTGGCATGGGGTAAGGAAGACAAGGGGGTGCAGTTCTTTTTTCAGGCAGGGCCACAATTGGGCATATATCTTAGCGAGTCAATAGAGGCGAACTATGATTTGTCGTCACCCAACCTCAATGACCGTTCTAACAAAAATGTGGCACAGGAAACGATGCCAGTAGAAAATAAATTTGATTATGGCATAGCCGGTGGTCTTGGGTTGGAATATTCCCATCCAAATATAGGACATTTTCAGCTAGAGGCACGCTATTATTATGGCTTGGGCAACATCTATGGAGATTCTAAACGCGACTATTTCGGACGCTCCAATTTTGGGAATATAGTTGTGAAGATGACATATTTCTTCGATTTGATAAAGACAAAGGATAAACAGAAATAATAATATAAACCAAAAACAGAAAGCTTATGTTTGAAGGACAGCCGAAAGGCCTTTATGCGTTGGCACTTGCCAACACCGGTGAACGCTTTGGTTATTATACCATGCTTGCCGTGTTCCTGCTCTTCCTCCAGGCCAATTTCAATTGGAGTGAAGGCTTGGCAACAACAGTTTATTCAAGTTTCCTAATGCTCGTTTATTTCCTTCCTATACTTGGAGGAGCTATTGCAGACAGAATTGGGTTTAATAAGTGTGTAACGCTTGGCATCTTTGTTATGTTCGTTGGTTATCTATGCCTAGCTCTTCCTGCAGGCAATGGTACTCCTGCAATTGTGCTGATGGGTGCAGCACTCGTGCTCATTAGTGTGGGTACAAGTCTTTTTAAGGGTAATCTTCAGGTTATGGTAGGTAACCTGTATGACAGTCCGAGTATGCAAAGCAAACGCGACTCCGCTTTCTCCATTTTCTACATGGCAATAAATATCGGAGCATTGTTTGCCCCAACAGCTGCGGTAAAAATAATGGACTATGTGCAAAACGTGTGGGGGGTAAGTAAGGCGGATTCTTATCATTTTGCTTTTGGTGTGGCATGCATTTCGCTCATTGCTTCAATATTGATTTATTATGGCTTCAAGAGTACCTTTGCAAGCGTTTGTGAGAATAAAACTGATAAAGAGTCTGCGGATAGTGCAAAAACAAATGTTGAAACAATATCACCGGCGGAAACGAAAGATCGTCTAGTGGCTCTTTTCCTTGTTTTTGTAGTTGTAATATTCTTCTGGATGGCATTCCATCAGAACGGAGCAACGCTTACTCTATTTGCACGCGATTTCACAGTTACTCAGGCAACTGGAATAACTGGTATGTTGTTTGATGTTACTAATCTCTTGGCTGTTATATTTATCGTTTATGCAGCGTTTGCACTTTCTGGAGCAAAGACAACAAAAGGAAAAGCCGTTTCTTGTGTAGTGATACTCCTGTGTATTGCTTTCCTTGCATATAAGTATGTAAGTGCCGAAGGTAGTAGTGTTACTATAGAAGCTCCACTCTTCCAACAGTTTAATCCCTGCTTCGTTGTTGGTCTTACACCAGTGTCAATGGCTGTATTTGCATGGTTGGCAAAGAAAGGCAAAGAGCCTTCTGCTCCGAGAAAAATAGGTCTTGGAATGCTTGTAGCAGGATTGGGGTATGTTATCATGGTTTGCTCTTCGTTGGGACTTGCTTACGATGGTGATACAAGAGTTTCTCCCAACTGGCTTGTTATGACTTATCTTGTGCTTACTTTTGCAGAACTTCTGTTGTCGCCAATGGGAATAAGTTTTGTATCAAAGGTTGCACCTCCAAAATATAAGGGCGTAATGATGGGATGCTGGTTTGGTGCCACTGCAATAGGTAACTTCCTCGTGATGATTCCTGGTCTGCTTTGGAAGCATATTCCTTTGGCTGGAGTATGGGGCGTGCTTGTTGCGTTGTGCCTGCTCTCGTTCTTGTTTATATTCTCTGTAATGAAGAAACTTGAAAAAGTGAGCTAACAAGCAAACTTTGATAAAGTAAAAAATAAATAACGGTCATCCTGTATGCAGTATTCGGATGGCCGCTTTTTTTTATTGTGTGATGTATGAAACCTATAGAGACTGCAAGTCAATGTATAAACACTAACTTACGAGTGGTTTAATAAAGCTAAAAATGCATGGTGCCGCGGCTAAGAGCCGTTAATGCCTACATATATAATGTTAAAAGAGAAAAAAAGAAAATGACAATGTGGCGGTTTAACATTCTTTGCGCCTATATTTGCACCCCGAAAAGAACAACGAAACAATTAAAAACGACAAAGGATATGAAAAATCTAACCAATCGTATGGCTCAGGCAATGCTCGCTATGACCTTGACTGTAGCCGCTCCTGCATTGCCGGCAATGAGTTTTGCAGCAGTGCCTGCCCAGCCCGTTGACCTTACTTATGCCGCAGAGAAGGCTCTATCTTCTGTGGTACATATAAAATTCCTACAGAACAGCAAGGTGCAAACAGTTGATGTGGAGTCAGACCCTTTCGGAGACTTCTTTGATCCATTTGGCTTCTTCGGAAATCCTAACAATGGGGGAGGTACGCAAAAGCGTAAGGTTCAAACACCAAAACGTGAAGGAGCCGGCTCAGGTGTAATTATCTCTGCTGACGGATATATTGTTACGAATAATCATGTTGTTGAGGGAGCAGACGAACTGACTGTCACTTTGAATGACAATAAGGAATATTCAGCACGTATAATAGGTACAGACAAGACTACAGACCTTGCCCTTATCAAGATTAGCGCAACAAACTTACCCGCTCTACCGATAGGTGATAGTGATAAGCTAAAGGTGGGAGAATGGGTACTCGCTGTGGGAAATCCATTCAATCTAAATTCTACGGTTACTGCAGGTATCGTGAGCGCAAAAGCGCGTTCGTTAGGTGCTAATGGCATAGAATCATTCATCCAAACAGACGCAGCCATAAATGCAGGCAACTCGGGTGGCGCATTGGTAAATACACGAGGAGAACTGGTGGGCATAAACGCTATGCTTTATTCAAAAACAGGTAGCTATAGTGGCTATGGCTTTGCTATACCAACGACAATTATGAATAAAGTCGTGGCAGACCTTAAGAAATATGGTGTTGTACAGCGTGGAATGCTCGGCATACTTGGAACGAACGTCAACGACTATTTCGACAGGCAGAAAGAAGCCGGCAAGGAAGTTGATCTCGGTACGATGGAAGGAATATACATTAGCAAAGTTGAAGACGGTGGCTCTGCTGCAGAGGCTGGCTTGAAAGAAGGCGATGTTATAACTGCGATAGACGGTAAAAAGGTATCAAAGATGAGCGAGTTGCAGGAAATTCTTGTTAACAAACGACCTGGTGACAAGGTTACTGTCAGCTACCTACGCAATAAGTCAAAAAAGACTGCAACGCTTACGTTAAAGAATGAACAGGGTAATACCAATATTGTAAAGGATGCGGATCTTGATGTTCTAGGCGGTACATTCCGTCCCGTCACGGAACAGGAGAAGAAAGACCTTGGTGTAAGTTACGGACTTGTTGTTACTAAAGTAAACTCCGGTGCATTAAAGGATGCAGCAGTGTATAAAGGATTTGTTATACAACAGGCTAACGACACTCCTATGAAGAGTCTTAATGATTTGCAGAAAGCTGTAAAGGAAGCTTCAACAAGCAAAGATCCAGTGCTCATACTTAAGGGAGTTTCTCCTACAGGTAAGAAGGCTTATTTCGCAGTAATGCTCGAAAGTGGAAAATAAAAAGACAGATATTTCATGCCATCCATACTATAAATGATGAATGCGCATACAGACAAAAAGGCACAGGCGGACATACTGTTTCCATCTGTGCCTTTTGTATGCAATAAAAGGAAATCCTTGATGCTATGGAAGTATTCTACATTACAATTAGTCAAAAATTCTAACAATTCGCTTGCAGAGATGAAAAAAAAAGAGTAGATTTGCATTTGGTAAAATAGTGCATTTGCCAAAAGTATCACGAGCAGACCTGATGATAAGGACAGCCACCACAAACCTATAAAAACTTTATATTCTATGAGACAACTGAAAATCACATCATCCATAACGAATCGCGAAAGCCTTTCGCTGGACAAATACTTACAGGAAATTGGCCGTGAGGAACTCCTTTCGGTTGACGAAGAAGTGGAACTGGCACAGCGTATAAGAAAAGGCGACCGTAAGGCATTGGAACGTCTGACGAGAGCAAATCTCAGATTCGTTGTCTCTGTGGCGAAACAATACCAAAATCAAGGTCTCAGCTTGCCGGACTTGATAAACGAAGGTAATCTTGGACTGATACGTGCGGCTGAGAAATTCGATGAAACACGTGGATTTAAGTTTATTTCGTATGCTGTATGGTGGATACGACAGAGTATATTGCAAGCTATTGCAGAACAAAGCCGTATAGTGCGGCTGCCACTTAATCAAGTGGGGTCTGTGAATAAAATCAATAAGGTGCAAAATCAGTTCGAACAGGAAAATGAAAGACGTGCCAGTGTCGATGAGATTGCAGAGAGGGTGGATATGCCTGTAGACAAGATTGCTGCAGCTATGAAAATAAACGGGCGCCATGTATCAATGGATGCCCCTATAAAAGAAGGTGAAGAGGGAAGCCTAATAGATGTGATGTCTAATTCTGATGCCCCTGAGCCTGACATAATGCTTGAAATGGAGTCGTTGCGTGATGAGATAAAGCGAGCACTCCAAACACTAAACGAGCGTGAACGTAAGGTTATTGTTGCTTTCTTCGGAATAGACCAACCGGAAATGACTCTTGAGGAAATAGGAGCACAATATGGATTAACACGTGAACGTGTAAGGCAGATAAAGGAAAAAGCCATACGACGTTTGCGGCAGAACACAAAAAACAAACAATTGAAGTCATTCCTAGGAAAATAAATTCCTTTCGGATGTGCTTACAAGAAAAATAAAAAAGAACAAAAAACAAGTATGAAATCATTGAAATATTTTGCTATGGTCTTGACTGTGTTCATGGCGTCAGTTGCTATAGCAAATGCGGGAAAAGGCAAGGTCAAGAAAAATGTTTATGTATTCGGGGTTGCAACATCGTTTAACGATTCTACTGCTTATGTCACGGCAGTACAAAAGCTTGACTCCGTAGAACTGGCTGGTAAGACAGGACTTCTTGCTCATAAAAATGAATACTCTTATCAGTTAAAAGACTATATGGCAAGACTGGGACAGAGTCATAGTACATGTGTAACGTTTAATGCCTCAAGCTTGAAGAAACTTGAAAAGTTGAATGCCAAGATGAAACTTAAGTTTGTGAAGAAGGACAAATTTATTGTAAAGGATATTCCAGAAAGCGAGTTTCGCTACGAACGGGTAGTTATGGCTCAGTAACAAAAAGTAGCTTTATAATAGAAAATGTTATATCGTATAGCGGATTTTTCAGTTGGAATAACATTTGCAGAAGGAGGGTGTAATAACAAGAGGCTTATACCCTCGTTTTCTGTATTTGAGGATATCGGAAAATTAGAAATTGATAAAGATGATAATCTTTTCCACTTGTTAGTTGATGATAATATCAATCCGCTTAGAGATGGAAAAGAATGTATAGGAAGGTTTGACACAGGTAATGGAGAAACGGTGGTTGACCGTTTCTCAGACGGATCATATCAGTATATTATCAAGGATATAAATGGGGATGAATGTTGTTTGTTGCAGTGTGACAACGCATTCTTTTCTTGTCGATGTGCTCTTAATGGTTCATTTGCAATGCGTAAATTCGGACTAAATAATGCGCTAATGCTTGTTTTTGCCTTTGCTGGTTGTAGACGTAAAACTCTTCTAATTCATGCTTCATTAGTTCGGCATGATGGATGGGCATATGCGTTTATCGCTAAGAGTGGCACAGGAAAAAGTACTCAAGTCAGCAACTGGCTTCGCTATATTCCTAATTGTGACTTAATGAATGATGACAATCCTATAGTGAGAGTGGTAGATGGCGAGGTCTTTATTTATGGAAGTCCTTGGAGTGGCAAGACCACATGCTACCGTAATGTGAAAGCTAAGCTTGGTGCTTTGACCCGAATAGAGCGTAGCACTACAAATACCATTGAACGTATGTCTGTGGTAAAGGCTTTCGCTTCAGTGTTGCCTTCGTGTTCTGCTATGAAATGGGATAAAGAAATCTATGACAATATATGTAACATCGTGTCAGGAGTGATTTCTTCAACACCTGTGTATGTTCTTCATTGTCTGCCTGACAGGGAATCTGCCGAGTTGTGTTGTAAGACAATAGAACATTCAAAATATACGCGCAATTCAATTCTTTAGGGAATATATATCGTATATCTTTGCTTTAGGCAATTTAAAACCTTATAATAATATAATATTAAAAACGTGGGTAAAGAAGTGAAGACATTTTCCAATTCTGTGTTCCTTCCAGAGGTAGTTCGGCTTCTAAACGAGGGTCATACTGTAACGATAAACCTGCGTGGTATGAGTATGCGTCCTTTCCTTGAAGACAAGCGTGATAAGGCTTTGCTTAGAAAGGTTGGCAGACTGATAAAAGGTTCTCCTGTTTTAGCAGAGATACGACCTGGCTTTTTTGTCCTTCACCGCATTATAAAAATAGAGGGAAATACTGTTACATTGCGTGGTGATGGCAATCTAAATACAGAGTGTTGTCTTGTTTCTGATGTTAAGGCTGAGGTAATAGGTTTCTATCGTAAAGGGCGAGATTTTCTTGACCGTACTTCTGGTTTGAAATGGCGCATTTATTCATTTTTTTGGGCAGATCTTTTGCCTCTCTTTGTGCGGCGCTGTTTATTGTATCTATATAGAATAGTGAAAGATAGAAGAAAAGGGTGATTAATGATAAAAGCGTATTGTAGAATTTTTTATGGACAATATGGTTAATAGATAGTACTGAATGATAAATTTTAAAGGATATTGTTATGAGAAAGAAACCAGGCTTTAATCTTCGCGAGGTTTGTGGTGAAAAAGTTATTGTGGCTGAAGGTATGCAAAACATTAATTTTAGTAGTATTATCAGTCTTAACGAGAGTGCTGCTGAAATATGGAAAGCTATTGGTGATGGCGAATTTACTGTTGACAATATGGCGGTAATAATTATGTCGAACTACGATATTGATAAAGAAACGGCAATGACAGACTGTCAAGAGTTGGCAACCAATTGGATAGAGTCAGGCATAGTAGATTTCTAAAACCTGACAACGGCAATGAAATTTTGTTTCATTGCCGTTGTTGTCTTTGGGCTGTTATGATTTATATTGTGAAGATTTGTCTATCTTAGCTTCTCAACAAAGAAATCTGCAATCTGTCGCAGTAGATGGTTGCGAGTGTTGCCACCATAGATGCTATGGTTGCGGTTTGTATATATGTTCATTCTGAAATCTTTGTCAGCCTGAACGAGAGCTTCTGTGTATTCAAATGTGTTTTGCGGATGTACATTATCATCGGCAAGACCATGACATATGAGCAAGCTTCCGTGCAGTTGTCCTGCGCGTTTTATTGGATTTGTATCGTATCCAGAAGGATTTTCGTCAGGTGTTCGCATGTAACGTTCTGTATATACAGTATCGTAGAAGCGCCAATCTGTGGGTGGTGCAACAGCAACTCCGGCTTTGAATACAGCGCGTCCTTCACTCATACTCATTAATGTATTGAAGCCTCCGTAGCTCCATCCCCAAATGCCAATATTGTCTTTGTCAACATAGGGTAGGGTAGCAAGGTATTGTGCTGTCTCTACTTGGTCTTTTGCCTCCAGCTCGCCAAGCTTGAGATAGGTGCATTTCTCGAAATCTGCTCCACGACCGCCTGTTCCTCGTCCGTCAACACATACAATGATGAATCCTTTTTGAGCAAGATAACCATCGTAGAGGCATCCGTTACCCATAGACCCTAGAACCCAAGAGTTTACAACCTGTTGGCTACCAGGACCGCTATATTGCCACATGATTACTGGATATTTCTTTGTTTCACTGAAGTCATTGGGCTTAACCATAATTCCATTGAGTTTCACCCCTTCACTCGTGGTGAATGTGAAGAATTCCTTTTGTGGAAGGTTGTACGAAGCAAGATTATCTTTGAGTTCTTTATTGTCATTTACAACAGCAAGTTTCTTTCCCTGTGCATTGTATGTTGAATATTCAAAAGGAGTCTTGCAGTCACTCCATACGTTGACGAAATATTTGTAGCTTTTACTAAAGTTTGCGCTATTCCAACCCTCTCGTGGAGTAAGACATATGGTTTTCCCATTTTTCTGTGTTACATAAATTTCCCTGTTGATAGGGCTTTTGCCGGCTGCTTGATAGTAAGTATTACCTGTTGTTTCGTCATATCCGTAGACATCGGTTACGTCTCTGTTGCCAGAAGTCACTTTCCTTTCCAAAGAGCCATTGAGGGTATAAAGGTAAAGTTGCATATATCCATCGCGGTCGCTCGGCAAAAGAATGTGATTATCGGTAATCTTTATGTCACCCATAGCTCCTTCTTGAACGTATTTGTTACTTTCTTCTTTAACCAGAAGCTGGGAAACTGTGGTTCGTGGGTTAACGGCATAGATACAAAGACGATCTTGATGTCGATTCATTGTGAAGACGATTATTTTATCTTTGTCGTTAGTTATATGAATACGTGGAATATAACCATCAGTATCGAGTGGAACTTGCAATTTGCGTGTTTGGTGGGATTGGATGTCGTAGCTATATACTTCAACATTAGAATTCTTGTGCCCTGCTTTAGGATATTTATAACTATATAGCCCGGGGTATTCTGAATATTCTGTTTTTGTTGGGTTTGAACCTTTGAACATTTGTAGTGAGTATTGCTCAACGTCTTTTTCGTTGTACTTTATCCAACAGAGCATTGTGCCGTCTGCATTGAATGTAAGTGCGCGGCTGAATCCGAATTCTTCTTCATTAACCCAATCTGGAATCCCGTTGATCGTTTCGTTCTTTTTTCCGTCTTTTGTTATTCGACTTTCAGCATTGCCGTATAATAGCTTTACAAGATAAATGTCATTTTCGCGTATGAAAGCAATTTGTTTACTATCAGGTGACCATACAGGTGCTTGTTGTGGGCCATAGTCTGACAATTTTTCAAGTTTATGGCTGCTTATAGTGTAAATATAGTATATCGCAGTAAAGGAGCGACGGTATATACGCTCAGATTTTGTCTGTATCAGCATACGCTTTCCGTCGGGGCTGAGGATGTAGTCTTCAAATTCGTCAATCTTTTCTCCAATGGTTTTGTCTGTGTCGAACAAAACGTCAGATTGCAGTCCGGTGCGGAAAGAATATTTTAATATTTTCTTTCCGTCTTTGCTGACTTGTGCATAAGTTTCACCATCGTCCAGTGCTGTAATGCTTCCAAGGCCTTTCGGAGTGAATTTTCCAGAAGTGATATCTTTTAGTGATAAAGCATTGCCTGCCATAGTACTAGAGATAGCTAAGAATATTGCTGCACACATTAGGATAAATTTTTTCATAAGTGTTCTGTATATATATTGTTTGTCCTTCATATATTGCAAATGTACGAATTTTTATTGCTACTTTTGCAATTGATTGCATAAAAAAGCGATGAACAATTATAACTCATATAGCGACTGGATACGTAATAAATTTCCATTCCGTGTACAGAAAATTTCTATTGATGCAGGGTTCTCTTGTCCTAACAGAGATGGTAAAATAAGTCTTGGTGGATGCACATTCTGCAATAACCGTAGTTTCAATCCTGCATATTGCAGTGCAGATAGGTCTATTGCACAACAAGTAGAGGAGGGAAGGCGTTTTTTTTCACGTAAATATCCAAACATGAAATATCTCGCTTATTTCCAAGCCTACAGTAATACTTATGGGAATATTGAAACTCTAAGAGCAAAATATGAAGCAGCATTGTCATGCGAGGATGTTGTCGGACTAATAATAGGCACACGCCCTGATTGTATTGATCATGGCGTGCTTGATTATTTAGAAGAACTTAACAAACACATTTTCCTTGTTGTAGAATACGGTATTGAAAGTACAGATAATCGAACTCTTAAGCGTATTAACCGTGGACATGACTTTGAGTGTTCATGTATGGCTATTGCTCAGACGAAGGAGCGTGGAATAATTACTGGAGGTCATGTTATCGTAGGTTTGCCTGGGGAAAGTGCAGTGGATATTATTCGTCAGGCCGCGCTAATTTCGGAAACAGGTCTCGACATTTTAAAAATCCATCAGCTTCAGGTCTTGCGTGACACGCGGCTTGGGGAGGAATATCTTAAGAACAAGTTTCATGTATTTACAATAGATGAATATATTGCTTCTATAGCAGAATATATACGCTTTTTGCGTCCAGATATTGTCATAGAACGTTTTGTTTCGCAGTCACCGAAAGATATGTTATTGGCACCAGACTGGGGATTAAAAAACTATGAATTTACCAATCTTCTCAATAATTATCTATTGAAGAATAATATTCATCAAGGTGATATGTATGTTGGATAGAGATTGTTTGGGAACTAATACGAATTACTTATAACAAATGAATTTTTTTATTTGAGAATAGTTATCGTTCTGCATTAGTTCTGCAATATCAACATTTGTATTGCAGTGCATATATTTTTCTATAGCTGAAACAAAAGGCGTTTCGAAACTTTTATGCTCTAAAACTTTGTTGGTTATCCACATAATCTTGCCTAAATGGAGGTCGCGATCGCTTTGCGGACGATTCTCGAATTCATGCATAGGGTAAAGACTCATTAGATAAAAACAAATGGCGTCAGGAACGATATTCTTACGGTTCATACTTTCCCTTTGTTGTAGAGGGTAATATTTTTTATAGAGTTGATAATTCTTTCCTAAATATTTATCTATGCTAATTCCGATGGTGTTGTTTCCGATTACAATGCTTTGGTCTAGTGCTCCTATCTGCATGTATATTTTGGGAGTTGTGATGTTGGGAACATATTTTCGTAGGTTGTTGAATGCCGTGTTGAACTGCTTGTTTAGGTCATCAACATTGGCATATTGTGATTCTGCGTCGCTAATAAGAGTCTGAAGGGCTGAGTCTTGATAAAATGTGAGAAATGCCTTATTTATAGCAGGATCATTCACTTCTCCTAATTTCAGAATATCTTCAATGAGAGTGCGAGTCTCTATTGGATAATCTGTATTCATCTGTTGTAGTGCCGAGAAATCGCTTGTTGTGAGATATTGGCTTTCAAGTCTGTCGTAACGGCAAATTTCTATCTTGTCCGAATTCTTGTCAACCAAATCAAATGGCTTGAGTTTGTATTGGCAAGATTGGAAAACAAGTGCGCATGCAACGATAATATAAGACAGAAATTGCTTCATTAGAAAATTATTATCTTAATAACGCCACAAAATTACTAAAAAATACTATGTCTTCCAACGCGTGAGCTAAATAAAATAAAAATTTTGGTACAAATATACCTTTAAGTTTTAAAAATATATAAATACGAGTTCTTTTTTGTTTTTATGTAGATATTATGGAGTTGTAAATTCCGTTTAATATTCTTTTTAAAAGAAAAACAAGGTAAACCCGGTTTTGCCCATGTTTACCTTGTTTATGTTATATAATCAATAATAGATTATTCAGCTGCAGTTGTTTCTTCTGTTGCTGGAGCTTCTTCTGCTTTGGGAGCTTCTACAACTTCATTTTCAGCAATTACCTTTACAGGGATTTCAACAATAACTTCCTTGTGGAAATGTATTGTTGCTGCGTAATCGCCAAGTTTCTTTGTATCACGCATTGTGATAATCTTGCGGTCGACATCAAAGCCTTTCTTTTTCAGTTCATCAGCCACAGTTGCAGCATTAACAGAACCATAGGTTACACCATTTGCTGAAACCTTCATTTCAACAACGATAGCAACATCTTTGAGAGCCTCGCCCTTCTTTACTGCTTCAGCCTTTATAGCTTCGAGCTTGCGAGCCTGCTGCTTCAAGTTTTCTGCCAAAACTTTTTTAGCTGATTCAGATGCAATTACACCTTTTCCTGTAGGGATAAGGTAATTACGACCATAGCCAGACTTTACATTCACGATATCGTTCTTGAATCCCAAGCCGATAATGTCTTCTTTCAGTATTATTTCCATTCTGTAATCCTCCTTTAATTATTTCATCAAGTCAGTTACGTAAGGAAGCAGTGCTATTTGGCGTGCACGTTTGATAGCCTGAGCCACACGGCGCTGATACTTCAAAGATGTTCCTGTGATGCGGCGTGGCAAAATCTTGCCTTGCTCATTCAAGAATTTCTTCAAGAATTCGGGATCCTTATAGTCAATATACTTGATACCGCTTTTCTTGAAACGGCAATACTTCTTTTTCTTTGTGTCCACTGAAGGCGGAGTCAAATATCTTATTTCTGATTCTTGTGCCATGTCTTAAGCCTCCTCTTTTTTACCTAGTTTGTTTCTTCTCTTGGCAGCATACTCTGAAGCATACTTGTCAAGTTTTACTGTCATGAAGCGGATTACCTTCTCATCGCGGCGGTATCCAATTTCAAGAGTTTTGATAACTGATGGCTCAGCGTTGAACTCAAGCAGGCAATAGAAACCTGTTGACTTCTTCTCAATAGCATAGGCCATCTTCTTTAGTCCCCAAGTCTCTTCGTTCACGATTTCTGCACCATTGTCGGTGAGCAGAGTCTTGAATTTAGCGACCGTTTCCTTCATCTGTTCATCAGACAAAACGGGAGTCAA